>NZ_VWPY01000004.1 GCF_011839805.1 Kineococcus rubinsiae | reverse complement strand
GCACTGGGTGCCCGGCAGAAGTTCATCCGCCCGCACTGCCCCTGGCAGAACGGCAAGGTGGAGCGGTTGAACCGGACCCTGGCCACCGAGTGGGCCTACCGGCAGGTCTTCACCAGCAACGCCGAACGGGCCGCAGCCCTTGCCCCGTGGATCGAGCACTACAACACTCAACGCCGTCACAGCGCACTCGGTGGCCTCCCGCCGGTCAGCCGCCTGTCACCAACGTGATGGCCAGGTACATCTAGCCGGTGGGCGTGTGGAAGTCGGCCCAGCGGTCGGCGTTCCCCACATCCCAGGTGCTCGCGACGCTGGACAGCAGAAAAAGGTAGGCGACCAGCTCGTTCTCAGAGCGTGGGGTCGTGGACCAGGTCACGGTGTGCTCGCGCCGCAGGTGAGAGCCGTCGAGCTTGCTGCGGCGGACCTGCTCGTCCCTGGGGTCACCCTCGATGAGCCGCGGGTGGTCTCGGCCCGGGCGCAGGCCGCGTCCTGCTCGACGCCGTGCGTCCGAGGTGTCTCGGTGAGCCGGTGCCGCAGCAGGGCCCTCGGATCCTGACCGCACGGATGGCGCGGATGCGGGTGATCCTCTTGCTCAGCTTGCGCTCGCACATCGGCATGACCGGGCGTCAGCGGTCGCGCGACCAGCGGCACGACCGCGCGTCCTCACCAGGTCAGGGACAGGTAGTCCTCCCCGCGGGCCCGCAGCAGGGCCGTGGTCGCCCCGTCCTCGAGGCCGGGACGCATGGCGGTCTCCCACCGGGCGTTGAACGCCACGATCCACCCCGCCGCCGCACCTGCGGCCCTCCGCTCCGCCTCGTCGAAGGGGACGCCGCGAGCCTGTTCGTAGTCCTGCAGGAACACCGCCGTCTCCTCCGGGGTGGACAACCCGCCACCGCTGCTGGAGCTGGAGGCGAACCCGGCGGCGCTGAAGGCGGCCACGACAGCCTCGGCGTCCGCGACGAGCTCCCAGTCGAAGGTGCCCACCAGCTGCCCGTCGGCGACGGCCACGTTGCCGGCGTACCAGTCGGCATGCCCGACCACGACGTCGTGGCTGCGGTGGGCGAGGACCTGCTCACTCGCCCGCCGCGCGAAGTCGTCCAGCCACTCGCAGCCCGGCGGGCAGGCGGTGAAGTCCACGATCGGATCGTGCGGGACCGGCCAGGGACCGTGCTGGTAGCGGCACCACGACGGGCCGGTGCCGGCTCCTTCGACCAAGGCGCTGTCGGGGTCCTCGGAGGTCGCCTGACGCAGGAGGTCGACGTGCCGGGCTAGTCCTCGGGCCAGCAGTCGGCGCACCACCGGGTCACGCCCGTCCGGCGCCTGGCCGGTGCTCAGCCGCGTCTCGGCCACCAGGACGTGCCCGGCCACCTCGAGGGGCCCGGCCAGCGGCTGAGGGCAGGGGAACCCGGCCGCGACCAGCAGGTCCTTCGCTCTCGTCGCTGCGACGACGGCGGGCACGTCGACCGGGCGACGGTGCGCCTTGATCACCACGTCCCGGCCGTCGGTGAGCCGGACGCCCCAGACGACGTCGATGCGACCGGCCCGGAACGTCACGTGGTCGATGGATCGAGCGAGGTGGTCGCGGGTGAAGCCGTCGAACAGGGAGAGGACCTGTGCCGTCGAGAGGTCGCCCAGGACGGCCCTCTCGGTGTCGGACAGCGTGGCCGGTGCGCCGGTCAAGGCGCGCGCGGGCTCGTCATCGGTCGCACCGGTGGGGAGGTCCACGGCGGGAACGTTCTCACGAGCTCACCGGCACGGGAAGCGTCGACCGATCCCGCGAGCACCTGGCGCGGTCGGGGAGCGAACCGAGTCAGAGCGCGGTCCTGTCGCTGCTGCGAGGGTCCCGCACGTGGTGCCCTCGGTAGAAGCTGCCGTCGAGGGCGCTGGAGCGCCAGGGACGTGCCAGGTCCAGCGCGATGTGGAACTCCGGGTCCGTGCGGTCCAGGTCGGCGAGGACGATCTCCTCACCAGCGGACGCCGCCGCCAGAGACGTCCCGTCGGGGCCGAAGAGTTCCGAGGGCACGAGGTGGTGGGTCTGGGCGACGGAGCAGACGGCGACCCAGTAGTTGTTGATGGCGGCCAGGGCTTGCGCCTTCGTCCGGAAGATCGCGTCGACGGGGTAGGTGGGCAGGAGCAGGCAGTCCACCCCGAGGGCGGCGTACTCACTGAACACCTCGAGGAAGTTGATCTCCACGCACACGGCGATGCCGAAGCGGTACCCGTCGACCTCGAACACCGTCGGCTCGGTCCCGGGGGTGTAGAAGTGCAGGGTCTCAGTGGCCGAGCAGAAGCGCTTGTCGTAGCGGTCCACCACCTGCCCGGTGTCGGAGATGACGTACACGCTGTTGTGCGGTCGGTGCGGAGGCGTCAGCGGGTGGGCGGAACCCAGGACCACCCACACTCCGAGCTCGGCCGCGAGATCGGCCACGGCCTGCGTCTCCGCCCGCACCGTCGGCCAGTCCGTGTCCGCGAAGTCGTGGACCTGCTCCTTGGCGTACCCGGAGAGGTGGCCTTCGGGGAACAGCACCAGCCGCGCTCCCTGCGCCGCCGCGGTCCGCATCAGCCGGCGGGTGACCTCTCCGTTGCGGTGGGGGTCCGGGCTGGCGTCGGGCTGGGTGACGGCGATGCGGAGGGTGCTCACACGCCCAGTCTGTCGGCGCGAGCTGACGTCGAGGTGGACGCCGGGCGCGGTGGCGGCGCGCGATCCACGGTCGTTCGTCACGCACGACCGCGCGGGTTCCCAGGACCACGCGGATCGCGGCACGACCGGGAGGGCGAGGGGGCCGCTGATCTGCGTGTCCACCACCGTCTCGCGGTGGAGGATCACCGGCTCAGGTTCCGAGCGGAACGAGGGCGCCGGAGGCGCCTGACTCCGCAGCGTCGAGCACGACGGCTGCGACACTCGCCCGGCTGGTGGAGGCGGGGAGGAGCCGTCGAGGAACCCCTTCGAGCGCGACCGACCGGGGTTACGCGCCGCCTGGGCGGTGGGTCGGCGGACCGGGGATCGGCCCGCGACGCGGTTGCACCTCACCGCTGGAGAACGCCAGGGACGGCTTCTCGGACGTGTGACCCAGCTGCGGTAGGGGGACTGCGGTGCAACGCGTCTCAGCCGGTGGGCCCGTCGTCGGTGCGCAAGGGCCGGAAGCACCAGGAAGCGCTGAGCCAGGCCGCTGCCACCGCGGCTGCCGTGGCGAGCACGGTGCCCACCAGGTGGACCGGGCCTGGCGGCAGGCTCCACGCGGAGGCGGCGGCGATGAGCGCGCCACAGCACACCGCCAGCACGGCTCGGGCCAGGACGACGTGCTCACGCACCAGGTGGACGGCCAGGCATCCACCGACCGTGCCGCTGACGAGGCCGGAGGCTGCACCGAACAGCGCACCGAAGGGAGCCCCGTAGAACACGCCGAGAGCCAGCTCGGATCCGGTGCTCAGCTCGGGATCGCCGACCAGTGCCAGGGCGCCGGTGACGGCCCCGCCGACGGTACCCAGCAGCGTGCCCGCCAGAGCGGTTCGACGGGTGCCGGCCCACCGCTGAGCGCGTCCGTGCCTGTCCATGGGAGAAGGCTCCTCAGGGTGGGGACCACGCGACCGCGGTACGCGGTGGGCGATGAGCTGGGGACATCGTGGCACTCGTGGCTCACCACCGGAGTCGAAGACCGAGTTCGAGTGTCCGAGCCGACGGCGCGATCTTCGCCACGACCGCCAGGCCGCGGCCGCGCGGATCGCGGCGCGGCCGTGCGTTCAGCACCGCGGCCCGAGCGCGCTGCTCGCGACGGGCGACGCGGAGACGTCAGAACGGCGGCGTCGTGTCCTGCGGCTGGGCTTCGAGCCGGGGATCGGCGAGGACGGCGTCCAGGAGCACGCGTGGGCCGGCGATGTAGGTGTAGTCCTGGTCGAGGTCGGTGAGGACCAGCCAGGACCGGTCGAGGGGCCAGAGCAGGCTGGGGCTGTGCCGCTCGAACCAGCGCTGGTCCTGGTACCGCCATGTCCGCCCGACGGTTCGCAGCGCGTCCAGCGGGGCGGTCAGCAGCAGGTAGCTGCGCGAGGAGACCCGCAGACGGGGCGTGGAGTTCAGCAGCCAGGAGGAGAACGCCGGGTCCTGGGGTGGCTCGACGTGGTGGGGGTCGCCGGAGAACTGCACGCCGGGCCCGCCGGTCACCCAGGTCAAGGAGTCGTCGACGGCGATGAGGCAGCGGGTGCTGGACCCGGAGTACCGGGCGAGGTGGCTCAGCAGGGCGTCCCACCCGGTGTCGCCCAGTTCGCCGAGAT
Source organism: Kineococcus rubinsiae (assembly GCF_011839805.1). Classification (GTDB taxonomy): domain Bacteria; phylum Actinomycetota; class Actinomycetes; order Actinomycetales; family Kineococcaceae; genus Kineococcus; species Kineococcus rubinsiae. The sequence continues at coordinate 154,785 of NZ_VWPY01000004.1, read as the reverse complement.
CGGGTGGGCCGCCGGGCCAGTCGTTGCGGGTGGTGCGGCGGGTGTGCACGGTGCCGGCGATGTCGTCGAAGGTGCTGTCGGGGTTCAGCGAGTGGCCGGTGACGGCGGCGACGTCGGCCCAGCCGACGGGGTCGAGGTCGGCGTCGGTGGCGGGGTGCAGCAGGCGGGCGGCGGCGGAGAAGCCGCGCGGGGCGCCGGGGCCGGGCGCCTCGAGCTTGGACAGCCAGGCAGCGGTGGGCGCGGTCGCGCTGGGCGGGGCCGGTTGCAGCTGCTGTTCGTCCACAGGGTCAGTCTGCGCGTGCGTGGCTGCCCCCGAGGTCAGGTGTTGAGGTGATCAGCGAAGGCGGACAGGTCGTCGTCCTCGTGCACGGGCCACGCCTCGAGCGCCGGCGCGGCCAGGACGGCGTCGACCAGGTCGACCGGGCCGGCGACGAGGGTGGAGTCGAAGTCGATCTCGGTGGCCAGGCACCAGGAGCGGTTCGCCGGCCACGACAGGTTGGGTGACTGCGGGTCGAACCAGTCGTCGGTGACCTGGTGCCCCATGCCGAGGGCGGCGTGCAGGGAACCGGTGAACAGCAGGTACTCCCTTCCCGGCAGCGACAACCGGGAGGCGTCCAGGGCCTGCTCGAGCACATCGGGTGTGGCCGCATGGCTCGGCACCGGCAGTTCAGGGCCGGCGGCGGGGGAGGAGGTGAGGAAGACGCTGCCGCCGCTCAGCCACCCCCACCCCTCCCACAGCGCGTGGTGGCACCGGTCGCCGGTGAAGGGGGCCAAGACGTCCAGCAACGGGCTCAGCGCCTGCGGGCTGAGGGTGCCGCGGCGGACCTGGACCTCGGCCCAGCGACCTTCGCGCGAGAGGGGAACCTCCCCACCGGAGCGCGGTGGCGGGGCGGGAGTGGTGATGGCCTCCCACTGCATCAGGGCGTGCGGGATGCGACCGGTGCGGGCGCAGACCCCGGCCCACGTGGTCGGCTCGACCGCAGGTTCGGGCTCCACCGGGTGCAGCACGCGGGCGTAGGCGGGGTAACCGCGCGGGACCGTGCGGCACACCGCGCCGAAGCCGCCGCGCAGGCGGGGGGCGATCCAGTCACCGACAGCGGGGTCGGCTGCCGTCTGCAGGCCCTCCATGCTCACCCGGTCATCGTGCCCGTCCGCATCACCAGCCACCAGGTACGGGGCGGACGGCGACATGACCGCATGTTCGAGCGGGCACTCCCTGGGTGGGGGAACGCCGTGACTGCCGCGTGCGTCCACGAGGCGTGGGAGCTCGTCGAGTCTTCGCGGCCACCGGAGTGCTGGCCTTCGTCTGCGCCGCGCTGGGCATGCTGCCGGCGGCGTCGGCAGCAGCCAGTTGCGTGGGCCCGCAGCTGGTGATCGGCACCGACCCGGAGGCAGCATCGGTGGGCGGTGGGGAGGGTTCGGCCCCGGTGACGGTGGAGCGGGGCGGGCATCTGCAGGTCGCCGGACAGTGGTTCCGCGACGGTTGCGACGACACCAGTGCGGGGGGCGCGGGGTGCGCCGGTCCGCCGGCCAGCTCGGAGAGGCCCCTGCGCGGGGTGGACCTGGTGCTGGAGCAGGGCTTCTCGTCGTGGATGCTGGGCACTGCCGACGCAGCCGGTCGCGGTGAGGGCTACTCCATCGCGTGGGAGGTGGACCTGCCTCCAGGGGCCGTACCGGGTCCGGCGGTGGTGAGCGCTGCGGGCGTGGAGGTAGCTGTCGAGATCAGCGACTGACGACGCGCGACGATGAACTCGCACGCCCGCGACAGACCGTGAAGTCGTCGCCGCGGGGGTCGCGTCCGCCACGCAGGAGTCGCGAGGTCGTCGAGCCTCGCCTGAGCGGTTGGTGTCGGATCCGTCGGGCACAGTGCTCGGCATGAACTCCACGGGGGAGGGTGGGCGCTGGTGATCGACCTCCGTGATGTCGCCGCACCACCGTGGGAAGACGATCTGCTGGTCACGGCTCAGCTCAAGGGGGTCGTGGACGTGTGGTCGCTGGCGCGTGGTGCGCGCTGCGCCACGCTCGAGACGGTCTGGGGCTCCGGCGGCGGTTGGCGGGGGGCGCTGGTGTCCGGTGAACGTCCTCTCGTGGTTGCCGGCGCGTGGGAGCGCCACGGCGTGTGCGGGTACGACCTGTCGGGGCAGCGGCTGTGGCAGGACCGCAGCCGCACGAACGAGGAGGCCGTCACAGCCCTGGCTGGAGGTCGGGTGGCCGTCACCTACCTCCGGAGAGCCACCCGCGTGCTGGAGGCCGCGTCCGGGGAGGAGGTGCGCTCCCTGCGGGGGGCGTTGCAGGTGTTCGCGCTGCGTCCAGACGTCTTGCTGGCGTTGGGCAGCGACTGGTGCCGCCTGCTGGACGGTTCGCTGGATCCGCTGGGGTCGAGGATCTCGACGTCCGGCCGTGGCGGGTTCGTGTCCGCGGCCACCGACGGCGAACACCTGGCGGTCGCGGAGATCGGGGGACCGTTGCGCATCATCGACCCCGACGGGCGGGAGCGGGCGAGGGTGGCCGAGCACTTCCGTCATGTCCTCCACGACCCCGTGACGGAGACCTGGGTCGCAGTCCACGAGACCTCCGAGGGGAGGAACTCCCTGTTCCGGTTCAGCGACGACGGGGAGGTCCTGGAGCGACGTCCCTCAGACCACCGCGTCGGCGGTACAGCGACGATGCGCGGGGGCAGGACGTTGATCCTCATCACGGCTGAAGGCGTCGAGGTCATCGACTGCGCGGACTGGAGCGTGCGGCAACTCGAGGCGACGTGAGTCCGCGCGCCTGTTCGGGGTTCCGCTCGAGCAAGTCGTGGACCGTCACACGCACAGGTCAGGTGACCAAGTTCGAGAGCAGCATCGACCGCCGCTGAGGCGCCTGTGCGCCGCGCTGATCCAGTGCTCGCCCCAGACGTGTCGAGATGTCGGCGACGTCCTGGTCGCGGCATGAACACGCGAGGTGTGCGGTGCCGTGCGTGGCTCAGGAGTAGTGCGGTGGCGTGTCCGCTGGGTCGGAGAGGACGAGATCCAGTCCCGACCGGACCAGCAGGTCCTCGATGGCGGCACCGGAGGCGCCGATGCTGGCGTAGTGCGGGTCGACGTCCTTGGTCAGGCACCAGGCCCGGTCCGCGGGCCACACGAAGGCGGGGACGGGCAACCACCATCGGGCGTCCGACGTCCGCAGTGCCTCGCGCCACTGGTCCTCGTCGCCGAGGGCGGACAGAGGGCCCTGGAAGAGGAAGTAGTCGCGGTCGGGAAGCTGCCAGGTCGGGCGGGCTGATCCACCGGCTGGGGTGACGCCCCAGCCGTCCCAGAGGGCGAAGTAGCAGGCGTCGACGGTCGTGGTGTGGGCGCTCAGGACATCCACGGCGGTACGCAACTGCTCGGTCTCCGTCCCACGGTCCTCGTCGCCGGCTACGTCGCCCTCTCGCTGGCCGGTCTCGGTGGGGTCGGGGATGAAGCGCAACCGGGCGTAGCGCTCGAAGCCGTCGGGTCCCAGGCAGACCAGCTTCCCCCACGAGGAGTCGGTGCTGTCGAGCCAGGCAGCCGCGGAGACATCGCAGCACAGGGTGACGGTCACCGGTACACAGTCGCGTGTGGTGCCCCCTCACGTCACGCCCGCCGGACGTTGCGCGCGACCAGCGGCGTGAGCGTAACCATCACCGTTCGTCAGGAGTCTCCGAGCATCGGGGCTCCTCCTGCATGGGGCAGTGTCGCCGAGGCCAGCGCGTAGGCGCCGTCGGTGGTCTCGATGTGCATGTTGAAGGTGACTTCGGCGATCAGCTGACCGTCGTCGTCGAGAGCTCGCATCGGGGCATCGAGAGCGGGACGAGGTGTCTGACGAGCGACGTCCAGCAGAGCGGTGAAGCCTTCGATGGCCCCCTGGGCGTGCTCCAGGTCCCCCTGGAAGTAGGGGTCGCTGCTGATCTCCGGAGCTCGGGCGGTGAGGTCGTCGATGGTGGCTCGGGCGCCCTCCAGACAGGCGCGCATGAGGTCGTCAGCGGTGGGGAAGCCGGAGACGGTCTCGTAGATGTTTCCGCTGTAGCGCCGGGCGGGGCTGCGCTGCTGGGCCGGACGCGGCGTGTCAGACGCGGCTGAGGACATGAAGCTCCAACGCCGCAGCTAGAGGGCGCGTTCCAACCCGCCGGAGTGGCATGAGGGCGCGTGCGCGCGAAGGCGGCATGACCGCGCGGCCGAGTCAGCTGGCCTCTACCGCCCAATCGGGCACGGCAGATGTGAAGGCCACCGTGGTCCAGAACTGCTCCTGAGCGGGCGTGAGCTCACCGGTGGTACCGGGTTCGGCGGGGGGCTTGAGCAGGATGTGGAAGGGGGTCGAGTCCAGCTCACCGCTGCGGACCACGACGACCGGGGCGTCACCCAGAGCCGCTTCGCAGGCGGGTAGCTCGCCTCGGCACACGATGACGCCAGACCCGTCGCTCATGACGTCGAGGACCGGGTGTCCCCACCAGGCGCTGGTGAAGGCCAGGGAGATGTCTGCGGGTAGCTCGACGGGGACGGCGAAGGTGGCGGGGTAGCGCTGCATCGACTCCCTCACCTGACCTCGCCAGTCGATGAGGTCGTCACCGGGACGGTCTGGGCTGTCGATCGGTAGCTCGACCAACGCTGGCTGGGTGTAGACGCCTGGCTCCGGCGCGGCAATCGTGCTGGGGGTGGTCGTCACGCTCTCAGCTGGGAGTACCGGCGCCGCGCTGGTACCTGGGTCAGCGCACGCGCTCGACATCAACGCGGTCGCCAGCGCAGTCGCGGCAAGAGCATGAAGCGTTCGCACCCCCCGACTATGCGGCATCAGTCGCCGGCACGTCATCGATCGCCACATGCGGCTCGTCACCCGAAGGAGCGAACGCCGCGGGCGCCCGTAGCGCGCGACCAGCGGTACGAGCGCGTGCTCCGCGCGACCAGCGGCGTGACCGTGCGTTCCGAAGCGCGCGGCATGGCCCTCGGGGAGCTACATCACCCAGACATCGTCGTTCTCCGGTGCATTGCACTCGGCGAACGCCTGGGCAAGATCCTTTGAGTTCTCGGCGAGCGTCTTCTGGGAGATGCTGCCGCCACCCGTCTCAAGCTCTTGGCCCAGTGTGTAGGACTTCCCCCCGGGAAGGGTGAGGGTGGAGGTGGAGGACTCCCATGTGGTGTGAGCTGGCCAGACGACGAGGACGCTCCCGATGCCGATGCATGCTCCGACCCGTTCGAGGGGGCCGGTCATGGCGGCGGTCATGGTGGCGTCCTTCTCATCGCCGATGATGAGCTCACCTTGGAGAGATCCGTTGGGACCGCCCGCGTCTCCGCAGGAACTGAGGAGCAAGCCGGCCGTCCCCGCCGCCGCGGTGAGGAGCGCAGACACCACGGCGTCACGTCTCATGATCGAGAGTCGCACACCTGTTGGACGTAGACGAGAACCGGCGGGTCGCAGCCCCATGTGCGCGACCAGCGGCATGAGCGTGAACCTGAGCATTGGCGTCGCATCTCGATGACCTCGCGGGATCATGGGTGTGTGAGCGAGCGCAGTAATGGCCGGCGCGTCTGGGCCGTGGCCGAGAGCGACCTTGCGCGCGAGGCGGCAGTGCAGGTGTGCTCCGCGATGCTGCAGGTCCTAGTCAGCCAGGCGCCGTGGGCGTACGTGGACGCCTGGAGCGACTACCGCGATGAGCTGCCACTGCAGGTGCAGCAGGCGCAGGAGGATCTGCGGCGCCTGCAGCGTGAGCGGGACGGTGTGGACACCGGCATGGGCATCGACATCGACCGGACCGACGCCGCTCAGGAGGCACTGCTACGGACCTATGCGGCGTGGTCGATCCACGTGGAGCTGCTGTCCGCCGCGGGGCAGCCCGCCTTGGCGGTGCTGCATGACGGTGCGTCTTCCATCACCGCAGAGCTGACCGACGCCGAGGTTGGACAGCTACGCGGTCGCATAAAGGGCGTCGCCACGGTGGAGCTGTTGCAGCATCTGCACGGCCGAGCTCGACTGCAGGGTGAGCGCCAGGAGGGGCAGCGGCGGGCTCGGCGTCTTGGGCGTTGGTTGGGCTCCCTGCGTGCGTCCGTCGCGAGACCCGCGCACGGTGACGAGCCGGCGTGCGGGCAGTGCGGGCATCCGCAGGGTGCTCATCCCTGGCCGGGGCGGCGCGGTCTGACGACATGCGCGCTGTGCGTGTATGAGGAGGACCACGAGATGCGCACGGAAGCTGAGATGTGCCGGCGCACCTTCTCCGAACCGGTGTGAGTCCGCGCGACCAGCGGCATGAGCGCGCCATCGCGCGACCAGCGGCATGAGCGCGCCATCGCGCGACCAGCGGCATGTGCGTGAAGTCGGTGGTGGATGCCGATGTGTTCGTGCGACGTTGACGGGGTGTCTACTCCGCCTCGTCCCACCGTGAAGCAGCTGGCCTCCGCCCGAGCTGCGTCCCTCCTGGTCCGGGTGCACCGCGGGGAGGACATGGACTCACTCGACGGCTACGTCGCAGGGGTGGGGCGCCGCTGGCTGCTGCTGGCCCGGGTCTCCGACGACATCTGGCTGACGGGCTGGAGCGCGGTCCGCCTGCGCGACGTGAGCGTCGTCGAACCACGCGCTAACGCCCGCTTCACCACCGAAGCCCTCCGACGGCGCAAGCAGTGGCCACTGCCGACGCTGGAGGTTGATCTCGACCTGGACTCCCGCCGAGGCCTGTTGACCAGCCTGGCCGGCAGCGAGCAGGTCGCCGCGCTGCACCCTGAGCGGCGAGACCCCGATGTCTGCTTCGTCGGGGTCGTGCGCGGGGTGAACCGGCACTGGGTGGACCTGCTGGAGGTCACCATCCGGGCGCAGTGGGACGCCGAAACCACCAAGCGTGCGGTAGAGGCCATCACCCGGGTGGACATCGCCGGCGGTTACGAGCGTGCCCTGCGCCTGGTGGCCGGCCCCGCGCCACGGTGAAGCGCATCTGGGGCAGTCCCTCACCGTCGACCGCACGGTCCCCGCTGAACGGGCAGCCGGTGCCGGTGCGCCTGGATGGGCGGACCCTGTTCCTGTGGTGGGGCCAAGACCGCGACGACAACGACTGCCTGGCTACCCACGCGGGGCGGTTGCAGGTCGCTGACTCCGAGATCGGCATCCGGAGCGCCGCGGCGTTGCACAGGTGGCAGGCGACTGCCCCAAAGGTGCAGTACGAACAGGTCACCGATTTTGGTCAGAACGATGCCGAGGGCGTGAGGGTGATCGACGTCGATGAGGTCCGGGACTGGCTGTCTCACCCCGGGAGGGCGGTGCCTGTCGCGGCTGGACTAAACGTGTGGAACTTCGCGACCGACGTCGCCTACACCTTCGGGCGAGCGCGGGCTGATCGGGGGTACTGGGTGGACCGCTCCTACGACAAGCTGTTCGCGGCGAACGTGCCGTGGGCCTTCGGGTTGGAGTCCTACCGCCCTCGCTGGACCCGTCAGGAGCTGACGGCGCTGCGTCGCGTCCAAGGGGATGTCGTGGGCCTGCTGCGGAGCATGCTCACCGTGTCCTACCGACCCGCGCGACCAGCGGCATGAGCGCGCGACCAGCGGCGTGAACGCTTTCGCACGACCAGCGTCACGGGCGGTGGTGTGGCTCAGTCCAGCTCGAGCTCCGAGGCCTGGTGCTTGGCCTCCGCGTAGCGGCGCTGGATGCTCAGCTCTTGCAGCAGGCCTTGCTGCACGTCGGACTGCAGCAGTCGTGCTCCCTGCAGCAGGTGATCCGCGGTGGCGAGGACCTCAGCGCCCAGCGCGGTGTCACTGGGATCCTCGACGGTCTCAACCAGCAGGACGAGGCCGGCTGAGCGGTGCAGCTGCCGAAGGCTGGCACGCAGGTCCAACAGGCGGGCCTGTTCGGTGGCGGGTAGGGGCAGGTACTCAGCCAATGACTCGATCACGGTCAGGGTGTCCTCGACGTGCTGCAGGCGTTGCCCCAGCTGGCCGCCGATGACGGGCAGCTGGTTGCCGCCGCCCCGCGGTGACGCAGTCGCGAGGCCGCCGGGGTCCTGCAGGTGCGCGAGGCCCGTCAGGTGCGCGAGGCCCGTGTCGACGGCCTCTCCACCGGAGGAGCGGTCGAGGTCGTCACCGCTGGCCTCGCTGCGGCGGCGCCAAGACCGGCGACGGGCGCGCTGGTGGGTGAGGTAGGCCTGCAGATTGTCGCGGTAGTAGTCCGCGACAGCGTGAGCGCCAGCTTCGCTGGTGTAGTGGTCGTCTACGTCGACGCTGACCCGCACGGTCCAGGTGCCGTCCTCGGCCGCCGCGACCGTGACCGCGCTACGCCCCTCGCGCAGGTGTGGCAACAGCATCAGCTCCAGGAAGTTGGCGGGGTTGCGGAGCAGGTCGTCGGCCACGTCTCTGACTCTGCCAGCTGAGCTTCGCCATGCGTGGCCTGACGCTCCCGACTCCTTGACACCGTCGTAGGTGAGGGGCTGAGCGGTACCGCGGTATGTCCGTGAAGTCCACGAGCCGTCATCACCGGCAGAAGTGGACCGCCGTCGGACCTTCGTCACCCTGGAGAGCTTGGACCCAGGCGGCGTCGTCGAGGCCGATGTGCTGGTCGAGGGCGGCGATGAAGATGAGCTTGGTCGGCGCTGGCTGGCTCTCGACCCAGTCGCGGACCTGCCGGTAGGAACCTTCGACGTCGCTCATGCGATTGCCGTCGTCTTGCCAGCTGCCGCTCCAGGTGTCGTCGTCGTGGGGTGGCATGACCCACACGGTGCCGTGGCCGGGCCGCGGTGGCGGATAGGTCTTGGGTTGGCGGGCCTCTTCCATCAGTCGGGCGCGGTCTTCGGCGGTCTGGGCGCGCAGCTCTGATGGCAGGTAGTCCTGGTAAGGCGGACCGCTGAACATGGACATGTGATCAGGATGACCGCAGGCGAAGGCGGCCAGCACCTTCCCGTCGAGGCGGGCCAGCGGCTGCAGGGCTCGCGGACGGCGCCATGACCGCGAAGTCGGCCGTGCTGACGGCGTCTGTCCGCCAGGATCGTCTAGTGCGGACACTGCGGCCAGGACGGATGATCGTCACCACCAGCGGGGTGTGGGTGCTCGATGAGCTCCAGCCGGTGGCCGCGGTGCTCGACCCCGACACCGGGGCTCTGCGTCGGCTGGTCTCTTGGGCGCAACTGCCACCGCCGCCGCCGGGTGAGGACGTCGTGGTCTGCGCCGACGGCGACGGGTTGTGGGTTCAGCACGGTCGCCTGGGGCCCCTGGTGCGGGTGGACCTGGACGGGGTCAGCACCACCGTGTGGACTGAGTGTCTGGTGTTGACCGCGGCCGGCGCAGGCAGCGCCTGGTGTACCTCACCGGCACCGGCGCAGGAGCTGGTGCACGGCGCCGAGGCCGAACCTGTGGTCTTCGTCAGCGGCGCGGTGGTGGCCCGTGTCGATCGCGACGGTCGGGTGCAGAGGGTGTTCACCGATGCGCCGGTCCGTGCTGTGCTCACCAGCGAGGAGGCGCTGTGGGTGCAGCTGGACGTCGCGCCGTGGTCGCTGCGCAACCTGGGCACGGAGACCCACGAGGTGGTCTGGTCCAGTTGTTGGCTTTCCCTGGCCTGGACCGGCGACCTGCCGGACCGTGTGGAAGCCGCGACCGGACAGTCCGAGCAGCCGACCGCAGCCCCTGCTCCTCTGGGTGGTGATGGTCGCTGGCACGGCTACCTCTACGACCCCGAAGGGGACCCGGACAGCGACGAAGTCGTGGCGGCGGCCGGGTTGCTATGGCGGCTGGGCTGGGAGGCTCCCACTGAGGACGGACCCCGTCGGGGGACCATCGCTGCGGCCTTCGCGACCGGTACGGCCGGCGATGATCAGGACACCCCCGAACCGTTGCAGGTCTTCCAGCTGGGTGATGGGATTCGGGCGGCCGCGGCCGTTCGTGAGCACCTGGTCGTGGTGACCAACGGTGTCCCGCCCGGCAGGGAGTCGTCTCGAGTCGGTGACCTGCACTCGGGGGAGACGCTTGTCCCGTGCGTGGTCGCCTTGCGGCCGGGCGTGGAGCCGGCGCAGGTGTGGCTCACTAGCGACGACGTCGACATCAGCGACCTGTCGTGGCCGCTGCCCCCACGGCCGCTGGATGCGGACTCTTACACCCAGCAGGTCCTCGCCCGGTGGAACCGGATGGACCAGTACTGGCTTGGTCCCGACGGGTGGCACCCGTTGACGCAGGGGATGAGCGGTAGTCGGGCGCGGTTGGTCGGGGACTGGCCGGCGACGCAGCTGGAGTTCACCTTCGACTACGCACCTCGTCCCGGTGTTCGGCTGCGGCGGAGCATTCCTCTGTTCGACGAGGTGGGGGCCATCGCCAACCCGGAGTACGCCGACATCGGGCTGATGGAAGACCTGGACACCGGGCGAACCCCACCTCTGGAGGACGCCAGGGACGGCTACCTCGATATGTGACGCAGCCGCGGTGCCGGCCCTGCGGCCAGCGAACTCGACCGCGCGCTTCTCGGCATGACCGTGACGTGCCTGGTGCTCGAGGACCTTCGAGGAGATGCTGCGGGGATGGCTGAGGTGACGGGTGTCAGGGCGCGGGTGAGGCACGAAGACGATCGCTCGTACACCGTGCTCGTCGTCGGACCCACCGGCGAGGTGGAGGTCGGGACCACCACCGAGACCGGGCAGCTGCACCGGTTGGCCGAGGAGGGTGCGGCGCGGCTGCTGCGCGTGCGGCGGGAGCAGGTCGTGGTGGAGCTGTTGGTGCCGCGTCCAGCTTACGGACGCGACGGGCAGCTGGTTCGCATCACGAGCCGGGACGTACCCGAGGACCACGGGGCGCTGGGGCAGGCGAACTGGTTCGGGGCGGAGGGAGCCTGGTTCGTCACCGTCGCGGGCAGCGGTACGGGCATCGTGCCGACGGAGGGGTTGGACTTCGCGCCGACAGTGGGCGACGTCGAGCTCGCTGAGCTCACGGCCTCCCTGGAGCGGGCCGGTCAGGAGGACTGACGGTGTCCAGCTGCGGCATGTGCGCGTCTTCGCGCGACCGGCGGCATGAGCGTGAGGTGGCTCAGTGGTCGGTGTGGGGCCGCAGATCGACCTCCTGGTCGTGGATGACGACCTCCTGGTCCGGGCACACGGGGCCTGTGAGCGTGACGGTCCTGCCCCAGGGGAAGGTGACCAGGACATCCCCGTCCGTGCATCCCGCGTCGAGGATCACCATCCCACCGTCCGCCTCGACGGTGGAGGTCTGGTCATCGGAGACGACGCTCACGTCGTCGGGACCCTCGTTGCGGAAGGACAGGTCGCCACCGCCGCCGCAGCCGGACAGCACCACCACCAGGACGGCCACGGTCACGACGCTGTGCCGGCTCGCCGGTGTCCGTCCCACGAGCAGATCCTGCGCGGTGGCCGACGTCGCGGCTCGGCGGTGAGAGAGACTCCACGCCCTGATCACCGAACCACCGCCCGCTCGGACGTCGGCACGACCGTGGAGTCGCTCCTGGGGTCCTCACGCGACTCGCGGATCGTGTCGTCCTGGCTCTTCGCGTCGTCGAGCTCGCGGCGCTGGATGTGGACGGGGCGGCCGGGGAAGAGGTGGTTGCCGCCGCAGTCGTCGAAGTGCGGGTGCGTGGTGACGACGACGTCGACGGTGCTCAGGTCGAGGCCGGCGTAGGTGCCGAGGGGGTGAGGCGCGGGTCCCTGTCGGCCACCGCCGGGCGCAGCCGTGTCATGCCGGTGTCGACGAGCACGCGCGCAGCCGGGTGGTCGATGACTCGGACGTGGAGCGGCATCCGCTCGCCCTCGGCGAGCAGTTCCGCCACCAGGACCGGGGTGACGGTCGTCGGCGGGCTCTCGTCCCTCGCGCCCGACTGCGCTCGCCCCCCGTCGTGACCCCGTCCACGGGTGGCCCCGGATGAGTCCACGCCCGCTCGTGTCCCCCTGTGGTGCGGCTGTCGAGGTGATGACTGCGCGGCTGCGCGGGAGTCATCGTGCGGAACCCTGTCGACACCGGACACCGGAGGAGCAGCACGCGACTCGCGCACTCCTAGGATGTCCAGCCGTGGACCAGGTCCACGCCCACCGGACCCGGGAGACGACGTGGCAGAACCCCTCGGCACCGACGCACGCGAACCGCGCCTGCACACGACGCTCGGTCCCCTCCGCGCGCAGGACGTCGGCCTCGTCCTGCCGCACGAGCACCTGCTCGTCGACTTCCGCCCGGCCGGCTCCCCGGGTTTCGCCCAGGCCGACCCGGTGGAGTTCGCTTCGGTCGTGGAACCCCTGCTGGCCGGGGCGGCCGCCGCCGGGGTCACCGCGCTCGTCGAGTGCACGCCTCCCGGCCTCGGGCGGCGCGTCGACCTCGTCCTCGACGTGAGCTGCCGCACGGGCGTGCCCGTGGTGGTCGCGACCGGCGTCTACCGGGAACCGTGGGTTCCGGACTGGGTCTACGGCGCGAGCGACGACGAGCTCGAGGCGTGGATGCACCGTGAGCTCACCGAGGGCGTCGACGACTCCGGTGTCCTCGCGGGGTTCATCAAGATCTCGGCGGCCGAGGACGGCATCCGCCCGGTCGAGGAGCGTGTCGTGCGCGCGGCGGCCCGGGCCGCGGCGCGCACCGGGGCGCTCGTCGGCTCCCACACCACGGACGGGGCGGTCGTGTTGGGCCAGATCGACCTCGCCGTGGCCGAGGGGCTGGCGCCGGACCGCTTCCTGTCGATCCACACGCAGACCATCCCCGATCCCGCGCTGCGGCAGGCGATCGTCGACCGCGGCGCGTGGATCGAGTTCGACGACGTCGGGCAGGCCGACGACGCGCGGACGCTCCAGCTGGTGCTCGACAGCCTGGAGGCGGGGCAGGTCGGCCGGGTCCTGCTGTCCCACGACGCGGGGTGGTTCGACCCGGCGCTGCCGGGCGGTGGAACGCCCCGGCCGTTCACGCACCTGACGGGTTCGTTCCTGCCGGCGCTGCGGGCTGCGGGTGTCGGGCAGGACGTCGTCGACGAGCTCTGCGTCGGCAACCCGTTCCGCGCCTTCGGGCGGTAGTCACACCGCGGGCCGGGATCGTCGCCCGGTCCGCGAGGAGGTTCGGAACTCCGCCGCGATCCCCAGGCTGTCCCCCTCGACCAGCACCAGTTCGGCGTCGACGCCGGCCGTGGTCGTGCCGGTGAGCAGCTGCCTCCCCAGGTGGCGCAGGAGAACGGCCTGGCCTGCCGCGCCCGGTGTGGAGGTGAGCCTCGAGAGGCGGGTCAGCTCGGATCGAGGAGCCCACCCCGGAACCTGAGGGGCGGCGGAGACGACTGAGCGGGGAGCACGGCCAGCGTCGGTGACCGGCCCAGCGGGCGTCACCGTCGACGAGCGACACAGCTGACCTCTCGAGCCGGTCGTCCGTCCGAGGGCTGACCTGTGTCGCCGTGTCCACCGTCGAGCGCGCCAGGTGCGTGGCCACGAGCAGCGGGCGCGGGCGGCTTCCGACCAGCCCGATCGGTCACACGTGTCATCGACACACTTCCCCGTGCTTGAGCTCTGCAGCGCCTGCGAGCGGTCCGTCGTCTCGGCGCAGGTGCTCGACGTGGCCGGGTGCGATGACGAGGACGGGGAACCAGACCTCGAGCAGTGCATCGACGACGGGTCCGTCGCCGCGTTCGGTAGCGAGCTCGTCGACACCAGCACGGGTCAGCAGGCGGGTCGTGCGGGTGAGGCCGGCGGTGGGGTGCTCGACCATCCCCCGGACGACCTGGGTGCCCGAGGCGTCGACGACGGCGATGGCATGGTCGGCGACGTCCAGCTCACCGGCGCTGCCCCCGTCGGCGTTCCCAGCAGGTGGGTCTGAGGTCCTCAGGTGGCCAGCTGATGCGCCCGCGCTGCGGAGCGGAGGGCTGCTGCGTCGGCGACACCCCCGCGCACGGGGAGGGATGCGGCGACGAAACCATCCGGGCGGATGAGGTAGAGCCGGTCGGGACGCAGGCGCGCTGCCGGGTCGACTCCGAAGTCGCGGGGGCCCTCGATCCAGCTCGGGGCGTCGGGTCGTTCGACGGGGTTCCCGTAGCTGTGCAACTGCCAGGTGAAGCTCCGCAGGGCGTCGGTGTTGTCACCCGCCGGAGGCAGGCGCCGTCCCACGGCCCGGTCGGTGGCCCACGGGGGGGTCGGCGCCCCCTCAGGGGCGAAGGAGTAGTGGATGCGGTACTGCCCCAGCCACCCCGCGACCCGAGCGCCGATCGAGGTGCTCAGGACCTTCGGGGCCAGCGGCCCGATCAGCGAGACGGCCCGTCGGCGGATCCACGCGGTTCCGCGCGTGCTGCGGGAGACGAGGCCGAAGGCTCGATCGGTGACCTCGACCAGGTGAACCGCTACGGCGCGGCGTTCGCGCTCGTACCGTGGCAACGCATCCGGCCGGGCGAAGCCGTGGGTGACGTCCGCGAGGAGGTTGGCGAGGTCGTGGGCGTCTTGCAGACCGGTGTTCATGCCCTGCCCACCGACGGGTGAGTGGACGTGGGCGGCGTCACCGGCCAGGAACACCGACCCTCTGGCGAAGTGGGCGGCGACGCGGTGGTGCACGCGGTAGGTGGAGAACCACTCGACCGCGGTGAACTCCAGTCCGAGATCGGTGCGGGCGGCGGCGAGCACCGGCGTCTGCTCCGCACTGTCGCCGTTGACCATGGAGACCACGCGGGCGTGGCCGTCCGGGCCCAGGGGGAAGAGCAGGGCGAAGGACGCCTTCCCCATCCGGGCCGCCAGGGAGTTCTCCGGCAGTCCCTGGACGCCGCGCAGGTCGGCCACCCAGAACACCGCGTCGTTCGTGGTCCCTTCGAAGGGGAGGTTCAGGGTGCCTCGCACTGCGGATCCCGCTCCGTCGGCACCGATGCACCAGCGGGCCCGCACGCGGACCAGTCGACCTCCCGGTCCTTCGAGGAGAGCCTCGACGCGGCCGCCGGGGCGGTCGGTGTGGTCGTCGAGGTGGAGGAGGCGGTGCTGCCAGCGCACTCCCCGCTCCTCGCGCCCACCGTCGCCGACATCGTCGTGGTCGCTGTCGACTGCGGCGAGGGCGGAGGACAGCAGTTCCTCGTTGCGGCTCTGCTCGAAGATGTGGATCCCGGGGTAGCGGGTGAAGGGTCGTTGAGCCGGTCCCAGATCGAGAGCGGCCGGCTCGCCCGCGGCCCGCAGCTGCATCCCGGTGGCCAGGTAGGCCCCGGCGATCACGTCCTCGACGAGGCCGAGCTGGTCGTAGATCTCCATGGTGCGGGCCTGCACCGCCAGCGCCCTGGACTCCCGCGTCGGTCCCGCCTTCTGGTCGATGACCACGCTGGTGACACCCCGGCGGGACAGGACGAGACCGGCCATGAGACCGGTGGGTCCGGCGCCGACGACGAGGACGTCGGTCTCCTCGACGGGCAGGTCGTCCATGCTCACGGTGCTCATGTGTCGCTTCCACGGTGGTCGGGACGAGGAGCGGTCCGGAAGTTCCGGCACCGGTGGCACCAGAGCGATCAGCAGAGAGGGGCGACGGCGAGCGGTCCAGCTTCGTCGGCCAGGCGGGAGAGTCTCGCAGGATCCCGGGCAGGGCGCAGCCCTGCAGGGCGTCCCGATCTCGGGGCGCGCGAGGGTCGGGTGCCGTCCGGCGGGGTGCAGCCGGAGAGGGTCCGTCTGATGCGTGCAACCACACTCGTCCACCTCGGCCGGACCGGCCTACGACCAGGCCGTCGACAGCGCCGGCAACGACGCCCAGCGCACCTTCCTGGTCCGGCGCCGCGACGAGCTCCAGGTGTGATCGGTCGCCCTCTCCTCGTGGGGCCCGGCGTTCCGGCGGTGGAGCTCGTGTCGCCTCCCCACCGGTGCCCGCCTAGCGTCGGCCCCGTGACGTTCACCCGCACCGTCGTGTCCAGCGGACTGCTCGAGGTGGGGGTGGAGACGGCGGGGACCGAGGACGGCTGGCCCGTCCTGCTCCTGCACGGGTTCCCCTACGGCCCGGACTCCTTCGAGGCCGTCGCGGCCGAGCTCGCCGACGCGGGTGCGCGGGTCCTCGCGCCCTGGTCCCGCGGCTTCGGGCCGACCCGGTTCACGTCCGAGGTGACGCCGCGCTCCGGCCAGCAGGCGGCGATCGGCCGTGACGTCCTAGACCTGGTGGACGCGCTGCACCTGCAGGCCCCGATCCTCGTGGGCTTCGACTGGGGCGGTCGGGCCGCGTGCGTGGCGGCGGCGCTGCGCCCGGACCTCGTCGGCGGGGTGGTCGCCCTCGGGGGGTGCTCGGTGCAGAACATCGCCGCCTTCCGCGACCCCGCGCCGCCGCTGCAGGAGAGCCGCGACTGGTAGCAGTACTACTTCCACGGCGAGCGCGGGCGGGCCGGGTTGAGCCGCTACCGCCGGGACCTGGCGCGGCAGCTGTGGACCGAGTGGTCGCCCGCGCGGGCGATCTCGGAGGCGCACTTCGAGCGGGTGGCGCCCGCCTTCGACAACCCCGACTTCGTCGACGTCGTCGTCCACTCCTACCGGCACCGCTTCGGGCTGGTGCCCGGCGCGGCCCGCTACGAGGACGACGAGCGGTTCCTGGCGACCCTGCCGGCGCTCGAGGTGCCCGCGATCGTCCTGGACCCGACCGAGGACCCGGCTCTGCGACCCCGCCCGTGCCAGGAGCACGCCCGGTCGTTCCCGCGCCTGGTCGACCACCGGCGCATCGCCAGCGGCCACGACCAGCCCTTCGACGCTCCGGCGGAGGTCGCCGACGCCGTCCGCCGACTGCACGCCCACCTGGTGGAGCGCGGGTAGGTCGACGCCGACCTCACGGCCGGTACGAGGGGGCCCACCCCCTCGCTTCAAGGACGTGCTCTGGACTGCCGAGGCCTGGGGGGTGAGTCTCCCGCCGACGGTGTCAGCTCCTCCTCTGCGTCGTCTGCTCGTCCCCCTGCTCGTGGTGGGGTTGCTCGCCGTTGCCGTGGCCGTGCTGCACCGGACCTTCCGCGGGCTGTCCTGGGCCGGGGTGGCCGGTGACGTGCTGACGGTCGGTCCGGGCGTCGTGGTGGCCGCCCTGGTCCTCACCGCGGTGTCGTACCTGGCCATGACGGGCTACGACGCCGTCGCGCTGCGCTGCGTCGGGCACCCGCTGCCCTACCGCCGCTACGGCACGGCCTCCTTCATCGCCACGGCCTTCGGCAACAACCTGGGCGCCTCGGCGCTGGTGGGGGCGGCGCTGCGGGTGCGCGTCTACTCCAGCTGGCAGGTCCCGGTCTCGACCATCACCAGGGTCGTCGGCATCAACGCGGTCACCCTGGCGCTGGGTGCCGCCGTCCTGGCCGGCGGCGGAGTGCTGCACGACCCGACCGGTGTCGCCGTGGCGCTGCACCTGCCGGTGACCGCGGTGCTCGCCGTCGGTGCGCTGCTGGTGGCGGCGGTCCTCGGCTACCTCGCCTGGACCGCGGCGGGTCGACCGTCCGGCCGGCGCCGGCTCCGCGTCGACCGGCCGTCCCCCCGCCTGGCGCTGGTTCAGGTCCTGCTGTCCACGTTCGAGTGGCTGAGCATGGCGGCGGTTCTGCACGTGCTCCTGCCCGCCGAGGGCCGGGTCGCCTTCCTCCCCTTCGCCGCGGCCTTCGCGATCGCGGTCGTCGCCGGCCTGGTGAGCAACCTCCCCGGTGGGCTGGGGGTCTTCGAGACAACCCTGGTCGTGCTGATCGGCTCCACCACGTCACCCGCAGGACTCGCGGCGGCCCTGGTGGTCTACCGGCTCTGCTACTACGTGCTGCCGCTGCTCCTGGCCGCTGCCCTGCTCGTGGTGCACGAGGCGCGACGCGCCTCCGGGGCCGTCGCAGCGAGCCGTGCCGTCACAGCGAGCCGCTCCGCCGCGGCGGTCGTGCCGGTGAGCGCGGGGCCGCGCTCACCGCGGTGGGTCCCCTCCGTGCGCACCCCGGCGGTGCTGGCGCTGAGCGTCGCCGGAGCCGGGGTCTTCATGGTGGTGGCCGGAGACCTGCCGGGGTCCGCGACGCTCGACCCCTCGGCCGTCACGACCAGCCTCGTCGGGGTGGCCGCCCTGCTCGTGGCCGGGGGCCTGCACCGGCGGTTGCGCGGCGCCTGGATCGCCGCCCTGACGCTCCTGGGCGGCGTCGCGGCGCTCGCGGCCACGCACGGTGACCTCGTCCTGGCGGCCGCGGCCGCCGTGCTCGCCCTGCCCCTCCTCCGCACCCGGTCGGCGTTCCACCGCGGTGGCTGCCCGGTCCACCGGCGCACGGTCCTCCGGCCGGTCCTGGCGACGGTGCTGGTCGGGACCGCCGTCTGGTGGCACGAGCTCAGCGGCTTGGGCGCCGCCGTCGACGCACCGCTCCTGGTGGCGTCCCTCTCGCAGGACACTCCGGCGCTGGACCGGCTCGTGATGGCGGCGGGCACCGTGGGCGTCCTCATCGGCGGGCGCCGCGCCTTCTCGGCCACCGCCCCTGCTCCGCGGGCCGCGGACGAGCAGGAGATGGCCAGGGTCGCGACGATCGTGGCCCGGTCGGGGCGCTGCGTGTCGCACCTGGCCTTCACCGGCGACAAGCGGTTCCACTTCAGCCCCGACGGCACGGCCTTCCTCATGTACCAGGTCGAGGGGCGCAGCTGGGTGGTGATGGGGGACCCGGTCGGCGACCCGGACGCCTTCCGGGGGCTCGTCCTCAGCTTCCTGGCCGAGATCGACCGGCACGGGGGCCGGCCGGCGTTCTACAACGTGCTCACCGACCACGTCGACCTGTACCGCGAGTGCGGGCTGAGCCTGGCCAAGCTCGGGGAGGAGGCCGTCGTCCCGCTCGCGGGGTTCACGCTCGCCGGCAAGGCCAGGATGGGGCTGCGCAACTGCCGCAACAAGTCTCAGCGCCTCGGGCTGGTCGTCGAGTTCGTCGCCGCCGCGGACGTCGCGCCGCTGCTGAGCGAGCTGCGCGAGGTCTCCGAGGTCTGGCTCGCCCACCGCAACGGCAGGGAGAAGCGCTTCTCCCTGGGCGCGTTCGACGAGGACTACGTCTGCCGCTTCCCCCTGGTCGTGATCCGGCACGAGGGTCGGATCACCGCCTTCGCGACCCTGTGGGTCGGTGGCGACGGCCGCGAGGTGCAGGTCGACCTCATGCGTCGCCTGCCCGACGGTCCACGCACCGTGATGACCTTCCTCTTCGTCGAGTGCATCCTGTGGGCCAAGGACAACGGCTTCGCGACGTTCAACCTGGGGATGGCGCCCCTGTCGGGGTTGCGGACCGACGCCGCGGCGTCCCCGTGGGACCGTCTCGGCCACCTGCTGTGGACCTACGGCGAGCGCTTCTACAACTTCAAGGGCCTGCGCACCTTCAAGCAGGGCTTCGACCCGGACTGGCGGACCTGCTACGTGGCTGCGCCCGGTGGACTGGCCCTGCCCAACGTCATGACCGACGTCGCCACGCTCGTCGGGGGAGGTCTGCGGGGCGTCCTCCGAGGCTGATCGAGTCGGGCGGGCGGGCCCGGGAGCGTCGGAACCCGTCGTCCGTGCGTCGGCCGTCCGCCGGCGCTACTGCTCGGGCAGGGGTGCCGGGGCGCCGGGGGAGGAGGCGTCCCAGCGGGCCTGGTGCAGGGCGCGGTGGGTGGCGAGGAAGGCGGCGTCCTGGGAGGCGCCGGACGATGACCCCGCTGATCGATGCTCTCGACGTCCGCGCCATCTCCGCCCACCAGCGCGAGGACGCCTCGGCCCTCCCGGGACTCCGCTCCCTGGGCGCGGCGCTGGCCCTGCAGGGCATCGCCGACGACGGCGGGCTGGTTGCCGCGGTCCTGAGCGAGCGCTCGCACTCACCGGTACCGCGGACGGGCGCCGGTCTCGTCGGGTCGTCGCCCCCGGCAGGCCGTAGGGTCGGCCAACGTGAAGACGCAGACGCTGGGAAGGACCGGCCGCGAGGTCGGCGTGGTGGGGCTGGGCTGCTGGCAGCTCGGCGGTGACTGGGGCACGGTCGTCGAGGACGACGCGCTCGCGACCCTGCGGGGCGCGGCCGAGTCCGGGGTGACGTTCTTCGACACCGCGGACGTCTACGGCGACGGGCGCAGCGAGCAGCTGCTCGGCCGGTTCCTCGCCGACGGCGCCCCCGAGGGCACGTTCGTGGCCACGAAGATGGGCCGGCGCGCCGACCCGCACGCGCCGGCGGCCTACACGCTCGACGCGTTCCGCGCGTGGAACGACCGCAGCCGCCGCAACCTCGGTGTCGACACCCTCGACCTGGTGCAGCTGCACTGCCC
Organism: Kineococcus rubinsiae; assembly: GCF_011839805.1. Classification (GTDB taxonomy): domain Bacteria; phylum Actinomycetota; class Actinomycetes; order Actinomycetales; family Kineococcaceae; genus Kineococcus; species Kineococcus rubinsiae. The sequence goes on along the minus strand of NZ_VWPY01000004.1, from coordinate 134,666 downwards.
GCCGACGCCCGTGTACTCCACCGACGCGGTCTACGACGCGCTCGACACCCTCGTCGAGGAGGGCCGGATCAGGAACTACGGCGTCTCCGTCGAGACCGTCGCCGAGGGGCTGACCGCCGTGGCCCGCCCGAACGTGGCCAGCGTGCAGATCATCCTCAACCCGCTGCGGCTCAAGCCCGTCACGGAGTTCCTGCCCGCGGCCGCCGCCGCCGGCGTCGGGGTCGTCGTGCGCGTCCCGCTCGCCTCGGGCCTGCTGTCGGGCCGCTACGACGAGAACACCACCTTCGGCGCCGACGACCACCGCACCTACAACCGCGACGGCTCCGCCTTCGACATCGGCGAGACCTTCGCGGGCGTGCCGTTCCCCGTCGGGGTCGAGGCCGCGCGGCGCCTGAAGGCCGTCGCCGGCGACGTCCCGCTCGCGGCGTTCTCGCTGCGCTGGATCGTCGAGCAGCCCGGCGTCAGCGTCGTGATCCCCGGGGCGCGCAACGCGGGCCAGGCCCAGGGCAACGCCGCCGCCGCGGACCTGCCGGCGCCGACCGCGGAGCAGTCCGCGGCCGTGCGGGCCGTCTACGACGAGCTCGTCGCGGAGCACGTGCACGACCGCTGGTGACACGAGCGCGCGCGGTGGTCCGGGTCGTCCCGGGCCACCGCGCGCGTCGCGTCGGGGGCGTCCCTCAGCTGGTGTGCGGCGAGTGCCCGGCGGGGACCTCTTCGCCGGCCACGGGCGGCGGCGGGGGCGTCCCGTCGCCGAAGGGCCTGCCGCCCAGCGCCTCCCGGCCGTGCGGCTCCAGCCAGCCCGACAGGTCCGGCCCCTTCGGGAAGATCCCCGTCGGGTTGATGTCGCGGTGCACGACGTAGTAGTGCTGCTTGATGTGCAGCACGTCCGTCGTGTCGCCGAAGCCCGGGGTCTGGTACAGGTCGCGGAAGTACGCCGACAGCACCGGCATCTCGGCGAGCTTGGACCGGTTGCACTTGAAGTGCCCGTGGTAGACGGCGTCGAAGCGCGCGAGCGTGGTGAACAGCCGCACGTCGGCCTCGGTGATCGTGTCGCCCACGAGGTAGCGCTGGCGCTCCAGGCGCTCGGACAGCTGGTCCAGGCGGGCGAACAACCGGTCGTAGGCCTTCTCGTACGCCTCCTGGGTGCCCGCGAAGCCCGCGCGGTAGACGCCGTTGTTCACGTCGCGGAACACGTCGCGGTTGACGGCGTCGATCTCCTCGCGCAGGTGCTCCGGGTACAGCTGCGGCGCACCCTCGCGGTGGAACTCCATCCACTCCAGCGAGAGGTCGATCGTCATCTGCGGGAAGTCGTTGGTGACGACCTGACCGGTCGGGACGTCGACGATCGCCGGGACCGTGATGCCGCGGTCGTAGCCCGGGATGCGCGCGAAGAACGCCTCCTGCAGCCGCTCGATGCCGAGCACCGGGTCGCGTCCGTCCGGGTCCAGGTCGAACGTCCAGCTGCGCTCGTCGTGCGTCGGGCCGCAGACGCCCATCGACAGCGCGGACTCCAGCCCGAGCAGGCGGCGCACGATGATCGCCCGGTTGGCCCAGGGGCAGGCCCGGCTGACGACGAGGCGGTAGCGGCCGGCCTCGACGGGGTAGCCGTCGCGGCCGTCGGCGGTGATCCGTGTCTCGATGTAGCGCTGGTCGCGCCGGAAGTCACCCGTCGGGTTCACGTACCCCGTGCTGCCGCCCGGAGTGCCCGTGCTGGTCTCGCTCATGCTGCTCCTCCGCTGGTCGAGCTCCGACGGTAGCTCCGCACGGCGACCCGCCGCACCGCGCGGTCGCCCGACCGGCGGCCGTCGCGGTCGCCGGAGGGCAGGATGGGCGCAGAGGCGGTCCGCCGGGACCACCGGGACGAGGGGGTCCACCGAGATGGCCAAGGCCACCGTGCACACGCTCCTGCAGGGCTACCAGGTCGAGTCCACCGTGGGTGACATCGCGTTCTGCAGCGTCAACCTCATCGAGGCGCCCGACGGGGCCGGCGGGGTGACACGCATCGTCGTCGACACCGGCCACTTCGGTCGCGGGGTCGTGCTGCGCCAGGCGCTCGCGGCCCGCGGGCTGACCGCCTCCGACATCGACGTCCTGCTGCTCACCCACGCCCACTGGGACCACGTGCAGGGCATCCAGTACTTCGACAACGCGGTGGTGCTGGCGCACCCGAAGGAGCTCGACTACATCTCCAACCCCCACGGCGGGGACCACGCGACGCCGGCGTGGACGAAGGCCGTGCTCGACCGGTACGACATCCGCTCCGTCACCGAGGGGCACGACCTGGCGCCCGGGGTCTCGGTCGTCGAGGCGGCCGGGCACTCGCCCGGCACGATCGCGGCCTCCGTCGACACGGACGACGGCGTCGTCGTGGTCACCGGCGACGCGATCCAGAACGCGATGGTCGCCCAGCAGCGGCGCAACGCCCTGGTGTTCTGGAACGAGGAGCAGGCCAACCGCTCCGTGGGCAAGCTCGTCGACCTCTCCGACGTCGTCCGCCCCGGCCACGACCAGCCCTTCCGGCTGTCGGCGACCGGCGAGGTCGAGTACCTCGAGGAGTTCTCGTTCGGGCTGCGCCGCGTGCTGCCCGACACCCCGGGCCTGACGTTCGACCTGCAGCCCGAGCTCACGCCCGTGATCTCCGAGGCCCCGCCGGGCTGGATGGACTGACGGGCCGAGCGGGCCGGCTCAGGTGGCCAGCACCGTCACGGCGTGGATGACGATACCCACCAGCCCGCCGACGACGGTGCCGTTGATGCGGATGAACTGCAGGTCGCGCCCGACGTGCAGCTCGATGCGCTTGGCGGCGTCGGCGCCGTCCCAGCGGGCGACGGTGTCGGAGATGACGGTGGCGATCTCGGGGGCGAAGCGCCGGACGACGTGGCCCGCGGCGTCCGTCAGGTGGCCCTGGACGCGCGTGGCGAACGAGGCGTCGTCGAGCATGCGCTGCCCCACGTCGCGCAGGGCCTCGACGCTGCGCTGGCGCAGCGAGGAGCCCGGGTCGTCGAGGGCGTCGACGAGGTAGCCGCGCAGCGCCGACCACACGCCCTGCACGGTGTCGGCCAGCCCGGGGGAGTTCAGCAGCCGGTACTGGAACTCGTCGGCCTTGGCCCGGGTCTCCGGGTCGTGCTGCAGCGCGTCGGCGTAGCGGGCCAGCAGGTCGTCGATGGCCTGCCGGCCGGGGTGGTTCTCGTCGTCGAGGACGTCGCCGACCCAGCGCAGCGCCTCCGTGTGCACGCGGCGCCCGAGCCGCTCGTTCAGCCAGTCCGGCGCCCACAGGGGGGCGCGCTCCTCGACCAGGCGGCGCACCGTGTCCTCGTTGTTCACGAGCCACGTCCGGGCCTCGGCCAGGGTGAGGTCGACGACGGGGTGGTGGCTGCCGTCGCGGACGACCTCGCCGAGCAGGCGGCCGAGCGTCGGGCTCCACGGCTCGGCGGCGAAGCGGCGGATGACGACCTGGTCCAGGACCGCCGTGACCTCCTCGTCGCGCAGGACGCCCAGCGCCCCGGTCAGGACCGTCGACGCCTCGACCACGACGCGCTCGGCCCCGCCGCGCTGCACCAGCCAGGAGCCGACGCGGGCGGGCACGCCGGCGCGCTCCACCTTGTCCCGCACCACGTCCTCGGCCAGGAAGTTCTCCGCGACGAACTGCTCGAGGCTCTTGCCCAGGGCCTCCTTGCGGTTCGGGATGAGGCCCGTGTGCGGGATCGGCAGGCCCAGGGGACGGCGGAAGATCGCCGTGACCGCGAACCAGTCGGCGACGGCCCCGACCATGGCGGCCTCGGCCCCCGCGTTGACGAAGCCGAGCACGCCGTCGCGCCCGATCGTCAGCGCGTAGACGACCGCGGCGAGCACGAGCAGTGCCGTGGCCGTGGTGCGCATGGCCCGCAGGCCCCGGCGGCGCTCCGCGTCACCCGGCGCGTCGAGCGCGTCCAGGCGCGGGGCGGAGGGTGCTGCCGGGCGGGTCGGCGTCGTGGTGCTCACGGGGTCATCCTCGCCGACGCGGGGCGCCCCGTCCCGCCACTGACGGCTCGGACCGGGGCGCCGACCGGCTGCCGCGGGCGCCGGGCGGAGCGACGGTCGGGCGACCCCCGGCGGGTAGCGTGCGCGCGTGCCCGATCCCGCCGCCCTCCTCACCGCCCCCGGCGCCGTCACCGGCCTCGGGCCGCTGCCCGGCGAGGACCCGCGCGCCGCCGCCCGGATGGTCCTCGCCGACCTCGGCGAGGACCCGCACCTCCCGCACCTGCCGCAGCTGCCCGCCCGCGGTCCCGGCGCGGACCCCGTGGGCCGCACGGCCGCGCTCCTCGTCGACCTCGCCGTCGACCTGCAGCCCGCCGGCTGGCGCTTCGTCGACGCGCCGGGCCGCGACCACCACCGGGCCCGGGCCTTCCTGGCCAACGACCTCGACGAGTTCGCCGAGGCCGCCGACGGCTGGGGCGGCCCGCTCGTCGTGCAGGTGCTCGGCCCCTGGTCGCTGCTCGCGGGCGTCGAGCTCACCCGCGGCGAGCTCGCGGCCTCCGACCACGGCGCGCGCCGCGACGTCGTCACCTCGCTGGCCGAGGGCGTCGCGCAGCACGTCGCCGACGTCCGCCGCCTCGTGCCGGGCGCCCGCGTCGTCGTCCAGGTCGACGAGCCGTCGATCCCCGCGGTCCTGGCGGGCCGGCTCCCCACCGCCTCGGGCTACGGGACGCTGCGCGCCGTCCACGAGCCGGAGGTGCGGGCGGGACTGCGCGAGGTGCTCGACGCCGTCCGGCGCGCCGGGGCCGAGCCCGTCGTGCGGGTCGCGGTGCAGGACGCGCCCTTCGCCCTCGTGCGCGAGGCCGGCGCCGCGGGCATCGCCCTCGACGTCACGGCCCTGGACGACCGCGGGTGGGAGTCGGTGGCCGCCACGGTCGAGGACGGCGTGCGCCTGTGGGCCGGGGTCGCCCCCGTCGCGGGCGACCTGCCGTCCACGGCCGACCTGCGCGACCGCGTCCGCGTCCCCTGGCGGCAGGTGGGGCTGCCCGCCGCGGCGCTCGCCGGGGTCGTCCTCACGCCCGTGTCCGGCCTCGCGGCGATGAGCCCCGACGCCGTCCGGCCGCTGCTGCGGCGGCTGCGCGAGGCCGGCGCCGCCCTGGAGGAGTCCACGGCCGACTGACGTCCCGTCCGCGGGGGCCCGGCGGTCGGGCACCATGACGGCGTGGACTCCGAGACCCTCACCTTCCGCGACGCCGGCCCGGAGGACGTCCAGGACGTCCTCGTCCTCGTCGAGTCCGCCTACCGCGGCCTCAGCAGCCGCGAGGGCTGGACCACCGAGGCCGACCTGCTGGAGGGCCAGCGCACCGACGCGGAGTCCGTCGCGGCGATCGTCGCGGACCCCGACGCCGCGGTCCTGCTCGCCGAGGGCGCCGACGGCCTCCTGGGCTGCTGCGAGCTGCGGCGCTCGGAAGCCGGCGCCTACTTCGGGATGTTCGCGGTGCGCCCGAAGCTGCAGGGCCGCGGCGTGGGGCGCCGGCTCCTCACCCACGCCGACGCCGAGGCCGTGCGCCGGTGGAACGCCCCGGCGCTGGAGATGACGGTCATCGGCCAGCGCACCGACCTCATCGCCTGGTACGAGCGGCTCGGCTTCGCCGCGACGGGGGAGCGCAAGCCCTTCCCGCACGGCGACGAGCGGTTCGGCCAGCCGCGCCGCGACGACCTCGAGTTCGTGGTGCTGCGCCGGCCGACCACCCGCTGAGCGCCCCCGCGCCGCCGGGAGCGCCTGTCGCAGGGGCACGGCAGGATGGTCGGCGTGAGCGAGACGACGGCGGACCAGACGACGGCGAGCGGCACCACGGCCGGTGACACGACGGAGAGCTCCAGCGTCCCCCCGGCGGCGCGGCACCGCTGGGACGACCTGGTGCAGCAGGTCAACGCGGCCCGGTTCGCCTACTACGTCCGCAACGCCTCGCCGCTGACGGACGGCGAGTACGACGCGCTCGAGAAGGAGCTGCGCGCGCTCGAGGACGAGCACCCCGAGCTGCGCGTCCCGGACTCCCCGACCCAGACCGTCGGCGGCACGTTCTCCACCGAGTTCACGGCGGTCGACCACCCCGAGCGGATGCTCAGCCTCGACAACGCGTTCTCCCTCGACGAGCTGTCCGCGTGGGCCGGCCGGGTCGAGAAGGAGGTCGGCGCCGGCGTCCGCTACCTCTGCGAACCGAAGATCGACGGCCTGGCCATCGACCTCGTCTACGAGGACGGCCGGCTCGTGCGCGCCGTCACGCGCGGCGACGGGCGCACGGGGGAGGACGTCACCCTGAACGTGCGCACCATCGACGACGTCCCGCAGGTCCTGCGCGGCGACGACGGGAACCCCGTGCCGGAGTTCCTCGAGGTCCGCGGCGAGGTGTTCTTCCACGTGAAGGCGTTCGAGGAGCTGAACGCCGGGCTCGTCGAGGCGGGCCGCCCGCCGTTCGCGAACCCCCGCAACGCGGCTGCGGGGTCGTTGCGGCAGAAGGACCCCCGCGTCACCGCGACGCGCCCGCTGCGCATGCTCGTGCACGGCATCGGCGCCCGGCGCGGCCTGGAGAACTCCACCCAGTCCGACGCCTACGCCAAGCTGAAGGCGTGGGGCCTCGCGACCCCGGCCCGCGCGCGGGTCGTCGAGACGCTGCCCGAGGTCGCCGACTACGTGCGCCACTACGGCGAGCACCGCCACGACGTCGAGCACGAGATCGACGGCGTGGTCGTCAAGGTCGACGACGTCGCGCTGCAGCGCCGGCTGGGTTCCACCAGCCGCGCACCGCGCTGGGCGATCGCCTACAAGTACCCGCCCGAGGAGGTCACGACGACGCTGCTGGACATCCGCGTCAACGTGGGCCGCACCGGCCGGGTCACGCCGTTCGCGTTCCTGGAACCCGTGAAGGTGTCGGGTTCCACGGTCGGGCTCTCCACGCTGCACAACGCCGACGAGGTCAAGCGCAAGGGCGTCCTCATCGGGGACACGGTCGTCGTCCGCAAGGCCGGGGACGTCATCCCCGAGGTCGTCGGGCCGGTCGTGGAGAAGCGCACCGGCGACGAGCGCGAGTTCGTCATGCCGACCGAGTGCCCCGAGTGCGGGACCCCGCTGCGCCACGAGCGCGCCGACGACGTCGACATCCGCTGCCCCAACGCGCGCAGCTGCCCCGCCCAGCTGCGCGAGCGCGTGTTCCACGTCGCCGGCCGCGGCGCGTTCGACATCGAGTCCCTCGGCTACGAGGCCGCCACCGCGCTGCTGCAGGCCGGGGTGCTGACCGACGAGGGCGACGTGTTCACCCTCACCGAGGACGACCTCCTGCGCGTGCCGCTGTTCACGAACAAGAGCGGGTCGATGTCGGCGAACGGCCGGCGCCTGCTGACCAACCTCGACGGCGCGAAGGCCCAGCCGCTGTGGCGCGTCCTCGTCGCGCTGTCGGTCCGCCACGTCGGGCCCACGGCCGCGCGGGCGCTCGCGGGCCGCTTCGGCAGCATGGCCGCGATCGAGGCGGCCTCGGTGGAGGAGCTCGCGTCCACCGAGGGCGTCGGCCCCGTCATCGCCGAGGCGCTCGTGGAGTGGCTGGAGGTGGACTGGCACCGCGAGGTCGTCGAGAAGTGGCGCCGCGCCGGGGTCCGCATGGAGGACCCGCACGACGAGTCGACGCCGCGGACGCTGGAGGGCCTGACGCTCGTCGTGACGGGGTCGCTCACCGGGTTCTCCCGCGACGAGGCCAAGGAGGCGATCCTCAGCCGCGGCGGCAAGGCGTCCAGCGGCGTGTCGAAGAAGACGTCCTACGTCGTCGTCGGCGACGCCCCGGGCACGAAGGCCGACAAGGCGCAGCAGCTGGGCGTCCGGATCCTCGACGAGGACGCGTTCCGCGCCCTGCTCGAGGGCGGGCCGGACGCGGTCGCGCTGCCGGTCGAGGAGGAGCCCGCGCCCGACGGGGAGGAGTCCGCCGCCGGCGGGGAGGAGCCTGCCGCCGGCGGGGAGCCGGGGACCACCGCACCCGAGGAGGACGCCGCGACCGCGGAACCCCGCGCCTGAGGAACGCCTGACCGACGTATCCCCGGGCCGGGTGCAGGAGCTCCTACGCGGTGGCGCCCTCCGGCGCCTGCGCCGCGCGCCGCGCCTCCGTGCGGTACCGCCCGGGCGTCTGGCCGTGCGCCCGGGTGAAGGCCCGCGTGAAGGCGGGGACGGAGGTGTACCCGACCGCTGGGGCGACCACCTCCACCGGTTCGCGCCCCTGCCGCAGGCGGACCGCCGCGAGGTCCATGCGCCACGTCGTCAGGTAGGCCGCGGGGGTCTGGCCGATGACCGCGGGGAAGCGCCGGGCGAGCGTCGCGCGGGACACCGAGACCGCGCCGGCCAGGGACGACGTCGTCCACGCCCGCGCCGGGTCGGCGTGCAGCTGCTCGAGGGCCCGGCCGACCACCGGGTCCTGGGTCATCGCCAGCCACGTCCCCCGGCACGTGGCCGGGCGCGTGTCCAGCCACGCCCGCAGCAGCTGCACGAGCACGACGTCGACGAGGCGGCTCAGCACCGCGGTCGAGGCGATCCGGGGGTCGGCCAGCTCCTCGCGCAGCAGCCGGACGGTGGCGTCGAGGCCCGGGGTGCCGGTGCCGGCCCGGACGTGCACGAGGTCCGGCAGGCCGAGCACCACCTGGGTGAGGGCCGTGCGGTCGCAGGTGTAGGCGAGGGTGACGACGCCCGTCGTGGCGGGGGCGGTGCCCAGCGTGAGGACCTCGCCCGTGCGACCGCGGCGCACGGCCGCGGCGCGGTCGCAGCGCGGTCCCACCGCCACGGCGGAGTCGCCCAGGGTGTGGCGGACACCGGCGCCCACCAGGACGACGTCACCCGCGGCCAGCTCCAGCGGGTCGCGCCCCGGCACGCTCAGCCACGCGCTGCCCGACGTGACGGTGTGCAGCACGGCTTCCCCGGCGCAGTCGTCCAGGGCCATCGCCCAGCGGCCGCCGGCGGCGACGCGGTTGCCCAGCGCCCCCCGCACGCCCGACACGGACAGGACGTCGCTCAGGGGATCCACGGCGCCACCTCACCACGGCGTGAGGCGGACGAGCAAGAAGACGAGTCGTCCGGGCATCGATCCGCGCACCCGAGCTCCCTACGGTCGAACCATGAACCTCCACGGCAGCACCGCACTGGTCACCGGCTCCAACCGCGGCATCGGCCGCGCCTTCACCACCGAGCTCCTGCGCCGCGGCGCCAAGGTCTACGCCACCGCCCGGCGCCCGGAGCTCGTCGACGTCCCCGGGGTCGAGGTCCTCCGCCTCGACATCACCGACCAGGCCTCCGTCGAGGCGGCCGCCGCGGCCGCCGGCGACGTCGACGTCCTGATCAACAACGCGGCGTCCACCGCCGGCGGCGACCTGCTCGGGGGTGACCTGCGCGCGGTCCGCGAGGTGGTCGACTCGAACTTCTGGGGGACCCTGGCGATGGTCCGCGCCTTCGCGCCCGTCCTGGCCCGCAACGGCGGCGGCGCGATCCTCAACGTCCTCTCGGCCGCGGCGTGGACCACGGTCGAGGGCAACTCCGCCTACGCGGCGGCCAAGTCCGCGCAGTGGGGCCTGACCAACGGGATCCGGGCCGAGCTGGCCGCGCAGGGGACCCAGGTGACCGCCCTCGTGCCGGGGTTGACGGCCACGGAGTCGATGGAGGCCTTCGCTCGGGAGCACGGCCTGGACCTGCCCGAGGGGGCCCTGAACGACCCTGCCGACCTCGTGCGGCTGGCGCTGGACGGGCTGGAGGCCGGTGAGGTCGAGGTCCTCGACCGCTACGGCGTCCAGGCCAAGGCGCTCCTCGCGGGCCCGCCGCGGTCCTTCGACCTCAGCGGCATCTCCGGGTGACGTCGCCGGCGTGAACCGGCGGGGCGGGGGGCCGCGCGAGCGGCTCCCCGCCCCGCCCCCGCAGTCGCCGGCGAGGCGGGGGTCAGGCCGTGGACGCCGTCATGCGGATCGAGACGAGCAGCCCGGGCAGCGCGGCGCCGAGCCGCGCCGCGTAGCGGGCCGGTGGGTCGACCGGGAACCACCGCGCGTACTCCTCGTTCATGCCGGCGAAGTCGTCCGGGTCGGTGAGCAGCACGCCCACCTCCACGACGTCGTCGAGGCTGGCGCCGCCCGCCCGCAGGACGGCCTCGCAGTTGCGCAGCGCCTGGCGCGTCTGGGCCTGGACGGTGTCGCCGGCGAAGGAGCCCGTGGCCGGGTCGACGCCCGTCGTCCCCGACACGAGCACGAGCGTCCCGGCCCGCACGCCCTGGCTGTAGAACGGCGAGCGGGGTGCGTCGGGGGTGGTGATGACCTGTCGCGGCACGGCGCCTCCTCGGTGAGGCGGTCACTGTCCCGCGCCGGTCCGGGCGCGTCCAGGGTCCGGCGGGTCCAGGGGGGTCCAGGGGGTCCAGCGCCCGGCGGGTCCTAGTGGAGGCGGAAGCGGGCGACGACCTGCCCGAGCTCGTCGGAGAGGCGGGTGAGCTCCGCGGCCGAGGCGCGCGAGGCGCCGACGGCCTCGGTCGTGCCGCGGGCGGCGCCCGCGACGCTGTCGATGCCCGCGGAGATCTCCGCGGAACCGCGGGCGGCGTCGGAGATGTCCTCGCCCATGCTCGCGGTGGTCGCGGTCTGCTGCTCCGCGGAGGCGGCGATGCCGCCCTGCAGGTCGTTGATGCGGTCGATGGTCGCGGCGATGCGGCCGATGGCCTCGACCGCGGACTCGGTGTCGCTCTGGATCGCGGAGACCTTGCGGGAGATGTCCTCCGTGGCCGCGGCGGTCTCCATGGCGAGCTCCTTGACCTCGGCGGCGACGACCGCGAAGCCCTTGCCGGCCTCGCCCGCCCGGGCCGCCTCGATCGTGGCGTTCAGCGCGAGCAGGTTGGTCTGCTGGGCGATCGCGGTGATGGCCTTCACCGTGCTGCCGATCTCGGCGCTGGACGCGCCCAGGCGGCTGATCGACTCGGTCGTGCTGTGGACCTCGGTGACGGCGGTCGCGGCCATCACGGCGGCCTCGGCGGAGCTGGTGGCGATGTCCCCGACCGAGGAGCCCATGTCGGCGGTCGCCGTCGCGACGGCGCGGACGTTGACGGAGACGTGGCCGGCCGCGGTGGCGACGTCGGTGGCGCGCGACGCGGCGTCCTCGGCGGACTCGGCGATGCGCCCCGACACGGCGGTCAGGTCGTGGGAGGACGTGGCCAGCGCGGCCGCGGAGCGGGAGATGACGCCGATGGCGTCGGCGACGCCGTGCTGCGCCATGCGCAGCGTGGACGCCAGGGTGCCCAGCTCGCAGGAGCTCGCGACGCCGATGCTCCGCGTCATGTCCCCGTCGGCCATGCCCTGCAGGGCGTAGCTGACGCGGCGCAGGGTCATGACGACCATCTGCGACACGAAGTAGGACGCGAAGACGGCCACCGCGAGCAGCAGGACGGCACCGGCCACCCAGAGCGGCCCGCGCTCGCCCGCGAGGACCTGCTGCACGCCCAGGGCCGTCGCGGCCCCCGCGATCCCGGTCAGGACCGCCGCGCCGATGATGCGCGTGCCGACGGTGAGGTTGCTGACGACGCGGAACGCGGCGGTCGACTCGATCCAGTAGGACGGAGGCGGCGCGGCGACGGTGCTGCAGGAAGGGGTGGAGGCCACACCGGTCCATCGGCGCCCCGGCGGTTGCGCTTGAGGCGGAGCGGGGGTTCCGCGTCCGCGGCCCCGGGTGAGGATGCACGGGTGAGCTCCGAGCCCGGTCCCGTCCGCACCCGCCGCGGGCGCCCCACCCTGCGCGGGCGCAGCACGGCCGAGCGGCCCCAGGTCCTGCCGTGGCGCGAGGCGGGGCGGCTGCTGCTCCCGCACCTGCTGCCGCACCGGCCCGCGATCGCCGTGGCGGTCGCGCTGTCGCTGGTGAGCGCCGTGACGTCGCTGGCGCAGCCCCTGCTGATCGGCCGCGTCGTCGCGGTCGTCGGCGAGGACGGGGTGCTGCGCCGGGTGGCGGTGCTGCTGGTCGCCGTCGTGCTCGTGGGGGCCGTCGTCGGCGGGTTCCGGCAGTTCCTGCTCGAGCGCGCGGGGGCCGGGGTCGTGCTGGGCCTGCGCACCTCGCTCGTCTCGCGCCTGGCCCGCATCACGGTCGCCTCGCGCGACGCCCGCACGTCCGGTGACCTCCTCTCCCGCGTCGGCAGCGACACCACGGCCCTGTCGGGCGTCGTCACCTCGGGGCTGTTCGACCTGCTCGGGACCCTGCTGACGCTGCTCGGGTCCATCGTGCTCATGGCGCGCATCGACCTGGTGCTGCTCGCGGTGACCCTGGTCGCGGTGTCGCTCGCCGGGGCCGTCATCGGGGTCGTGTCCTCCCGGCTCGGCGGGCTGGAGCTCGTGACGCAGCGGCAGGTGGGGGAGATGAGCTCCTCGGTGGGCCGGATGATCTCCGCGCTGCGGACCATCCGCGCCAGCGGGGCCACGGACCGGGAGCTGGACGTCGTGGTCGCGGCGGCCGGGCGCGCCCGGGCCGCCGCGGTGCGCGCCTCGAAGCTGCGCGCGCTCATCACGCCGGCGCTGCAGATCTCCGTGCAGGGCGCCTTCGTGGCCGTGCTCGGCGTCGGCGGCGCGCGGGTGGCGTCGGGTGCGACGTCGGTCGCCGACCTCGTCACCTTCGTGCTGCTGCTCTTCACCCTGGTCGCCCCGCTGGGGTCCGTGCTGCGGGTCTGGACGGTCGTGCAGGCCGGCCTCGCGGCCCTGACCCGCATCCAGGAGGTCGTCGTCCTGCCCGTGGAGGAGGACGACCCCGCCGTCGTCGGCGCCCCCGTGCGCGACGTGCCCGGCGCGCCGCTGCTCGAGCTCGACGACGTGAGCTTCAGCTACCCCGACGGCACCCCGGCCCTGCGCGGGGTCAGCTTCACCGTCCCCGCGGGGACGCGGACGGCGCTGGTCGGGCCCTCGGGGGCGGGGAAGTCGACGCTGCTGGGCCTGGTCGAGCGCTTCCACGACGTCGACGGCGGGGCGGTGCGCGTCGGGGGCGTCGACGTGCGGGCCGTGCCGCGGGCGCAGCTGCGGGCCCGGCTCGGCTACGTCGAGCAGGACGCGCCGGTGCTGTCCGGCACGCTGCGGGCGACCATCACGCTCGCCCGGCCCGGGGCCGACGACGCCGAGGTCATGGCCGTGCTGGCCGAGGTGGGGCTGACGGAGCTGGTGCAGCGCTCCCCGCAGGGGTTGGACGCCGAGGTCGGGGAGGGCGGGGTGCTGCTCTCGGGCGGGCAGCGGCAGCGGCTCGCGATCGCCCGCGCGCTGCTGGCCCCCGCCGAGCTGCTCCTGCTCGACGAGCCGACGGCCAGCCTCGACGCCCGCAACGAGGCGCTGCTGCGCGACTCCCTCGCGGCCGCCGCGCACCGCCGCACCCTGGTCGTCGTCGCGCACCGGCTGTCGACCGTCGTGGACTCCGACCAGATCGTCGTGGTCGACGACGGCCGGGTGCTGGCGCGCGGCACCCACGCGGAGCTGCTCGACAGCTCACCGCTGTACCGCGAGCTGGCGACGACCCAGCTCCTCGTCTGAGGCTCGGGGCGGTTTTGAGTCCCTGGTCAGGGTGAGGATAGCCTCACCTCATGCATCGTCGATCCGTCCTCGCCGCCCTGGCCGCCTCCGGCGTGCTGGCCACCCTCTCCGCCTGCGGGAGCGACGACCCCGCCGTGGCGGAGTCCCCGGCCTCGACCCCCTCCGCGGGCGCCGCCGGCTCGTTCCCGGTGACCATCGAGCACCAGCTGGGGTCCACCACGGTCCCGGCCGCGCCCACCCGCGTCGTGACCGTCGGCTACAACGAGGAGGACTTCGTCCTCGCGCTCGGCGTGACCCCGGTCGGCAGCCGCACCCCGCTCGGCACCTACGACGCGACGCGCCGCCCGTGGGCCGTGGACCGGCTCCCGGCGGACGGCATCGCCTCCGTCGGCCAGGCCGAGCTGAACTTCGAGGCCATCGCCGCGCTGCAGCCCGACCTCATCATCGGGGCCTACGCGTACCTGCAGCAGGCCGACTACGACAAGCTCTCCGCGATCGCGCCCACCATCGGTGACGTGATCCCCGGCGCGGGCGCCGACGCCGCCGCGGCCGCGACGTGGCAGGAGGAGCTGGCCGTCATCGGGCGCGCGCTCGGGCGGGCGGACGCGGCGGACGCGCTCACCGACGAGGTCGAGGCCGGCTTCCGGGCCGCCGAGGACGAGCACCCCGAGTTCGCGGGCAAGACCGTCAGCGTCGTGCTCTTCAACCAGGGCTACTACCTGCTCGACTCGACCGACCCGCGCGGGGAGTTCTTCCTGCAGCTGGGCTTCGACGAGAACCCGGTCTCGGGGGAGCTGAGCGAGGAGCGGGTCGCCGAGCTCGACACCGACGTCCTCGTGGTGCTCGGGCGCAGCGCGGCGGAGTTCACGGCCAGCGCGGTCGCCGCGCAGCTGGCGGTCGTCACGGAGGGCCGGACCGTCTTCGTGCCGACGTTCGACAGCGACGCCGCCGGGGCGCTCGGCTACTCCAGCCCGCTGTCGCTGCCCTACGCGGTGGAGCAGTTCGTCCCGGCGCTCGCCGCGGCGGCCGACGGGGACCCGGCCACGGTGCCCGCCACCGTCTGAGCCCAGAACCCTCTGAGGAACCCCGAGGGCCCCGCGCCGTCGCCTCAGGCGGCGCGGGGCTCGCCGAGCTTGACGGTCACGACGCCCGCGAGCACGAGCACGCCGCCGAGCAGCTGCACGGCCGCGGGCAGCTGGCCGAGCAGCAGCCACGCGGCCACGACCCCCGCGACGACCTCGAGCAGCGCGACGAACGAGGCGAGCCGGGAGCCGAGGCGGCGGCTGGCCAGCACCCCGGTCGTGTAGGCGAGCCCGGCCGTGACGACGCCCAGGACGAGCAGCGGCACCCACCAGGTGACGGTGCGGTCCGCGTAGGTCACCGCCGCGGTCGTGGCCCGCAGGGGCAGCACCCCGACGGCACCCAGCAGCCCCAGGGCGACCGCGCCCGTCAGCAGCCCGCCGCCGGCGAGGGCCAGCGGTGGCAGGCCTGTCGTGTCGTCGGCGGACAGGACGAAGTAGGTCGTCGCGCCGACCATGGCGCCCAGGGCCCACAGCACCCCGACGGGGTCGAGGTCGGCGCCCGAGAACAGGTCGAGCACCAGCAGGAGCCCCACGGCGGCCAGGGCCGCCCCGGCCAGCGTCACGGCGCCGGGTCGCTGGGCGTGGCGCAGCCAGAGCCAGACGACGACCGCGGCCGGCGCCGTGTACTCGATGAGCAGCGCCGGGCCGACGTCCATCCGCGCGACGGCCGAGAAGTAGCAGAACTGCGCGCCCGCGACGGCCAGCGCGCCGTAGGCGAGGACGGTCAGGGCGTTGCGGCGCAGCGCGGGCCAGTGCCCGCGCAGGCTGACGGCGGCGAACGGAGCGACGACGAGGGCGGCGATCGTGACGCGCACGAGCACCACGGCGCCGGGGCTCCAGCCGGTCGCGAGCAGCCCTCCGGCCAGCGGTCCGGCGCTGCCGAACGAGGCCGCGGACAGGACCGCGAGCACGAGGCCGCTGCCGGTCCGCGAGCGGCCGCGCGTCCCGCCGGCGACGACACCGCCGTCGACGCTCGTCCGCACCGCGTCATGACCGAAGTCGCCCATGAGTGATGACGCTAGGGACGCTGCCGTAAGCTGTCAACATGCTCTTCACCCATGACACGACGACGGCCCTGCAGGCCGCCGTCGACCTGGTGAACACCGCGGAGCCGCCCGACACCCTCACCACCGCCGAGCAGCTCGACGCCTGGTACGCCGGGTTCGGCTACACGGGCCGCCACGAGGGGTCCGCGGCCGAGCTCGCCGCGGTCCGCGACGTCCGGCCGCAGGTGCGCGAGCTGCTCACGAGCGAGCGCGACCACGGCGTCGCGCTGCTGAACCGGGTCCTCGCGCAGGCGGCGGCCGTGCCGCAGCTCGTGCGTCACGACGCCCTCGACTGGCACGTGCACGCCGTCGCCCCCGAGACCGGGCTCGCGACGCGGATCCTCGTCGAGACGGCCATGGCCATGATCGACGTCGTGCGCGCTGACGAGGGCTCGCGCCTGTCGGTCTGCGCCGACGACGGGTGCTCCGGCGTGGTGCTCGACCTGTCCCGCAACCGGTCCCGGCGCTACTGCAGCACCGCCTGCGGCAACCGCAACGCCGTCGCGGCGTACCGCGCGCGCCGGGCGGCTCCCTCCTAGGCTGGAGGGGGTCGAGCCGGGGCCGCGCAGCACCGCCCCGGAAGGACGACCGTGCCCCCCGCGAACCGCCTGCCGCCCGAGACCTTCGCGCTGTCCGACGACCTCGACGTCCCCACGACGACGCCCGGTTCGTGGGCGGAGCTGCAGGACCTGCTGTTCTCCGACCCGTGGCCCGAGGCCGCCGGCCGCTACCACGCGAACCTCGTCCACCGCGGGCTGCCGGACGCCTGCTTCGGGCTGGTCACGTCGATCCAGCGCCTCGGCCGCACGCAGCGCGAAGGCGACTTCCTGCGCAACTTCCGCAAGTACTCCCGGATGCCGTTCCACCGCCAGGACAGCGACTGGGAGTGGCTGACCCTCGCCCAGCACCACGGCCTGCCGACCCGCGTGCTCGACTGGACGTACTCGCCGCTGGTGGCCCTGCACTTCGCGACGGCGGACCCGGCGTTCGCCGAGCGCGACGGGGCGGTGTGGTCCGTCGACTTCGTGCAGGTCCACGAGCGGCTGCCGGAGGAGGTGCGCTCGGCGCTCGCGGGTTCCGGGGGGACGGCGTTCACGGTGGACCTGCTGCACGAGGTCGCGCAGGGCCTCGGCGCCTTCGACGCGCTGGGCACCGAGCCGTTCATGGCCTTCTTCGAACCGCCGTCGCTGGACGAGCGGATCGTCAACCAGTACGCGAGCTTCTCGGTCGTGTCCTCACCCGACGTGCGCCCCGACGCGTGGCTGGCCCGCGTCCGGCCGCCGCTGCTGCGCCGCGTCGTGGTCCCGGCGGCGCTGAAGCCCCTGGTGCGCGAGCGCCTCGACCAGGCGAACATCACCGAGCGCGTGCTGTTCCCGGGGCTGGACGGGCTGAGCCGGTGGCTGACCCGCTACTACTCGTCCCCGCCCCGGGTGTGACCGCCCCGGGTGTGACCGCCCCGGGTGTGACGGCCCCGGGTGTGACGCGGTCCCTCAAGGCTGCACGAGGATCCGCACCGGGTTGCCCTCGTGCTCCTGCAGCTGGCGGATCCCCTCGCCGACGTCCTCCAGCGACACGATCCGGCTCACCGAGCGGGAGAGGTCGAGCCGGCCCGTGGCGAGCATCTTCACCAGGACCCCGATGTCCTCGTTGCGGTAGCCGAGGTGGCCGAGGACCTGCTTGCGGGACAGGTTGAACGCCAGCGTGCTGCCGAGGGAGACCTCCTGCCCGCTGAGCCCGACGCCGATGACGCGGCCGCCCGGGGTGAGCATCGCCAGGCTCTGCTCGAACGTCGCCTTGATGCCGACCGCGTCGAACGCGACGTCCAGCAGGTGCCCGCCGGTGGCGGCGGCGATCTTCTCCCGCAGCTGCGGGTCGCGGGAGTCGAACGCGAAGTCGGCGCCGACGGCGAGGGCCCGCGTGCGGACCTCCTCGTCGAGGTCGACGGCGATGACCGGCACGGCACCGACGAGGCGGGCGAGCTGCACGACGTGGGTCCCGACGCCGCCGACGCCCCAGATACCGACGGCCTCGCCGACGCGGACGCGGGCGGTGTGCACGACGGCGCCGAACGGGGTCGCGACCGCGTCGGCGAGCAGCGCCGCCTGCTCCAGCGGGACGTCGTCGGGGACGCGGGTGAGGCCGCCGGCCTGGGCGACGGTGAACTGCGCCCACCCGCCGTCGTAGGCGAAGGCCATGAGCTGCAGGTCGTTGCAGTGCGGCAGGTCGCCGCGGCGGCAGTGCTCGCAGCGGCCGCAGGGCCGGCCCGCGGCGGGGACGACGCGGTCGCCCACCGCCCAGCCGCCGACCCCGGGCCCGAGGGCCGCGATCGTGCCCGAGGCCTCGTGCCCCTGGGTGACGACCTCGGGGACCGAGGCGCTGGGGAACGTGCCGTCGATCAGGCTGAGGTCGGAGTGGCAGATCCCGCAGAACGCGACGCGGACCAGGACCTGCCCGGGGCCCGGCGTCGGGACGGGGACGTCCTCGACGGCGAACGTGCGGCTGTCGCGGTGGAAGCGCTGCGCGCGCATCGTCGCGGGGACGTCGTTCTCGGGGGTGGTGGTCATGCTCGTCCTCCGGGGTGGGTGCGCTGGGGGTGGGGGTCGGGCGCCGGGAGGCGGGACCAGAACTCCTCGGCGAGGGCGGCGAACTCGGCGGCCCGCTCGATCTGCGGCATGTGGCCGGTGCCGGGGAACACGTGGGTCTCCGCGTGCGGCAGGAGCCGGCGGACGGCGTCGAGGTGGTCGGCGGGCAGGACCAGGTCCTCCGCGCCCCACACGACGAGGGTGGGCAGGTGCAGCGCCGCGACGGCCGGGACGAGCCGCCGCCGCCAGCCGGGACGGACGCCGAGGACGGTGCCGAGGTCGTGCGCGGTCTCGGCCATGACCTGCGGTCCGTGCGGGCGCGAGGCGAGCCGGAACGCGCGCTCGACGCGCTCGGGGGTGACCATCGCGCGGTCGTGGAAGATGCCGCGCTGGTTGCGGCGGGCGGCCTGCAGGCTCGGGGTGAGCAGCCGCTTCGCCAGCGGCCGGACCGCGACGATCCGCAGCGCCCACGTCACCGTGCGGCCGAAGCCCGCGGGGTCGGCCAGCAGGAGGCTGCGGACCCGGGAGGGGATCCGCACGGCCACGGCCTGGGCCACGGCCCCGCCGAGGGAGTTCCCGACGACGTGCAGGGGTTCCTCGACGGCGAGGCCCGTCGCCGCCAGCGCGTCGAGGAACGCGACGACGGTGTCGGCGAGGCGGTCCAGCGTGTTCGGCACGGGCAGCGGGTCGGACTCCCCGAACCCCGCCAGGTCGACGCTGAGGCAGCGGTAGCGCCCGCGCAGCAGGCGGTGCTGCTCGTCGAAGTCCTCGAGGCTGCAGCCGATCCCGTGCAGCATCAGCACCGTCGGCCCGGAACCCTCGAGGCGGTAGCGGACCCGCAGCCCCGTCGGCAGCGTCAGGAACGCGGCCGGGGCGAGGGGGCCGCCGTCCGCCGGCACGTCAGCCACGGGCCCCGCCCGCCCCGGTGGTCGCGGGTTCGCGGTCGCCCGCAGGCGCAGCGGCCGCGGCCCGGGAGAACGTGAGCCCGACGTCGGCGGGGGAGCGGTGGCGCAGCAGGAGCACGTCGCGCGGGTAGTTCTGGTGCAGCAGCCACGGCGTGGTGGAACCCTGCTTCGGCAGCTGGTCCTGGCTGCGCCGCACGTAGCCGGCGGCCAGGTCGATGAGCGGGCTGCGCTCGGGCGTCGGCGGCTCGGCGGCCGTGACGACGTCGTGCCCGCGGCGCTGCATGAGCTTCAGCAGCCGCACGACGTGCTCGCTGACGAGGTCGACCTTCAGCGTCCACGAGGCGTTGGTGTACCCGAGCGCGAACGCGAGGTTCGGCACGCCCGAGAGCATCATCCCCTTGTAGACCACGCACGCCGCGGGGTCGACGTCGCGGCCGTCGACGGCCAGCCGGATGCCGCCGAGGAACAGCAGGTCCAGGCCCGTGGCCGTGACGACGACGTCGGCCGGCAGCTCCTCGCCCGAGGCGAGGCGGATCCCGGTCTCGGTGAAGGTGTCGATGGCCCCGGTGACCACGGAGGCCTTCCCGGCGCGCACGGCCTTGAACAGCTCCCCGCCCGGGACGAAGCACAGCCGCTGGTCCCACGGGTCGTAGGACGGCACGAAGTCGCGGTCGACGTCGTAGCCGGTGGGCAGCTGGGCCGCGACGCGCTCGCGCAGCAGGCGCCGCACGAAACCCGGGGCGCGGCGGCTGAGCTGGAACGTCGCCGTGGCCGCGGCGATGTTCTTCCACCGCACCAGGGGGTAGACCACCTTCTCGGGCAGCCGCCCGCGCAGCCGGTCGGCCAGGGCGTCGCGGCGCGAGAGCGACAGCATCCAGCTGGGAGAGCGCTGCAGCATCGTCACGTGCTCCGCCTCGCCCGCGACCGCGGGCACGATCGTGACGGCCGTCGCGCCGCTGCCGACGACGACGACGCGCCGCCCGGCCGTGACCAGGTCCGCGGGCCAGTGCTGGGGGTGCACGACGGTCCCGGTGAACCGGTCGCGCCCGGGCAGCTCCGGTTCGTAGCCGTGGTCGTAGCGGTAGTACCCGGTGCAGGAGAACAGGAACCCGCACGTGAGCTCGACCGTCTCGGTGCCGTCCTCGGTGGTGCGCTCGACCTCGACGCTCCAGCGGCCCTCGGCCGTGGAGAACTCGGCGCGGACCACGCGGTGGCCGTAGCGGACGAGGCGGTCGACGCCGAACTCCCGCGCGGTGTCCTCGACGTAGCGGCGGATCGAGGGGCCGTCGGCGATGGCCTGCGGCGACGTCCACGGCCGGAAGCTGTAGCCCAGCGTGTACATGTCGGAGTCCGAGCGGACCCCGGGGTAGCGGAACAGGTCCCACGTCCCGCCGATCGCCGCGCGCGACTCCAGGACGGCGAGGCTGCGCTGCGGGGACTCCCGGCGGAGCCGGCACGCGGCGCCGATGCCCGACAGGCCCGCCCCGACGACCAGCACGTCCACGTGCTCTCGTGTCATGGCGTCACTCTTCAACGCCGCGTCGAGACTGTCAACAGGGTGTCGAACGATAGGCTGCGCAGGTGCCCGCCGACCCCTCGCCCGACGTCTCGGCGCCCGCCGTCGCTGCCCCCGACCCCGCCCCGGCAGCCCCGGCCGAGCCGGGCCGCGGCCGGCGCACCCCGCGTCCCAGCGGCGACGACCGCGAGCGCGCGATCCTCGCGACGGCCGAGCAGCTGCTGACCCGGCGCCCCTACGCCGACGTCTCGGTGGACGAGCTGGCCCGCGGTGCGGGCATCTCCCGCCCGACGTTCTACTTCTACTTCCCGTCCAAGGAGGCGGTGCTGCTCGCGCTGCTGGACGCCGTGGTGGCCGAGGCCCGGTTGCGACGCGACACCGCGCTGCGCCACCCCGCCCCCGACCGGGAGGGCCGCTGGCGCCAGGTCATCGCCAGCGTCCAGGAGCCCTTCCGCTCCCACCGCGCCGTCACCCTCGCCGCGGCCGAGGCCCGCGCCTCCAGCCCCGCCGTGCGCGACGTGTGGAGCGCCCACATGGAGCGCTTCGTCGAGGAGGCGGCCGCCGAGATCGACGCCGAGCGCGCCCGCGGCGCCGCCCCGGCCGGGCTGCCCTCCCGCGACCTCGCCACCGCCCTGAACTGGATGAACGAGCGCGTCCTGCACACCACCTTCGCCGGGCACGGCCCCGCCGTCGCCGAGGCCGACGTCGTCGACGTCCTGCTCGGGGTGTGGCTGCGCGCCATCTACGGCGAGCCGCACCCGCGGTAGGGCCCACCCGCGACCGCGGTCGCACCCCAGGAGGCGCCCACGCCCTAGACTCACCGGTCGTGTCCGTCATCTCCCGTTCCGAGGTCGAGCACCTCGCGCGCCTGGCGCGCATCGACATGACCGACGAGGAGCTGGACCGCATGGCCGGTCAGCTCGGCGCGGTCCTCGACGCCGTCGCGCAGGTCGCCTCCGCCGTCACCGACGACGTCCCCGCGACCTCGCACCCGGTGCCCCTGACCAACGTCACCCGGCCCGACGTCGTGCGTCCCGGCCTGAGCGCCGCCGACGCCCTCGCCGGCGCTCCCGCGTCCGAGGACGGCCGGTTCCGCGTGCCCCAGATCCTCGAGGAGGACGCGTGAGCAGCAGCGTGAACGAACTGGTGCACTGGAACGCCTCGCGGCTGTCCGAGGCGCTCGTCGCCAAGGTCGTGTCCTCGGAGGAGGTCACCCAGGCCCACCTCGACCGCATCGCGGCCGTCGACGGCCCCGCCGAGACGGGCGTGCACGCGTTCCTGCACGTCGCCGCCGAGTCCGCGCTGGCCCGCGCCCGCGAGATCGACGCCGACCGCGCGAAGGGCGCCGTCCTCGGAGCCCTGGCCGGGGTGCCGATCGGGGTCAAGGACGTCCTGACCACGCGCGGCATGCCCACCACGTGCGGCTCCCGCATGCTCCAGGGCTGGGTCCCGCCGTACGACGCGACCGTCGTGCGCGAGCTGCACGCCGCGGGGCTCGTCGTCCTCGGCAAGACGAACATGGACGAGTTCGCGATGGGCTCGACCACCGAGCACTCCGCCTACGGGCCCACCCGCAACCCCTGGGACCCGACCCGCATCCCCGGCGGGTCCGGCGGCGGTTCCGCCGCGGCGCTCGCCGCGTTCGAGGCCCCGCTGACCATCGGCTCCGACACGGGCGGCTCGATCCGCCAACCCGCGGCCGTCACCGGCACGGTCGGCGTCAAGCCCACCTACGGCGGCGTCTCGCGCTACGGCCTCGTCGCGCTCGCGAGCTCCCTGGACCAGGCCGGGCCGTGCGCGCGCACCGTCTTGGACACCGCCCTGCTGCACGCCGTCATCGCGGGCCACGACCCGTACGACTCGACCTCGATCCCCGCCGACGTCCCCGACGTCGTGGGCGCCGCGCGCCAGGGCGCCTCGGGCGACCTGACCGGCGTCCGCGTCGGGGTCGTCACCGAGCTCTCCGGCGAGGGCTACGAGGCGGGCGTCACGGCGCGCTTCACCGAGGCCGTCGCGCTGATGCGCGAGGCCGGGGCCGAGGTCGTCGAGCTCAGCCTGCCGAACCTCGTGCACGCGCTGGCCGCGTACTACCTGATCCTGCCGAGCGAGGCGTCGAGCAACCTCGCCAAGTTCGACGGCATGCGCTACGGCCTGCGGGTCACGCCCGAGGGCGAGCACGTGACGGCCGAGCAGGTCATGCGCGCCACCCGCGCCGCCGGGTTCGGCGACGAGGCCAAGCGCCGCATCATCCTCGGCACCTACGCCCTCTCGGCGGGCTACTACGACGCCTACTACGGCAGCGCCCAGAAGGTCCGCACCCTGGTGCAGCGCGACTTCGCGCGGGCCTTCGGCCAGGTCGACGTCCTCGTCTCGCCCACCGCGCCGACCACGGCGTACCGGCTGGGGGAGAAGCTCGACGACCCGCTGGCGATGTACGCCGGCGACGTCGCGACGATCCCCGCGAACCTCGCGGGGATCCCCGGCATGTCGCTGCCCGCGGGCCTGTCCGACGACGGCCTGCCCGTCGGCCTGCAGGTCCTCGCGCCGCAGCAGGCCGACGACCGGCTGTACCGGGTCGGGGCGGCCGTCGAGGCGCGCTTGACCGCGCAGTGGGGCGGACCCCTGCTCGCGCGGGTCCCCGAGTGGAAGGGAGCGACGGCATGAGCGCCGTGGACCAGACGATCCCCTACGACGAGGCCATCGCGCAGTTCGACCCGGTGCTCGGACTCGAGGTGCACGTCGAGCTGTCGACGGCGACGAAGATGTTCTCGGGTGCGCCGACCGAGTTCGGCGCCGAGCCGAACACCCAGGTCGACCCGGTCTCGCTCGGCCTGCCGGGCGCGCTGCCGGTGCTGAACGCGAAGGCGCTGGAGTCCGCGATCCGCATCGGCCTCGCGCTGAACTGCTCGATCGCGAGCTACTGCCGCTTCGCCCGGAAGAACTACTTCTACCCGGACATGCCGAAGAACTTCCAGACCTCGCAGTACGACGAGCCGATCGCCCACGACGGGTTCCTGGACGTCGAGGTCCCGGCCAGCGAGGACGGCACGAAGCCGGCGTTCACCTACCGCGTCGACATCGAGCGCGCGCACATGGAGGAGGACACCGGGAAGTCCCTGCACGTCGGGGGTTCCACGGGCCGCATCCACGGCGCGGAGTACTCCCTCGTGGACTACAACCGCGCGGGCATCCCGCTCATCGAGATCGTGACGCGCCCGCTGACCGGTGCGGGGGACCGGGTGCCCGACGTGGCCCGCGCCTACGTCGCGACGCTGCGGGACCTGCTGCGCGCCCTGGACGTCTCCGACGTGAAGATGGAGCAGGGCTCGCTGCGCTGCGACGTGAACCTGTCGCTGCGCCCGACGCCGCAGGACCCGCTGGGCACGCGCTCGGAGACCAAGAACGTGAACTCGCTGCGCTCGGTCGAGCGGGCCGTGCGCTACGAGGTCGGCCGGCACGCGGCCGTGCTGCTGTCGGGCGCGAAGGTCGTGCAGGAGACCCGGCACTGGCACGAGGACACCGGCCTGACGACGTCGGGCCGGGAGAAGTCCGACGCCGAGGACTACCGGTACTTCCCCGAACCCGACCTGGTGCCGATCGAGCCCGACCCGGCGTGGGTCGAGTCGCTGCGCGCGACGCTGCCGGAACCCCCGGCCGAGCGCCGCCGCCGGCTGACCACCGAGTGGGGCTTCTCCGAGCCGGAGATGCGCGACGTGCTCAACGCGGGTGCGCTGGACCTCGTCGAGGCCACCGTCGCCGCGGGCGCCTCGCCCGCGACGGCCCGCAAGTGGTGGATGGGCGAGCTGGCGCGCCGCGCGAACGTCGAGGGCACCGACCTCTCGGCGCTGCCGGTCACGCCCGCGCAGGTCGCGGAGCTGCAGGGCCTCGTCGACGCGGGCACGCTCACCGACCGCCTGGCCCGCGAGGCGCTCGAGGGTGTCCTGGCGGGGGAGGGGTCGCCGACCGAGGTGGTCGCGTCCCGGAACCTGGCGATGGTCTCCGACGAGTCCGCGCTCATCGCGGCCGTGGACGCCGCGGTCGCCGCGAACCCCGACGTGGCCGACAAGATCCGCGCGGGCAAGGTGCAGGCCGCCGGCGCCCTCATCGGTGCGGTCATGAAGGACATGCGCGGCAAGGCGGACGCGGCCCGCGTGCGCGAGCTGGTCCTGGAGCGCGTCGGCAGCTGACGCTGCGCGCGCACGTCCCGGCCGCCGGTGGTCCCGACCACCGGCGGCGGGCGGGCGTCAGGCGCCGCCGTGCACCAGGGCGTCGATGACGGCCTGCACGGCGGGGGCGACGCGGCCGAAGGCGATGCCCAGCTCCGCGCCGCCGCCGCCGCCGTCGCGGTAGCGGGTGACGGACCCGGGCGCCAGGACCTCCTGCGTGCCGATGACGACCCGCAGGTCCCCGGTCGCCCCGGGCCGCAGCTCGGTCGCGCCCGGCAGCAGGCAGCGCAGGCCGCTGACGCTGAGGTCGGCGAGCGTGGCGTCCACGCGGGTCGAGCCCACCTTGAAGGTGACGCGCCCCGCGACCGGGCGCCGCTCGGCCGTGCGCCGCTCCAGGCGGTCGCCGAGCGAGGCCAGCTCCTGCACCCGCGTGATGGTCGTGCCCAGCGCCGCGTGCAGCGTGTCCACCAGGGCGTACTGCTCGACGGCGACCCCGCTGAGCGCGGCCGTGGCCTCGTCGAGCAGGCCGATGTCCGTGCCGACCTTGCTGATGGCCCGCCCGACGCGCGCGGCGTCGGCGTCCAGCGCCGCGAGGGTCGTGGTGATGGTGCCCGTGGAGCTGGCGGTCGTCGCGGCGAGCATCTTGACCTCGTCCGCGACGACGCCGAAGCCCGCGCCCGCCTCGGCGGCCCGCGCCGCCTCGATGGTCGCGTTGAGGGCCAGCAGCTTGGTCTGCCCGGCGACGCCGGCGATGAGCTGGGCCATCCCGCCGACCTCGGCGAGGCTCGTGCCCAGGGCGACGGCACCGGCGTCCGCGTCGGCCGTCTCCGCGCTGACGCTGCGGGTGACCGCCTCGGTCGTGGCGACCCGCGCCTCGATCGAGCGGGCGCAAGTGCGTACGGCCTCGACGTGCTCGCCCAGCGCGCTCAGCTCGGCCAGGACGGTGGCGGCGCTCTCGTCGATGATCGCCTGCGCGCGCTCGCGGGTGTGCCGCTCGGACGTGCGCTGGTGCTCGAAGCCCTGCTGCAGCTGCAGCTCGCGCTCCTCGTGCGCCTCGCGGAGCGCCTCCCGCTGGTGCAGGAGCGTCAGCCGGGCGGTGGTGAGGGACCGGGCGATGTCGCCGAACTCGTCGCGGCCCGCGGGCAGCGGGCGCTCGGTGAGCTCGCCGTCGGCGAGGGCCGCGACGGCCGCGACGGTCGCCCCGACGTCGCGGCGCGTGCGCCACCCGATCCCGACGGCCGTCCACGTGGCGAGCAGGAAGCCGGCCCCGGCCACGGCCAGGACGACGTCGCGGCGGGTGACCAGCTCGTCCTCGCGGGCCCGCAGCAGGGACTCCAGCGCCTCGGAGGCGCCGGGGAGGGCGGCCTCGGCGGCCGCGACCACGGGCGCGGTGGCCGCGGTGGTGGCGGTGGTGGCGGTGTCCGCGGGTGCGGTGGTGAGCTGCGTCGCGCTCGCCGTCGCGACCGCGGCGACGGCCGCCAGGCGGTCGAGGGCGGCCAGTTCACCGTCGGTCAGGTCACCGGCGTCCGTGGCCCGGCGGGCGGTCTGCACGTCGGCGGTCAGCGCCTGCGCGGCCCCCGCCAGCGCGGCGGCCTGCACGGCGCGCGCCGTGGGGTCGGCGTCCGCGGCGGCGGCCGCGGCCACGAGCAGGTGCGGGACCTGCACGACCTCGGCGTCCATGACGTAGTAGGAGTCGAGGTCGGGGTCGAGGATCAGCCGCGACGCGTTGGCCACCTCGGTCGCGAAGGCGCCCAGCGCCTGCGTCCGCTGCAGCGCGCTCGCCGAGCCGGTGGTGGCGGCGGTGAGGGTGGCGACGGCCTCGTCGAGCTCCAGGCCCGGCTGCGCGGCGACCCCGGCGCGCACGGCCGTGAGGTCCACGGCCTCGCCGCGGGCCGCGGCGGTCATCGCCCGCAGCGCGGGGTCCAGGACCTCCTGCCCGGCGAGCTCCGCGCGGGTGGCCGCCAGCTCACCGCCGACCTCGACCGTGAAGGACCCGGTCGCCAGCAGCCCCGGCAGCAGCAGCAGCGCGGCGAGGACGGCGAGGCGCGGCCCGGTCCGCAGGCGGTCGCTGAGGGAGAGCACCGGGCGCAGGGCCCGCGGAGGCGCCACGGTCCCGGTCTGGTGCGTCGCGACGCTCATGTGCTGGTGCCTTCCCGGACCTTCGGCGGCGGCGCGCTGGTGCACCGTGGCCCTCCCCATCGGCGGGTGCGGCGACGATCAGAGCGGTTCCGCCCCCTCGTCGGCCGGGCGGCGCCGCGGCCGCACGACGCGCTCGAGGAACCGCTCGACGGCGAAGCCCAGGGCGAGGGCCACGACGATGCCCACCGCGGACCCCAGGAGCGGCCGCCCCCGCAACCACCGGCCGGCGACGGTGCCGATGAGCACGGCGTACGTCGCCCAGCTCACGGCCGCGAGCGCCGACAGGCTCGCGAAGCGGCCGCGGGGGAAGGCGACCGCCCCGGCGGTGAGGTTCACGGCGGTCCGGCCGATCGGGACGTAGCGGGCGGCCAGGATGGCCAGGGGTCCCCGGCGCTCCAGCTCTCGGCCCGCCCGGGCGAAGGCGCGCGCGAGGCGGGGGGAGCGGGCCGTCCAGCGCCGCAGCGGGGAGTGCCGGCCCAGGGTGTAGGTGAGGTTGTCGCCGACCCAGGCGCCCACGGCCGCGCACGCGCCGAGCAGCAGGAGGTCCGGGCGGCCCAGGGAGCCGGAGACGGCGGCCAGCGCGATGACGACGGACTCGCTCGGCAGGGGCGGGAGGAACGCGTCGAGCGCGGCGAGCGCCAGCACGACGAGGACGACCCACGAGGCCCCCGCGTGCGCGAGGGCCAGCTGGTCCAGGTGCTCCAGCACGGCCCCTCCCTCCGACGTGCCGACCCTCGCACGCGGGGGCCCGCCCGGCCGCCCCGGGCCCGGCGCCTCAGCCCTGCTGCAGCGCCGCCGGTGCCGCGGGGACGCGGTCGAGCTCGCGCCAGGCCGGCGCGACGAAGGGCAGCAGGGTCACCAGCAGGTAGGCGCCGCCCAGGACGAGCAGCAGCGCCGTCAGCGACCCGCGCTCCAGCCAGAACCCGGCCACCAGGGTGCCCAGCGGCATCCCGGCCCACGCACCGGCTCCGACCACCCCGCCGACGCGGGCGCGCGCCGCGGCCGGCACCCGCTGCAGCTGGGCCGCGCCGAGGATCGGGTTCAGCGCCCCGGCGGCCACCCCGGCGAGGGCGAGCACCAGCAGCAGCACGCCCAGGGAGGGCGAGGTCGCCAGCACGAGGAACCGCGGGCCGCCCGCGAGGAGGAAGGCGACCCCGAACACCGTGCGGCGGGAGAACCGTGCGCCGACGGCGCCGAAGACGACCGCGCCGACGACGGCGCCCCCGCCGAACGCCGCGACGAGCAGGCCCAGGGCCGTGCCGCCGCCCAGGTGGCGGGCGGCGTGCAGGGGCAGCACGACGCTGCTCCACGCCGCGTCGAAGGCGTTGGTGAGCAGGACCATCCCGACGATCGCGCGCAGCAGCCGGTCCTGGCGCACGAAGGCCAGGCCCTCGGCGAGGTCGCGCCGGTAGCCGCGCCACCCGCCGCCGGCCGGGGCCGGGGTGCGCGCGACGGCGGTCGCTCCGGCGGCGGTCGCTCGGACGGCGGGGACGGCGGCGGCGACGAGGAGCGCCGCGACGACGAAGGTGGCCGCGTCCAGCACGAGGACCACGGGGGCCCCGACGGCCGCGACGAGCCCGCCCGCCGCGGGCGCGCCCAGCAGTCGCGCGGCCCGCTCGGCCGCGTCCATCCAGCCGGTCGCCCGCTCCAGCGGCGCTCCGGCGTCGGCGGCGAGCTCGGGGAGCATGGCGTGGCGGGCCGCCTGCCCCGGGGTGTCCAGCAGCCCGGTCGCGACGACGAGCGCGATCAGCCCCGCGAACGGCAGTCCGGTCGTGGCCGCCAGCAGGGGGACCGCGCCGATCGTGACGGCGCCGACCGCGTCGGAGACCACGCTGGTGCGCCGGTAGCCGAAGCGGTCGACGAGGACGCCGCCGAACACTCCGCCCACCACGACGGGCGCGACTGCCGCGGCGCCCAGGACACCCAGCAGAGCGGCGCTGCCCGTGCTCGCGTAGACGTACAGCGGCAGGGCGATGAACGTGGCCGTGTTGCCCGTCGCGCTGACCGTGTGGGCCAGGAGCAGCCACCGCAGCCGCCACGCGGGCGTCACCGCGGGACCCGGGGCACGGCCGCGTAGACCAGCGCGACGCGGTGGGTGCCGGGGCGCTCGCCGTCGGCGGACAGCGCGTCCGAGCGCGCCTGCCACCGGTCGACGAGGGCCTCGAGCTCGTCGCTGAGCTCGCGCAGCTCGGTGGTGGTCAGGCGCAGCTGCCGGTCACCCGTCGTCAGGGCCGCCACGAGCTCGCGGGGCAGCGACGCCTCGGCGTCGAGGTGCTCCTGCAGGACGGCCGCGTGGCGGCGGGCGAACTCCCGGCGCAGCGCCGTGGAGGCCGCGTGCCGCTCGGGGTCGTCGAGGGAATCGGTGGGGGACACGGTCGTCAGCTGGTGCACCGCGCGCCACCACCGCTCGCGCCGGTCGCGCGCCAGGTCGGGGGCCTCCTCGACCAGGCCCGCGTCCACGAGGCGGCCCAGGTGGTAGCTGACGGAACCGGGGGCCTCGTCGAGCACCCGGCTGAGCCCGCCCACCGTCGCCGGCCCCTCGCTGCGCAGCTCCCCGAGCAGCGTGAGCCGGGTCGGGTGCGCGAGCACCCGCATGACGGCGGGGTCGGTCAGGCGCACGGCGCGGGAGTCGTCCACGCGTCGAGGCTAGGTCCACAAGAGCCGTTGTACAAGACTTCTTGTGAACAGCTGGCCTCGTCGTCACCTCTCCCTGGGGCGTCAGTCCATCCCGAGCAGGCGCGCCAAGTTCCCGCCGCAGACCAGCTGGCGCGCGTCCTCGGAGCCCGCAGCCCGTTCCATCTTCTCGAACTCGAAGGTGTAGTCGACGAAGGGCGAATCGGTGCCCCAGACGACCTTCTCGGGTCCGAGGCTCCGGATCGAGCTGGCCACCTCGAAGATCGGCACGCGCGCGGTCTCCAGGTAGAGGTTCGGCGTCTCGGCAGCCACCTCCACGGCCTGGTCGTGCGACCAGAAGGTGCCGCTGTGGGCCATCAGGAACGGGACCTCGGGGTAGGCACGGCAGATGCGGGCGAACTCCGGCGGGGCGTTGTACAGGTCCGAGGCTCCGTGGCAGATCACGACCAGCTCGCGCTCGCGGATGGCCTCGAGCACGGGGCCGACGAGGCCGAGGTCGGAGAGGTGGTAACCGTGGATGGTCGGGTGCATCTTGACGCCCCGGTAGCCCTTGTCGGCTCGTCGGTGCACTTCGGCCACCGCTTCCTCCCGCTGCCACGGGTTCACCGCGAGGAACGGGACGATGCGGTCGGGTGCGGCGGCGCGGGCACGGTCGACGTCGTCGTTGTCGAAGACCCCTTCGACGAAGGGGAAGGCGCAGGCGCGGTCGACGCCGGCAGCGTCCATGCGCTGCAGCAGTTCCTCACCTGTCTGGCTCGCGCCGTGGCGGAAGCCGATGTGGTTGTGGGCGTCCATCGTGGTGACCATCGTGGGTCCTTCCAGGGGGAGGTGGTCAGCGGCTGCTGCGCCGACGCAGCACGCCGAGGGCGAGGGCGAGCAGGATGAGGCCGCCGTTGAGGCCGTAGCGCCACGGGGCGCCGAGGCCCAGCAGCACCAGCCCGTTGGCGAGGAGGGTGACGAAGACTGCGCCGACGACCGTCCAGAGGACGGTGATGCGACCGCGGGGTGAGGCCGTCGCGCCGAGGTAGACGGCGGTGAAGGCGTCGAGGAGGAACGGCTGCGCTGAACCGGGGACGGCGAGTCCGGTGCGCGCGGTGAGCATCAGCCCTCCGCCCGCGGCCAGCAGACTGCACACCACGAAGCCCGAGGCGAAGGTCGAGCGGACCCCGATCCCGGCCAGCCTCGCCGCACGAGCGCTGCTGTCGACGAGGTCGACTCGCCGGCCCCACGTGGTGCGGGTCGTCGCGAACCAGGCCAGGGCTACGACGAGGAGGGCCGCCAGCAGGAGCAGCCGCACCGGTCCCCACGAGTCGGAGCCGAAGACGAGGAACGGCTTGACGAGATCGATCGGCGCGGTGAACAGCTGCTGCGGCGTGCCGTTGTCCGAGACGACGAGAGCGAGGGCGGTGAGCACCAGGTTCAGCCCGAGCGTGGCGACGATGGCCGGGACCCCGAGGTACCCGGACAGCAGGCCGTTGACGACGCCCACGACCAGGCCGACGGCGAGGGCGATCAGGACGGCGGTCAGCGCACCTTCTCCCTGCAGCAGGGCGCGGGCCGCCAGGTAGCCCGCGAGGTCGGCGGTCGCGGCGAGGGAGAGGTCGAGACCCTTCATGGCCATCAGCACGCTCAGCCCGACGGCGAGGACGACCAGCACGGTGGCGTCCACGGCGACCGCGGCGAGGTTGCGCGGGTCGATGAACAACGGCCGGGCCACGGCGATGACGGCCAGCGCCACGAGCATGCCCAGCACCGTGGCGTAGGAGCGCACGACGTCCAGGCGGTGGGAGTGCGGACCCGGGGTACCGGCCGGCGAGCCGCCGGTCCGCATCGCGGTGGGAGTGCTCATCAGAAGATCACCACTTGTCCGAGGTTGCGGTGGCGGGCTACGGCGACGAGGACGGCGAGCAGCAGCACGACGCCCTGCACGGCCCCCAGCCACTGGTCCGACAGCCCGTTGGCGATGAGACCTGCGGCGACGACCGTCACGAACAGCGAGCCGACGGCCGAGGCGCCCGGGTCGAAGAGGAAGGTGCGGGTCAGAGCAGAGCCCAGGAAGGCTGCCGCCAGGGCGGAGACGAGCAGGTCCAGCGAGGCGTCGCGGGCGGTCGACCCGCTGGCGTAGGAAGCCAGCAGCACGCCCGCCAGCCCGCTGAGCGCGGCGCTGAGGACGAGCGCGGTCACCGTGACCCGTCCGGTGCGGACCCCCCGCAGGCGGCTGGTGCGTTCGTCGTCGCCGGCGGCGCGCAGCCGCAGACCCGGTCGCGTGCGCCGCCAGAGGGCGAGGACGGCAAGCACGACGACCGCGGACGTCAGGACGATCCCGGGGACGGGCCCGACGTAGCCCTGTCCCAGCAGCAGGAAGCTCGTCCGCTCCACCGAGACGGCCAGGCCACCGTTCACCCCCAGCGTGATCCCGACCAGGAGGAAGAGCATCCCCAGGGTCGCCACGAAGGACGGGACTCGGAGCAGCGTCGTGACCGCGCCGTTGACCGCGCCGAGCCCGGCACCCACGACCACCCCGGCGAGCACCACGAGCGGGGTGGGCACCCCGGCGACGACGAGTGCCGCCGACACCGAGGCGGTGAGCTGGGCGACGGCTCCGACGGACAGGTCGAAGGCTCCGGCGCCCAGCGCCACGGTCAGGGCCGCAGCCAGCATGACGGGCGTGCCCGCCTGCCGCAGGACGTCCCACGCCCCGGCCGACAGCAGGAAGCCGGGGGAGCCCGCGACCAGGGCCGCCACGACCGCGATCATGGCCAGCCCGACCCCGATCTGGCGGGCCCACGGACGACGGGTGCGGCGGCGGGGTACCGCGACCGGTACCTCCGGTGTGGCCCGGGAACCTGCCGGGGCGGCCGCCGCACGTGCGGTGAGGCCGTCCTCGTCGATCGTGCCGCGCGCGAACTCATCGGTGACGCTCCCGTCGCGCACCACGAGGACGCGGTCGCAGAGGCCGAGCAGCTCCTCGAAGTCCGACGAGACGACGAGGACTGCGGCGCCACCTGCGGCGAGCTCGCCGAGGTGGCGGTAGATCTCCGCCTTCGCGGCGACGTCGACGCCGGCCGTGGGTTCGTCCACCAGGTAGAGGCGGCCTCCTCGGGACAGCCAGCGGCCCACGACGACCTTCTGCTGGTTGCCACCGGACAGGGTGGACACGTCCGCCACCGGAGAGGCGGGCACGATGCCCAGCCGCTGCACGAGGTCGTCGGCCGTCGTGGTCTCGCGTCTACGCGAGAGCACCCCACCACGCGCGTGGTGGGAGAGGCTCGAGGCCGTGAGGTTGCTCCGCACTGCGAGGCCGGGGAAGAGGGCCTCGGTCCGCCGTTCCTCCGGGACCAGAGCCACACCGTGGCGCACGGCGGCGCGGGGGCCGCCCGTCCGCGTCTCGCGGCCGCCCAGGCGCACCGAGCCGGAGCTGCGCCGGTCGCCGAAGAGGGCGAGCAGCGCTTCGCTGGCGCCGGAGCCGACGAGACCGGCGAGTCCCACGACCTCCCCGGCCCGGAGCCGCAGCGTCAGGTCCCGGACGAGCTCACCCGAGCGCAGGCCGTCCACCTCGAGCAGCACGTCACCCGGCGTGTGCGGCACGTCCGGGAAGAGGGCGTCGAGGTCGCGGCCCACCATCGCGGCGATGAGGTCCTCGACGGACATGCCGGCGGCGGGGGAGACGGACGTGCGGCGACCGTCCCGGAGCACCGTCACCTGGTCGGCCAGGGAGGTGATCTCGTGCAGGCGGTGGGAGATGTACAGGACGGCGACACCGTCGCTGCGAGCTGCGCGGATGAGGTCGAACACGGGCGCGGACTCGGCCGAGCCGAGCGCTGCGGTGGGTTCGTCGAGGACCAGCACGCGGGGATCGGCGGCGAGGGCGGCGGCGATGGAGACCTGCACCCGCTGCGTCGGCGTCAGGTCGCCCACGATGTCGTCGGGCAGGCAGTCCGCTCGCACGCGTTGCAGGACCTCGTGCGCCCTGCGCCGCATGGCCGTGCGGTCCAACAGCCCCGAGCGGGTGGGTTCGCGTCCGAGGAACATGTTCTCCGCCACCGTGAGGTGCAGCGCCAGCGGCTGGTCCTGGTAGACGATCTCCAGTCCGAGGCGACGGGCGTCCTCCGGGCCGGAGAGCTCGACGCGCGAGCCGCCGACCTCGACGAAGCCGGCTGCGAGCGGGTTGACGCCCATGAGGGCCTTCACCAGCGTCGACTTGCCGGCGCCGTTCTGGCCCACGAGGGCGTGCACCTCACCGGCGCGCAGTTCCAGGTCGACGCCGTGCAGCACGGTCGTCGAGGCGAACCGGACGACGGCGCCGCGCACGGCGGCGGCGACGGCGGCACCGTCTCCCGCACCAGGTGCGGGGGTTTCGAGGAGTTCGGTCACGGTGTCCTCCTTCAGCCGCGCGGCGACACGGGTTGCATGACGACGACCTGCTGGTCCTGTGGCCACTGCTCGGAGATGCGGTTCTCGTCGAGCTTGACGTCGGCCCAGACCCCGGCGCCGTAGCGCAGCTCGGCGGCGGCGATGCCGTTGTGCCGGGTCGCGACTCAGGCCGTGGTGAAGATGTTCGGTGCCACCGGCTTCCCATCGCGAGCGTCCAGCGCGGCTTGGGCGGCCAGGGTGCCGATGAGCTGGGCGTTCTGCACGACGGTCGCGACGAACGGGCTGTTCGGGGCGTACAGCATGGGGAAGGTGGCGCGGTCCCCGTCGATGGACGCCACGGCTATCTCGGACCGGTCCGCCTGCTGGATCGCCTGCACCGCACCGGATGTCATCTGGTCGTAGGCGCCCCAGACGCCGGCGATGGAACCCTTGTCGGGGTTCGCGGTGAGGACGGCCTGCATCTGCGACTGCACGCGGGCGGGGCTGAAGTCGGAGGGCTGCAGGTGCAGCCGCACCTGCGGGTAGTCGGCCACCATCGCCTTGAGGATGCGAAGTCGGGTTTCCAGGAGCGGGGCGCCGGGGACCCAGAACGCGTAGAGGTCACCGCGGTACCCCATCGCGTCCAGCAGGGACCGGCTCATCATCTCGGCCATGAGGTCCTCGTCGCCGCCGACGTCGGTCACCGCACCGGGCACGGTGGAGCCGACCCCGGCGGTGACCACGACGACGCCCTTCGCCCGCGCCTGGGTCACCACGGGGCTGAGCTGGGCCGGGTCACCCAGCTCGATGAGCAGGACGTTGACGCCCGAGTTCACCAGGGTCTGGATGTTGTTGATCTGCTTGGTGGCGTCTCCGCCGGCGTTGGTCGTCGTCACGGTCGCGCCTGCGGCGCGGAACGACGTGTCGGCGCCGGCGATGATGTCGCGGTTGTAGTCGTTGACGATCTCGCGGGCGGCGATGCCGACCTTGAGCGGTCCGCGCTGGAACGGGACGGCAGCCGGCGCGGCGCTGCCGGCGGCCCGGGGCCCCGCCGCGGACGCGTCGGTGACTGGTCCGTTGAGGGAGCACGAAGAGGCGAGGAGCAGCCCGCCCAGTGCGGTGGCCAGCACGGCGATCCGGCGAGCACCAGAGGTCGCGAGTCGATTCACGTCGGGTCCTTCGGGAGGGGGTGGGGTGTCAGGAGCCGTGCGTCGGTGCTCGTGCGGGGAGCGTCTCCCAGCAGCGAGCGAGCGGTGGAGGTGTCGGTCACCACAGCGTTGGCGAGTCCGCCGGAAAGCGCTGCGCGCAGGGGGTCGACCCGCTCGGGGCCGGCGGCGACGGCGACCCGCAGGGGTCGGGAGCGGATCAGGTCGAGCTCGGCGGACAGCGTCCGCTCGGCCAGCGCCCCGCCCACCGCCCGGCCGTCGGCACCGAAGAAGCGTCCGACCGCGTCGCCGACGGCCCCTCGGGCCTGCAGCTGCTCGAGGTCGCGCTCCTGGAGGTAGCCGTTGACGAAGAGGGGGGTCGTCGGGGACACGTGGCCGACCCCGAAGAGGCACGTGTCGGCTCGCGCGACGAGGTCCAGGGCGCTGCTGATCCCTCGGTCGGCACGCAGGCTGGCGACCGTCGCGGCGTTGTCGACGTAGAGCGGTGCGGCGATCAGCACGGGCCGTGCACCGAGGGCGTCGGCGACGGCGGAGACGGTCTGCGCCGGGTCCATCCGCGTCGGGTCGGTGGGCGAGGCCCCGGCCAGCTGCACGACGGTCACGTCCGGGATGTCGTCAGCGGCACGCCGCAGGGTCCGCAGCACCTCTGCGGTGCGGGCGATCCACTCGTCGGGGTTCGAGCTCCAGCCGAGCCCGACCACCGCCCCGGGGCGCAGCGTGCGGGCGAGGACATCCGCGCACCCCTGCCCGAGGTCGACGTGACCGGTGTCGTCCGCTTCGACCACGACCGCTTCCTGGAGGCCGAAGCGGCTCTCCAGGGCCAGCTCCGTCTCGACCCGGCGGGTGATGCCGGAGACGATCTCGATCCGCACGATCCCCACCGCCCTCGCCTGCGCCACGAGGCGGCCGGCGGTGGCGCGGCTGACGCCGAGATGCCGGGCGATGTCCAGCTGGGTGGCGCCTTCCACGTAGTACATGACCGCAGCGCGGACGAGCAGTCGCTGCTTGTCGACGCTGGGCAGTGGCACAACGAGCTCCTCGGTGAGCATATGCTCATGCATTGCGCATGTGTCACACGACGGTAAGCGTCCTCGCTGGAGCCGTCAAACCGGGTCTCAGCCGTCGCCGGGCGTCCTGGGGAAGATCCGAGTGCCCTGCTGGAGTCCCGCCGAGCGCGGTGGAGGGCCTCGCCGGGGGAGGGCAGGGCGCACTGGCGACCATCTCGGCCGGATCAGCCTGGCCTCACCGGCAGGCGACGGGCGGGGTCGTGTCACGCCGACGTCGCAGCTCGAGGCCGCGGGGAGTGGGCACCGGCGGCCGGGGGCCGCGGTCGTGCAGGGGTCCCTGCACGACCGCGGAGGAGCTCAGGCCTGGCGGATGAGCGGGACGACGTCCTTGGTGAACTGGTCGAGGAAGCGCGACTGGTCGTGGCCGGGGCCGTGGAACACGAGGTGGGTGAAGCCCGCGTCGACGTACTCCTGCACGCGCGCGGCCACGAACTCCGGGTCGGCCGAGACGATCCAGCGCTTGGCGACCTGCTCGATGGGCAGCTCGTCGGCGAGGCGGGCCATCTCCATCGGGTCGTGCACGTCGTGCTTCTGCTCCGCCGACAGCGACAGCGGGGCCCAGAACCGGCAGTTCTCCAGCGCGCGGTCCGGGTCCTCGTCGAAGGACAGCTTGATCTCGATGGTCCGCTCGAAGTCGGGGACGTCGCGGGTGGCCAGCGCCAGGCCCTCCTCGAGCGCCGGGAGCAGGGTCTCGGAGTAGAGGTCCATGCCCTTGCCGGACGTGCAGATGTAGCCGTCGCCCGCGCGGCCGGCGTACTTCGTGACCCCGGGCCCGCCGCCCGCGACGAAGATCGGTACCGGCACCTCGGGCTTGTCGTACACCGTCGCGTTGTGCAGCTGGTAGAACTCGCCCTCGAACTCGACGCGGTCCTCGGTCCACAGCGTGCGGATGAGCCGGACCGCCTCGCGCAGCCGCGCGAAGCGCTCCTTGGTCTCCGGGAAGATCGACCCGACGGCGGTCTCGTTCAGCGCCTCACCGGTGCCGACGCCGAGGATCGGGCGGCCGGGGTGCAGGACGCCGAGGGTCGCGAACGCCTGGGCGATGACGGCGGGGTTGTAGCGCAGCGTCGGGGTCAGGACGCTCGTGCCGAACTGCACGCGCGACGTCTTCGCGGCGACGTGGGCGAGCCACACCAGGGCCGAGGGCGCGTGGCCCTCCTCGTGGCGCCACGGCTGGAAGTGGTCGGAGATCCACACCGAGTCCAGCCCCTGGTCCTCGGCCTGCACCGCGAAGTCGGTGAGCTGGCCGGGGCCGAACTGCTCGGCGGACGCCTTGTAGCCCAGCTTGAGCCGCTGTCCGTGCGTGTCCACCATGGTGTCTCTCCCGAAGCGGTCGTCGTTGGCGAGTGCGTCCGGACGAACCCTAGGTCAGCTGAGCGGGACGCTGACGAGGCGGTCGTCGCCAGGGCGGGGCTCGCCGCGGAACGTGTTGCTGGTCAGCACCCACAGCGAGCCGTCGGGGCCGACCTCAGCCGCGCGCAGGCGGCCCAGCGTCCCGTCGAGGTAGGCGTCGGGGGTCCCGGTCGGGCCGTCGGGGTTCAGCGGCACGCGCCACAGCTTCTGCCCGCGCAGCGCCGCCACGTAGACGGCGTCGGCGGTGACGGCGAGACCGCTGGGGGACGCCTCGTCCGTGGTCCACGTCTGGAACGGGGCGACGAACCGGCCGCCGCCGTCGCCCGGCCCCTCGACCTCGGGCCACCCGTAGTTGCCCCCGGGGCGGATGACGTTGAGCTCGTCGAAGCGGTCCTGGCCGAACTCCGCGGCGATCATGCGGCCCGTGGAGTCCCAGCCGAACCCCTGCGGGTTGCGGTGGCCCAGGCTCCAGGTGCGCGAGCCCGGGAAGGGGTTGCCGTCGGGCACCGCGCCGTCGCGCGTGATGCGGAGGATCTTCCCGCCCAGGGCGTTGACGTCCTGCGCGGCCGGGCGGTTCTGCGCGTCGCCCGTGCCGACGTACAGCAGGTCGTCCGGGCCGAAGCGGATCCGGCCGCCGTTGTGGGTCGTGCCCTTGGGGATGCCCGTGAGGACCGGCACCGGGTCCACGAGACGGCCCCCCTCGTAGGTGAACCGGACGACCCGGTTGTCCTCGCGCGCCGTGTAGTAGAGGAAGACCTGCGCGTCCTCGCCGAACGTCGGGGACAGCGCGATGCCCAGCAGGCCGCCCTCGCCAGCGGGGACGACGTCGGGGACGGCGCCGTCGCGGCCCGTGGAGGGCACCTGCGCCAGCAGCCCCGGCCCGGCCTGCACGACCCGGGCGCTGTCGCGCAGGGTCACCAGGGCGGTCCCGTCGGGCAGGACGGCGAGGTCCCACGGCACGTCGAGGCCGGTCGTGATGTCCTGCGGCGCACCGGGTGTGCCCGAGGCGGTCGCGGCGGGGTCGCCGCTCGCGGACGGCGCACCGGGCGTGGGGGTGGGCGTGCCCGCGGGGCCGGACGTCGACGGGGTGAGCGAGGGAGTGACCGACGGTGTCGCGACCGTCCCGGTCCCCCCGGCGCCGCCGGGGTCCGAGCACCCGGCCAGGAGCAGGGTGAGGGCCAGCGCGACGAGGGGACGGGGTGCGGCGCTGCGGGTCGTGGCGGGCGGGCGCATCCCCCATCCTCACCCGCGCGCCCGGCCGGTGCCCGGCGACCCGCCCGGGGCGGCCACCCGGCCTCCGCGCCGGGCCCGGCCGGCTCGGTAGCGTGCGCGGGTGCCGACCACCGCCGCCCCGCAGCCCCTCGTCGTGAGCCTCCCCTCGGCCTCGTGGGTGTCCTCGGTGGGGGAGGTGCCCGGCGCCGAGCTGACGGTGTGGGACTGCACGGGCACCCCGGCCGGGCCCGCGCCGCACGTCGTCGTGCCGCCGTACCTGGGGCTGCCGCCGCTCACCGACGTGCTCGCGGCGCTGCCCGACCTGCGCGTGCTCCAGCTGCTGACCAACGGCTACGACGGCGTCGCCGAGCAGCTCCCCGACCACGTGACCCTCTGCAACGCGGCCGGCGTCCACGACGCGTCGACCGCGGAGCTCGCGGTGGGCCTGGCCCTGGCGTCCCTGCGCGGCCTCGGCGACGCCGCGCGCGCCATGGCGACGGGCGACTGGGCCGCCGCGCGCCGGCCCTCGCTCGCCGACCGGCGGGCCCTGGTGCTCGGCTGGGGTGGGGTCGGGCAGCAGGTCGCCGCCCGGCTGGCGCCGTTCGAGGTGGCCGTCACGGCGGTCGGCAGCCGCGCCCGGGAGCAGGACGGCGTCCAGGTGCACTCCCCGGACGAGCTGCCCGCCCTCCTGCCGCAGCACGACCTCGTCGTCCTGGCCTGCCCCCTGACGGAGGCGACGAGGGGCCTGGTCGACGCCGCGTTCCTCGCCGCGATGCCCGACGGCGCCCTGCTCGTCAACGTGGCCCGCGGACCCGTCGTGGTCACCGACGACCTCGTCGCCGAGCTCGCGAGCGGCCGGCTCCGCGCCGCGCTCGACGTCACCGACCCCGAGCCGCTGCTGCCGGGGCACCCGCTGTGGAGCGCGCCGGGCGTCCTCGTCACCCCGCACGTGGGCGGCAACACCAGCGCCTTCCGGCCGCGCGCCGTGGCGCTGCTGCGCGAGCAGCTGCACCGGCTGGTCGAGGGCTCCGCACCGCGCAACGTGGTGCGGCCCGGGGCCTGAGGGTTCCCGGCGGGTCAGCGGCACGCGGTCCGCGGTGACGGCACCGGGGCGGGACTGACCGTCGCGCGCGCTCCTTGCGCCCCGACGAGGTGGGGGGTGATCCTGGATCGTGCGGTCGACGGTGCGGGTGTTCGCGGTGGAGCTGGCGTTCACCCTCGTCCTGGTCCTCATCGCCGAGGTGCTGTTCCGCCTGTTCGGGTGGGACCGCTTCTGGGCGCTCGTGGCCGTCTTCCTGACCGGGCACGTCGCCCGGGCAGGGCTGGCGCGCCGGCGGCGCGCGGTCCTCGCGGGCGAGGCGCCGTCCCCGTCGCGCTGACCGCTGCGAGCGCCGTCGCGGGCCCCCGCGGCCCCGGTACGGTCGGGGACGTGCGACGACAGCTCCTGCCGGCCCTGCTGCTCCCCGCCGCCCTGCTCGCGGGGTGCTCCGGGAGCGACGACGCCCCGCCGGACCAGGACCTGAGCGCCCCGACGAGCGCCTCCGCCTCCGACGGCGGTGCGTCGGCGACCCCGTCGGCGGACGCCACCGTCGCCGCACCGCCCGAGGAGCCCATCGCCACGGTCCCCGGCGGTGAGCGCGGCATGGTCGTCGAGCTGTACGAGCTGGAGCGGTCCGGGAAGTCCGTGACCGCGACGATGGCCGTCACCAACGAGGCCCCCGAGGGCTTCCTGCTGGCCCGGCAGTTCGCCGCGACGGCCGAGGACGAGTACCTGGTGTCAGGCATCAGCCTGTTCGACCCCGCCGGGCTCAAGCGCTACCTCGTGCTGCGCGACACCGACGGCAACTGCCTCTGCAGCACCGTCGGCCTCGGCCAGCTCGAGCAGGGGGACCGCGTGTCCTTCACCGCGACCTTCCCCGCACCGCCGAGCGACGTCGACACGGTTACGGTCGAGACCCCGATGGGGGCTCTGCCGTCGGTCCCGATCTCGTGAGGCGGCGTCCGGCGCTGGTGTGCGCGGCGGTGCTCGCGGTGAGCTCCCTCGCCCCGGCCCCGGCGGGAGCCACGCCGGTCGGCGTCCGGGGAGAGGTCCTCGGCGTCGTCGCGACCGTGCTCGACGTGGCTCCCGAGGTCGTCGACGTCGCCGCCCGGACCGCCCAGGGCACCGAGATCGTCCTCGGCACCGACGTCCTCTTCGCGTTCGGCTCCGCCGAGCTGCCCGCGGGGACCGACGCGCTCCTCGCCGGGCTCCTCGAACGGGCGTCGGCGGCCCCCGGGCGCATCACCGTCGCCGGTCACACCGACGGCATCGGTGACGCCGCCTCCAACCAGGTGCTGTCGGAGCAGCGCGCCCGCGCCGTCGCCGACCGCATCGCGCTCCGCGTCGCCGGCGCCGCCGTCGAGAGCGTCGGGTTCGGGGAGACGCAGCCCCTGGTCCCCGAGGTCGACGCGGCCGGCGACGACGACCCCGCCGCGCGGGCCGCGAACCGGAGGGTCACGGTCGTCCTCGGCTCCTGAACCGGTCGGCGCGGCCCGCTCACCCCCTCGTCAGGAGGCGGACGGGACCTGCGCCCCGAGATCGCGCACCGCGGCGTCGAAGCGGTCCAGCACGAGCCGGACCAGCCCGGGGTGCGGGCCCATCGGTGCGGCGACCACGTCGGCGCCCGCGGCGGCCAGCCGGGCCGAGAACAGCTGTGGAGCGCGCCGGGCGTCCTCGTCACCCCGCACGTGGGCGGCAACACCAGCGCCTTCCGGCCGCGCGCCGTGGCGCTGCTGCGCGAGCAGCCGGCGCGTCTCGTCGGAGGCGAGGCGCCGCTCGACGTCGTCCGCCCGGCGGGGGAGCGGACCGGCCTCACCCCTGCTGGCCCAGGTTCGTGACGAGGTTGATGGCCACGGCGATCACCACCGTCCCGAAGAGGTAGGACAGCAGGGCGTGCCCGAGGGCCACCTTGCGCACCGGTGTGCTCCCCAGCTGGGTGTCCGGGACCGCGAAGCTCATCCCCACCGTGAACGCGAGGTAGGCGAAGTCGCTGTAGGCCGGGGATTCCCGCTGCCCGAAGTCGACCCCGCCGTCGGGCCCGTCGTAGTGCGTGCGCGCGTACTTCAGGGCGAAGACGGTGTTGACCAGCGCCCACGAGAGGATCACCACGAGGACGCCGAGCACCACGCTGGCCACGCCGACGGCGTCCTGCGCGGCGGAGCGGACGAGAGCCACCACGACGGCGGCGAGGCTCGCGACCGCCGCGCCCAGCACGACGGTGTCCGTGACCCGGGTCCGCCCCTCCTCCTCCGCCAGCCGCTCGGTCCCCCGCGCGTCGCGGGGCCAGCTGATGCGCCAGACCCAGACCAGCAGGGCGCCGGCCGCGAGGCACCAGCCGACGAGCACCGAGAGCTCGGGCGCCCCCGCGAGGACGGTCGCACCGCCGGCGACGAGGCCCGCACCCAGGCAGGTGATCAGGCGGCGCCACGACAGGATCGTGCCGCCCCGCACGGCGGGAGCCGAGGTCCCGCCCCCGGCCGTCACCGCCTGCTCCCGCCGCCGGAGGACGTGCACCGGCTCCGGCGCCGTCGCGGAGCCGGAGCCGGAGCCGGCCGCGGCCGGTCCGTCAGGCCCCGGGACGGAACACCGCGCGCACGCACCCGTCCTCCTTGTCCTTGAACATCCGGTAGCCCTTCGGTCCGTCGTCCAGCGACATGACGTGGGTCGCGAGGTGCTCGGTCCTCACCTCGTCCCGGCTCATCCGGTCGAGGATCTCGGGGACGTAGCGGTGCCCGTGCTGCTGGGCCCCGGTCAGGGTCAGCGCCTTGTTCATCACGGCCCCGAGGGGGAACTTGTCCACCAGGCCGGCGAACACGCCGAGCGTGAACACCGTCCCGCCCTTGCGGCAGGCGTAGATCGCCTCGCGCACCGCGGT
Source organism: Kineococcus rubinsiae (assembly GCF_011839805.1). Lineage (GTDB taxonomy): Bacteria > Actinomycetota > Actinomycetes > Actinomycetales > Kineococcaceae > Kineococcus > Kineococcus rubinsiae. The sequence continues at coordinate 92,025 of NZ_VWPY01000004.1, read as the reverse complement.
GGGCCGGTCGCTCTGCAGCCGCAGCTGCTGCTTGACCTGGTCGTAGAGGTGCTGGGGGCCGGGGCGGTGCGCCTCCATCCCCACCGCCTCGATGCAGACGTCCGGACCCCGCCCCCCGGTCATCTCCCGCAGCTCGGCGGGGACGTCGGTGTCCGTGTAGTCCAGCGTCTCCGCCCCGACGTGGGTGCGGACCTGCTCGAGCCGGTTGTCGAACCGGTCGATCACCACGACGCGTTCGGCGCCCATGAGCGCGGCCGCGCGGGCGGCCATCTGCCCCACGCCACCCGCACCCCACACGGCCACGACGTCGCCGGGCTGGACCCCCGCCTGGTGCGCGCCCGTCCAGCCCGTGGGCGCGGCGTCGGAGGCGAACAGCGCCCGCTCGTCGGAGACGCCGTCGGGGATGGTGAACGCGCCCTGGTCGGCGTAGGGCACGCGGACGTAGCGCGCGTGGCTGCCCGCCCAGCCACCCAGGGCGTGGGAGTACCCGAAGCAGCCGCCGATGGACTGGCCCCACAGCGCCTCGGTGATCCCCGGGTTGGGGTTGGCGTTGTCGCACAACGACCACAGCCCCTGCCGGCAGTACCAGCACTGCCCGCAGGCGATGAAGGAGACGACGACCACGCGGTCGCCCACGTGGTGCTTCGTCACCCCGCGGCCGACCTCGACGACGGTGCCCATGAACTCGTGGCCGAGCACGTCCCCGGCGCGCATCGCCGGGACGTAGCCGCCCAGCAGGTGCAGGTCCGAGCCGCAGGTCACCGACAGGCCGACCTCGAGGATGACGTCGTGGTCGTTGAGGATCGTGGGTTCGGGGACGTCCTCGACCCCGACCTCGTTCACTCCGCGCCACGTCACCGCCTTCACCGCACACCTGCCCGGGGTGCGGCCTCGGTCCACTTCTCCAGCAGCACGCCGCCGGGGGTGGGTGTCCGCTCGCCGTGCGGGGCGGGATCCACCGCGAGTACCTCACCCACCTCGATGAGCTGCTTCGCCCGGCGCAGGGCCGAGCGCAGGTCCGCCTGCGGATCCCGGCCGCTGAGCCGCTGCGGGAGGGAACCCGCCGGCGGGCGCTCGCGCAGCCGCACCGCCAGCTCGGTGCCCTTCCCGCCGGCGGCCGGGCGGACGCGGACCTCGATCCGGTCGTCGAAGGCGGCCAGGGGGGCGGGCAGCAGGGTGGGGTCCACGTCCGTCACCGGGCGGAACAGGGTCACCGCGAGCCATCCGGACGCCGGCGACCCGCCGGCGGGCCGGTCCGAGGAGGGGGACACGACCGAGCGCACCCGGCGGACGACGCCGCCGCCGGTCCGGGCGGCCACGGAGGCCGCACCGCCGAGAGCGCCGCTCACGACCGGCCTCCCGCTCCGGCGGCCTGCGGGGCGCGGGCGAACTCCGCCACGATGCGCGCGCAGAACGCCGGCAGGTCCTGCGGTGACCGGCTCGTGGTCAGGTTGCCGTCGGTGACGACCTCCTCGTCGACCACCTCCGCGCCCGCGTTGCGCAGGTCGGTGCGCAGGCTGGGCCACGAGGTCAGCCGGCGACCGCGCACGACGTCGGCCTCGACGAGGGTCCACGGCCCGTGGCAGATCGAGGCGACCGGCTTGCCCGACCGCACGAAGTCGCGGACGAAGGCGACGGCCGCGGCGTCCGTCCGCAGCTTGTCCGGGTTGACCGTCCCCCCGGGCAGCAGCAGCGCGTCGTAGTCGTCGACCGAGGCGTCGCCGACGAGCCGGTCGACGGCGAACGTCCCGGCGTCGGCCAGGTCGTTCTCGCGCGCCTGCACCTCGCCCTCGCTGATCGAGAGGACGTCGGTGCGCGCGCCGGCGTCCTGCAGCGCCTGGCGCGGCTGCTCCAGCTCCACCCGTTCCACGCCGTCGGCTGCCAGGACGGCCACGCGTCGGCCGTCGAGAGTCGTTGCCATGTCACGCTCCTGTCGTCGGGTGCAGGACGACCTTGGTCCAGCCGTCGTCCCGCCGGTCGAAGTGCTCGTACGCCTGCGGCGCCTCCTCGAGCGGCAGCTCGTGGCTCACGATGAAGGACGGTTCGACCTTGCCGGCCGCGATGAGGTCGCGCAGCTGCCGGTTGTACTTCTTCACCGGCGCCTGACCGCTGCCGACGTGCTGGCCCTTGAACCAGAACGTGCCGTAGTCGAAGGCGACCTTGCCCTGCTTCGCGAGCTCGTCGTCCGCCCCCGGGTCCTGCGGCACGAAGACGCCGACGCTGCCGATCTTCCCGGTGAACCGCACCGAGGCCACCAGGCGGTTCAGCGTGAGGTTCGCCCGCTCCTGCCCGTCGGGTTCGTGCGCCTGGTAGCCGACGCACTCGCAACCGTTGTCGGCCCCGAGGCCCATCGTCTGCTCGAGGACGGCCTCGACCGGGTCGACCTTCGAGTCGTCGATCGCGATCGCCCCGATCGACTCGGCGAGGCGCAACCGGTCCGGCTGCCGGTCCACGACCATGACCTTGCCGGCCCCGCGCACGGTGGCCGAGAGGGCGGCCATCAACCCCACCGGGCCGGCGCCGTAGATCACCGTCTGGTCCCCGGGCTGGACGCCGGCGAGCTCCGTCGCGTGGTAGCCGGTGGGGAAGATGTCCGCGAGCATCACGTAGTCGGTCTGGCGCTCCTCGGCGTCCTCCCCGAGGCGCAGGCAGTTGAAGTCGCCCCAGGGCACGCGCAGCAGTTCGGCCTGCCCCCCGCCGTACGGGCCCATGTCAGCGAACCCGTACGCCGCACCGGCCATGGCCGGTTCCGGCTGCGCGGTCAGGCAGTAGTTCGTGAGCTGGCGCTCGCAGTTCTTGCAGTGCCCGCAGGCGATGTTGAACGGCAGGACGACCCAGTCGCCCACCCGCACCTTGTCGACGCCCTCGCCGGTCTCGACGACCTGGCCCAGGTTCTCGTGCCCGAACCAGCGACCGGGTTCGAAGTCGGTCCGGCCCTCGTACATGTGCAGGTCCGACCCGCAGATGTTCGCCGAGGTGACCCGGACCAGGACGTCGGTCGCGCGTTCGATCCGCGCGTCCGGTACGTCCTTGACGCTGACCTGCCGCGGCGCCTCGTAGACCACAGCCTTCACGATGCCTCCTCGTCCGAGTCCCCTCCCCGCCTCCGGGTCGGGCAGGGCCCGCAGTCAACCCGCCGCCGTCCGCGTCCGGTATCGGCAGGACTGCCGATACCGGTCCTGCACCAGGTGCGTGCACGGGTGGAGGTGGCGGCGCCCACGCGGTATCACTGGGGGCGGTCACCGTCGCAGCGGGTCCAGCAGGTGGCGCAGCGCGGCAGGGCCGGCCCGCTCCGGCGGTGACCCCGAGGGGGCGCGCGTGCACCCGCACCGAGAGGCAGAGCTGCTGGCCGAGACCGCCGCGTCGGCGGGGACCACCGCGGAGCGCGGGCGGGCCATGCTCGAGGTCCTGCGCCGGGTGGTGCCCTTCGACGGGGCCTTCCTGACGTTCGCCGATCCCCTGGGCGAGGGGTACCACCACCTCGTCGCCGTGGACCTGGACGATCCGACCGTCACCTTCCTCGGCGGCCCGCAGGTGGCGCGCGACATCGAGCTCACCGGGACCGACCGGGAGCGTCCGCCGCTGGGCCCCTCCGACCTGCCCTACGCCGCCGACGAGCTCCCGACGTGGGCGGAGTGCCTCATCCCCGCCGGCATCCACGAGGGCCTGGGGGTGGCCCTCTTCGCCCGCGGCCGCCGACACGTCGGCCACCTCGCCGTGCTGTCGGGCAGCCGGCAGCCCCCGTCGGCGCTCAGCCGCCGGCGCCTGTCGCAGCTGGCGCCGGTCGTCGCCCGCGGGATCGATCCGATGGCGTCGCTGGTCGCCGCCGCCCGTCTGGTCCGCGGCGCCCGGGCCGCCATCGTGCTCCGCGCCGACGGTGGCTGCCAGGAGCTCCCGGGCCTGCCGGCGGACCGTGTCCTGGGGTCGGGTTCGCCGGTGGTCGCGGCTGCGCGGGAGCGCGCCGTCAGGGGTGACGTCTGCTCGTCCTTCCTCTGGCCGCTGGGCGGTGCGCACGCCCCGGACGGGCACGTCCGCGTGACCGTCCTGGCCGCTCCCGAGGACGTGCCCGCGGGCCTGAGCGCGGTGGTCCTGCTGTCACCGGCGACCGGGCTGCGCGGCCTGACCCCGCGGGAGCTGGAGGTGCTCGGGTTCCTGGTCGAGGGGTGCTCCAACCAGGACATCGCCGCCGCGCTCGTCGTGGCTCCGCGGACCGTGGCGACCCACCTCGAGCACGTGCTCGACAAGCTGTCGGCGCCGACGAGGACGCTCGCCGCGGTGCGCGCCGAGCGCGAGGGCCTCTACGTCCCCGCCCCCTGCGGCGGCCGGGTGGCCCTGCGGGAGGCGGCCGCCCGGGTGTGAGGCGGCGGGGCACCTCCTCCGCCCGGCCCTCAGGAGGCCGGCACGGTCTGCGGTGCGAGCTGGGCCACGGCCGTGTCGAAGCGGTCCAGCACGAGCCGGACCAGGCCGGGGTGGGGGCCCATCGGTGCGGCGACCACGTCGGCGCCCGCGGCGGCCAGCCGGGCCGAGAACACGCCGGGGGCGAGCAGGTAGCCGGCCACGGCGACCCGGGACGCGCCCGCGGCCCGCGCCGCGGCGACCGCCTCGGGCACGGTCGGGGTCTGCGCCGAGAGGAACCCCGACGTCACGGGGCGGCCGAGGCGCCGGCCCAGGGAGGCGACGGCGGCGTCGACGTCCGCTGCGGCGCGCGCGTCGGAGGACCCGGCCGCGGCGAGGACGACGGCGCCGTCGAAGTCGGCCAGCGGGGAGCCCAGCGCCTGCTCGAGGCGGTCCACCACCACGTCGGTCACGGCGTCGCCGGGCCCGAGGGCGGGGGCGGCTACCGCGTGAGGTCCATTGTCCCGCAGCGCGTCGGCGATGTCGACGCGCACGTGGTAACCGCTGGACAGCAGCAGGGGGACGACCACCGAGGTGCGTCCGGCGGCGGTCAGCGCGGCCAGGACCGCGCCCAGCTCGGGTTCCTGCACGTCGACGTGCGCGGCGTGGACCTCCAGGCCGGGCCGGGCGCGGCGGACCGCGGCACGCAGCTCCTCGACGACCTCGCGGCCGGCGGCGGAGCGGGTGCCGTGGGAGCAGGCGACGAGGACGGGGTCGTTCACGCGGGGACCTCCACGTCGAGCCGGTACCCCCGCTTGACGAGGGTCTTGACCAGGTCGGCGCTCGGCAGCGCCGTGCGCAGCCGGGCGACGGTGACCTCCACGGCGTGCAGGTCACCGCCGGTCGGCAGCACCGCGAGCAGCTCCTCGCGCGTCACCACGGAGCCCCGGGCCTGTGCGAGGCGGCGCAGCACGGCGAGGGGGCCGGGGGCGAGCTCGAGCACGGTGTCGGCGAGCACCGCGGCCTGCGCCCGCACGACGAGCGTCCCCTGCCGGGTGCGCAGGCAGGCCTGCGGGTGCTCCGCGAGGTGGGCCGTGAGGGTGCGCAGCAGGGCGCCCAGGCGCCAGCGGTCCGGGATGAGCGGTTCGATCCCCTCCGCGCGCAGCGGTTCCGCGGTCACGTCGCCCACGGCGCAGGCCACCACGCCGCCGTCGCGCATCCCGGCCACCAGCTCGTCGAGGCGTCCCGCGGCGCGGCCCGCGGCCAGCAGGGCGACGGCGCCGGGGGCGCTCGTGAACGTGACGGCGTCGAGGCGGCGCGTGGCGACGAGGTCCACGAGGCGGTCGACGGCGGCCGGGTCGTCCGGCGGCAGCCACCGGTAGACCGACACGCCCCGCACGCGGGCGCCGGCCGCGACGAGCGGCGCGAGCTGGTCCTCGTCCGCCGCCCCGTGCAGCTGCACCACGACCGAGCGCCCGGCGACGCCCTCGGACACCATGTGCTGCACCGCCTCCGCGGTCTGCTCCGAGGCCGCCGACCACGCCTCGCGCAGCCCGTTGGCGCGGATGACGCCCGTCGCCTTGGGGCCGCGGGCGATGAGCCGCGCGCGGGAGAACGTCTCCAGCAGCGGCCCGGCCAGCCCCGCGGCGTCGGCGGCCTCCACCCACCCGCGCAGCCCGATGCCCGTGGTGACCAGCACGTCGTCCGGCGGGTCGTCGATGACGTCGCGGGTGTCCGCGACGAGCTTCTCGTCCTCGGTCAGCGGGACGATGCGCATGGTGGGCGCGTGCACGACGAGGGCGCCCTTGCGCTCGAACGTGGCGATCATGTCGCCGGAGCGGCGGTCGCTCGTGACGCCGATCGTGACGCCGAGCAGCGGGCGGACGTCGTTCGCGGTGGGCGGGGACTCGGTGGTGGGCTCGCTCACGAGACGTGACGGTAGAGGTCTCCGGGGTCGCGGGCGACGTGGTCCCCGCGGTCGGGGGCGGGCACCGGGGCGCTCGCGGGCCCCAGGACCGCCGCCAGGTCCACCACGGCCCCGACGACGACGACGGCCGGGTTGCGGACCCCCGCGGCCGCGGCGACGTCGGCGATGCGGTCCAGGCGGGCCGTGGTCGTGCGCTGCCGGGGCGACCAGCCGTCCTCGACGACGGCGACGGGGGTCGACGGGTCCTTGCCGTGGGCCAGGAGCCCCGCCGCGATCGAGGGGAGCATCGAGACGCCCATGAGGACGACCAGCGTCCCGTCGAGGCGGGCCAGGGTGGCGTGGTCGAGCGCGTCGCGGCCGTCCTCGCTGTGGCCGCTGGTCACGGTGACCGAGCGGGCGGTGCCGCGGTGGGTCACCGGGATGCCGGCCGCGGCGGGCACGGAGAACGCCGAGGTGACGCCGGGCACCACCTCGACGGCGACGCCGGCCGCGCGGCACGCCGCGACCTCCTCGCCGCCGCGGCCGAGCACGTAGGAGTCGCCGCCCTTGAGGCGCACGACGGTGCGCCCGGCCTGCGCGGCCTCGACGAGGATCCGGTTGATCTCGTGCTGCGGCACCGGGTGGTGGTCCGGGGTCTTGCCCACGTCGACGACCTCGACGTCCTCGCCCAGCTCGGCGAGGACGGCCGTGGGGGCGAGGCGGTCGACCACGACGAGGTCGGCCTCGCCAGGCGCCGCCGCCCGCGCACGGTCAGCAGGTCCACCTCGCCGGGCCCGCCGCCCACGAGGACCACGCGCCCGGGGCCGGGCCGCCGGCGGCGCAGGGGAGCGGCGCCGGAGTCCAGCCACCGCCCCAGCGCGACGCGGAGCGAGCGGGCGCGGCGGGGGTCACCGCCGGCGCTGACGGACACCGTGACGCCGTCGCGGCGGACGACCGACGGCGTCCACGCTGCGGACGCCTCGGCGTCGTCGGCGCGCACGCACCACGTGCGCTGCGCGTCCGCGGCGGCCGCGAGGGCGCCGTCCACGAGCGGGTCGCCCGTCGCGGTGTGCACCAGCCACGCGCCCAGGACGTCGGCGGCGACCGCCTCGCGGGCCTCCCAGGTCAGCCGGGGCAGCAGGTCGCGCAGGTCCTCGCAGACCTGGGGGGCGACCACGAGCACGTCGGCCCCGGCGTCGACGAGGTCTCGCGCGCGGCGGGCGGCCACGGGCCCGCCCCCCGCCACGAGGACGCGCCGGCCCGCGAGGTCCAGGTGCAGCGGGTAGGGGTTCCTCACGACGCGCTCCCGGTGAGCTGCACGCTGACGGTCCCGTCGGCGTCCACGGTGGCGGCGTGCACCGCGAGGGCGGGCTGGTCGCCGGTCGAGCCGCCCGTCGCCAGGTCGAAGGCGTTCAGGTGCAGCGGGCACACGACGACGCCCTCGTCGATCTGCCCGTCGGCCAGCGGACCCCCCGCGTGCGGGCAGCGCGCCTGCGTGGCGCTGACCCGGCCGCTGCGGTGGCGGAACACGGCGACCTGCTCGCCGGCCACGACGTACGCGCGGCCCTCGCCGACGGGGATCTCCGCCAGCGGGCAGACCCGGTGGCTGGTCGTGGTGGCGCTCACCGCGCGACCTCCGAGATGGCCAGGCCGCCGGGAGCCCCCGCGGGGCGCCGCGGCACCAGCGGCAGGTCGACCAGCGGCAGGGAGGAGCGGAACTGCCCGGGCGTGACGGGCTCCGCACCCTCCTGCCACGGGTCGCGGTAGGCGTCGACGGTCTGCTGCATCCGCTCGTCCAGACCCGCCACGAGGCCGTCGCTGTCGTCGACGAGGACGGCCCGCACGCGCTCCAGCCCGAGCCGCGGGACGAACTCGTACGTGCGCTCCAGCCAGTTGCCCCACTCGCGGTAGAACTGGATGAACCGGCCCGTCAGCGCCAGCACCTCCTCGGGGGAGTCCACCGTCGCGAGCAGGTCGCCCTTGCGCACCGACGCCCCTGCCGCACCGCCCACGTAGACCTCCCAGCGGCCTGAACCCACGGCGACCACGCCCACGTCCTTCACGTACGCCTCGGCGCAGTTGCGGGGGCAGCCCACCACCGCGAGCTTGAGCTTCGCGGGGGTCTCGACGCCCTGGAAGCGGGTCTCGATGTCGATGCCCAGCTTCGTCGAGTCGCCCAGGCCGAAGCGGCAGAAGTCGGTTCCCACGCAGGTCTTCACAGTGCGGAAGCTCTTGCCGTAGGCGTAGCCCGAGGGCATCCCCAGGTCCGCCCACACCTTCGGCAGGTCCTCCTTCCGGATCCCCAGCAGGTCGATGCGCTGCCCGCCCGTCACCTTGATCATGCCGACGTCGTACTTGTCGGCGACGTCCGCGATCCGGCGCAGCTGGTCGGCACTCGTGACGCCGCCCTTCATCTGCGGGACCACGGAGAACGTCCCGTCGCGCTGGATGTTGGCGTGCACGCGGTCGTTGATGAACCGGCCGTCGCGCTCCTCCTCGTCCAGGCCCTCGGGCCACATCATCCGCAGCAGCGAGGTGAGCCCCATCTTCGACTTCGCGTCCTCGGCGCCGCCCGGCGCGAGCTCCCGGAACACCGCAGAGACGGACTTCAGCCGGCGCTCGCGGATCGCGGTCATCAGCTCCGGCTTGGCCAGCGGAACTCCCGGGACGTACCACGAGGCGGACTCGTCGACGGCGAGGTCGCCGCCCGCGGCCCACTGCACGACCTGCTCCACGAGCGTCTTGCAGGACCCGCAGCCCTTGCCCGCGCGGGTCTTCGCCATGACGGCGCCGACCGTCGAGCAGCCGTCGGCGACGGCCCCGGCGATCGTGCCCTTGCTGACGCCGTTGCAGTTGCAGACCTGCGCGTCGTCGGCCAGCTCCGCGACGCCCACGTCGTCGGAGGGCGCGCCGAGGTCGAACAGCAGCGCCATCCGCTCCTGCGGCAGCGGCAGCCCCTGGTCGAAGGCCTGGGTGAGGAACGCCGTCTTGCGCACGTCGCCGAGCAGCGTGGCGCCGACGAGCCGCTCGTCGCGCACGACGACGTTGAGGTAGATCCCGCGGGAGGGCTCGGAGAAGACGACGAACTCGTCGCCGTCGCGCTCGGGCCCGGCCAGGCCCATCGCCACGAGGTCGACACCCGCGACCTTGAGCTTCGTCGACGTCCGGGTGCCGTGGTACTCCGCGTCCGGGCGCGTCCCCGTGAGGTGGTCGGCCAGCACGCCGGCCTGCTCCCACAGCGGGGCGACGAGCCCGTACGTCTGGCCGCGGTGCTGCACGCACTCGCCCACGGCGTAGACGCCGTCCGCAGGCCCCTCGTCGCCGTCCTCGCCGCTGCTGCAGCGCATCCGGTCGTCCACGACGATGCCGCGCTGGACGTCCAGGCCGGAGCGCACCGCGACGTCGACGTTGGGGCGGATGCCGGCCGCCACCACGACGAGGTCCGCGGGCAGGACCGTCCCGTCGGGCAGCTCCACACCCGTGACGCGGTCGGTGCCGCGCAGGCCCTTCGTCCGGACCCCGGTGTGGACCCGGATGCCGAGCGCCTCGATGCGCCCGCGCAGCACGCGGCCCGCCTCGGGGCCGAGCTGCTGGTTCATGAGGTGGCTGGGGGAGTGCACGAGGTCGACCTCGACCCCGTGGGTCGCGAGCCCGTGTGCGGCCTCGAGGCCGAGCAGCCCGCCGCCGATGACGACCGCCCTGCGGTGCACCTTGGCGGAGTTCAGCAGCGCCCGCGCGTCGTCGAGGGTGCGGAACCCGAACACCCCGTCGAGCATCGTCCCGTCGTCGCGGTGCATGCCCTCCATGGCGGGGAAGAACGGCGAGGAACCCGTCGCGATCAGCAGGACGTCGTAGGGCGTGCGGCCGCCGTCGGCGTCGTGCACGACCTTGGCGAAGCGGTCGACGCGGTCGACCCGGACCCCGGCCCGCAGGTCGATGCCGTTCTCGGCGTACCAGGGCAGGGAGTTCAGGAAGATCCCGTCCTCGTCCTCCTCCCCGGACAGCACGTGCGACAGCATGATCCGGTTGTAGTTGCCGTACGGCTCGTCGCCGAACATCGTGATGGCGAACTGGTCGCGCCCCCCGCGCTCGAGGAGCTCCTCGACCGCGCGGGCGCCGGCCATGCCGTTGCCGACGACGACGAGGCGACGGCGGTGTGCGCGCTGCACGGGCAGCTGCGCGGTGCCCGTCTGCGTGCCTGAGCTGGTGAGCGTCACGGGTTCAGACCTCCACGAGTCCCAGGTCGACGACGACGGTGCCGCTGACCCCCTCCGGGGCCGCGACGCGCAGCTCCAGGGTGGAGGGCGCCTCGACGTCCTCCACGATGCGCAGCGGCACGTGGACGGCCCCCTTGGCCGCGATGGGGAACCACCGCATGGCCACCCCGTCGCGCAGCAGCACGACCGAGACCATCTCGTCGCAGGAGTTGCCGCCGCGGAAGTACACGGCTTGCGCGCGCGCCCCGTCGGGCACGGTGTAGCCGTCGAGGCCGGCCAGGGGCACGAGCTTCTCGAGCCCGGCGCCGGTGAACGGGTGGGCCCCCTGCAGGAAGCGGGCAGTGGTCATCGGGTCTCTCCTGGTCTCGGGGCGGCGCTGGTCTCGGGGGTCGCGCGGCGGGGTCAGATGCTGGTGCCGGCGAACCGGGTGGCCAGGCCCCGCACGTAGACGGCCCACGTGACGAGGGCGCACACGGCGTAGAAGCCGATGAACACGACCAGCGCGGGGACGAGCGAGCCGTAGTCGGTGATCGAGTTCGCGAACACGCGGGGGACGATGAACCCGCCGTAGGCGCCGATGCCCGCGGCGATGCCGATGCAGGCCGCGGCCTGCCGCTTGGCCATCGTCATCGCCACCGGGTCCGCGTGGTCGACGCCGGCCCGGAAGATGGCCGGGATCATCCGGTAGACCGAGCCGTTGCCCACCCCGCTGGCGATGAACAGCAGCAGGAAGGAGGCGAAGAAGAACGCGAAGCTGCGCACCGACAGCGCCGCGATGACCCCCACCGCGCCCAGCGCCATGACGCCGTAGGCCGCGATGCTGACGCGGGCGCCGGAGACGCGGTCGGCCAGGCGGCCGCCGTAGGGGCGGGCCATGGACCCGACGAGCGCGCCGAGGAAGGCCAGCGTCAGCGGCACCTGGGCGAAGCCGATGAAGCCCCAGTCGAAGACGACGTCCGGGAACTGGCTCTTGATGAGGGTGGGGAAGACGCCCGCGTACCCGATGAAGGAGCCGAAGGTGCCGATGTAGAGGAACGACACGATCCAGGTGCTGCGGTTGCGCACGGCCGCGGCGTAGCCGGAGAAGTCGGCGCGGGCGCTGGACAGGTTGTCCATCCACCGCCAGGCCAGCACGGCGGCGATGAGGGCCAGCGGGATGATGACGAGCCCCGCGCGGTCGAGGGCGAAGCCCCCGCCGACGACGATGATGATCGGGATGGCGAGCTGGACCACGGCGACGCCGAGGTTCCCGCCGGCCGCGTTCAGGCCCAGCGCCGCGCCCTTCTCCCGCTCGGGGAAGAAGAAGGAGATGTTGGCCATGCTGGAGGCGAAGTTGCCGCCGCCGACGCCGGCCGTGGCCGCCACGAGGACCAGCAGCCAGAACGGGGTGTCCGGGCGCTGCACCACGACCGCGAGGCCCACGCACGGCACGACGAGCAGGAGCGCCGACACGATCGTCCAGTTGCGCCCGCCGAAGCGGGGCACCGCGAAGGTGTAGGGGAAGCGCAGCGTCGCGCCCACGAGGTTGGGGATGGCGATGAGCCAGAACTGCTGGTCCGGGGTGAGCGTGAAGCCGGCCTTGGCCAGCTGCGGCGTCACGATGGTCCAGAGCTGCCAGACGGAGAAGCCTAGGAACTCGGCGAAGATCGACAGCCAGAGGTTGCGGCGGGCGGCGGGCCGCCCGGTGGACGCCCACTGCGCCGAGTCCTCCGGGTCGTACTGGTCGATCCAGCGTCCGCGGCGGGGGACGGTGATCGTCCCGGGCGGGGCGTCGCGGTCGGTGCTGACGGCCATGGTGTGGTCTCCTCGGGCAGCGGGGGTCAGCGAGGCGGTGCAGCGGGCGTCGCGAACGCTAGGCAGGGCGCGTTACAGCGGGTGACCCCCACCGTTGCGGCGGTGTGACGATGTCCTCTCCGGGTCCCGCCGGCGGTGAGAGGTGCCCGCACCCGCGGCGCAACACGGGGGAAACGACCCGGCAACCGCGGCCCCGTCTACTGTGCGCGTGAACGCTGCGAGGGGTCCCGGGAGCGAGGCTCTCACGCAGGTCAAGAGCGCCTGCTCCTACTGCGGCGTCGGCTGCGGGATGGTGCTGGACGTGGCGGTCGACCCCGCCACCGGCCGGCGCCGGGTCGCGGGCGTGACGGGAGACCGCTCTCACCCCACCAACGCGGGCCGCCTCTGCACCAAGGGCGCGACGAGCGCGGAGGTCCTCACGGCGCCCGGGCGGGCCACGACCGCCCTGGTGCGCGAGGAGCGCGGAGCAGCGCCGACCCCGGTCGCGGTCGACGACGCGGTCGAGCGGGTGGCCCGCCGCTTCCGCGAGCTCGCCGCCGAGCACGGCCCGGACGCCGTCGCCGTCTACGTCTCCGGGCAGATGTCGCTGGAGGCGCAGTACCTCGCGACCAAGCTGACGAAGGGGTTCCTCGGCACCCACCAGCTCGAGTCGAACTCGCGCCTGTGCATGGCCAGCGCCGGGACGGGCTACAAGCAGTCCCTGGGCTCCGACGCGCCCCCCGGCTCCTACGACGACTTCGACGCGGCCGACGTCTTCCTGGTCAGCGGCGCGAACATGGCCGACTGCCACCCGATCCTCTTCCTGCGCATGATGGACCGGGTCAGGGCCGGGGCGAAGCTGATCGTCGTCGACCCGCGGCGGACCGCGACGGCGGAGGCGGCCGACCTCTTCCTGCAGGTGCGGCCGGGCACCGACCTGGCGCTGCTGAACGGGCTCCTGCACCTGCTGGCCGCGGGCGGGCACCTGGACGAGGAGTTCATCGCGAGCTCCACGCAGGGCTGGGAGCACCTGCCGGCCCTGCTGGCCGAGTACCCGCCCGACGTCGTGGCCGGCATCACCGGCCTGGCCGAGGCCGACCTGCGGCGGGCGGCCGAGCTCATCGGCGGCGCGGAGAACTGGATGAGCTGCTGGACGATGGGGCTGAACCAGAGCACCCACGGCGTCTGGAACACCAACGCCCTCGTCAACCTGCACCTGGCCACGGGCGCGATCTGCCGGCGGGGCAGCGGCCCCTTCTCCCTCACGGGACAGCCGAACGCCATGGGCGGGCGGGACATGGGCTACATGGGCCCCGGGCTGCCCGGCCAGCGCGTGGTCACCGACGCGGCGGACCGCGCCTTCACCGAGGAGCTGTGGGACCTGGCGCCGGGGATGCTGCGCACCGACGTCAGCTCCGGGACGGTCGACCTGTTCTCCCGCATGGCGTCGGGGGAGGTCAAGGCGTGCTGGATCATCTGCACCAACCCCGTCGCGTCGGTGCCGAACCGCTCCACCGTCGTCGCCGGCCTGGAGGCCTGCGAGTTCGTCGTCGTGCAGGACGCCTTCGCCGACACGGAGACGACCGCCTACGCCGACGTGCTGCTCCCCGCGGCCCTGTGGGCGGAGTCGGAGCAGGTCTCGATCAACTCCGAGCGCACCCTCACGCTGCTGCAGCAGGCCGCCGACCCCGTCGGGGACGCCCTGGCGGACTGGGAGCTCATCGCGCGCGTGGCGCGGGCCATGGGCTTCGGCGAGCACTTCGCGCACGCGAGCGCCGCCGAGGTGTTCGACGAGCTGCGCGCCTTCGCCAACCCGCGCACGGGCTACGACCTGCGCGGGGTCGACCACGAGCGGCTGCGCCGCGGCCCCGTGCAGTGGCCCGCGCCGCCGGACGACGGCGCCGACCGCCACCCCGTGCGCTACCTCAACGACGGGGTGAGTCGGGACCTCCTCGTCCACCCCGACGGCACCGTGCCCGCGCTGGCCTTCGCGACTCCCTCGGGGCGGGCGGTGTTCCACGCACGCCCGCACCTGCCGCCGGCGGAGATGCCGGACGACGACTTCCCCTTCGTCCTGAACACGGGCCGCCTGCCGCACCAGTGGCACACCCTGACCAAGACCGGGAAGGTCGCCAAGCTCAACCGGCTGAACCCCGGGCCGTTCGTCGAGGTCCACCCCGACGACGCGGCGCGCCTGGCGATCGGCGAGGGCGACCGCGTCGAGGTCGCCTCCCGGCGCGGCCGGGCGGTGCTCCCGGCGCGCGTGTCCGACCGGGTGGCCCCGGGCAGCTGCTTCGCGCCGTTCCACTGGAGCGACCTCTTCGGCGAGGACCTCGCGGTGAACGCCGTCACCAACGACGCCGTGGACCCCGTGTCCTTCCAGCCCGAGCTGAAGGTCTGCGCCGTCACCCTGACGCGCGTCGCCGCGGCCGTCCCCGCGCCCCGGACGCCGAGCGCCGACGTCCTGGTGGCCACGGGACCGCCCGCCCTGGACGCCGCGCAGACCCGCTACCTCGGGGGCTTCCTGCACGCCCTCGAGCAGCGCCCGCACGGGGTGCCCGTGCTGCCGGCCTCCGCCCCCTTCGACGCCGACGCCCGGGCCTGGCTCGACGGCTACCTCGCGGGCCTGACCTCGCGGGTGCCGGACGCCCCGGCGGCGGCCGCGCCGGACGTCCTCGTGGCCTGGGCCTCGCAGACCGGCACCGCCGAGGAGCACGCGGCGGCGGTGGCGGCGACGCTGCAGGAGGCGGGGATCGGGGTCGACCTCGTCGCGATGGACGCGCTGGAGCCCGCGCGGGTGGCCGCGGCCGGCACGGTGCTCGCGGTGACCAGCACGTTCGGCGACGGGGGAGCCCCCGACAACGGCGAGGCGTTCTGGTCGGCCCTCGCGGCCGACGGCGCCCCGCGCCTGCCGGGCACGCGGTTCGCGGTCCTGGCGCTGGGCGACTCCAGCTACTCGGAGTTCTGCGGGCACGGACGCCGCCTGGACGGCCGCCTCGCCGAGCTCGGCGGCAGCCGCCTGCTCGAGCGCGTCGACTGCGAACCGGGGGAGGAGGACAAGGTGGAGCAGTGGGGCGAGCGGGTGCTCGCGCTCCTCGCGGCCGCACCGGCCTCGTCCCGCGAGGCCGCCCCGTCCCCTGGGACCACCACCCCGGTCGTGCCCGCGCAGGCCCGCCGGCCCCCGGCGTTCGGGCGTGCGAACCCCTACGCGAGCCAGGTCGTGCGCAACGTCCGGCTGAACGCCCCCGGGTCGTCGAAGGAGGTCCGGCAGGTCGGCTTCGCCCGCACCGCGGAGTTCGCCCACGCGGCCGGCGACTCCCTCGGCGTGTGGCCCGTGAACGACCCCGCCGCCGTCGCGGAGTTCCTGCAGCTCACGGGCATCGACCCGGAGCAGGCGACGACCCTGCCGGACGGTGCGACGGCCGACTGGCGCACGGCCGCGACGCACCACCTGGAGCTGCTGCGCCCGTCGGCGGAGTTCCTGCGCCTGGTGGCCGCCCGCACGCGCGACGACGAGCTGTCCCGCGTGCTCGCGGGCACCCCGGCCGACGTCGCGGCCTGGACCTGGGGACGGCAGACCCTCGACGTGCTGCACCGGTACCCCGCCCGCGCCGAGCCGGCCGAGTGGCGCAACGCGCTGAAGCCGCTGCAGCCGCGGCAGTACTCGATCTCGTCGGCCCCCGAGGCCCACCCCGACGAGGTGCAGCTCACGGTGTCCACCGTGCGCTTCGGGGCCCCGGAGCGCCGCCGCCACGGCGTCTGCTCCGCCTTCCTCGCCGACCGCGCGGACGGGACGGACGTCCGGGTGTTCCTGCAGCCCTCCCCGTCGTTCCGCCCGCCGGCCGACCCGGACGCGCCGCTGGTGATGATCGGCCCCGGCACGGGCGTCGCGCCGTTCCGGGCGTTCCTGCAGCACCGCCGCGCGCACGGCCACCGCGGCCCGAACTGGCTGTTCTTCGGCGAGCGCAGCTCGCAGACCGACTGGTACTACCGCGACGAGTTCGAGGCGCACCGCGAGGACGGCCTGCTGACGCGGCTCAGCCTGGCGTTCTCCCGCGACCAGCCCCAGAAGGTCTACGTCCAGGACCGGATGCGCCAGCACGGCGCGCAGCTGTGGGAGTGGATCGCGGACGGCGCCTGCGTCTACGTGTGCGGCGACGCCTCGCGCATGGCCAGGGACGTCGACGCGGCGCTGCGCGAGGTCGTCGCGACGCACGGCGGGCTGTCGGCGGACGACGCGGCCGAGCACGTGCGCGAGCTCGCCCGCGCGAAGCGCTACGTCCGCGACGTCTACTGAGGCGCACCTCTCAGCTCTCCCGCCGGCCTGAGAGGTGGAGTTCACGGGACGGGTCGGCCGGCGCAACACCGCGGGAACCTCCCGGGCGCAGAGTCGGAGCACCCCCTGGCCGTCACCCCCGTCGGCGGCAGGAGCCGACCCCTCCGGAGGCGTTCGTGGCCCACCTCTTCAGCCCGCTGACCATCAAGGACGTCACCCTGCGCAACCGCATCGGGATGTCGCCGATGACCATGTACCGCTCGGTGGACGGGAAGATGGACGACTTCCACCTCATGTACCTGGGCGCCCGCGCGTCCGGGGGTTTCGGGCTGGTGTTCCCCGAGCAGGTGGCGATCGCCCCCGAGGGCCGGACCACGGTGCACTGCGCGGGCATCTACGACGACGACCAGGTCGAGGGGCACGCCCGCGTCACGGCCATGGTCAGGGGCATGGAGGCGGTCGCCGGCATCCAGCTCGGGCACACGGGCCGCAACGGCAGCGAGGTGCCGCCGTGGGAGGGCGGGTTGCAGCTGCCGCCGGAGCACCCGGACGGCTGGCAGGTCTCCGGTCCCTCCGACGTGCCCTACGGCTGCGGCAAGCGGCCCTACCCCGTGCACGCCCTCACGGTGCCGGAGATCAAGGCCCTGCACCGCAGCTACGCCGACGCCGCCCGCCGCTCCCTGGACGCCGGCTACGAGTGGCTGGAGATGCACTTCGCCCACGGCTACCTGGCGTCGAGCTTCTTCTCCCCGCTGGCCAACCACCGCACCGACGCCTACGGCGGCTCGCTGGAGAACCGCGCCCGGTTCCTGCTCGAGGCGCTCGACGCGGTGCGCGAGGTCTGGCCCGAGCGGCTGCCCCTGACGATGCGCCTGGGCACGGACGACTTCCACCCCGACGGCGTCACGTTCGAGGAGTCCATCACCGCGATCGGCTGGATGAAGGAGCACGGCCTCGACCTGGCGGACATCAGCCAGGGCGGGAACACCGACGAGATGACCGACCCGATCTGGAACGACCCGAGCGCCTGGGTCGAGCGGGCGGCCCGGCTCAAGCGCGAGGTGGGCATCCCGGTCACGACCAGCTGGAACCTCGGGGTCCCCGCGAACGCCGACGCCGCGATCCGCTCGGGCGCGCTGGACCTCGTGCTGCTGGGCCGGCCGGCGCTGGCCAACCCGCACTGGCCCGTGTGGGCCGCGCGGGAGCTGGGGACGACGGAACCCTTCGACCTCGTCCCGCGCGACTGGGGCTTCTGGCTGCAGAACTTCCGCGGCCACGGCCCGAGCGTCGGGTGGCCCGTCGCCGAGGAGCCGCAGGTGGTTCGGCTGCCGGCGCAGGCCTCGCCGGCCTCCGTCGCGGCGGGGAGCCTGCTGGACGCCTGAGCCCCGCCGCGGGGCCGGGTGGGACGCTGGGGGAGTGCTCATCGACCTGCTCGGCCCGCTGCGGGTGCGCGACGGCGCCGGGGCCGAGGTCCCCGTCGCCGGGGCGCGGCTGCGCCGGCTGCTGGCCGAGCTGGCGCTGAACGTCGGCCGGCCCGTCTCGACGGGTCTGCTGGAGGACGTCCTCTGGGCCGGGGAACCGCCCGCGGGGGCGGGCGCCCTGCAGTCGCTCGTGTCGCGGCTGCGGCGCGTCCTCGGCTCGCCCGCCACCGTCGGCGCGGGACCGGCCGGGTACCTGCTGGCGCTGGACCCCGACGCCGTGGACGTCCCGCGGTTCGAGCGCGGGTGCGCGCGCGGGCGGGACCTGCTGCGCGCGGGGGACGCGGAGCGGGCCGCCGGAGAGCTCGCGGCCGCCCTGGCCCTCTGGCGCGGCCCCCTCGACGAGATCGCCGGTTCCCCTGCAACGCAGCGGCTCGAGGGGCTGCGCCGGGACGCCCTCGCCGACCGGGCCGAGGCGGACCTCCGGCGCGGTCGCACCGACGGCCTGCCCGCGGAGCTGGCGGAGCTGCTGCGCGAGGACCCGCTGCAGGAGCGGTTCGCCGCGCTGCGGGTCCGCGCCCTGCACGCCGCCGGGCGCGACGCCGAGGCGCTGGCCGCCTACGAGGAGACCCGTCGCGTGCTCGCCGAGGAGCTCGGCGCGGACCCGTCGCCGGCGCTGCGGGCCGCGCACCTCGAGGTCCTGCAGGGCCCGGTCAGGCCGCCGGAGCGGGCGCCGGTGCCCGCGCTGACGACCTTCGTGGGCCGCGACGCCGACCTGGAGCGCGTGCGGGCGCTGACCGCCACCGCCCGCTGCGTGACGGTCGTCGGACCGGGTGGGGCGGGCAAGACGCGGCTCTCGGAGGAGCTGGCGCGCACCCTGGGCCCGGCGGTGCCCGTGCACGTCGTCCCGCTCGCGCCCGTGGCCGAGGGCGGCGACGTCCTGGCCGCCGTGGTGGCCGCCGTCGGCGCCCGCGACACCGGCCGCGACCACCGCGGTCCGCGCACCGACGCCGCCGATCCGCTCACCCGCCTCGTCGGGGCGCTGGCGGCCGGGCCGTCGCTGCTGGTGCTGGACAACTGCGAGCACGTCCTGGACGACACGGCCGTGCTCGTCGAGGACCTGCTGCGCCGCTGCGCCGCGCTCACCGTCCTGACCACCAGCCGGGAGGCGCTGGGCGTCGAGGGGGAGGTCCTGCACCCCCTCGGGCCGCTGCGCCCGCCCGTCCCCGGCGCGGACCCCGACACCGTGCGCCGCAACGCCGCGGTCCAGCTGTTCACCGACCGGGCCGCGGCCGTGTCCCCGGGGTTCGCGCTCACCGCGGACAACGCCGCCCTCGTCACCGACCTCGTCCGCCGCCTCGACGGGCTGCCGCTGGCGCTGGAGCTCGCGGCCGCCCGGCTGCGGACCACCTCGCTCGCGGAGCTGAACAGCCGGCTCTCCGACCGTTTCCGGCTGCTGACGGGCGGCCGGCGCACCGCGGTGGCCCGCCACCGCACGCTGCGGGCCGTCGTGGACTGGAGCTGGGACCTGCTCGACGAGCCGGAGCGCGAAGTGCTGCAGCGCCTCTCGGTGTTCCGCGCCCCCGTGAGCGTCGAGGCCGCCGCGGCCGTGAGCCGCGACGTCGGCGACGAGGCGGTCGTGGCGGACGTCCTGGCCTCGCTGACCGAGAAGTCGCTCCTGCAGCTGCGTCCCGCCCCGCGCCCCGGCGCGCCCGACCGCCACGCGCTGCTGGAGACCATCCGCGAGTACGGCGCGGAGCGGCTCGCCGCCGCCGGCCGCGTCGAGGAGGTGCGGGCGGCGCGGACGGAATGGGCGACGGCGGTGGGTGCCGCGGCCTCCCTCGGACTGCGCGGGGAGGAGCAGATCGCCTGGTCGCAGCGCCTCGACGCCGAGTCCGAGGACCTGCTGGCCGCCCTGCGCGAGCTCGCCGCGCAGGGCCGCGTGGAGCCGGCGCTGCAGCTCGCGCTGCCCGTGGCGGTGTGGTGGACGGCGCTGGGCCGCCACCCCCTGGCCCGCGACTGGCTCGGGACCGCCCTGTCGGCCGCGGACGTCCGGCCCGGCGACGAGGCCGTCGTGCGCGCCCGCTCGTCGCTGCTCGTGGCGGAGGCGCTCGAGCTCGTGAACCGGTCGGTGACGAGCGAGCCGGGCGGTCCCGAGGGTCCGTCGGTGGAGGACGTCTCAAGCGTGGTGGCGCAGCTGCGGGAGGTCCGGCGCCACGACCCCTCGCCGCTCGTCGTCCTCGTCACGGAGGTCCTGACGATGTTCTCCGCGGGCCGGCCGTGGTCGCAGGACGCCCTGCCGCCGCCGGAGCCGCCGGACCTCGAGGGGGCCGACCCCTGGCTGCGGGCGCTGTACGACCTCGTGCGGGGCTTCGCGGCCGAGAACCTGGGCCGGATCGAGCTCATGGCCGCCTCCGCCGCGAGCGCGGAGCGGTTCTTCCGCGCGGCGGGGGAGAGCTGGGGCCTGTCGGGGGCGCTGCGCCTGCAGGGTCAGGCCCAGGTCTACGCGGGGGAGCTCGTGGAGGCGGTCGCGTCCTTCGCGGAGGCCGCGGACCTCGCGGCGCGCTTCGACGCCGTCGACGACGAGGTGCAGGTGCGCATGCGCCTGGTCGACGTCCTCGTCCGGCTGGGCCGCGCGGAGGAGGAGGCCGCGCAGATGCTGCTGATGCGGCGCCTCGCGCCGCTGGCGGCGGCCCAGACGCGGACGTGGCTGGCGATGGCCGAGGTGTCCGCGGCGCGCCGGGAGGGCCGCCACGACGACGCCCGCGCGCTCGCGGCCGCGCAGGCCGAGGTGCTCGCCCGCCGGCCGGGGTCGGCCGTCGTCTTCGACCACGAGCGCGCCACCCTCCAGACGACGCTCGCGCACGTCCACCTGGACGGTGGGGAGGTCGCGGCCGCCGGTGCGCTGCTGCAGGAGGCCTGGGACACCGCCCGCGGCACGGGGGACATGCCCGTCGTGGCGGGCACGGCGATCGCCGTCGCGCGGTGGTGCGCCGCGGCCGGCGACCCGGTGCGGGCCGCCGAGGTCCTGGGGGCCGCCGCCGTCGTCCGCGGCGCCGACGACCCGGGCGACCCCGAGGTGCGGCGGCTGCGGGAGCACCTCGAGCGCGAGCTCGGCGAGGACGGGTTCGCACCGGCCTTCGCCCGGGGGGCGGGCCTCGACCGCGTGGCCGCGATCGAGCTCGCCGCTCCCGCCCCCGTCTCCTCCGCCGTCGTCTCCTCCGCCGTCGCGGAACCGGTCTGAGCCGGCCGCGGGCTCAGGCGCGGCGGTTGTAGGCCCGCAGCGCCAGGGGGACGAACACCGCGAGGAACACCGCGATCCAGCCGCCCGTCCAGGCGAGGTCGGACGCGACCGGGCCGCCGAGCAGCAGACCGCGCACGACCCCGACGAGGTGGGTGATCGGGTTGACCTCGACGAAGTGCTGCAGCCACCCCGGCATCGTCGAGGAGTCCACGAACACGCTGCTGCCGAAGCTCAGCGGGAGCACGAGCAGGAACATGAAGCCCTGCACCGCACCGGGGGTGCGCACCAGCATCCCGACGAGGACGGACAGCCAGCAGAACGACAGCGCGAACGCCATCGACACCCCGAGCGCCGCGAGCAGCTCCACCGGACCGGTCTGGACGCGGAAGCCGATGAGGAACGCGAAACCCATGAGGAAGCAGAACAGGATGAGGTAGCGCACGACGTCGGCCAGCACCGCGCCCACCAGGGGCGCCGAGCGGCTGATGGGCAGGGACCGGAACCGGTCGAAGACGCCCTTGGAGATGTCGGTGTTGAGGTTCACGCCCAGCGACACCCCGGCCAGGGCGATCGACTGGCCGAGCAGGCCGGGCACCAGGTACTGCAGGTAGGACGTGCGGTCCCCGCCCCCCAGCGCGCCGCCGAAGATGTAGGTGAACAGCACCAGGAAGATGACGGGCTGGATCGTCACGTCGATTAGGGCCTCGGGCGTGCGGGCGGTCTTGACCAGGCTGCGCCCGGCGAGGGCGAGCGCGTGCCGCAGCGGGCGCAGCGGTCCGGCTGCCGCGGGGGCGGCGACGTCGACGGGCGTGGGGGCGGGTCGTTCGGCGATCGTGGTCATGCGGCCACCTCCTGGTCGTTCGCGAGCGGTTGGGGTCCGGTCTGGGTGAGGGCCGAGAACACCTCGTCGAGGGTCGGCAGGTGCAGCGAGAGCTCGCCGACGACGACGCCGCGGGCCGCGAGCCCGGCGACGGCCGCGGTCACGGCCTCGTCGTCGACGACGGGCACCGAGGAACCCCCGGCGGGCAGCGCGACGGGTTCCTCGCCGCTGATCGCGGCGAGCAGCTCGGCGACCTGGGCGCGCTGCGCGGGGTCGGCGGGGGTGACGCTGAGGGTGCGGTTCCCCGCCTGGCGCTTGAGCCCCAGGGGGGTGTCGTGGGCGATGACGCGGCCGTGGTCGATGACGGTGATCTCGTCGGCCAGCTGGTCGGCCTCCTCCAGGTACTGCGTGGTGAGCAGCACCGTGGAACCCTCGGCGACCAGCGAGCGCACGACGGTCCACATGTCCTCCCGCTTGGCCGGGTCGAGGCCGGTGGTGGGTTCGTCGAGGAACACGACGGCGGGGCGGCCGACCAGCGAGGCCGCGAGGTCCAGGCGCCGCCGCATGCCGCCGGAGTAGGTGCCGGCCCGGCGGCCACCGGCCTCGGCGAGGTCGAACCACTCGAGGAGCTCCGCGGCGCGGCGGCGGGCGTCGCGCCCGGAGAGGTCGAGGAGGCGGCCGATGAGCACGAGGTTCTGCACGCCCGTGAGGTCCTCGTCGACCGAGGCGTACTGCCCGGTCAGGCCGATGGTCCGGCGCACGGAGGCGGCGTCGCGGACGACGTCGAAGCCGCCGATGCGGGCGGAGCCGGCGTCGGGGCGCAGGAGGGTGGCGAGGATGCGGACGGCCGTCGTCTTCCCGGCGCCGTTGGGGCCGAGGACGCCGAGGACGCGGCCCTGGCCGACGCGCAGGTCGACCCCGTCGAGGGCCTGGGTGGTGCCGAAGCGCTTGCGCAGCCCTTCGGCTTCGATCGCGTAGTCCGTGGTGGGGGGCATGCGAGGAGGTTCGCGGGGCGGGCTGGCGCGGCGCTGTCACGCCGCTGGCACGGGCTGGCGTGCGCCGGCGGAGCCGTGCCCCGACGCCCTCGACGTCGCCCTCGCCGAGCTCTAGGGTCGTCGCCAGCGTCGCGTGCGGTGGCAGACCGTGTCAGGCATGGAGGCGCCGGACCGCAGGAGTGCGACGTTGACGTCGTCGTCCCCGTCGCCCGCCCCTGTGGGTGAGGGCGAGGAGACCAGGCTGGTGGCCTGGAGCCGTGAGCTGCGCGCAGTGCACGAGCGCCTGCGCGAGGCGCTGGCCGTCACGCGGACCGCGGTGGCGCAGGGCGTCGAGGCGGCCGAACCGGCGACCCGGGAACTGCTGCTGTTCTGCCACGGGTTCTGCGCGGCCCTGAGCGGTCACCACGAGGGCGAGGACCGCGAGCTGTTCCCCGCTCTCGCGCAGCAGCACCCGCACCTGCGCGACACGCTGCGGCAGCTGCAGCAGGACCACTCGATGATCGCGCACCTGCTCGCCGGGCTGCAGTCCGCCGTGCAGCGCACGGCGAGCCCGGCGGAGCTGGACCGCCACCTCGACGGTCTGGCGGCCGTCGTGGAGTCCCACTTCCGCTACGAGGAGCGGCAGCTGCTGCGCGTGCTGGAAGCGCTGGACCTGGACGTCGACGTCAGCGCTGCACTCGGACCGCTCAGCGCCCCTCGACGGCGGCCGCCAGGCGCACCAGCGTCTCGGCCAGGCGGTCGGCGGGGATCCTCGGGAAGCTGATGCGGGCCAGGACCGCGGGGTCGGTGACCGCGGACCAGTCGTACGTGTGGACGACGCGGGTGCGGCCGGGACCCGCCGGGTGCAGGGACCAGCTCCACCGCACCCCGGGCGGGGTCTGCCCGCGCCGCGCGGTCGCCCAGGCGAGGCGCTCCCCGGGCGCGAACTCCACGACGTGGTTCTCGGTCTGGTAGTCGGACAGCTCCGGGTGGCCCACCGCCGTGAGGTCCATGTCCATGACGAAGCTCTGCCCCGCACCGGCGATCGGCCGGGTCTCCTCCGCCACGCGCACGGTGCCGGAGCCGTCGATCTCAGGGTGCCGGCGCGGATCGGCGAGCAGGCCGAACACCGTGGCGGCGTCGGCCGCCACCTCGCGCTCGACGACGATGCGGGACTCCGTTGCGCTGGTCACGACCGGACCCTAGCCAGCCGGTCCACGCGACCGGGCGTCGGTCGGCGGGAGCCGTCGCGCGGTCCTCACTGGACGCCGGTGCGCCGCGAGGGGTTGGCTGGTGGCGAGTCCGGGGCGTCCCGGACCGTGGCTGAGGAGTCCCCGCATGACGTCGGCTGCGCGCACGTTCGCCTCGATCTCGTCGGTCACCCCTCCGCCCGGTGCTCCCGCACGGCTCGGACGCGCCGTCGTGCTGGGCGGGAGCGTGGCCGGCCTGCTCGCCGCGCGGGTGCTGGCCGAGCACGCCGACCGCGTGGTGGTGATCGAGCGCGACCCGGCGACCGACCACCCCGGGGCGCGACGCGGCGTGCCGCAGAGCAGCCAGGTGCACGCGCTGCTGCGCGGTGGTGCCGTGCAGCTGGAGCGGTGGTTCCCCGGCTTCGCCGACCGCGCGGTCGCGGCCGGCGCCCAGCGGGTGCCCGCGGACCGGCTGGCGATCTACACCGACGGGGTCGCCGCGCCCGGCAACTCGGACCTGCTCACGTCGACCCGCCCGTTCCTGGAGCACCAGGTCCGCGAGCTGGTGCGAGGGCTGCCGGGCGTGGAACTCGTCACCGGGCGCGTCACCGGCCTCGACTTGGGCGGCGACGCCGTGACGGGGGTGCGGTACGAGGCCGACGGCGCTCCGCGGCACCTGGCGGCCGACCTGGTGGTCGACGCGAGCGGGCGGGCCAGCAGGGTCTCCGACTGGCTGAGCGCCGCCGGCTGGAACGCGCCGCCCCTGACGCGTCAGGTCACGGGCATCAACTACGCCACGGCGTTCTTCCGGCGCCCGCCCGGCGAGCAGGACGTGTCCGCCGCGGTGGCGCTCGTGACCCCGGAGACGGGCGGGGACCTGGGCGGGGCCACCTTCACCCCGGTGGAGGAGGACCGCTGGATCGTCCTCCTGGCCGGCTTCGGGGAGTGCCGTCCGGGCCGCACCGCCGAGGACATGGTCCGGCGCTGCCGCCAGGAGTTCCCCGAGCCCTTCGGGCGGGTGGCCTCCGGGGAGCTCCTCGGGGACGTCGCCACCTACCGCCAGGGCGACAGCCGCCGCCGGGACTGGGCGGCGGCGGCACGACTGCCCGCAGGCCTGCTGGCGGTGGGGGACGCCGTGGCGTCGTTCAACCCGATCTACGGCCAGGGCATGACCTCCGCTGCGCTGCACGCCTCCTGCCTGTCGAGGTGGCTGCGCTCCGGCGCCGACCTGGGGGCGCCCGCGCGGGCGTTCTTCGCCCTGCAGAAGGTGGTGGTGGACGCGGCGTGGGACCTCTCGTCCGGCGGCGACCGGTCCCGGCCCTCCGTCAACCGTCCGCCGCGGGGTCTGGAACGCGTGACCGCCGGCCTGATCGACCTGGTCGTCGACGCCACCGTGGTGGACCCGGTGGTCGCCCGGGCCTTCGACGGGGTCACGCAGATGGTCGAGCACCCGCAGACCCTGGCCTCCCCGGGGATCCTGTGGCGCTCGCTGCGGGCACGCCGGACGCCGCGACCGCAGCCGACCCCGGCGCTCGAACCCGCGGACCGGCCGGCGTAGCGGACGACCGCCGCTGCCGCCTCCTGCCGGCGGCACCGCTCTCGTCTGCGGACGTCCCGGACCGAGAGGTCAGGACGACGACCGGGCCGCCGGCGCCCGGCTCGCGGCCCACGCCCCCAGCAGCGACACGGCGTCGGCGGTGGGTGAACCCGCCGGGGCCGTGAACGTGATCATCAGCAGTCCGGGGTCCGCTGGGAGCTCGAGCGCCTCGAAGTCCAGGCCGAGGCGGCCGACCACGGGGTGGTCGACGTGCTTGGTGCCGGTCCGGTGCAGGCGCACGTCGTGGGCCGCCCAGCGCTGCCGGAACGGTCCGCTGCGCGTGCTCAGCTCCCCGACGAGGCCGGTGAGGGCCCGGTCGCCGGGATCGCGGCCGGCTTCCGTGCGCAGCTGCGCGACGGCGTCGTCCGCGGCCTGCTCCCAGTCGGTCCAGAACGCCGGGGCGCCGGGGTCGAGGAAGGTGAACCGGGCGTGGCTGACGGGCTGACCGGGGGACCGGGTCGGGCTGGCCCACACCGGGTCGAAGAGCGCCCGGCCCAGGTCGTTGGCCGCGACGGTCTCCAGCCGGGCGTTGTTCACGATCACCGGGACGCTCTCCATCAGGTCCAGCAACCGCTGCACGCCGGGCCGGACCTGCTGCGCCGCCGCCGTGCGGCGGGTTCGACGTGCGGGGCCCGCGGCGCGGGCGAGGTCGGCCAGGTGCGCGCGTTCGGCCTCGTCGAGGCGCAGCGCCCGGGCCACGGCGTCGAGCACGGACTCCGAGACCCCGGCGAGGCCGCCGCGCTCGAGCTGGGCGTAGTACTCGACGCTGACCCCGGCGAGGTCGGCGACCTCGCTGCGGCGCAGGCCCGGCACCCGGCGGGTCCTGCCGTACGAGGTCAGACCGGCCTGCTCGGGGGTGACCTTCGCCCGCCGCGACGTCAGGAAGGCCTTGATCTCGGCGCGGTGGTCCACGCCGTCGAGGCTAGGTGCTCCCGCCGGGGCGTGGGATGGGCTGCCGGTACACCTGAGGCCGGTGACTCCCGCGGTGTCCCGCGAGCGGCTCCACTGGGGACTGCGCCGATCGGCGCAGCGGGCGGCCGGGTCGGAGACGGCTCGGCCCCCGCACGGCAGCGCACCCCTGGAGGGAACCCCGTGACCACCCCCGAGAGCACCGGCAGCGTCTGGTTCGTGACCGGAGCCGGCCGCGGGCTCGGCGTCGACATCGCGCGGGCCGCCCTGGCCGCCGGCCACCGCGTCGTCGCCACCGGCCGCGACGCCCGGCGCGTCGAGTCCGCGGTCGGCGCCCACGAGGACCTGCTCGCCGTCGCCCTGGACGTCACCTCCGTCGAGGCCGCCGCCGCCGCCACCCGGGCCGCGGTGGACCGCTTCGGGCGCATCGACGTGCTGGTGAACAACGCCGGCAACTTCTACGCCGGGTACTTCGAGACCATCAGCGACGCGCAGTTCCGCGCCCAGATGGAGACGAACTTCTTCGGCCCCCTCACCGTGACCCGGGCCGTGCTGCCCGTCATGCGCGGGCAGCGCTCGGGGCAGGTCATCACCGTGACCTCCGCCGCCGGGCTGGTGGGCCAGGAGTTCTGCGCCGCGTACGCCTCCTCCAAGTTCGCCCTGGAGGGCTGGATGGAGTCCCTGCGCTACGACCTCGCCCCCTACGGCATCGCCACGATGGCCGTGGAGCCCGGCTTCTTCCGCACCGAGCTCCTCGTCGAGGGCTCCTCGACGATCTGGCCCGAGCTGGACGTGGCCGACTACGCCGAGCGCACCGCGCAGACCGTTGAGGCCTGGAGGGGCATGAACGGCCGGCAGGGCGGGGACCCCGCCAAGCTCGCCGCGGCCCTGGTCGCGCTGTCCGACGGGCCCGGGCTGCCACTGCGCTTCGTCGCCGGTGAGGACGTCATGGCGGGGGTGGAGGCCAACCTGGCCACCCTCCGGGACCAGGTCGACGCCCAGCGGGAGCTCTCGGCCTCCCTGGCCCACGACGCCTGAGCC
The DNA here is from genome assembly GCF_011839805.1 of Kineococcus rubinsiae. Lineage (GTDB taxonomy): Bacteria > Actinomycetota > Actinomycetes > Actinomycetales > Kineococcaceae > Kineococcus > Kineococcus rubinsiae. Next base: position 64,325 of record NZ_VWPY01000004.1, on the reverse strand, counting down.
GGTCCCGTCCTCAGCGACGGCGGCCGGGGTGGTCGGGCATCCCTAGTGCCCGGAGGAGTCGCCCACCGGGGTCGTCGGGACGGCGGCGGTGCCGCGGGCGGCCGAGATGACCCGCATGAGGTGGTACAGCCCGATCGCGGCGGCCGTGCCGAGCGCGATGCCCGAGAACTGCAGCCCGCCGCCCGGCGACCACGTGTAGTTCGCGATGCCGACGACCAGCGCGACGGCGGCCGGGGTGAGGTTCACGGGGTTGGAGAAGTCGACGCGGTTCGCCACCCAGATGCGGGCGCCGAGGATGCCGATCATCCCGTACAGCAGCGTCGCGGCACCGCCGAGGACGCCCGCGGGCACGGAGGCGACGAGGGCGCCGATCTTCGGCGAGGCGCTGAGCAGCAGCGCCGTCGCGGCCGCGATCCAGTACGCGGCAGTGGAGTACACGCGGGTCGCGGCCATGACGCCGATGTTCTCCGCGTACGTGGTGGTTCCCGAGCCGCCGCCCGCGCCGGCGAGCGTCGTGGCCACGCCGTCGGCGACCAGCGCCCGGCCGGTGAGGTCGTCGAGGTCGCGGCCGGTCATCGCCGCGACCGACTTCACGTGCCCGACGTTCTCAGCGACGAGCACGAGGACGACGGGCAGGAACAGGACGATGGCGCTGGCGTCGAACCTCGGCGCCGTGAACTCGGGGAACCCGACCCACGCCGCGCTGCGGACGCCGTCCAGGTCCACGCCGCCGCGGGCCAGGGCGAACAGGTAGCCGACGACGACGCCGAGCAGGATCGACAGCCGGCCGAGCATGCCGCGGAACAGGACGCTGGCCAGGACGACGACGCCGAGGGTGACGATCCCCGTCACGGGGTCGGAGCGGAACCCGCTGCACGGGCCCTGTCCGAGGACGCCGTCGACGACGACCGGGTCGCACGAGCCCCAGGCCGCGGGGGCGAGGTTCAGGCCGATGAGGGCGACCACGCTGCCGGTGACGACCGGCGGCATGGCGCGCTCGAGCCAGCGGGTGCCCGCGCGGTGCACGACGAGGCCGACCAGCGCCAGCAGCACACCGGTGACGAGCACGCCGCCCGTGGCCACCGAGGGCCCGCCCGAGGCGACGGCCGCGAGGATCGGCGCGATGAACGCGAACGAGGAACCGAGGTAGCTCGGCAGCCGGTTGCGCGTCAGCAGCAGGAACAGCGCGGTCCCGACGGCCGAGAAGAACAGGGTCGTGGAGGCCGGGAAACCCGTGATGGCGGGGACGAGGATCGTCGAGCCGGCCATCGCGACCACGTGCTGCAGGCCCAGCCCGACCGTCCGGGACCAGCTGAGCCGCTCCTCCGGCGCCACCACGCCCCCCGGGCGCACCGTCCGCCCGTCGCCGTGCAGCTGCCAGCCCGTCGTCCGACTGCGTGCCATCGCCTGAGTCCTCCCGAGGGTCCCCGCCCGCGGGCGACCGCCGCACGAGCGGGGGAACTCTAGGGGGCGCCGCTCAGGTGCTCTCGCCCACGTCGAGGCGGTAGGGGACCCGGCGCCGGGTCCCCGGGTCGCCGGGGGCGAGGGTCCCCGCGTGCAGGGCGAGCACGACCTCCAGGGCCGTGCGGGCCACGAGCGGCATGTCCAGGGCGAGCGTCGTCAGTCGCGGGGTGACGAAGCTGCCGATGGCCAGGCCGTCGACGCCGAGCACACGCACCTGGCCGGGCACGTCCACGCCGGCCAGGCGCAGCGCGCGCAGCACCCCGAACCCGGTGACGTCGTTGAAGGCGACCAGGGCGTCCACGTCGGGCACCTCGGTGAGGACGCGGCCCGCGGTCTCCAGCCCGCCGGCGAGGTCGGTGGAGACCGTCGGGACCCGCATCGCGGTCGTGTCGCGGGCCGCGAACGCCGCGACGAACGCCGCCGCGCGGCCGCTGCCGCCCGGCAGGTCCAGGACGACGGGGCGCCGCACGCCGCGCTCGTGCAGGTGCGCGACGGCCTCCACGATCGCGGTGGAGAGGTCGAGGTCGACGCGGCCGTGGGCGGTCTCGTGCGGCCCGGGCGCGATCTCGACGATCGGGAGCTCCGCCAGGCCGTCGGTGCGGGCCGGGACGTGCAGGCCCGTGAAGCTGACGACGGCGTCCACGTCGGCCCCGAAGCGCTCCGTCAGGAAGTCCCCGCCCGCGGGCGCGGCGGCCCGCTCGGCGAGCACGACGTTCCACCCCGCCTGCGCCGCGAGCCGCAGCACGGCCGAGGCGAGCTCGGGGTAGTAGGGGTTCGTCAGGTCCTCCACCAGGAGGCCCAGCGTCCGCGTCGGCGGTTTCACCAGCCCGCGGCCGAAGCGCGAGGGCCGGTAGCCCAGCTCGCGGGCCGCGGCGAGCACCCGCTCCCGGGTGTCCGCGTTGATGCCCGGCATGGCGTTCACCGCGCGGGTGACCGTCTGCCGGGACACCCCCGACGCGGCCGCGACGTCCTTGATCGTCGCGGGCCGCGGCGGGGGCACCGCTCGCCCGGGGGACACCGTCAGTCCTGCAGGTCCAGCCACGCCACCTGGCGCTCGTCCAGGCTCACCGTGAGGCCCGTCATGGACGAGCGGGCCTCGGCGATGGTGCGCGGCCCGAACAGCGGGAACGTCGGGAACGGCTGCGCCAGCACGAAGGCCAGCGCGACGGCGGTCGCGGGGACCCCCAGCTCGGCGCCGAGCTGCTCCGCGCGGCGCTTGCGCTCGAAGTTCTCGTCGCTGTAGTAGCAGCGCACGAGCTCCGCGTCGCTGCGGTCCGCCTCGTCGGCGCGGGCGAAGAACCCGCGGGCCTGCGAGGACCACGGCAGCAGGGGGATCTGCTTGCGGCGCAGCCACTCCTTGGAGTCGGCGTCGGTGACGTGCAGGCAGCCCGCCCACGGCACGTCGTAGGCCTCGGCCAGGCCGAAGTGGTTGCTGAGCACCGAGAACCCGCGCTTGCCGTTGGCCTTCGCGTACGCGTCGGCCTCGTCGACGCGCTGCGGCGACCAGTTCGAGCCGCCGAACACCGTGATGCGGCCCGCGTCGACGTGCTCGTTGAGGACGTCGACGAACTCGCCGGCCGGGACGTCGGGGTTGTCGCGGTGCATCATGTAGATGTCGGCGTAGCCGTGCTGCTGGCGCTCGAGGGACTCCAGCAGCTGGCGCGACAGCGACTCCGGGTCGTTGTGCGGGGTGTGGCAGCCCTTGACGATGACGACGAGGTCCTCGCGGATCCCGCGGTTGGCCACCCACTGGCCGAAGAGCTTCTCGTACTTGCCCTTCCCGTACAGCCACGCGGTGTCGAAGGTGTTGCCGCCCGCGGTGAAGAAGTGGTCGAAGATGGCCGAGGCGTGCGCGAGGTCGGGCTGGTTGTCGCAGCCCATGACCAGGCGGGAGACGCGCTTGCCGAGGCCCTCGATCGTCCCGTACTGCATGACGTTCGCCGGGTCCACGGTCAGCGGCAGGCCCGAGACGGTGGGGATGTCCGCGGTGTCCGCCTCGAAGGGGAACCGCAGCCCGAGGGCCGCGCGCCAGCGGTCCAGCACGACGGCCGTGCCGAGGCTGTCCTCGAGGGAGTTCTGCGGGGCGTCGCCGCCCGCGGCGACCGCGTCGGCCAGCGCGTCGGCCTCCAGCGCGTAGGGGCGGTTCTCCTGGCTCGGCGCGAAGTCGAGGACCTGGGGCTCCTGGCCGACCACGGTCAGCGTCAGGGCGGTGTTCTCCCGGATCGTCCACGGGTCGGCCAGCGAGATCGAGCCCTTCGAGCCGTGGACCGTGACGGTCTCCGGCTCGGCCAGGCGGACGCCGCAGCGCACGGTCGCGGTCAGGCCGCTCGCGAAGGTCAGCGTGGCGGTGGCCCACTCGTCGACGCCCGTGTCGCCCAGGGTGCCGGCCGCGGTCAGCTCCGTGGGCTCGGCGAACGGTCGGCCCGTCGCGGCACCGGCGATCGCCCGCGCCATCGAGACGGGGTAGCCGCCGACGTCGAGGATGCCGCCGCCCGCGAGCTCCGGGTCGAACAGGCGCCCGGTGGGGGAGGAGGTGGAGAAGGCGAAGCTGGCGTCGACGTGGGTGACGTCGCCGATCGCGCCCTCGGCCACGAGCTGCAGCAGCTTCCGGGTCTGCGGGTGGAAGCGGTACATGTACGCCTCGACGACCGTGACGCCCGCGGTGCGCGCCGCGTCGACGACGGCCATGACGCTGCCGGCGTTGGGCGCGAGCGGCTTCTCGACGAGCACGTGCTTGCCGGCGCGCACGGCGGCCAGGGCCAGGCGCGCGTGGGTGGTGTGCACGGTGGAGACGTAGACGGCGTCCACCTCGGGGTCGGCCAGGACCTCGTCGTAGGTGCCGGTCCGCACGTCCGGGCCGGTCTCGGTGGCGAGCGCCTGCGCGCGGGCCGGGTCGGAGCTGCCGACGGCCACGAGCCGGCCGGAGCGGCTCGCGGGGAGCTGGGAGACGAAGCGGCGGGCGATGGCGCCGGGGCCGAGCACGGCCCAGCGGACTGCGGTGTCCATGCGGAACTCCAGGGGGATCGGGGGCCGTGAACGTTCACGACGCGTCGAGACTAGGTGGGTGGTCCGCAGCGGTCAACGGCGGCCGGGGGCGCGGCGGGGGTCCGGCGGGCCGCGGACGCCGTCCTAGACTGCGCGCGTGAGCGTCGACACCCCCGCACCGCAGCAGGCAGGCACCACCACGAGCGCCCCCCGGAGGGCGGCCGGCGAGGCCGACCCCGGCGTGGACATCAAGCCCCGCAGCCGCACGGTCACCGACGGCATCGAGGCGACCGCGTCGCGCGGCATGCTGCGCGCCGTCGGCATGGGCGACGACGACTGGGTGAAGCCCCAGATCGGCGTGGCCTCGAGCTGGAACGAGATCACCCCCTGCAACCTCTCCCTGGACCGCCTCGCGAAGGCCGTCAAGGACGGCGTGCACGCGGCGCAGGGGTTCCCCATGGAGTTCGGGACGATCAGCGTCTCCGACGGGATCTCCATGGGTCACGAGGGCATGCACTTCTCCCTCGTCAGCCGCGAGGTCATCGCCGACTCGGTCGAGACCGTCATGAGCGCCGAGCGCCTCGACGGCTCCGTGCTCCTCGCCGGCTGCGACAAGTCGCTGCCGGGGATGCTCATGGCCGCGGCCCGCCTGGACCTCGCGAGCGTCTTCCTCTACGCCGGCACGATCCTGCCCGGGCGCGCGAAGCTCTCCGACGGCAGCGAGCACGAGGTCACCCTCATCGACGCCTTCGAGGCCGTCGGCGCGTGCGCCCGCGGGCTCATGAGCAAGGGCGACCTGGACACCATCGAGCGCGCCATCTGCCCGGGCGAGGGCGCCTGCGGCGGCATGTACACCGCCAACACCATGGCCGCCGCGGCCGAGGCGCTCGGGATGTCGCTGCCCGGCAGCGCCGCCCCGCCCGCCACCGACCGCCGCCGCGACGGGTTCGCCCGCAAGTCCGGCGAGGCCGTGGTCAACCTGCTGGCCAAGGGCATCACGGCGCGCCAGATCCTCACCAAGGAGGCGTTCGAGAACGCCATCGCCGTCGTCATGGCGCTGGGCGGTTCCACCAACGCCGTGCTGCACCTGCTCGCGATCGCCTACGAGGCCGAGGTCGACCTGACGCTCGCCGACTTCGACCGCATCGCCGGCAAGGTGCCGCACCTGGCCGACCTGAAGCCCTTCGGCCGCCACGTCATGGTCGACGTCGACCGCATCGGCGGGATCCCCGTCGTCATGCGCGCCCTGCTCGACGCGGGCCTGCTGCACGGCGACTGCCTCACCGTCACGGGCCGCACGATGGCGGAGAACCTCGCCGACATCGCGCCCCCGGACCTCGACGGGGTCGTCCTGCGTGCGCTGGACAACCCGATCCACAAGACCGGCGGGATCACGATCCTCAAGGGCAACCTCGTCCCCGGCGGTGCCGTCGTGAAGAGCGCCGGCTTCGACGCCGACGTCTTCGAGGGCACGGCCCGCGTCTTCGAGCGCGAGCGCGCCGCGCTGGACGCCCTGGAGGACGGCACCATCGCCGCGGGCGACGTGGTGGTCATCCGCTACGAGGGCCCCAAGGGCGGTCCGGGGATGCGCGAGATGCTCGCCATCACCGGGGCGATCAAGGGCGCCGGGCTCGGCAAGGACGTCCTGCTCATGACCGACGGCCGGTTCTCCGGCGGCACCACGGGCCTCTGCGTCGGCCACGTGGCCCCCGAGGCCGTCGACGGCGGGCCCATCGCCTTCGTGCGCGACGGCGACCGGATCCGCCTCGACGTCGCCGGCAAGACCCTCGAGCTCCTGGTCGACGAGGCGGAGCTCGCCGCGCGCCGCGAGGGCTGGGAGCCGCTGGCCCCGGTGTTCACGCGCGGGGTCCTCGCCAAGTACGCCAAGCAGGTCCAGTCCGCCTCGGTCGGGGCCGTCTGCTTCTGAGCCCCTCCCCGCCGTGGTCGTGCAGGTGCCCCCTGCCCGACCGCGGCGGGTGTCCGGCGGGCCGTCGTGTCCGGTGGGTGGACGAGCTGTCCAGCATGTGAGACGCGGTGGGCCGCCGGCTGACAGCCCGGCCGTCGGGGGTTACCTTCTCTGCATGCGCTTCCTCGTAGCCGTCGGCCAGCACGCCGGCTGACACGTCTCGGCCGAGCGCGCGACCCCTCGACTTGCCTGCGGGCGGAGGGGTCTTTTCGCGTCCGGCAGCCTGCGGCCGGCGCGTCGACGGCTCACCCGCGAGGAACCAGCGCCACCGCATGAGGAGGACCACCGAGATGCCGAACGCGCAGACCACCGAGGGACTGCCCTTCGACCCCCTGCTGCCCGTCGAGTCGCTGACGGGCGCCCAAAGCCTCGTCCGCTCGCTCGAGGCCGTGGGCGTCGAGGTGGTCTTCGGGATCCCGGGCGGCGCGATCCTCCCGGCCTACGACCCGCTCATGGACTCCCCGCACGTGCGCCACATCCTCGTGCGCCACGAGCAGGGCGCCGGGCACGCCGCCGAGGGCTACGCCGTGGCGACCGGGAAGGTCGGCGTCTGCATGGCCACCTCCGGCCCCGGCGCGACCAACCTCGTCACGCCCATCGCCGACGCGAACATGGACTCCGTCCCGATGGTCGCGATCACCGGCCAGGTCGGCGCCGCCGCGATCGGCACGGACGCGTTCCAGGAAGCCGACATCACCGGCATCACCATCCCGATCACCAAGCACAACTACCTGGTGACCGACCCGGCCGACATCCCGCGCGTGATCTCCGAGGCCTTCCACCTCGCCTCGACGGGCCGCCCCGGCCCGGTCCTGGTCGACGTCGCGAAGTCCGCGCTCACGGCCCGCACCTCGTTCACGTGGCCGGCGTCGGTGGACCTGCCGGGCTACCGCCCCGTGACCCGCCCGCACGGCAAGCAGGTCAAGGAGGCCGCGCGGATGATCGCCGCGGCCCAGCGCCCCGTCCTCTACGTCGGCGGCGGCGTCATCAAGGCCGACGCGTCCTCGGAGCTGCTCGCGCTGGCCGACCTCACGGGCATCCCCGCCGTGACGACGCTCATGGCCCGCGGCGCGCTGCCCGACAGCCACGCGAACAACCTGGGCATGCCCGGCATGCACGGCACCGTCGCGGCCGTCACGGCCCTGCAGAAGTCGGACCTGCTCATCACCCTGGGGGCCCGCTTCGACGACCGCGTCACGGGGCTGCTCTCGAGCTTCGCCCCCGAGGCCAAGGTCATCCACGCCGACATCGACCCGGCGGAGATCGGCAAGAACCGCGCCGTCGACGTCCCGATCGTGGGCGACGCCAAGCTCGTCATCGCCGAGCTCACGACGGCCCTGGAGGCCGAGTTCGAGCGCGGCCGCGCCGACATCTCCGCGTGGGTCGCGCAGACGCACGGCTGGCGCGAGACCTACCCGCTGGGCTACGCCGACTCCGACGACGGCACCCTGGCGCCGCAGCACGTGATCGCCCGCATCGGCGAGATCGCCGGCCCCGACGCGATCTACGTCGCGGGCGTCGGCCAGCACCAGATGTGGTCCGCGCAGTTCGTGAAGTACGAGAAGCCGCGCACGTGGCTGAACTCGGGCGGGCTCGGGACCATGGGCTACGCGGTGCCCGCGGCCATGGGGGCCAAGGTCGGCAAGCCCGACACGGTGGTCTGGGCGATCGACGGCGACGGCTGCTTCCAGATGACCAACCAGGAGCTGGCCACCTGCACCCTGAACCAGATCCCGGTCAAGATCGCGATCATCAACAACTCGAGCCTCGGCATGGTCCGGCAGTGGCAGACGCTCTTCTACTCCGAGCGCTACTCCAACACCGACCTGAACTCGGGCGACCACCACGGCACCCACGCCGCGCCGATCCCCGACTTCGTCAAGCTCGCCGAGGCCTACGGCTGCGTCGGGCTGCGCTGCGACAAGCCGGAGGACGTCGACGCGACGATCGAGAAGGCCATGGCGATCAACGACGTGCCCGTCGTCGTCGACTTCCGCGTGCACCGCGACGCGATGGTCTGGCCGATGGTCGAGGCCGGCGTCAGCAACGACGCCATCCAGTACGCGCGGGGCGTCTCGCCGACCTGGGACCGCGAGGAAGAGGGCGACAACGAGTCCGGTCCCGAGAAGGTGATCTCCTGATGTCCCAGCACACCCTGTCCGTCCTGGTCGAGAACCGGCCCGGTGTCCTGATGCGCGTCACGTCGCTGTTCGCGCGCAGGAACTTCAACATCCACTCCCTCACGGTCGGACCGACCGAGCGCAGCGAGATCTCCCGGATGACCATCGTCGTCGACGTGGAGTCGCAGCCGCTGGAGCAGGTGACGAAGCAGCTCAACAAGCTGATCAACGTCCTGAAGATCGTCGAGCTCGAGGACGAGTCGTCGGTCCAGCGCGAGCTCCTGCTCGTCAAGGTCCGCGCCGACGCCTCCGTGCGCGGCGAGGTCGTCGACACGGTCGTGCTGTTCCGGGCCCACGTCGTCGACGTGTCGCCCGACGCCGTGACGGTCGAGGCGACCGGCAGCCCCGAGAAGCTCGCGGCGCTGCTGCGGGTCCTGGAGCCCTTCGGGATCCGCGAGCTGGTCCAGTCGGGTTCCGTCGCGCTCGCGCGCGGCGGCCGCTCGATCTCCGACCGGGCCCTGCGCTCGGCCTAGACCCCCCTTCCGCACCCACCGCAACACCTGAGGAGACGCACCCGTGGCGCAGATGTTCTACGACGACGACGCCGACCTGTCCAAGATCACCGACAAGAAGGTCGCGGTCCTCGGCTACGGCAGCCAGGGCCACGCCCACGCGCTCTCGCTGCGCGACTCCGGCGTCGACGTCCGCGTCGGCCTCAAGCCGGGTTCCACCAGCCGCGCCAAGGCCGAGGAGGAGGGCCTGCGGGTCCTCACGCCCTTCGAGGCGGCGGCCGAGGCCGACGTCATCATGGTGCTGGTCCCGGACCACCTGCAGCGCGGCCTGTACGCCGAGTCGATCGAGCCGAACCTCACCTCCGGCAAGGCGCTGTTCTTCAGCCACGGCTTCAACATCCGCTTCGGCTACATCAAGCCCCCGGCCGACGTCGACGTCGTCATGGTCGCCCCCAAGGGCCCGGGCCACCTCGTGCGCCGCGAGTACGTCGACGGCCGCGGCGTCCCCGTGATCGTCGCCGTCGAGCAGGACGCGACCGGCGACGCGTGGGACCTCGCCCTGGCCTACGCCAAGGCGATCGGCGGCCTGCGCGCCGGCGGCATCAAGACCACCTTCACCGAGGAGACCGAGACCGACCTGTTCGGTGAGCAGGCCGTCCTGTGCGGTGGCGCGTCGGCGCTCGTGCAGACCGGCTTCGAGGTCCTCACCGAGGCGGGCTACCAGCCCGAGGTCGCGTACTTCGAGTGCCTGCACGAGCTGAAGCTGATCGTCGACCTCATGTACGAGGGCGGGATCGCGAAGCAGCGCTGGAGCGTGTCGGACACCGCGGAGTGGGGCGACTACGTCTCCGGCCCGCGCGTCATCGACGCCTCGGTCAAGGAGCGCATGAAGGACGTCCTGAAGGACATCCAGGACGGCACCTTCGCGCAGCGCTTCATCGACGACCAGGACGCGGGCGCGCCGGAGTTCAAGCGCCTGCGCGCCGAGGCCGAGGCGCACCCGATCGAGGCCACCGGCCGCGAGCTGCGCAAGCTCATGGCCTGGGTGAAGACGGACGACTCCGACTACGTCGAGGGTTCCGCCGCCCGCTGAGCCACCCGCACGCAGGAGGGCCCCCGCACCGTTCCCGGTGCGGGGGCCCTCGTGCGTTGCGGGGTGGACGGGCTCAGCGCCCGCGGCGCCAGCAGTCCGCCGCGGCCAGCGCGCCGGCGATCGCCCGCTGCCCCGTGGGGTTCGGGTGGAGGCTCGAGACCACGTCCTGCGGCACGATCGAGTTGATCCACGACGCGGCCGGGTCGCTCTCGCACGAGGAGTGCCCCGCGAACGGCTTCACGAGGTCGACGTAGGTGGCCCCGGCGCCCTGGGCGCCGGCCGCCACGGCGGCGTTCAGGCGCAGGGTCGCCGCGTTGACGGCCTGGCGGGCCGCCGGCTGGATGACGTCGCAGCGCGGCGACGCGGTGGCGGTCGTCGGGAACAGCAGCGGGTAGCCGGTGACGAGGAGGCGGGCGTTCGGCGCCTTCGCCCGCACCGCGCGGTAGAGCTGCTCCAGCGGCGTGACGCCGCCGGCCGGCGCCGTCGTGAGCGCCTGCAGCGCCGCGGCCGAACCGGCCAGCGCGGTCGCGCACGACGGGGCCCCTGGGATCGTCGCCACCGTGTTGCAGGCCGTGGCCACGCTGGAGAACCCGACGTCGTTGCCCCCGATGCTGAGGGTCACGGTGCGCGTGCGCGGCCCGATCGCGGCCAGCTGCGAGCGCTCGCCCTTGAACCCCTGGACCAGCGTCACGGTCGTGGCCCCGCTGCAGGCCGCGCTCACGTAGCCCGCCGCGCCGCGGCCGGCGTTCCTGCGCACGGCGAGGGCGCCGAAGACCGCGTGCCCGCTGAGGACCGAGCGGTGGCAGCCGTCCGCGCCGCTGTCGCCGAACGCGTTCGTGGTCCACGGCGTCGCGCCGGGGGCGGGAGCCCCCTCGCCCGAGGCGTAGGAGTCGCCGAGGGTGGCGACCTGCGCGCCGCCCGCGGGCAGCCGCCCCTGCGCCTGCGCCGGCCCGGCCGCGGTCACCGCCAGGGCGACGCCGACCGCGCAGGCGGTCAGCAGGGAGGCGAGGGGGCGCCTGGTCGGAACACGCGGGAACTGCACGGGAGGCCTCCGGTTGCTCGTCGTCGAGTCCCGCGATCATGGCAGCGCACGACCCCGCTGCGCAGGGTTTCCGCGATCGCCCACCGGTGTTCCCGGGGCCGGAGGTGCCCGTCCGGCGCGGTGGTGCGACGCTTGCGCCATGAGCAGCCTCAGCGACGACGACATCACCACGACCGGCACCTCCGCCCAGACCACGGGCGGCGACGCGGACGCCGGCGACAGCGACGCCACGCAGGTCGACCCGGCGGGTTCGGACCCGGCGGGCTCGGACCCCGCGGGCGGCGAGGGCGGGGACTCCGACGCCGGCGACAGCGACTCCACCCAGGTCGACCCCGCCGGTTCCGACCCCGCTGGTTCGGACGCCGCGGGCGCGTGACCCTGACGTCCTCCGCCCGCACCGCCCCCGCCGACGACGTCGCGGGGGCGGTGCCGGGTTCCCCGCTCGGCCGCTGCTTCGGGGCGGCCGCCGCGGCGCTGCCCACCGAGCACTGGAACACCGCACCCCTGCTGGTGCGGGCCGCCGAGCGCGTGGCGCAGGGCGGGCGCGCCGACTTCGACGACCTGTTCTCCGCGGCCGCCGTCGACGAGCTGCTGGGCCCCCGCGCCCTGCGCACCCCCTTCTTCACGATGGTCAAGGACGGGAAGGGGCTGCCGCGCAGCAGCTTCACCCGCCAGGCCGTCGCCGGGAACCAGCAGCTGAGCGACCTGCCCGACAGCGACGGGATCGCCCGCGCCTACGCCGACGGCGCGACGATCGTCCTGCAGGCCCTGCACCGCACGTTCCCGCCGCTGGCCGGCTTCTGCCGCGACCTGGCCGCGGAGCTCGGGCACCAGTGCCAGGTGAACGTCTACGTCACCCCGCCCGGGGCGCAGGGGTTCAAGCCCCACCACGACACCCACGACGTCGTCGTGCTCCAGGTCGCCGGGCGCAAGCACTGGACGATCCACCCGCCCGTCGTCGAGCTGCCCGTGAAGTCGCAGCCGACCACGATGCTCGGCCCGGACCCGGTCGCGGGGCGGGCGCCGGTCATCGACACGGTCCTCGAACCCGGGGACGCGCTGTACCTCCCGCGCGGCTGGCTGCACTCGGCGCGCACGGCCGACGACCGCTCGGTGCACCTGACGATCGGCCTGCTGGCCACCACCTGGGCCGACGTCCTCACCGACGCCGTGGCCTCCGCCGGGCACGACGACGTGGAACTGCGCCGCGCGCTCCCGCTGCCCGACGGGGACCTGGACGTGGCGGGTTTCCGCGCCGCGGCCGCGCGCTGGCTCGAGAACCTCGACGACGCCGCGGTCCGGCGCCTCGTCGAGCGCCGTCGTGCCGGGGCCGTCCCCGCCGAGCCCGTCGGCCCGCTCGCCCAGGACGCGACAGTGCGGGCCCTGGCGGCAGACACGCATCTGCGCCGCCGCCGCGGCCTGCGGACGCGGCTGCAGGAGGGTCCCGACGTCGTCGAGCTCGTCCTGCCCGACCGCCGCGTGTCGTTCCCGGGCTGGGTGCGCCCCGCGCTGGAGCACGTCCTGGACAGCGCCACCACCTCACCCGCGCAGGTGGCCGCCGCGGCCCCCGCCCTCGACGTCGGCGACGCGCTCGTCCTGCTGCGCCGGCTGCTGCGCGAGCACGTCCTGCTGCCGGTCGCGGGGGAGTCCTCCTGAGCGTCCTCGAGGAGCTGCCGGCGCAGCGCTTCTCCTGCGCCGCCCGCTCGCAGGAGGACGCCGAACCCGTGCTGGGCACGGCCACGGCGGTGCGGGGCCACCTCCTCGTGGAGGAGCCCGGCCCCTGGGGCGAGGGCGGTGTGCCCGCCTCCCGGCTCGGCGACGAGCTCACGGGGCAGCTGCGCGCCGCCGCCGCCGCCCGCGGCGTCAAGCTGCTGCTCATCCGGCGCCCGGACGCGGCCCGCCGCGACCCCGCGCAGGACCGGCGGGTCTTCCTCGTGGACTGCCGGCGCGGCGGGGCCGGTGTCCTGACGCGCCGGGTCGCCGTGGCCGACCTCGCCGCGGCGGTCGTCGCGGACGACGGCTGGAGCCGGCACGCGGACCCGCTCCTGCTGGTCTGCACGCACGGGCGCAAGGACTGGTGCTGCGCGATGCGCGGGCGTCCGGTGGCCGCGGCGCTCGCCGAGCTCGCCCCCGACGAGGTGTGGGAGTGCTCGCACCTGGGCGGCGACCGGTTCGCGGCGTCGGTGCTCGCGCTGCCCAGCGGGATCCTGCACGGCCGGGTCGACCCCTCCGACGCGGGCGCGGTCGTCACCGCGCTGCGCGAGGACCGCGTGCTCGTCGAGAAGCTGCGGGGGCGCAGCTGCGACCCGGTGCTCGTCCAGGCGGCCGACGTCCTGGTCCGGCGTGCGCGGGGACTGGACGCCGTCGACGCGCTGCGCCCGGCGCGGACGGAGGCCGTCGCAGGGCAGGCCGGCACCTGGCGCGTGGAGTTCCGCTCCGGCGCCGGCGCGCTGGTCGCGGTCGTGCGCGAGGGGCGGGCCCCGGCGCAGCGGCTGACCTGCTCGGCCGCCGTGCCGAACCACGCGCGGACCTGGGAGCTGGTGTCCCTGGACGTCGCGGCCGCCCCCGCGACCGCCGTGGAGCCGGGGCCCGCTCAGCGCTGAGCGGCGAAGCGGTACACGCCCGAGAGGGTCGCGCGGCCGTCGGGGACGGTCGCGGTCTCGCTGCTCCAGCCCACGGTGACCCTGCGGGCGACGGCGCCGAGGAAGGTGACGGGCTTCCCGGGGGCGCAGGCGCCGAAGCTGCTGGGCGGCGGCAGCGCGAACTCCGCCTTCACCGTCGCGGTGTCGCTGTCCCGGCGGTTCCACGGGCCGACCGTCGCCGCCCACTGCTGCGACCCCGGGTCGCTGCTGACCTTGAGGCTGCGCACGCGGGGCAGCCACTCGCCGCCGCAGCGCACGAGGACCTCGACGCGGGTGCCGACGGTCTCCACGACCTCGGCGACGGGCAGCTCGCAGGCGGTGGTGTACTCGGTGGCGCAGTCGGGGATCCCGCCGTAGGCGTCGAAGCCCGCCAGGGTGACCTCGATGATCCCGAACCCGCAGTTCGCCGCGCTGCGCCCGGCGAAGCACTCGTCGGTCATGGGCCGGGTCTGGGCCGGGGGGAACGTCTGCACGCTCGCCGACGTCACCCGCAGTCCGGTGCCGGGGCTCGTGGTGGCGGCCGGCGTCGCGGCGGCCGCGGTCGCCAGGGTCGCGGGCAGGACGGTGAGCAGGCCCAGCACCGCCAGGACGCGTCGTTGCAGCATGTTACCGATGGTGCCATTTGAGTGACGACCGGGCGGGGGGTTCCGCAGAAGTCACCCCCGTCCGGTTGCGAGCGCCCCGGGCCGGTGTTCAGCTGCTGACGGCGGCGACCGGGCGGCCCACAGGGGGAGGGCGTGGCGTGAGTCCTGCGAAGACGCTGCCCACCAAGGACTGCGCCGTCTGCGGCCGCACGATCACCTGGCGCAAGAAGTGGGAGCGCAGCTGGGACGAGGTCCGCTACTGCTCCGACGCCTGCCGCCGCCGCTCCAAGGGCGCGGGGGCCGGCGTGGACGCCTCCCTCGACGCGGCGCTGCGCGAGCTGCTCGCCGCGCGCGCGGCCTCGGCCACCGTGTGCCCCAGCGAGGTGGCCCGCGCCGTGGGCGGCGACGAGTGGCGCGACCTCATGGAACCCGCGCGGGCCGCGGCCCGCCGCATGGTCGCCGCGGGCGAGGCGGAGATCACCCAGGGCGGCCGGGTCGTCGACCCGTCGACGGCCAAGGGGCCGATCCGCGTGCGCCGGGTGCGCTGAGCCGCACCCGCCCCCACCCGGGTGAAGCGCTTGACACCGCACCCGGCGGTGGCGTCCACTGGGCTCACCATCCAGAGCGGCCGAGAGACTTGGCTCGACGACGCCGCAGCAACCGCCCCCCGGGGTTGGTGCTACCGCCAAGCCGATGGAGGAGTTCCGTGGTCCAGCTCGTCGTCGCCCAGCGCCCCGCACCCCTCGTCGCCCCCGTGGTGACGCACCTCTCCCGGCGGTTGCACCTCGACCTGCGCCGCACGGCCGGTGGGACCTGTCGGGGCTGACGCGCCCGCTCCACCGACCCACCGACGTCGCCGCCTGCCCGGCGCCGGCGTCCCGCCCGGCCGCGCTGCCGCCCGCCGGGCGACCCCCTGCTCCCGTCGCGCTGCCCTGCCCTGCTCTGCGCGCGACCGCGTCCCGAGAGGTCCTCCCCGTGTCCCGTCTGCCGTCCCCCGCTCCGTCTCCGGCACCGTCCGCAGCCCCGTCCTCAGGCCTGCCGTCCACCCCTCCCGGCCTGGCCGCCGGCGCGGGGTTCGCCACCCAGCAGGTGCACGGCGGGGACCTGCCGGACGCCGGCTTCGGCGCCCGGGTGGCGCCCATCTACCTGACCGCCGGTTTCGTGTTCGAGAGCTTCGCCGACGCGCGGGCCCGCTTCGCCGGGGACGACGACGGCTACACCTACTCCCGCAACGCCAACCCCACGAACGCGGCCGTGGAGCGGCGCCTCGCGCGCCTGGAGGGCGGGGTCGACGCGATCCTCGTCGGCAGCGGCCAGGCCGCCATCACCGTGGCCCTGCTGGGGCTGCTGCAGTCCGGTGACCACCTGCTGTCCTCCGCCAGCCTCTACGAGGGCACCCGCGGGCTGTTCCGCGAGAACTTCGCCCGCTTCGGCATCGAGGTCGACTTCGTCGAGGACCCGCGCGACCTCGACGAGTGGCGCGCGAAGCTGCGGCCCACCACGCGCGCGCTGTTCGGGGAGTCGATCCCGAACCCCAAGAACGACGTCCTCGACGTCGCGGGCGTGGCCGGTGTGGCGCACGCGCACGGGGCTCCGCTGGTCGTCGACAACACCCTCGCGACGCCGTACCTGCTGCGCCCGCTGGAGCACGGCGCGGACGTCGTCGTGCACTCGGCCAGCAAGTTCCTCGCGGGGCACGGGGCCTCGCTGGGCGGGGTGCTCGTGACGGGTGAGGGGTTCGACCACGCGGCCGTGCCCGGCCGCTCCTCCCACCTCACCGCACCCTCGCGCGCGCTTGCGGGCCGCAGCTGGACCGAGCGGTACGGCCCGCGCGCCTACGTCGAGTACACGCGCGCCGTGATCGCCGCGCGGCTCGGGCCGACCATGTCGCCGCTGAACGCCTTCCTGCTGCAGCAGGGGATCGAGACGCTGTCGCTGCGGGTCGCGCGCCACAGCGCGACCGCGCTGCTGCTGGCGCAGTGGCTGGAGCAGCAGCCCGAGGTCGTCGCGGTCGACCACGCGGGGCTGACCTCCAGCCCGTCGCACGACCTGGCCCGGCGCTACCTGCCCCGCGGCGCCGGTTCCGTGTTCGGCATCACCCTCGCCGGCGGAGAGGCTGCGGCGCAGCGCTTCGTGGACGCCGTCGAGCTGTTCAGCCGGATGACGCACATCGGCGACGTGCGCTCCCTCGTCCTGCACCCCGCGTCCACGACGCACGCGCACCGGACCGAGGCCGAGCGCCTCGCCGGCGGCATCTGGCCCGGGCTCGTCCGGCTCTCGATCGGGCTGGAGGAACCCGAGGACCTCCTCGAGGACCTGCGGCGCGGGCTGGCCGCGGCGCGCACGGTGCTGGCCGCGGACGAGGGAGCCCACGACCGCGACCTCCACGAGGGGGCCGACGACCTCGCCGCGCTCGTGCTCGCCCCCGCGCTGGAGGGCTGAGGCGTGGGCCGGTTGCAGCACTTCGGGTGGTTCTTCTCGCGGGGGTTCGGGCCGCAGGGCTGGGGCCACCCCGCCCAGGACTGGGACTACCGGTGGACGCGGCCGCAGCTGTACCAGCAGGCGGCGCGGGAGCTCGACCAGGCGGGCCTGGACCTCGTGGTGATGGAGGACGCGCTGTCGCTCGGCGACGACGACACGCTGGGCCTGCGGGTGCGCTCCGCCTACGGCGGCCCCAAGCACGACCCGCTCCTGCTGGCGCCCTACCTGTTCGAGGCCACGACGAACCTCGGCCTGGTCCCGACCGTCAACGCGGGCGTCACCCCGCCCTACCTCGCGGCCCGCCAGGCCGCGACGCTGCAGCACCTCTCCGGCAGCCGGTTCGGCATCAACCTCGTGACGGACGTCGGCAGCGCCCGGCACGTCGGGCTCGAACCCCTGCCCCACGGCGCGGCGTACGACCGCGCCGAGGAGTGGATCGACGTCGTGCGCCGGCTCTGGCACAGCTGGGACGAGGAGGCGCTGATCGCCGACCCCGTCTCGGGCCGCTTCGCCGACGGCGACCGCATCCGCCCGTTCCGCCACGCCGGCGAGCACTTCACGGTCGCCGGCCCCCTGAACGCCCTGCCGTTCGAGGACGGCGACCCGGTCGTGGTGTCCCCCGGGGGATCCCCGCGCGGGCTGGCCTTCGCGGGAACCCGCTCCGACGTGCAGCTGGCCCTCGCGCCGCTGGACGCGGGCAGCGTCCGGGACTACCGCGAGAAGGTGCTCGACGCGGCCGCCCCGGCCGGCCGCAAGGCGGGCGACCTGCGCGTCCTGTTCGTCGTCAAGCCCGAGATCGTGCCGAGCGCCGAGGAGGCCGACCGCGTCGTCCACACCTCGCGCCACCCGTCCGAGGCGGTGCTGCGCCAGGTCGCGGAGGGGTTCTCCAGCGACCTCGAGACCGACCTCACCGTCCTGCCGCTCGACGCCCCGGTCGACCCCGCGGTGTTCGGCGACCACGTCTCGCGCGGCACGATCCGCGGGCTGCTCGGCGACGACGGCGCCTCGACCCCGCTGCGGGAGGTGCTCACCCGCAAGGCCCGCAAGGGCCGCGTCAGCGAGCGGGCGGGCTTCGTCGGGACGGCGGAGGAGTTCGCCGACTTCGTCGAGGAGCTCGGCGAGGACGCCGACAACGACGGGTTCCTGTTCTCGGGCGACCTGCACCCCGTGACCGTGCACCGGGTGCTCGACGAGCTGGTCCCGGTCCTGCGCCGGCGCGGCGTGCTGCGCCGCGAGTTCGGCGGTGGGGGCCTGCGGGGCAACCTGTTCGACTTCTGAGGAGCCGGTCGACGCCGGAGGACCGTCGACTCGTCACCACCGCGCGGGTCAGCGGCCCAGCGGAACCCGGTGCACGCCCGGCAGACGCGTGGTCCAGGACGGGACCCCGGCGGCGGCGCCCGTGAACTCCAGGCTCAGCGAGCGCACCACCTCGGCGCCCAGCAGCGTGGCGCCGGGGCCGCAGGCGCCGATCTCCGAGGGGCTGGGCAGGAGGAACGAGAACACGAGCCGCGCCGCGTCGCTGTCGACCCGGCTCGCGGGGGAGACGTCGGAGGGACCGGGACCGGCCTCGACGACGACGGGCAGCGACCGCACGCGGGGGAACCACTCACCCGCGCAGCGGACCAGCACGTCCACCCGCGCGCGGCCCCCGGTGGAGGTCGCCAGCGGCGCCTCGGCGGAGCAGTCGTCCGGGTCGGTGCAGACCGGGACGCCCCCGTAGGCGTCGAACCCGGCGAGCGTCACGTCGAGGACCACGCGCCCGCAGAACGGGTGGTTGAACCCGCCGACGGCGCACTGCTCGTCCATCGGGCGGGTCGCCAGCGGGGGCGTCAGCTCCACCCGGCTCTCCCGCACGGTGACGGCGTCTCCGGCGCCGCGGCCCGCGGTTCCGGTCTGGGCGGGCGCGGCGGTCAGGACGACGGCGAGGGCCGCGAGGGCGGTGGCGCGGAGCGTGCGGGTCACGGCGGTCTCCCCGGGTCGGCGCCCGCCCTGCGCGGGTCGTCACCCAGAGTGGCACGTCGCCACGTCCTGGTGCGGGGTGCGACGGACCGGCTGAGGGGCGCGCGCGGACCGTCCCCTCCACGGTCCGCGCGCGCCCCTCACCCCGCCGTCACCCCGCGATGGCGGCGACCGGCGACGTCCGCGCCGCCCGCCGCGCCGGGAGCACCGAGGCGAGCACCCCGGCGCCCGCGGCGACCGCGACGATGCCCGCGAGCTGCGCCCAGGGCAGCGCGAGGACGACCGGGGCCTCCGCCGACAGGACGGCCGCGGTCCCCGCGAGGCCGTACCCGCTGCCGAGGACGACGCCCAGCACCGCGGCGACCCCCGCCACGAGCAGCGCCTCCCAGGCCAGCTGCGCCCGCAGCTGCCCCCGGGTCAGGCCCAGCGCCCGCAGCAGCCCCGACTCCTGCCGGCGCTCGACGACCGAGAGCGCGAGCGTGTTGCCCACGCCGAGCAGGGCGATGACGACCGCGACGCCCAGCAGACCGGTCACGACGAGCAGGAACGTCCGCAGCAGCTGGTCGTAGGAGCTGCGCTCCGCGACGACGCCGCTGACGCTGCTGCTGGGCAGGCTGTCCGTGACGACGTCGGTGACCGCGTCGACCGCCCGCTCCTGCGCCCGGTCGCCGGCGTCGGCCAGGCGCACCCACACCACGGTCACCGCGGCCGCACCGTCCAGTCGCCGCAGGTCGGCCGCGGTCAGCACGAGGAACTGCTCGCTGTCCGGAGCGACCCGCACCCGCAGCTCCTGCGTCCCGGCGCTGCCGGTCAGGGGCAGGGTGCCGCCGTCGGCGACCCCGAAGGTGTCGGCGGCCGACACGGACAGCACGGCCTCGCCGTCGCGGGGCAGGGGCGAGCGCTGCTGCGAGCGGACGACGCCGGCGGCCGACGCCTCCACCCCCTGCGCGCCCGCGGTCGTCTCCCGCGGCCCGCTGACCTCGCCGGTCGTCACGGGTGAGGTGCCCGCCACCCCGGGGACCGCGGCGATGCGCCCCTGCACGTCGGTGGGCACCGCGTCGGCGCCCTCGACGACCACGTCGGTCGGGTAGCCGGCGACCAGGGCCTGCGTCGCGGTGGCCCGGGTGGACGCCGCGCCGACCACCATGGCCGACGTGAGGGTCACGCCGATCAGCAGCGCCGTGGCGGTCGCGGCCGTGCGGCGCGGGTTGCGCAGCGCGTTGCCCTGCGCGAGGCGCGCCGGGACCCCGCCGAGGGGGCGCACGAGCAGCCCGGCGACCGACACCGCGGCCGGGACGAGGCGCCGCGCGAGCAGCAGCACCCCGAGGAAGCTCAGGGCGCCGGCCCCCACCGCCGCCGTCAGCATGCCCGCGCGGGAGAGCACGACGAGCGCCACCGCCGACGGGACGAGCACGACGAGGCCGAGGGCGAGGCGCAGCGCCCCGGCGCGCGAGCGCACCGGCGGCGGCTGGACGGGGCGCAGGGCGGCCAGGGGGGCGACGCGCGTCGCGCCGCGCGCCGGGGCGAGGGCGGCCAGCACCGTCACGGCCGTGCCCAGCACGAGGCCCACCGCGACGGCGGAGGCCGGCACGACGACCGCGCCCAGCGGGATCGGGGAGGTCGTGCGCGAGACCAGCGCCGAGACCGCCGCCGCGAGGCCGACCCCCGCGCCCACGCCGGCGGCGGACGCGAGGACCCCCACCACGGCGGCCTCGGCGAGGACGCTGCGCGCGACCTGCCCGCTGGTGGCGCCGACGCAGCGCAGCAGCGCCAGCTCCCGGGTCCGCTGCGCCACGAGCACCGCGAAGGTGTTGGCGATGACGAGGGCGGCGACCAGGACGGCCACCGCCCCGAAGACGAGCAGCACGCTCGTGAGGTTGGCGGCGTCGCCCGTGAAGGCGGCCGCGGCCTGGGCGGCCGCCTCGTCGCCCGTGAGGACCTCGGCCGCGGGGACGGCGGCGGTGACCGCGTCGCGCAGGGCGGCGACGTCCGCGCCCGGGGCGGCGGCCACGCGCAGCAGGTCCGCCGTCGCGGCGCCCCAGGTGGTCAGGTCGGCGTCGGAGGCGAAGACCTGGCCGGTCACCCCGGCCCGCGGGTCGCCGCGGAGGTCGACGACGCCGACGACGCGGACCTCCCGGGGCGCGGGCGGGACCGCGTCGACCTCCCCGAGGTCCTCGGGCGTCAGGGTCACGACGGTGCCGACTCCGGCCCCGGTGCGCTCGGACACGGCGATCTCGTCCGGGCCGGTGGGCAGCCGCCCGGCGGACACGCGCTGCCAGCGCAGGCCCGGGTCGTCGGCGAGCCCGGTGGCCACGGCGAAGCTGCTGCCGCTGCGCCCGGGCAGCCGCAGCTGCACCGGGGTGGTCCGGTCGAGCGCGGTCGCCCGCACCCCGGGCAGGGCGGCGACGGCGGTGGCGGCCGCCGCGAGCGGGTCGGGTGCGCCCTCCGCGCGATCGCCGGTCTCCGACAGGACCACCGCGGAACCGCGGTACTGCGCGCCGACGGCGTCCAGGACGCTGGCGCGGGAGGAGGCGTTCAGGCAGAGCGTCGCGACGACGAACCCGACCGCGATGACGATCGCGAGGCAGGACGCCAGCACCCGGCCGGCGTGCGCGCGGACCTGGGCGAGGGTGGTGGTCAGCACCGGCTCAGACCCCCAGGGTGCGCAGGGCGTCGACGACGTCGTCGGTGGTCGGGGCGGAGATCTCCCCGGCCACGCGGCCGTCGGCGAGCAGGACGACGCGGTCGGCGTAGCTGGCGGCGACCGGGTCGTGGGTCACCATCACGACGGTCTGCCCGAACTCCCGGACGCTGCCGCGCAGCAGGCCCAGGACCTCTGCGCCGGAGCGGGAGTCGAGGTTCCCGGTGGGTTCGTCGGCGAACACGACGTCCGGGCGAGGCAGCAGGGCGCGGGCGACCGCGACCCGCTGCTGCTGGCCGCCGGACAGCTCGTGGGGGCGGTGGTGCAGCCGGTCGCCGAGACCGAGGCGCGCGACCACGTCGCGCAGCCACTGCTCGTCGGGACGGCGCCCGGCCAGCTGCAGCGGCAGCAGCACGTTCTCCTGCGCGTCCAGGACGGGCAGG
Source organism: Kineococcus rubinsiae (assembly GCF_011839805.1). Classification (GTDB taxonomy): domain Bacteria; phylum Actinomycetota; class Actinomycetes; order Actinomycetales; family Kineococcaceae; genus Kineococcus; species Kineococcus rubinsiae. The sequence goes on along the minus strand of NZ_VWPY01000004.1, from coordinate 42,393 downwards.
AGGTTGAACGACTGGAACACGAAGCCGATGCGGTCGCGGCGCAGGACGGTGAGCTCGCGGTCGCGCAGCGCCGTGAGTGCCGTGCCGCCCAGGAACACCTGGCCGCTGGTGGCGGTGTCCAGGCCTGCGAGGCAGTGCATCAGCGTGGACTTGCCGGATCCCGACGGCCCCATGATGGCCGTGAACGCGGCCCGGTCGAACGTCACGTCCACCGCGTCCAGCGCCGTGACGGCGGCGTCGCCGCGGCCGTACGTCTTCGTCAGCGCGACGGCCGAGACGGCCGCCTCCGCGGGACGGCGGGGCGGGGGAGCGGTGCGGGTCGGGTGGGGTTCGGGCACGGAGGCCTCCTGCTGCGGTGCGTCCCGGGTCCCCGGGAGGGGTTTCTGCCTACCCCTCGACGCTAGGGACGCAGCGGTTCCCGCGACGTCGGGCCGCACGGTGATCTCCGGCCGGGCCGGTCTCCTCCGGGAGGCGGAGCGCGGCGGGCGCCACGTCATCCCCCGGGGGGAGACCGGCGCCGCCCCGGGTTCAGCCGGTCGTCGTGCCGAACAGCGTCCCGAGCCCGTAGGTGATCGCGGCCGCGGCGCACCCGATCGCCAGCTGCCGCACCGCCCGCCGCAGCGGCGGCCCGCCCGAGAGGAGGCCGACGACGGCTCCGGTGCCGAGCAGCGCGAGGCCGACGAGGACGGTCGCCACGACCAGCGCGGTGCCTCCCGCGAGCCCGAACAGGAAGGGCAGCACGGGGATCACCGCACCGGAGGCGAAGAACAGGAAGCTGGACGTCGCGGCCCCGAGACCCGTGCCGACGGCCTCGTGCTCGTCCTCGACGTCCGCCGCGGGTTCCGGCCGCAGCCCGCCGAGGACCTCGGCGGCGTGCGCCTCGGCCTGCGCCGCGTCCATCCCGCGGGCGCGGTAGACCAGCGCGAGCTCGTTGGCGTCCACGTCGAGGTTCCCGACGGCCGAGTCCGCCTCGGGGTCCGGCGTCGAGGCCTCGAGGAGCTCCCGCTGCGAGCGCACGGACACGTACTCCCCGGCGCCCATCGACAGGGCACCCGCGAGCAGGCCCGCGACGCCGGCCAGCAGCACGGTGCGCTGCCCGGCACCGCCCGCGGAGATCCCCAGGACGAGGGAGAGGTTCGACACGAGCCCGTCGTTGGCCCCGAACACCGCCGCGCGGAACGTCCCCGAGAGCCGGGCCCGGCCCCGGGTCGCGAGCCCGCGCACCACCTCGCCGTGGATGCGCTCGTCGGCCGCCATGGCCTCGGTCGCGTCGGCGTCGTCGGCGTAGGGGGAGCGCGCCTCGGCGCGCTGGACGAGGGCGAGGACGAACACGGAACCGAAGTGGCGCGCCAGGAAGGCCAGCACGCGGGTGCGGAGGTCACCGCGCAGCGGCAGGCCGACGTCGATGCCGAGCAGGTCCTCCCAGTGCGCGGCGTGGCGGCCCTCGGCCTCGGCCAGGGCGAGCAGGATCTCGCGCTCCTCGCCGTGCCGGCGGCTCGCGAGGTCCCGGTACACCGCGGCCTCGGCCCGCTCGTCGGCCAGGTACTGGCGCCAGCGGCGCAGGGTGCGCGCGTCGCGCCTCGGTGCTCCCACGGTGCTCACGCACACGAGTGTCCCGCGCCGGCGGCGGTGCCGGCGCGTCGTCGGCGCTCACCCGGCGCGGACGGGCAGCCGCGCCTCGACCGACCAGCCGTGCGCCGCGTCGGGGCCCGCGGTGAAGCTGCCGCCCGCGGCCAGCACCCGCTCGCGCAGCCCGCGCAGACCCCGGCCGCCGCCGGGCAGGTCCGGGCCCGCGCCCGCCGGGGGTGCGGCGTTCTCGACGCGCACCAGGAGGTCGCCGGCCCCCTCCGGACGCTGGAGGAGCACGCGGACCGTGGAGCCCGGGGCGTGGCGCAGGGCGTTGGTGAGCCCCTCCTGCACCACGCGGAAGGCGACGTGGGCCGGGGCGGCGGCCACGCCCGCGACGCCCTCGACCCGCCAGGTGACGCGCAGCCCGCTGCGGGCGGCGCGGGCGATGGTCTCCTCCAGCTCCCGGAAGTCGGGGCCCGGCCCCGCGCGCTCGTCGGGGGAGTCGCCGCCGAGCAGCTCGACCAGCCGCCGCAGGTCCACCCGGCCCTGCCGCACGGACGCGGCGATGACGTCCAGGGCCTCGCGCGCGTCGTCCGGCGAGGAGTCCAGCAGCCGCTGCCCGGCCGCGGCCTGCACGACGGCCACGCTCAGCGCGTGCCCGACGATGTCGTGCAGCTCGGTCGCGATCCGGGCCCGCTCGTTGTCGACCGAGACGGTCGCGAAGAGGTCCCGCTCGCGCTCCAGCTCCCGCGCGCGCTCGGCGAGCTGCTCGGCCGTGCGCCGCCGCCACCGCAGCACCGTCCCCGCGGCGAACCCCGGCAGCACGAGGACGAGGACGCCCGGGCTGGTGTCGCCGGTGACCGCGTAGACGGCGGCGAGGCAGCCCACCAGGCCGGCCGCGGCCAGCCACGCCGCCCGGCCGCCGAAGCGCTCCGCGGCGAGCGCCGCGAACGCCAGCAGGACGATCAGGACGGTGTCGGGGGGCGAGTACCCCGTGGCCAGCGGACTCAGGACGAGCAGCGGCCCCACGACGACGACCACCGCGGGGTGCCGCCGCCACGCGACGGCGGTGCAGGCCCCCGCGGCCGTGGCCAGGGCCGCCAGCCGGTCCAGTGGCGCGCCGGGCCAGCCGGTTCCCGCGAGCGGGCCCAGCGTCAGGAGCAGGGCGGCGAGCAGCAGGAGCACCGGCTCGGCGCGGCGCACGGGGTCACCCGCTCGTGACCGGGAGCTGCGCGACCACGCGGGCCCGCCCCCGCGCGACCGTGGCGTCCAGGGCGCCCGCGTGCAGGCGGACGCGTTCCCGGGCGCGCGAGACGGCCCCGCGGGTGTCGGTGCCGCGCGTCACCGGCCCGGCGACGGTGACCTCCAGGACGTCGTCGGCGAAGCGCAGCGAGACCGTGACGTGCGCGCGCGCCACGTCGCCCGGCCCGGTGCCCAGCACCTCCAGGAGGTGCTCGACCACCCGGTAGGCCGACAGCTCGACGCTCGCGGGCAGAACCCGGGGCTCGCCGCGGACGTCGAGCTCGACCCCCGGGTGCCCGGCCAGCAGCGCGTCGAGGTGGGCGATCGAGGGCGTCGGGGCCAGCGACGTCTCACCGCCCCGCAGCACCCCGACGACCTCGCGGACGTCGCCCAGGGTGCGCCGGCCCTCCGCCTCGAGGACCTCCAGCGCCTCGCGGGTGGCCCCGGGGGCGCCCGCCGCGGCGCCGGCCTCGGCCGTCGCCTCCAGCCGGCGCAGCCGCTCGCCCAGCAGGGTCTCGAGCTCGGTGGACATCCGCGCCCGGTCGTCGAGGACCTCCAGCGCGGTCCGCTCGTCGCGCACCGCCCGCAGCTCCGCGGTGCTGCGCCGCAGCTGCGCGGCCAGCTCCGAGCGGCTGCGGGCGACCAGGCCCGTCCCCCAGAGCGCCGCCAGGACGACCAGCACCACGGGGAGCAGCTCCGGCCCGGCCGCGGTGTCGCGGACGAGGACCACCGCCGCCAGCAGCGCCGTCAGGCCGAGCGGCACGACCCCGCGCCGGCGGCCGCCCGCAGCGCCGGCGAGGAAGGCGAGCGTGAAGGCCAGCGGCAGCCCGGCTCCGCAGCGCACCACGGGCCCGAAGAGCAGGTCGTGCAGGCCCACCGCCACGACGGCGGTCGCCGTCACGGCGACGAGCGAGCGGCGCCACCACACGAGCGGCACCGTCGCCGCGAGGAACACCGGGAGCATCCACCAGGACTGCGAGCCGGCGCGGGTGGCCGGGTCGTCGTCCTCGACGACCATCACGACCAGGAGCACCACGAGGGTGCTGAGCGCGCCCGCCAGGGCGACGTCGACCGCCCGCACGCGGCGGTCGTCCCACACCACCGCTGCTCCCACCGCCGTCCTCGCGCCCACGGCCGCCGCCCCCTCCCGAGCCAGGTCCTGCGTCACACGCCCGCACGCACCCCGCGGGCGGCGGGGGCAGTCGCCGCGCGGGTGGCGCGGCGCTGCACCCCCCACCCGGCCGCCCACGCCACGCCGGCCAGGACGACGGTGAACGGCAGGACGCCGAATCCTGCTGCCGAGTCCTGCACCAGGACAAGGGCCTGGAGCACGACGCCGAGCAGGAACCCGACGGCGGCCCGCCGGCCGCGCAGCTGACGGCCCACGAGGAAGGCCAGCACGAGCGCCAGGGGCAGTCCTGCGCCGCAGCGGATCAGCCAGCCGAAGGCGAGGACGTGGACGCCCATGGCGGCGGCCGAGACGAGCAGGACGCCCACGACGCCGCGGCGCCACCACAGCACCGGCAGCGTCGTCAGGGCGAACACGGGCAGCAGGGCCCACGAGTGCGAATCGATGCGGGTGGCCTCCCCGGGCCCCGCGAGGACGTTCTGCACCATGAGGAACGCGCCGAGGGCGGTGAGGAGCGCGGCGAGCACGACGTCGGCCGGCCGCACCCCCCGGACGGAGCTGGACATGAGCTTTCCCCTTCCCGCGGAACGACCTTCGCTCCGGTGAGGACGACGCTAGGGAGGGAGCGGGGGTGCGGTCGTCCGCAGCGAGGACGACCTCGCGCCGCCGCGTCCTCCGCGAGGACGACGACGCGACGACGACCTCGGGGACGTCGCGGCGGCGGCGGTGGGGGCCGCCGCGGGGGACGCACCGGAACTCCCCCCTGGCGAGCGCCGGGAGCGCCACACTGGCGCGGTGGTGATCCGGGTCCTGCTGGCCGACGACCAGCGCCTGCTGCGCGCCGGGTTCCGGGTCATCCTCGAGTCCGAACCCGGCATCGAGGTGGTCGGCGAGGCGGCCGACGGCCTGGAGGCCGTGGACCTGGCCCGCACGCTGCGCCCCGACGTGGTCCTCATGGACGTGCGGATGCCGCGCCTGGACGGGCTGGCGGCGACCGAGCGCGTCCTGGCCCTGCCGCAGGGCCCCGGGCAGGAGGCGCCGCGCGTCGTCGTGCTGACGACGTTCGACCTCGACGAGTACGTCGTGCGGGCCCTGCGGGCGGGGGCCTGCGGGTTCCTGCTCAAGGACGCGCCCGCCTCGCGGCTGGTGTCCGCGGTGCGGGTCGCCGCGACGGGCGACGCCCTGGTCGAACCGTCCATCACCCGGCGGCTGGTGGAGCGCTTCGCGGCCGGGACGCCCGAGGGTGCCCCCGGCGAGCGGCCCGCCCGGCTGCGCGGCCTGACCGAGCGCGAGCTGCAGGTGCTGCGGCTCGTCGCGCGCGGGTTGTCCAACGCCGAGATCGCCGCGGAGTTCGTCGTCGCCGAGACGACCGTGAAGACGCACGTGGCCCGCGTGCTCGCGAAGCTCGGGGTGCGCGACCGGGTCCAGGCGGTCGTGGTCGCCTACGAGTCGGGTTTCGTGCGCCGCGGCGAGGCGTCCTGACGGAACGGCTCAGCGGGCGTCGCGCAGCACCTCGCCGGGCTGCACGAGCCCCGCGGAGTAGGCCAGGACGACGGCCTGCACGCGGTCGCGGGACTGCGTCTTGTGCAGCACCCGGCCCACGTGGGTCTTGACGGTCGCCTCGGACACGACGAACCGGCGGGCGATCTCGGTGTTCGACAGGCCGTGGGCCATGCAGACCAGCACCTCCAGCTCGCGGGGCGTGAGGTCCGCCGGCAGGCCCCGCGCGGCCGTGGTCGGTGACCCCGACGCGTCGCGCAGCAGGGGCCCGACGTGCTGCAGGAGACGGCGGGTGGAGCTCGCGGCGATGACGGCGTCGCCGGAGTGCACGGTGCGGACCGCGGCGAGCATCTCCTCCGGCGGCGCGTCCTTCAGCAGGAACCCGCTGGCGCCGGCGCCGATCGCGGCGACCACGTACTCGTCGATGTCGAACGTCGTCAGCACCACCACGCGGGGCGGCTCCGGCTGGGCGGTGATGAGGCGGGTGGCCTCGATCCCGTCCAGCTGCGGCATGCGGACGTCCATCAGCACCACGTCGCACGCCGTCCGGGCGACGAGCTCGACGGCGGCGGCACCGTCGGAGGCCTCGCCGACGACGACCAGGTCGGGCTGGGAGTCGATGACCATGCGGAAACCCGCGCGGACCAGCTGCTGGTCGTCCACGAGCACGACGCGGACCGCGCCCGCGGGGGCGTCGGGGGAGGGGGAGGTCACGGGAACCCTTCGTCGGAGCTGGTCGGAGGCGGAGTCGGAGGTGGTGGTCAGCGGGGACAGGGCAGCGTGGCGGCGACGCGGAACCCGCCGCCGGGGCGGGGGGCGGCGGTCACCGACCCCCCGTGCAGGCGGGCCCGCTCGGACATCCCGAGCAGGCCCTGACCGCCGGGTGCGGCGGGCACGAGCGCGGACGCCCCGCGGCCGTCGTCGTCCACGGCCAGGCGCAGGGCGTCGGCGTCCCAGCGCACCTCGACGTGGGCGGAGGCGGCCGGCCCGGCGTGCTTGAGCACGTTGGTCAGGGACTCCTGGACGATCCGGTAGGCGGCGAGCTGCACGGCCGGGGGCAGGGGGCGCGGCGTGCCCGCGACGTCGACGGTGACGTCGAGGCCGCTGGCCCGCACGCCCTGCACGAGGTCGGGGATGCGGGAGACGTCGGGCTGCGGCGTCCGCTCGTCGCCGGGCCCGGTCCGCAGGACGCCGAGCAGGCTGCGCATGTCGGTCAGCGCCTGCCGGCCCGTCGCCGAGATCGTCTCCAGCGCGTCGACCCCGACCGCCGGGTCGGTGCGCGCGGCGTACCGGCCGCCGTCGGCCTGGGCGATGATCACCGACAGGGAGTGGGCCACGACGTCGTGCATCTCCCGGGCGATGCGCTGGCGCTCGCCGGTCACGGCCAGGCGGGACTCGTTCTCCCGCTCCACCTCCAGCAGCCGGGCGCGCTCGGCCAGCTGCTCGACGTACTGGCGCCGCACCCGCTGGAAGCTGCCCAGCGCCCAGCTGGCGAGGGAGGTGACGGCCGAGAACAGCGCGACGATCGCGAGGACCACGAAGCCCTCGAGGCTGTAGTAGCGCAGCGCCACCAGCGCCGACCCGATCAGGGCCAGGACCAGCCCCCCCAGCGACGCCCACCGGGGCGCGTAGGCCGCGAGCGCGTACAGGGAGAAGAGCACGGCGACGTCGGCGAGCAGGGCCGTGTTCACCTGCTGCAGCTGCAGCAGGCCCCCGACGGCGACGACGACCCCGGACAGGGCGGGCTGCACGCGGCGCAGCGCCAGGGGGGCGCACAGGAGCAGGGCGCAGAACGTGGCGGCGACGCCGTAGGCGCCCGCCTGGTAGAGGCCGACGAGCGTGATGACCGCGGCCAGCGCGCTGTCGACGAGCAGGACGTGGTCGCGGAACCAGGCGCTCGTGCGGTCGACGAGGGTCTCCTGCGGCACCTGCCGAGCGTAGGCGGGCGGGTGCCCGCGCGGCGTCAGCCTGCGGGCGGAGCGCCGCGTCACCCCCGGGGTGGAGGCCGCGGCCGGCGGACGGCGGTGTCCGCATGCCGAGACGCGGTGACCGCATGCTGGATGGTCGTCCGGGTCGCCGCTACCCTCGCCGCTCATGGCGGACACACTGCGACTGGCGGTCATCCCGGGCGACGGCATCGGGACCGAGGTGACGGCCGAGGCCAGGAAGGTGCTGCACGCCGTGCTGGAGGGGACCGGCCAGCGCGTCGAGACCACCGAGTACGACCTCGGTGCGCGCCGCTGGCACGCGACGGGCGAGGCCCTGCCGGACTCGGTGCTCGCCGAGGTCCGCGGCCACGACGCGATCCTGCTGGGCGCCGTCGGTGACCCGAGCGTGCCGAGCGGGGTCCTCGAGCGGGGCCTGCTGCTGAAGCTGCGCTTCGAGCTGGACCACTACGTGAACCTCCGCCCGTCCACCCTCTTCCCCGGCGTCCCGACGCCCCTGGGCGACCCGGGTGCGGTCGACTTCGTCGTCGTGCGCGAGGGCACCGAGGGGCCCTACGTCGGCAACGGCGGTGCGCTGCGGGTCGGCACGCCCCACGAGATCGCGACCGAGGTCAGCGTCAACACCGCCTACGGCGTCGAGCGCGTCGTGCGCGACGCCTTCCGCCGCGCGCAGGCCCGCCCGCGGAAGAAGCTCACGCTGGTGCACAAGCACAACGTCCTCGTGCACGCCGGGCACCTGTGGCGGCGCACGGTCGACGCGGTGGGCGCGGAGTTCCCCGACGTGGCCGTGGACTACCTGCACGTGGACGCCGCGACCATCTTCATGGTCACCAACCCGTCGCGCTTCGACGTGATCGTCACCGACAACCTGTTCGGCGACATCCTCACCGACCTGGCCGCCGCGATCACCGGCGGCATCGGCCTCGCGGCGTCGGGCAACATCAACCCGGACCGCACGGCGCCCAGCATGTTCGAGCCCGTGCACGGTTCGGCGCCGGACATCGCCGGCAAGCAGCTGGCCGACCCGACGGCCGCCGTGCTGAGCGTCGCCCTGCTGCTGGACCACCTCGGCCTCGACGCGGCCTCGCGCCGGGTCGACGGCGCCGTGACCGCCGACCTCGCGCGGCGCGCCTCCGGCGAGGTGTCCGGCCCGCGCAGCACCCAGACCGTCGGCGACGCGCTCGCCGAGCTCGCCACCGCCTGAACCACCACCACCCCGCCGAGACGGGGACCGCCGCACCCCCGTCGAGCGGGGGTCGCGGCGGTACCGTCGAGGCGTCCCGCCAGCCGTCGGCGGGGCCGCACCCGTCGCCCGAGGAGATCAGCGCATGAGCGCCACGACCACCGCCCTGGAGTTCCCCCTCACCGCCTCGTCGGCGACCGTGGCGAGCGCCCGGCGTGCGGAGATCCTCGAGAGCCCCGGGTTCGGGCGGTACTTCACCGACCACATGGCGCGGGCGGTGTGGACGTCCGGCGAGGGCTGGCACGACGCGGGCGTGGTGCCCTACGGCCCGCTGCAGCTCGACCCGGCCGCCGCGGTCCTGCACTACGCGCAGGAGATCTTCGAGGGGCTGAAGGCCTACCGCCACGACGACGGCAGCGTGTGGTCGTTCCGGCCCGAGGCGAACGCGGCCCGCTTCGCCCGCTCCGCGCAGCGCCTCGCGCTGCCCGAGCTGCCGCAGGAGGCGTTCCTCGCCTCGATCGCGGCGCTCGTGCGCGCCGACGAGGCGTGGGTCCCCAGCGGGGGCGAGTCCTCCCTCTACCTGCGCCCGTTCATGGTGGCCACGGAGTCGTTCCTCGGGGTGCGCCCGGCCCGCGAGGTCACCTACCTCGCGATCGCCTCGCCCGCGGGCAGCTACTTCCCGGGGGGGCTGAAGCCCGTGTCGATCTGGCTGTCGGAGAACTACACGCGCGCCGCCCTGGGCGGGACCGGCTCGGCCAAGTGCGGCGGGAACTACGCCGCGAGCCTGTCCGCGCAGGACGAGGCGTCGGCCCACGGCTGCGACCAGGTGTGCTTCCTCGACTCCACCGAGCGCCGCTGGGTGGAGGAGCTGGGCGGGATGAACCTGTTCTTCGTCCACGACGACGGCAGCATCCTGACCCCGGAGCTCACGGGCACGATCCTCGAGGGCATCACCCGCTCCTCGATCCTGCAGCTCGCCGCCGACCGCGGCCACCAGGTCACCGAGCGCCGCGTGAGCGTCGACGAGTGGCGCGAGGGCGTCGCCTCCGGCCGCATCACGGAGGTCTTCGCCTGCGGCACAGCCGCGGTCGTCACCCCCGTCGGTCGCCTCGTCTCCTCCGACGGCGAGCTCGTGCACGGCACCGGCGAACCCGGTGAGGTCACCACCTCGATCCGCAGCGCCCTGCTCGACCTGCAGTACGGCCGCGCCGAGGACCCGCACGGCTGGATGACCCGCCTTGTCTGAGCTGGAGGCGTCCGCCCGCTTCGACGTCTACGACACGACCCTGCGCGACGGCGCGCAGCAGGAGGGTCTCGCCCTCTCGGTGCACGACAAGCTGCTGGTGGCCGCGCACCTCGACGAGCTCGGCGTCGGGTTCGTCGAGGGCGGCTGGCCGGGCGCGATCCCGCGCGACACCGAGTTCTTCGCGCGCGCCGCGAAGGAGCTCACGCTGGAGCGCTCCGTGCTCGCGGCGTTCGGCGCGACCCGCAAGCCCGGGGTCCGCGCGGGCGACGACCCCCAGGTGCGGGCGCTGCTCGAGGCGGGCACGACCGTGGTGACGCTGGTGGCCAAGAGCGACGCCCGCCACGTCACGGCCGCGCTGCGGACCACGCTCGAGGAGAACCTCGCGATGGTGGCCGACACGATCTCGCTGCTGCGCCGCGAGGACCGCCGCGTGTTCCTCGACGCGGAGCACTTCTTCGACGGCTACCGCCACGACCCGGCCTACGCCCTCGCCGTCGTGCGGGCCGCGGCCGACGCCGGCGCGGAGGTCGTCGTGCTGTGCGACACCAACGGCGGGATGCTCCCGCCGTGGGTGACGTCCGTCGTCACCGAGGTGCACGCGGCCGTCGACGTGCCGCTGGGCATCCACGCCCACAACGACACCGGCTGCGCCGTGGCGAACTCCCTCGCCGCGATCGACGCGGGCGCGATCCACGTGCAGGGCACGCTGAACGGCTACGGCGAGCGGACCGGCAACGCCGACCTCGTCACGGTCGTGGCCGACCTCGAGCTCAAGGCCGGCCGCCGGGTGCTGCCGGAGGGCGCCCTCCGCGAGGTCACCCGCATCACCCACGCGGTCGCGGAGATCACCAACGTGCCCCCGGTGAACCGGGCGCCGTACTACGGGGCGAGCGCCTTCGCCCACAAGGCCGGCCTGCACGCGTCCGCGATCCGCGTCGACCCCGACCTCTACCAGCACATCGACCCGCAGGCCGTGGGCAACGACATGCGGATGCTCGTCTCGGACATGGCGGGCCGCGCGAGCATCGAGCTCAAGGGCCGCGAGCTCGGCGTGGACCTCTCCGGCGACCGGGAGGCCCTGGGCCGGCTCACGGAGCGCGTGAAGGCCGACGAGGCCGCGGGCTACACCTACGAGGCCGCCGACGCCTCCTTCGACCTGCTGCTGCGGGAGTACACGACCGGCGTCCGGCCGTCCTTCTTCGACGTCGAGAGCTGGCGGGTCATCACCGAGTCCACGGCGGGCGGCGGTCGTGTCTCCGAGGCCACCGTGAAGGTGCGGGCCGGCGGCGAGCGGGTCATCGCCACGGGCGAGGGCAACGGCCCTGTCAACGCGCTCGACGCGGCGCTGCGGGCGGCGCTGCTGCCCGCCTACCCCGAGCTCGAGACGTTCACCCTGGCCGACTTCAAGGTCCGCATCCTCGACTCCTCCCACGGCACCGACGCGGTCACGCGGGTCCTCATCGAGACCACCGACGGCGTGCGCAGCTGGCAGACGGTCGGCGTCGGCGGCAACATCGTCGAGGCCAGCTGGGAGGCCCTGGTCGACGGCCTCGTGCACGGCCTGCACAGCTCGGGCGTCACCCGCCGCTGACGTCCCGCCGGGCGCGGTGGGCCGATCCCCGCCACGCTGGCCCGCGAGGACGAGGGTCGTCCGCAGGAGGAGTGGTCGTGGACTTCCGGGACGACGCCAGTCTCGACACCGGCAACGTGCAGGACCGCCGCGGCGGCGGTGCGGGGCGCGGGCTCGCGTTCGGGGGCGGTGGCCTGGGCATCGTCGGCCTCATCGTCGTGGTGCTGCTGAACGTCCTCGGCGGGGGCGGCGACGGCGGCGGCACGAACTCCGCCGCGGGCTCCGCCTTCGACCAGGTGGGCGCGGGCCAGACCGTGGACGGCAGCGAGCTCGCCGGCTCCTGCCGCACCGGTGCCGACGCCGACGCGAAGCGGGAGTGCGCGGTCGTCGCGGAGATCGAGTCGATCCAGGACTACTGGGGCGGCCTGCTCGGCAGCCGGTACCAGCCGTCGGACACGGTGTTCTTCTCCGGCTCCACCCAGACCGGCTGCGGCGCCGCGTCGTCGGGGACGGGGCCCTTCTACTGCCCCGCCGACCAGCTGGTCTACATCGACCTGTCGTTCTTCGACGAGCTGCAGAGCCGCTTCGGCGCCCAGGGCGGCAGCTTCGTCGACGCCTACGTCCTCGCCCACGAGTACGGCCACCACGTGCAGGACCTCGTCGGGACGTCGGGCCAGGTGCAGCCGGGGGAGACGGGGCCGACCAGCGGCAGCGTCCGCCTGGAGCTGCAGGCCGACTGCTACGCCGGCACGTGGGCGAACCACGCCACGACCGTCCCGGACGACTCCGGGGCGCCGCTGATCAGCGACATCACCGACGACGACGTCGCGCGGGCGCTGGACGCGGCCGCGCGCATCGGCGACGACTTCATCCAGACGAACCTCGGCGACGGCAGCACCGACCCCGGCTCGTACACGCACGGGACGTCCGAGCAGCGGCAGCGGTGGTTCAGCACCGGGTTCAGCACCGGCGACCCGGCGCAGTGCGACACCTTCGCCGCGACCGACCTGGGGTAGGCGCCCGGACCCGGCCGCCTCCGGGCGCGCCCCTAGGCTGGCGGCCATGCGCATCGCGAGGTTCACCGCCGGCGGTTCCGACCCCCGCTTCGGCATCGTCGAGGGCCCGGTGGGCGAGGAGGAGCTCCTCGTCGTCTCGGGGGACCCGCTGTACGCCGCGCTGGCGCCGACCGGGGAGCGCGTCGCCCTCGCGGACGCCCGGCTGCTCGCGCCCGTCATCCCGCGCAGCAAGGTCCTCGGCATCGGCCGCAACTACGCCGCGCACGCCGAGGAGCTCGGCAACGAGCTGCCCCTCGAACCCCTCGTCTTCACGGTGCCGAACACCTCGGTCGCCGGCCCCGGCGACCCCGTGACCGTGCCGGCGTGGGCGGGCGGAGAGCTGCACTACGAGGGGGAGCTCGCGGTGGTCATCGGCCGCATCTGCAAGGACGTGCCGCGCGAGCGGGTGCCCGAGGTGGTCTTCGGCTACACCGTCGCCAACGACATCACCGCCCGGAACCTGCAGGACCGCGACAAGCAGTGGTGGCGGGCCAAGGGCGCCGACGGGTTCACCCCGCTGGGCCCGTGGATCGAGACCGACCTCGACCCCGCCGACCTGCGCATCACCACGCGCCGCTTCCGCGGGGCCCACGACGTCGGGGAGACCGTCCAGGACGGCCGCACCTCGCTCATGGTCCACGACGTCGCGGCGATCGTCGCCCACGTGACGACGGCCATGACCCTGCTGCCCGGCGACGTGATCCTCACCGGGACGCCGGCGGGCGTCGGGCCGGTCCGGGCCGGGGACCGCACGGAGATCGAGGTCGAGGGCCTCGGGGTCCTCGTCACGCCGTTCGTGGCCCCCTGAGGGGTTCCCCGGGGCCTCCGGGCGCCCCGGGTCGCGGGCGGCGTCGCGGCGCCTGAGGGAGCAGCGCACCGGCGCGCCGCCGTAGGCTGCTCGCGCCATGACTGACGCCACTCCCGCCGCCGCCGCCACCCCCTCCGCGACCGCCCCCTCGGAGGTGCGGGTCCGCTTCTGCCCGTCCCCGACGGGCACGCCCCACGTGGGCCTGATCCGGACCGCGCTGTTCAACTGGGCCTACGCCCGGCACACGGGCGGCAAGCTCGTGTTCCGCATCGAGGACACCGACGCGGCCCGCGACTCCGAGGAGAGCTACGGCCAGATCCTCGAGGCGCTGCGCTGGCTGGGCCTGGACTGGGACGAGGGCATCGACGTGGGCGGGCCCGACGGCCCCTACCGCCAGAGCGGGCGCCGGGAGGTCTACGCCGACGTGATCGCGCGGCTGGTCGCCGCGGGGCACCTGTACGAGTCGTACTCCACCGCGGAGGAGATCGACGCGCGCCACCGCGAGGCCGGCCGCTCGACCGCGCTGGGCTACGACGGCTTCGACCGGGACCTCACGCCCGAGCAGGTCGCGGCGTTCCGCTCCGAGGGCCGCCGGCCGACGCTGCGCCTGCGCGTGCCGGCGAAGGACTACTCCTTCGACGACCTGGTCCGCGGCCGCATCGAGTTCAAGGCCGGGTCCTTCCCCGACCCGGTCCTGGTGCGCGCCAACGGCGAGCCGCTCTACACGCTCGTCAACCCCGTCGACGACGCGCTCATGCGCATCACGCACGTCCTGCGCGGCGAGGACCTGCTGTCCTCCACCGCCCGCCAGCTGGCGCTGTACGACGCGCTCGTGGACATCGGCGCCGCGCACGGCGCCCCGCGCTTCGGGCACCTGCCCTACGTCATGGGCGAGGGCAACAAGAAGCTCTCCAAGCGCGACCCCGAGTCGAACCTCTTCCTGCACCGCGACCGCGGCTTCGTGCCCGAGGGCCTGCTCAACTACCTCGCGCTGCTCGGCTGGAGCATCGCCGAGGACCGCGACGTGTTCAGCGTCGAGGAGCTCGTCGCGGCCTTCGACGTCGCCGACGTCAACGCCTCGCCCGCGCGCTTCGACCAGGCCAAGGCCGAGGCGATCAACGCCACGCACCTGCGCCTGCTCGCGCCGGAGGACTTCCGGCAGCGGCTCGTGCCCTACCTGCAGGCGGCGGGCGTCCTGCCCGCGGAGCCGACCGCGGCGCAGCTCGAGCGCCTCGCGGCCGCCGCCCCGCTGGTGCAGGAGCGCATGACGCTGCTCGGCCAGGCGCCGGGGATGCTCGGCTTCCTCTTCGCCGCCGACGGGGACCTCGTGCTCGAGCCCGAGGCCCTCGCCGCGCTGCGGCCCGAGGCGGCCGACGTCCTCGACGCGGGTCTCGCGGCGCTGGAGGGGCTGGGGGAGTGGACGACCCCGGCCCTGGAGGCCGCGCTGCGCGCCGCGGTCGTGGAGGGGCTTGGCATCAAGCCCAAGTTCGCCTTCGGGCCCCTGCGCACGGCGGTCACGGGACGGCGCGTCTCGCCCCCGCTGTTCGAGTCGATGGAGATCCTCGGCCGCGACTCCTCCCTCGCCCGGCTGCGGCGCCTGCGCGCCGAGCTGCCGGCGGCGTGAGCTCAGCTCCCGCCGGCCGGAGCCGATTTGGGAGCGGGGACGCCAGCCGGTATGGTCGTCCACGCACCCGAGCGGTTCTGCTGGTCGGGAGTTCGCCATGGGGTATGGTGTAATTGGCAGCACGACTGGTTCTGGTCCAGTTAGTCTAGGTTCGAGTCCTGGTACCCCAGCGCTGCGAAGAGCTCCTGAGAAGGTATGCTCTGCACGGCAGTCCGGCCGGTGGGAGACCACCGCAGGACGACAGCTAGGGCCCCGTTGTGTAGCGGCCTAGCACGCCGCCCTCTCAAGGCGGTAGCGCGGGTTCGAATCCCGTCGGGGCTACCTCGCAAGGCCCCCGGTCACCGACCGGGGGCCTTCGTCGTTCCCGGGGCTCGCGATCTCCCGACCTGTCGACCTCCCGGCCCAGGGGCCGGGAGGTCGGGCGCTCACGCGGTCCCGGACGGGAGGCCCTCGGCGGGCCGCAGCGCCGCGGAGAACGACGCGGCGGCCGCGAGGACCGCCTCGGCGTGCCGGCGGCCCGGGTGGCGCCCCAGGCGCTCCGCAGGGCCCGAGACGGACACGGCCGCGACGACCTTCCCCGACGGCCCCCGCACCGGGGCGCTCACCGAGGCCACGCCCGGCTCGCGCTCGCCCACGCTGTGCGCCCACCCGCGCCGGCGGACCCCGGACAGCGTCGAGGCGTCGAACTTCGCCTGGTGCAGCTCCACGGACAGCCGCTCGGGGTCGTCCCAGGCGAGCAGCACCTGCGCCGCGGAGCCCGCGCCCATCGTCATCGACGTCCCGACGGGGACGGTGTCGCGCAGGCCGTGCAGGCGCTCGGCCGCGGCGATGCAGATGCGGTGCTCGCCGTGGCGGCGGTACAGCTGCGCGCTCTCGCCCGTGGCGTCGCGCAGCCCGGTCAGCAGCGGCCCGGCGACGGCCACCAGCCGGTCCTCGCCCGCGGCCGCGGCGAGCTCGGCGTGGCGGTCGCCGAGCACGAAGCGGCCCTGCAGGTCGCGGTCGACGAGGCGGTGGTGCTCCAGGGCGACGGCGAGGCGGTGGGCCGTCGGGCGGGCCAGTCCGGTGGCCGTCACGAGCTGCGCGAGGCTCGCCGGGCCGGCCTCGAGGGCCCCCAGCACCAGCACGGCCTTGTCCAGCACTCCGACTCCGCTACTCTTGTCCACGGAGCGATACTCGCGTCTCAGCATGCGAGACGCAAGCTGGCGGGCATCGCGGGTCGGGAGGAGACACAGGTGGGACGCACACTGGCGGAGAAGGTCTGGGACGACCACGTCGTCCGGCAGGGCGAGGGCAACGAGCCCGACCTGCTCTACATCGACCTGCACCTCGTGCACGAGGTCACGAGCCCGCAGGCGTTCGACGGCCTGCGCCAGGCCGGCCGCCCCGTGCGGCGCCTGGACCTCACGATCGCGACCGAGGACCACAACACGCCCACCGTCGGCATCGACCTCCCGATCGCGGACAAGACCTCGCGCATCCAGATCGAGACGCTGCGCCGCAACTGCGAGGAGTTCGGCGTCCGCCTGCACTCCCTGGGCGACGCCGACCAGGGCATCGTGCACGTCGTCGGCCCGCAGCTCGGGCTCACGCAGCCCGGCATGACCGTCGTGTGCGGCGACTCCCACACCTCCACCCACGGCGCCTTCGGCTCCCTGGCCATGGGCATCGGCACCAGCGAGGTCGAGCACGTCCTCGCCACGCAGACGCTGCCGCTGAAGCCCTTCAAGACCATGGCCATCACGGTCAACGGCCACCTCAAGCCCGGCACGACCGCCAAGGACGTGATCCTCGCGGTCATCGCGGAGATCGGGACCGGCGGCGGCCAGGGCTACGTCCTGGAGTACCGGGGCGAGGCGATCGAGGCCCTGTCCATGGAGGGCCGGATGACGATCTGCAACATGTCGATCGAGGCCGGCGCCCGCGCCGGGATGATCGCGCCCGACGAGAAGACCTTCGCGTACGTCCAGGGCCGCCCGCACGCCCCCACGGGCGCCGACTGGGACGCCGCGGTCGAGTACTGGTCCACGCTCCGCACCGACGACGACGCCGAGTTCGACGCCGAGGTCGTGCTGCAGGGCGAGGACCTCGAGCCCTTCGTCACCTGGGGCACGAACCCCGGCCAGGGCGTCCCGCTGTCCGGCTCCGTCCCCGACCCGGCGAACGTCGGCGAGGACGGTGCGCGGCAGTCCATCGAGCGCGCCCTGGAGTACATGGGCCTCGAGGGCGGCACCCCGATGCGCGAGATCGGCATCGACACCGTCTTCATCGGCTCCTGCACCAACGGGCGCATCGAGGACCTGCGCGCCGCGGCCGAGGTCGTGAAGGGCCGGCAGAAGGCCGACTCGCTGCGCGTGCTGGTGGTCCCGGGCTCGGCGCGCGTGCGCCTGCAGGCCGAGGCGGAGGGCCTGGACCGGGTGTTCCTCGACTTCGGGGCCGAGTGGCGCCACGCGGGCTGCTCCATGTGCCTGGGGATGAACCCCGACCAGCTCGCGGTGGGGGAGCGCAGCGCGTCGACCTCCAACCGCAACTTCGAGGGCCGCCAGGGCAAGGGCGGGCGCACGCACCTCGTCAGCCCGCTGGTCGCCGCGGCGACCGCCGTGCGCGGCACGCTGTCCTCGCCGGCGGACCTCGAGCCCGCCCCCGTCGCCTGAGCCCGACCCGACACCCCGCGCCCGAGAGACCAGGAGCACCCCCGTGGAGAAGTTCTCCGTCCACCGCGGCGTCGGCGTCCCGCTGCGCCGCACCGACGTCGACACCGACCAGATCATCCCCGCCGTGTACCTCAAGCGCGTCACCAAGACCGGCTTCGAGGACGCGCTGTTCGCCGCCTGGCGCGGCGACCCGAACTTCGTGCTCAACCTCGAGCCCTACCGCGCCGGGTCCGTGCTCGTCGCCGGCAACGACTTCGGGACCGGCTCCTCGCGCGAGCACGCCGTCTGGGCCCTGCGGGACTACGGCTTCAAGGTGGTCCTGGCCCCGCGCTTCGCCGACATCTTCCGCGGGAACTCCGGCAAGCAGGGGCTGCTGACCGGGGTCGTCAGCCAGAGCGACGTCGAACTGCTCTGGAAGGCGCTGGAGTCGCACCCCGGCACGGAGGTGACCGTCGACCTCGGCACCCGCACCGCGACCGTGCAGGACCTCACGGTGCCCTTCGAGGTGGACGACTACGTGCGCTGGCGCCTCATGGAGGGCCTCGACGACATCAGCCTGACCCTGCGCCACGCCGACGCGATCACCGACTTCGAGACCCGCCGGCCGTCGTTCAAGCCGGCCACGATCCCGGCCCGCACCGCCTCCTGAGGCCGCCCGGGGGAGCCCCGGAACCGGCGCTGCGGCGCCGGTTCCGGGGCTTCGTCGTTCCAGAGGGGCTGTCCCGCAGCGCTTCTCGCCGACCGTGCCGCGCGGGCGGCGACCGGGTGCGCCACGGCCCACCGTCGAGGCGGGAGCCCGGCGCGGTCCGCCGGGCGGCGCGACTCGCACTGCGCCACAAGGGGATCTGCCACGCACGTGGTGGACGGACGTGATCCGCGGCCGTACCGTTCATCCGTCGGGCTCCTGCTCGGCCCCTGTGCAAGAAGGACAGACAGCCCCTTCCGAGGAGGAGCACCCCCGTGAACAAGGCAGAACTGGTCGACGCTCTCGAGACCCGCCTCGGCGGGAAGCGACAGGCGACCGTGGCCGTCGAGGCCATCGTCGAGATGATCACCCTGACCGTCGCCAAGGGCGACAAGGTGGCCATCAGCGGATTCGGGACCTTCGAGAAGCAGGCTCGCAACGCGCGCACGGGCCGCAACCCCCGCACCGGGGAGGCCGTGAAGATCAAGAAGACCTCCGTGCCGCGCTTCCGCCCGGGCACGGCCTTCAAGGAGGTCGTCTCCGACACGAAGGCGCTGCGCGCCTACACCGCCGGCGCCAAGGAGCGGGCCGCCAGCGGCATCACCTCCGTCGTCCCGGCCGTCGCCGCGACCCCGGCCCGCAAGGCCGCGCCCGCCACGCGCACCTCCGCGGCGAAGTCGGCCGCCCCGGCCGCGGCCCCGGTCCGCAAGACCGCCGCCGCCACCAAGGCCGCCCCCGCCGCGCGCAAGGCCGCGCCGGCGAAGGCGGCCCCCGCCAAGGCCGCTCCCGCGGCGAAGACGACGACGGCCGCGAAGTCCGCCGCCAAGACGACGACGGCGACCCGCGCCACCACGGCGAAGACCGCCACCAAGCGCGCCGCGGCCAAGAAGGCCTGACGCGCAGGCGTCCTCGCGGACGCCGCCCACGACGGAGCCCCCACGACGGAGCCCCCCACCTCGAGCGAGGTGGGGGGCTCCGTCGTCTGCGGGGGTGGGGCTCAGGCGTCGCGGAACGTCTCGATCTGCGCGCCCAGCGGGACGAGCCGCTCGGCGAGCTGCTCGTAGCCGCGGGCGATGATGTCGACGTTGCGCAGCACCGAGGTGCCCTTCGCGGCGAGCATCGCCAGCAGGAGCACCACGGCGGGCCGCAGGGCCGGCGGGCACAGCACCTCGGCACCCGACCAGCGGGTGGGGCCCTCGACCAGCACGCGGTGCGGGTCGAGCAGCTTCACCTTGGCGCCCAGGCGGTTCAGCTCCGTGAGGTAGATGGCCCGGTTGTCGTAGACCCAGTCGTGGACCGTGGTCGAGCCCTCCGCGCTCGCGGCGATGACCGCGAAGAACGGCAGGTTGTCGATGTTCAGCCCCGGGAACGGCATGGGGTGGATCTTGTCGATGGGCGCCCGCAGGTGCGAGGGGTGCACCGTGATGTCGACCAGGCGGGTGCGCCCGTTGGCTGCGGGGTACTCCTCGGTGAGGTCGTACTCCAGGCCCATCTCCGAGAGGATCGCGAGCTCGATCTCGAGGAACTCGATCGGGGCGCGCGTCACCGTCAGCTCGGAGTGCGTGATGATCGCCGCGGTCAGCAGGCTCATGGCCTCGACCGGGTCCTCCGAGGGGGAGTAGTCGACGTCGACGGAGATCTGCGGGACCCCGTGCACGACGAGGGTCGTCGTCCCGATGCCGTCGATGCGCACGCCCAGCTGCTCCAGGAAGAAGCACAGGTCCTGGACCATGTAGTTCGGGCTCGCGTTGCGGATGGTCGTGACGCCGTCGTTGCGGGCCGCGGCCATGAGGGCGTTCTCGGTCACGGTGTCGCCGCGCTCGGTCAGGACGATGGGCTTGCGCGGGGCCACCGACCGGTCGACCACGCCGTGGTAGTAGCCCGTGGTCGCGGTGACGGCCAGGCCGAACGGGCGCAGCGCCACCATGTGCGGCTCCACGGTGCGGGTGCCGAGGTCGCAGCCGCCGGCGTAGGGCAGCTGGAACTCCTCGTAGCGGTGCAGGAGCGGGCCGAGCAGCATGATGATGCTGCGGGTGCGGCGCGCGGTCTCGCCGTCCATGGCGTCCAGGTCCAGGTCGTCGGGGACGTCCAGGACGAGGTCGGCCTCGTTGATCCAGGTGTACTTCACGCCGATGCTGCCGAGGACCTCGAGGATGCGGTGGATCTCGAGGATGCGGGCGACCCCGCGCAGCGTCGTGCGGCCGCGGTTGAGCAGCGCCGCGCACAGCAGCGCGACCCCCGCGTTCTTGCTGGACTTCACGGCGATGCTGCCGGAGAGCTGGGCCCCGCCGTGCACGCGCAGGTGCGTCGGGGTGGGGCGGCCGATGGAGACGATGTCGTCGTTCAGGGCGCTGCCGACGCGCTGCAGCATGTCGATGGAGACGTTCTGCTGACCCTGCTCCATCCGGTGCACCGCGCTCTGGCTGGTGCCCAGGCGCTCGGCCAGCTGGACCTGCGTGAGGCCCCGGTGGCGGCGCGCGTCCCGGATGAGGGCGCCGATCTGGGAGAGGTGGTCACTCGCGGACTCGGTGGAGACTGCCATGGGGCGAGGCTAACTCACAGATGAGATATCGATTGCACGCCAACTCCGCTCGGCGTGTCGTGCCGGGCGGGGACCCCCTAGCCTCACCTGGTGAGCACCGACCCCACCGCCGCCCCGGCCCCCGCACCCGCCCGGGTCGCCGTCCTCGGGGCCGGCGCCTGGGGCAGCGCCTTCGCCCTCGTCCTGGCCGACGCCGGCTCGCAGGTCGTCCTGTGGTCGCGGCGGGAGGAGGTGGCCGAGGAGGTGCGTACGCGCCGCACCAACGCGGCCTACCTCGGCGACGTGCGGCTGCCCGCGGGGGTCGACGCGACCTCCGACGTCGCGGCCGCCGTGGACGGCGCCGACCTCGTGGTCCTCGCCCTGCCCCTGCAGCGACTGCGCGAGCACCTCGACGCCTGGCGGCCGCTGCTGCCGCCCGTGCCGCTCGTGCAGCTGGCCAAGGGCGTGGAGACCGGGACGGGGCGCTTCGGCTGCGAGCTCGTCGCCGAGGCCGCGGGAGTCCCGCCCGAGCGCGTCGTGGCCGTGTCCGGGCCGAACCTCGCCGGGGAGATCGCCCGGCGCGACCCGGCCACCACCGTCGTGGCCTGCCGCGACGAGGCCGTCGCCCACCGCGTCGCCGACGCCTGCAGCTCCGCCGTCTTCCGGCCCTACCTGTCCGACGACGTCATCGGCGTCGACGTCGCGGGCGCCGTGAAGAACGTCGTCGCGCTCGCGGTCGGCATGACCGAGGGCGCCGGGCACGGGGCCAACGCCCGGGCCTCGATCCTCACGCGGGGCCTCGCCGAGACGATGCGCCTCGGCGTGGCCCTGGGCGGGCGCGCGACGACGTTCGCCGGCCTCGCGGGGGTCGGCGACCTCGTGGCCACGTGCGGCTCACCGCTGTCGCGCAACCACCGCGTGGGCCTGGCCCTGGGCCGCGGGACACCGCTGGCGCAGGCCCTGCGCGAGGTCGGCGCCACGGCCGAGGGCGTCACCTCCGCGCCCGCCGTGCTCGAGCGGGCCCGCGCGGCGGGCGTCGAGATGCCGCTGACGGCCGAGGTCGTCGACGTCGTCGCGGGGCGCCGCACGCCCCGCGACGCGGCCGCGCGGCTGCTCTCGCGCTCCCGGACCCTCGACGGGCCCTGAGAGCGGGCCGCCCCCGTCAGGCCTGGGCGGCGTCCGTCGCCGGGGCGGTGTCGGTCGCCGGGGCGGTGTCGGTCGTCTGCGAGGCGTCGAGGGCCTGGGCCAGGTCGCGCCACAGGTCCTCGACGTCCTCGACGCCGACGGACAGCCGCAGCAGGTCCTCGGGCACGACGACGGGCTCGCCGGCGTGGCGGCGGCGGCGCTCGACCAGCGACTCCACCCCGCCGAGGCTCGTCGCCGGCACCCACAGCCGAACGGCGTCGACCACGGCGTCGGCCGCGGCCGGGCCGCCCGCGACCTCGATCGAGACGAGCGCGCCGAAGCCGCTCATCTGCGCCTTCGCCAGCGCGTGGCCCGGGTCGTCGGCCAGCGAGGGGTGGCGCACGCGCGTCACCGCGGGGTGGTCGACGAGGCGGCGCGCCAGCAGGGCCGCGCTGGCCTGCGAGCGCTCCAGGCGCAGCGGCAGCGTCCGGATGCCCCGCAGCGCCAGGAAGGCCTCCAGCGGGCCGGGGACGGCGCCGTGCAGCGTCCGGTGCTGGCGCACCCGGGCCAGGAGGTCCAGGTCGCGCACCACGACCGCGCCGAGGACGACGTCGGAGTGCCCCGAGAGGAACTTCGTCACCGAGTGCACGACGACGTCGACGCCGAGCTCGAGTGGGCGCTGCAGCAGCGGCGTCGCGAAGGTGTTGTCCGCCACCACGACCGCGCCGTGCTCGTGGCCCAGCGCCGCGAGGGCCTCGAGGTCGGCCACCTCCAGCAGCGGGTTCGTCGGCGACTCCAGCCACAGCGCCACGGGACCGGCGGGCAGCGCCTGCAGGGTCGCGCGGACGCCCTCGAGGTCGGTGACGTCGACGTGCTGGACGCGCAGCCGTCCCTGCGCGGCGAGGAGCGCGCTGAGGGCGTGGGTGCCGTTGTAGGCGCCGCGGGGGACCAGGACGGTGCCGTCGGCGGGCAGCAGGTGCAGGGCCGCGCCGACCGCGGCCATTCCGGAGGCGAAGGTGAGCGCGTGGCCGCCCTCGAGGCGGCCGATCGCCTCCTCCAGCGCCGTCCAGGTCGGGTTGCCGAAGCGGCCGTAGCCGAGCTCGCCCGTGCCCATCGCGCCGCCGCCGACGTAGGTGGCGGTCAGGGACACGCCGACGTTCAGCTCGGCGTCGGGACCGCGCGGCGGTCGGCCGGCGACGACGGCCACCGTGTCGGGGGACAGGGCCGGGCGGGCGGCGGGGGCAGGGGTCGGCGAGTCGTGCGCGGGCATGGCAGGACCCAACCACACCGCCGGTAGGGTCGCCGCCGATGAGCAGCCTGAGCGAGGCCCCGACCCCGGTTCCGACCGCCGCACCCGCGCGCCGCCCGCGCGTCGCCGTCCTCTTCGGCGGGCGCTCCTCCGAGCACGCGGTCAGCTGCGTCACCGCGGCCGGGGTGCTCGCCGCGATCGACCGCGAGCGCTACGACGTCGTGCCCGTGGGCATCACCCGCACGGGCCGCTGGGTGCTGGTCGACGAGCACGCCGCGGCCTTCGCCCTCGGCGGGTCCGCGCAGCCCGAGGTGCCCGCCGACGGGGCCCGCGTGGCGCTGTCGCTCGAGGTCGCCGCGGGCGCCCTGGAGGCGCTGGACGCCACGGGCGGGGCCGTCGCCCTGCAGCACGTCGACGTCGTCCTCCCGCTGCTGCACGGGCCCTTCGGCGAGGACGGCACCCTGCAGGGCCTGCTGGAGCTCTCCGACACCCGCTACGTCGGCTCGGGCGTGCTCGCCTCGGCGGCGAGCATGGACAAGCAGGTCATGAAGGTCCTCCTGGCCGGCGCCGGGCTGCCCGTCGGGCCCTGGACGTCGTTCACCGCGCGCCGCTGGGCGGCCGACCCCGACGCGTGCCGCAAGGACGTCGCGACGCTCGGCCTGCCCGTCTTCGTCAAGCCCGCGCGGGCCGGGTCCAGCATCGGCATCACCAAGGTCGACCGGGCCGAGGACCTCGACGCGGCCGTGGCGCTCGCGGTGTCCCACGACCCGAAGGTCGTCGTGGAGGCCGCGCTGGTGGGCCGCGAGGTGGAGTGCGGCGTCCTGGAGGACCTCGGCGGCGGCGAGCCGCTGACGAGCCTGCCCGGCGAGATCGAGGTCCTCGGCGGGCACGCCTTCTACGACTTCGAGGCCAAGTACCTCGACGCGGACTCGGTGCGCCTCACGTGCCCGGCCGACCTGCCCGCCGACGTGGTCGCCGCCGTGCGCCGCACCGCGGTCGACGTCTTCCTGGCCATGGGCGCCGAGGGTCTGGCCCGCGTGGACCTCTTCGTCGACCCCGCGCGCGGGGCCGACGGCATCGTCGTCAACGAGATCAACACCATGCCCGGCTTCACGCCCTTCTCGATGTACCCGCGCATGTGGGCCGAGACGGGCGTGGACTACCCCGAGCTCGTCGACCGGCTGCTGCAGCTCGCGCTGCAGCGCCCCACCGGGCTGCGCTGAGCCTCAGACGCACGCCCGGGTCTGCGGGACCGCCCCGACCGGGGCGGCCAGGTCCACGAGCATCGACGGTGCCCCCGTGGGGTCGCCGCCCGCGAAGCGGACCGTGACCTCGACGGCCGGGTCGCGGCCGTAGGTCAGGAAGCGCACGGCGCGGTCGCTCTGCGCGTCGCGGACCCAGTCGACGCTCGTCGCCTCGTCGGGGCCGATCGGCAGGCACTCCTTGGTCGTGGGACCGATCACGGCCGCGCCGCAGCGCAGCACGACGTCGCGGTCCCCGCCCCAGACGGCCACGCCGGGCGCGCCCTGCGGCACCCGCCCCAGCCCGTCCAGGGACGCCGGCAGCCGCTGGAGCAGCTGCGCGCAGGCCGGCGAGCCGCCCGCGGGCGCGGCCTCGACGGCCGGGGTGCGCGAGAGCACGGCGGTGGCCGCCGCCGCGACCACCGCGACCACCACGACGACCGACCAGATCCGCTGCCGCCGAGTCACCCCGGTAGTGTGACCGCCTCCCGAGGGCGCCCCGACCGCGGGCGCGGACACCGGCGCGGGAGACACGGGCGACGGCGGCGCGGACAGGGGTGCAGGGGTGCGGGTCGGCGACCTGAGCGAGTCGGCGCTGCTGGCGCGGTTCCTGCCCGGCCTGCCGACGCAGGCGCTGCTCGGACCGGGCGACGACGCCGCCGTCCTGGCCGCCCCGGACGGGCGCGTCGTGGCCACGGCCGACGTCCTCGTCGAGCACCGCGACTTCCGCCGCGACTGGTCCACGGGCGCCGACGTCGGCTGGAAGGCCGCCATGCAGAACGTCGCCGACGTCGCCGCCATGGGCGCCGTCTGCACGGGCCTGCTGGTGTCGCTGGGCATGCCGGGGGACCTCGACGTGAGCTGGGTGGACGAGTTCGCCGCGGGCCTCGGGGCGGCCTGCCGGGCCGTCGGGACGAACGTCGTCGGCGGTGACCTCTCGGGCGCCTCCGAGATCGTCGTGGCCGTCACGGCCCTCGGCGACCTCGGCGGGCGGGCGCCGCTGCTGCGCTCCGGCGCGCGGCCCGGCGACGTCGTGACCGTCGCCGGCACCCTGGGCCGCTCGGCGGCGGGCCTGGACCTGCTGCAGCGCGGAGCCACCGCTGACGCGCCCGAGCTCGTGGACGCGCACCGGCGCCCCGTGCCGCCCTGGGCGGCCGGCCCCGCCGCGGCCCTCGCGGGGGCCACCGCGCAGATGGACGTGAGCGACGGCCTCCTGCGCGACGCCGGGCGCCTCGCGAGCGCCAGCGGGGCGGTGCTCGACCTCGACCTGCGCGACGGGGAGCTCGGCCGGTGGGCGGCGGCGCTCGCCGCGGCCACGGGCGTGGCCCCGGCCACCGCCGACGGCTTCGTGCTCACGGGCGGCGAGGACCACGCCCTGCTCGGCTGCTTCCCCGCGGCGGCGGCGCTGCCGCCGGGGGTGCTGGCCGTGGGGAAGGTCCGCGCACCCGGGCCCGGGGAGCGCCCGCGCGTGCTCGTCGACGGCTGGCCGTGGGACGGGCCTGGCGTCGGCTGGGACCACTTCGCCGCGGGCTGACCTCCCGGTGGGCGGGGCCCGGACGTGCAGCGGGGCCGATTCCCCCGGGAGGGAACCGGCCCCGCTGTCTCACACGGTGCTCAAGGGGTCAGCGGGTGACCTTGCCGGCCTTCAGGCAGGAGGTGCACACGTTGAGGCGCTTCGGGGAACCGTTCACGGTGGCCCGGATCCGCTGGATGTTCGGGAGCCACATGCGGTTGGTCCGCCGGTGCGAGTGCGAGACGCTCTTGCCGAAGGACGGTCCCTTGGCGCAGACGTCGCAATGGGCAGCCACGGGAACTCCTGGGGTCGATCGGATGAGGGTGGCGACGCCCCGCACGGGGACGACGCACGGCGCCGGAGGACCGGACACCGCGGACCACCATAGCCGAGCGCGCCGGGTGCCGACGAACCGGTGGTGCGGTCCCCGCCCTGCAGGTGTCAAGGTTGGCTCCGATGAGCCGATGGGAGAAGGTGTCGACCCGGCCTGCGCCTCCCCGTGAGCGCGGGCACGCCTGGTGGGTGCCGCGCGAGCCCGTCGCCGGGACCCGGGTGCTGGGCGTCCTCGCCCTGGGCGGCTGCGTGTACGCGATCCTCAACTCGGTGGTCTCGCCCGAGACCCTGGGGGAGCGGCCCCACGCCTGGCTGATCACCGTGGTGTGCGCGGCGCTGCTCGCGCTCGTCAGCGTCCTGCCCGCGGTGGCCCCCCGGCGGGCCCCGAGCTGGGCGGCCCTGGGGCTCGCCCTCGGTGCGACGGTCATGGTCCTCGTCCTCGACGTCTACACCGACGACACGACGTTCGGCGCGCAGGTCTACCTGGGCTGGCCCGCCCTCTACGCCGCCTACCACCTGAGACGTCCCGCGGCCTGGACCGTCACGACCGCCTGCACGGCGGCCGACGTGACGCTCCTGCTGGCCGTCGACGGGGTGGACATGCTCGTGCGCGACCTGCCCGCCTTCGTGGCCACGTTCGGCTTCATCCCCTGGATGCTCGTCGGCGCCCGCGACCGGCAGGAGGCCATGGTGGCGACGCTGCGGGCCGAGGCCCAGCAGGACGTCCTCACGGGCCTCGCCACGCGGCGCGTCTTCGACGGCGTCCTGCTCGACGAGCTGGCCCGCGACGTCCCCGTGGCGGTGCTGCTGGCCGACGTCGACCGCTTCAAGGACGTCAACGACCGGCACGGGCACGGCGTGGGCGACGGCGTCCTGCAGGTCGTCGCCGAGCAGCTGCGCGCCGCGTGCCGCGAGCAGGACGTCGTCGCCCGCTACGGCGGCGACGAGCTCGCCGTGGTCCTCACCGACGTCGACGCGGCCGCCGTCGCCGGGGTCGCCGAGCGCTTCCGCGCCGCCGTCGAGGGCCTGCGGGTGCCCGCGGGCCCGATGGGCGGGTCGGTGGCGGGCGGGTTCTCCCCGGGCGGGGAGGCGGCCACGCTCGCCGTGACCGTCAGCGTCGGCTTCGCCGTGCACCGGCCCGGCCGCGACGAGGGCTCCGCCCGCGACCTCATGGTCCGCGCCGACGCCGCGCTCTACGCCGCCAAGCGCGGCGGGCGCAACCGCGTCGCCCACGACGACGAGCCGGTCGGCCGCTCGCACCAGCTGGCGCAGTAACCTGCCGGGGTGGACGAGCTGGACGCACCGCTGTCCACGCGCCTGCCCCCGCGCGACGCCGCCCTCCTGGCCACCGAGCTCGAGGTCGAGACCGTCCGCGACCTGCTCTGGCACCTGCCCCGCCGCTACGTCGAGCGGGGCCAGCTGAGCTCCCTGCGCGAGCTGCAGCCGGGGGAGTCGGTGACCGTCGTCGCCGAGGTCGCGAGCGTCTCGGCCCCCCGGATGATGCGCGCCCGCAAGGGCGCCCTGCTGTCCGCGACCGTGGGCGACGGCCGCGACGTCGTCGCCCTCACCTTCTTCGCGGCGCACCCCGGCCAGCTCAACCGCCACGTCGCCGAGCTCGTCGTCGGCCGCCGGGTCCTCGTCTCCGGCAAGGTCGAGGTGTTCAACGGCGCCCTGCAGCTCGCGCGCCCGGACTACCAGCCGCTGGACGACGGCAGCGACGCGGCCGAGCTCGCCGACCGGCCCACCCCGCTGTACCCGGCGACCGGCAAGGCGCCCAGCTGGAAGATCGCCAAGGCCGTCTCGACCGTCCTGGACACGACGTCGGAGATCGCCGACGTGCTGCCCGCCGACGTCGTGCGCCGCGAGGGCCTGCTCAGCCCGCTCGACGCGCTGCGCGCCGTGCACGAGCCGCGCACCAAGGCCGACGTCGGGGCCGGGCAGCGGCGGATGCGCTACGAGGAGGCGTTCGTCCTGCAGACCGCGCTCGCGCAGCGCCGCGCGAGCGTCGCCGGCGAGCGCGCCGTGGCCCGGCCCCCGCGCGGCGACGGCCTGCTGGCCGCCTTCGACGCGCGGCTGCCCTTCGAGCTCACCGACGGCCAGCGCGCCGTGGGCGAGGAGATCGCCGCCGACCTCGCGCGCGAGCACCCCATGCAGCGGCTGCTGCAGGGCGACGTCGGCTCCGGCAAGACGCTCGTCGCGCTGCGGGCCATGCTCGCCGTCGTCGACGCGGGCGGGCAGGCCGCGCTGCTGGCCCCCACCGAGGTGCTGGCCGCCCAGCACCTGCGCTCGATCACCGCGGTGCTGGGCGACCTCGCGCTGGGCGGGCTGCTGGGCGGCGCCGACCTCGCCACCCGCGTCGTCCTGCTCACCGGCTCGATGGGCGCCGCGGCCCGCCGCGAGGCGCTGCTGGCCGCGGCCGGCGGTGAGGCCGGCATCGTCGTCGGCACCCACGCCCTGCTGCAGGAGCACGTGCAGTTCGCCGAGCTCGGCCTCGTCGTGGTCGACGAGCAGCACCGCTTCGGCGTCGAGCAGCGCGACGCCCTGCGCGGCAAGGCGTCCTCGGTGCCGCACCTGCTCGTCATGACCGCCACGCCCATCCCGCGCACCGTGGCCATGACCGTCTTCGGCGACCTCGAGACGTCCGTGCTGCGCGACATGCCGCCCGGCCGCGCCGCCGTCACGACCGTCGCCGTGCCCATGGACAAGCCCGCGTGGGTGGACCGCGTGTGGCGCCGGGTCGCCGAGGAGGCGGCGCTGGGCCGCCAGACCTACGTCGTGTGCGCGCGCATCGAGGCCGGCGACGCCGCGGAGGCCGGCGAGGACGGCGGCGAGGCCCCGCCGCCCGAGCCCGGCCCCGGCGGGAAGGAGAAGCGGCGCCCCGCGGCCGCGGTCTCCGACGTCGTCGCCCAGGTGCGGGCGCACCCCGCCACGGCGGGGCTGCGCACCGAGGTCCTGCACGGCCGGCTGGTGCCCGCCGAGAAGGACGACGTCATGCGGCGCTTCGCCGCGGGCGAGGTCGACGTCCTCGTCGCGACCACGGTCGTCGAGGTCGGGGTCGACGTGCCGAACGCCAGCGTCATGGTCGTCGTCGACGCCGACCGCTTCGGCATCTCCCAGCTGCACCAGCTGCGCGGGCGGATCGGGCGCGGCGGCCTGCCCGGCACGTGCCTGCTCATGACCGAGGTGGGCCCGGGCGGCCCCGCGGGGCAGCGCATCCAGGCCCTGGTGGACACCACCGACGGCTTCGAGCTGGCCCGCACCGACCTCGAGCAGCGCCGCGAGGGCGACGTCCTGGGCGCCGCCCAGTCCGGGCGCCGCTCCTCGCTGAAGCTGCTGGGCGTGCTCGCCGACGCCGACGTCATCGCGGCCGCCCGCCGCGACGCGACCCACCTGGTCGCCGACGACCCGCACCTGGCGGGGCACACTGCGCTGGCGGCGGCCGTCGCCGACCGTGTCACGGGCGAGACCGAGAGATTCCTGGAGCGCGCGTGAGCCAGAAGCAGCAGCCGACCGGGGCGTCCACCCGCCGCAAGCCCGCGGGCGCCAAGCCGGGCGGCGCGGCCCCCGCCGCGAAGACCGCGGGGGCCCCGGCGCGCGGCAAGCCGCGCCGGAAGTCCGGCCCCGCCCTGCTCGAGCTGGACGGCCTGACCGTCGGCTACACCAAGAGCCCCGTGTGCGCGCCCGTCACCGTGCAGGTCGCCGCGGGCGAGGCCGTCTGCCTCGTGGGCGCCAACGGCGCCGGCAAGTCCACGGTCCTGCGCGCGGTCGCCGGCCTGCTCGAACCGCTGGGCGGCGAGGTGCGCCTGCGCGGGTCGGTCGTGGACGAGCGCACGGTGGAGTTCCGCCGCCAGGTCGCGTGCGTCTTCGACGAGGACGCCTGGTTCGCCGAGCTGTCGGTGGCCGAGCACCTCGAGCTGGTGGCGCGCGGGCACGGCGTGCGCGACGTCGTCGCCGTGGTCGACGCCGAGCTCGCCGCCCAGCGCCTGTCCGAGCACGCCGACGAGCTGCCCACCGCCCTGTCCTCGGGGCAGCGCCGCCGCCTGCTGCTGGCCGCGGCCCTCGTGCGCCCCCGCGCGCTGCTGCTGCTCGACGAGCCCGAGCAGCGCCTGGACCCGACGGGCCGCGACACGCTGCTGGAGCGCCTGAAGGCCGAGCGGGACGCGGGCACCGCCATGCTGCTCGCCACCCACGACACGGTGCTGCTGCGCGGCCTGGCCGACCGCGCCGTCGTCATCGACGACCACGTCTGCCGCGTCGTCGACGCCGAGGAGGCCGCGCGCCTGGTCACCGAACCGGTGGCGGGCCCGTGACGCTGCAGCTCGACGGCGACGAGCTGGACGGGGACGACCTGCCCCTGCCGGGTCCCGCGGCCGGCGAACCGCTGCCCACGCGCGCCGAGCTCGTCTCCGAGGCGGCGCCCTCGCGCGCCGCGCGCGGGCTGCGGACCACGGTCTACGACGTCTACACGACCGTCCTGCAGACGGGCATCGGCGGCGGGCTGCTGCTGGGCGCCTCGGGCTCGCTGCGCAACGCCCTGCAGGCCGGGCTGAGCTCCACCGGCGACGGGCCGGGTCTCGTCAGCCGCACGTCCGGCGTCCTGACGTCGGCGGGCCTGGCCGTCGCGGCCGTCCTGGTGCTGCTCGGCGCCCTGTGCCGGATCGGGCCGGTCAGCCTCGGCACCGCGCCGACGGCGTGGTGGACGCCGCTGCCGGTCGAGCGCGGCGACCTGCTGCGCCCCGTCCTGCGCCAGCGCGCGCTCGTCAGCGCCGTCACGGGCGCGGTCATCTGCGGCTGGGCCGGCTCGATCGCCGTCGGCACGTCGCCGGACCTCGGCACGGCCGGCTTCCTGTCCGCCCTCGGCGGGGGCGCCGCGCTCGGCGCCGCCCTGGGCCTGGGCGGCTACGCGCTCGTCACCCGCCCCGCCATCACGGCCGGGACGCGGGCCGTCGTGCGCACGGGCGCGGTCCTCGACGCCCTGGCGCTCGCCGTCGTCGCGGCGCTCGCGGTCTCGGCGCTGGTCGGGCTCGCGGTGGACGAGGTGGCCCCGACCGCCCTGGTCGTCCCGGCCGTGGTCGCCGTCGTGCTCGCCGTGGTCGCGCTGCTCACGGCGGGCGCGCGGTCCTGGCGCGACGTGGGGGCCACGAGCGCGGTGTCGCTGCGCAGCGGCGCCGCGCGGCTGGGCCGGCTCACGTCGTCGGTCCTGCAGGCCGACGTGCGCGAGCTGGGCCGGGCCCTGGCCGCGGACGCCACGGGCCGGCGCCGCCGCCGACGCGGGGCGAGCCGGGTGCCGTGGGCGCGCGGCCCGGCGAGCGCGGTGTGGTCGGCGGACTGGCTGCTGCTGCGCCGCCAGCCCCGCCGCTTCCTGACGGCCGCGGCCTTCGCGCTGGTCCCGCTCGTCGTGGCCGCCGGCACCGGTGCCCCGCGGGGCGTGCTCGCGCTGCTGCTCTGGCTCGCGGGCTACTGGGCCGCCACGACGCTCTCCGAGCCCGCCCGCAGCATGGCGCTGGTGCCGGCCGCGGCCCGCGCGCTGCCCGTCAGCCAGACCCGGCTGCCGCTGCTGCGCCTGGTCCCCGTGGCCGTCCTCATGGCGGTCTGGGGCGCGGTCGCCGTCCCGCTGGCCGCGACGACGTCGGGCCTGGTGCACGGCGAGACCACCGGCACGGCGTGGTGGGCCTGGGCCCTGCTGGGCGCCTTCGCGGGGCCCGGCTGGGCCGGCGCCGCCCTGCGCGGGGCGCTGCGCCCCGACCCGGACCTGTCCCGCCCGCAGGTGTCGACCGCCATGGGCTCGCTGCCGCCGGGCGCCATCGCGGCCGTCTCCACCGGGCCGGACCTCGGGGTCCTCGTCACCGTCCCCGTCCTGCTGGCCGTGCTCTCGCGCGGGGCGTTCCCGCTGCTCGTGCAGGGGCAGGTGCTCGCCTCGGCCGCGGCCGTCGGCCTCGGCTGGTGGTACGCCGCGCACCGGGCCCGCAAGATCTCGTGACCCGCATCGTGGCCGGCGCCGCCGGGGGCCGGCGGCTGAAGGTCCCGCCGGGCGACACCACCCGCCCGACGAGCGACCGCGTGCGCGAGGCCCTGTTCTCCGCGCTCGACGCCGCGGACGCCGTGGCGGGCGCGCGCGTCCTGGACCTCTACGCGGGTTCCGGTGCGCTGGGGCTGGAGGCCGCGAGCCGCGGGGCCGAGCGGGTCGTGCTCGTCGAGGCCGCGCGCAGCGCCGCGGCCACCGCGGGCGCCAACGTGCGCACGGTCGGCCTGCCCGGGGTCAGCGTCGTGACCGAGCGGGTCGAGCGCTTCGTCGCGGGCGCCGGGGCCGTCGTCGCGGACGGCTGGGACCTCGTGCTGCTCGACCCGCCCTACGCCGTCGACGACGACGCCCTCGCCGGGGTCCTCGCCGCGCTGCCCGCGCTGCTCGCGCCCGCGGCGACCGTCGTCGTCGAGCGCTCCACGCGCAGCGGCGAACCGCGCTGGCCGCCGGGCCTCGCGCCGGCGCGGCACAAGAGGTACGGCGAGACGACCCTGTGGACGGCCCACCCGAGCGAGCAGGCGCCGTGAGCGCCGCTGCTAGGTTTCCGGGCGTGCCCCCGACCGCCCGCCGCTGCGTGTGCCCGGGCAGCTTCGACCCGGTCACCCTGGGCCACCTCGACGTGGTGCTGCGGGCCGCGGACCTCTTCGACGAGGTCCACGTGGGCGTCGCGACCAACCCCGCCAAGCGCACCCTGTTCACCGGCCCCGAGCGCGTCGCGCTGGTCCGCGAGGCGCTGGACGCCACGCAGGACGCGCGCGCCGCGCAGGTCGTCGTCGAGGAGGTCGGAGAGGGGCTGCTCGTCGACCACGTGCGCCGCGTCGGCGCCCGGGCCGTGGTCAAGGGCCTGCGCGGCGGCACCGACTACGCCTACGAGCTGCCGATGGCGCTGATGAACCGGCACCTGGCCGACGTCGAGACCGTCTTCCTCGTGGGGGACCCGCGCTTCGAGCACGTGTCGTCCTCGCTGGTGAAGGAGGTCGCCCGCTACGGCGGCGACGTCGCCGGCCTCCTGCCGCCCGTGGCCCGCACCGCCCTGCTCGAGCGCCTGGGCGCCGCGCAGGCCCCACCCCCGTCCGCAACGTCCAGCACGAACGAAGGCAGGTAGTCCCGTGGAGGTGCACGAGAAGCTCGGCGAGCTCGCCGCCCTGGTGTCGGGGGCGCGCGCCGTGCCGCTGTCGTCCTCGGTGGTGGTGGACCGCGAGGCCGTGCTGCGCCTGGTCGCCGAGGTGCGGCGGCTGCTGCCCGCGGAGGTCCAGCAGGCCGGCGACGTCCTCGCGCAGCGCGACGAGGTCCTGGGGGCCGCGCAGGAGCAGGCGGAGCACGTCCTCGCAGAAGCCCGCACGCGCGCGGAGGAGCTCACCGACGCCCAGGCCGTGACGCGGGCGGCGCGCGAGCGCGCCGACCACATCGTGGCCACGGCCCGCGAGGAGGCGCAGCGGCTGCGCACCGACGCCGACGCGTGGTGCGACGCCAAGCTGGGCGACTTCGAGGAGGAGCTCGAGCGGCTGCAGCAGCAGGCCCGCCGCGGCCGCGACCGCCTCAAGGTCCGCAGCCCGGGGGACCCCGACGCCTCCCCGGACGCCGACCGCGGCGCCCACCGCGCCCCGCGCCCGGACGCCGACGCGCCCGCCGGGGACACCGCCGCCGGCTGACACCGACGCCCGCGGGGGCGTCCCCCGCGCGGGGACGACCCGCGATTGGGGAACTGGGCCGGTGCTCGGCTACCCTGGGCACCGGCCTCGACGCTGGTGAGCGGTGCCACTCCCCCCGGGGCAGTGGCGGCGACCACGAGCGGCGGGGCCGTGTGGTGCGAGCAGTGCACGTGGTCCCAGGAGGTCGGAGCAGTGGTGAAGGTGCAGGAGGGTCGTCTCGACCCGAACGCTCCGCTGGTGCTGTCCACGCACGAGCTGGGGCGGCGTCCCGGGTCGATGCGCCCGCTGAAGCTCACGGTGCCTGCGCCCGCAGAGCTGGGCATCGCCGTGATCGGCGTCCCCGAGGGCAGCGACCTCGTGCTCGACCTCCGCATGGAGGCCGTCATGGAGGGCGTGCTGGTCTCGGGCACCGTCAGCGGCGTCGCGGTG
This sequence comes from Kineococcus rubinsiae, assembly GCF_011839805.1. Lineage (GTDB taxonomy): Bacteria > Actinomycetota > Actinomycetes > Actinomycetales > Kineococcaceae > Kineococcus > Kineococcus rubinsiae. The sequence continues at coordinate 8,100 of NZ_VWPY01000004.1, read as the reverse complement.
GGGGAGTGCTCGCGCTGCCTCACCCCCGTGGAGCAGGACGTCGTGGTCGACGTGCAGGAGCTCTTCGCCTACCCGGGCAAGACTCCCGCCGAGGTCGCCGACGACGAGGACGAGGTCCGCGAGGTCGCCCCCGGCGAGCTGGTGGACCTGGAGCCGACCGTGCGCGACGCGATCGTGCTGGAGCTGCCGTTCCAGCCCGAGTGCGACGGTCCCTGCCAGCAGGACTACGAGATCGGGGTCTCCGAGCAGACCCCGGCCCGCGAAGAACCGGCGGACCCGCGCTGGGCCGCCCTGCAGGACCTGCTGGGCGACCAGCGGTCCGGCGACACCCCGTCCGAGTCGAGAGAGAAGAGCTGACCGTGGCCGTCCCGAAGCGGAAGATGTCCCGCAGCAACACGCGTTCGCGCCGGTCGCAGTGGAAGGCGGCGGAGACGACGCTGACCACCACGCTGGAGCGCGGCCAGGTCGCGTACTCGCGCCCCCACCAGGCCCGGGTCGTCACCGACTCCGCCGGCACCCCGCTGTACCTGGAGTACAAGGGCCGCAAGGTCAAGGACCTCTGAGCCTGTCCGAGAAGCTCGCCGGCGGCCTCCCGGTGGGTGACGACGCGTCCGTCGTCGCCCGCCTGGAGGTCGCTCTGGGTCTCAGCATCGGCGAGGAGCTCCTCGTCCAGGCCCTGACGCACCGCTCGTACGCCTACGAGCACGGCGGTCTGCCGACGAACGAGCGCCTGGAGTTCCTCGGGGACTCCGTGCTCGGGCTCGTCGTCACCGACAGCCTCTACCACCGCCACCCCGACGTCTCCGAGGGCAAGCTCGCGAAGCTGCGCGCGGCCGTCGTGAACATGCGGGCCCTGGCGGACATCGCGCGCGAGCTCGAGCTGGGCTCCTTCGTCCGCCTCGGCAAGGGCGAGGAGACGACCGGCGGCCGGGACAAGTCCTCGATCCTGGCCGACACCCTCGAGGCCGTCTTCGGCGCCGCCTACCTCGCGGCCGGCACGGAGGCCGCGCGGGACCTCGTCCTGCGCCTCGTCGGCCCCCTGATGGACTCCTCGGAGCGCCTCGGCGCGGGCACCGACTGGAAGACGACGCTGCAGGAGGCCACGGCCGCCGCGGGTCTCGGCGTGCCCGCCTACGACATCACCGCCTCGGGGCCCGACCACGCCAAGTCGTTCACGGCCGACGCCGTGGTCAGCGGCACGGTCCTGGGCCACGGCGAGGGCCGCAGCAAGAAGGAGGCGGAGCAGAAGGCCGCTTCCGCCGCCGTGCAGGCGCTGGAGGACGCGACGGCCGCGGCCGCCACCCGCTCCACCCGCGTCCCGGGACCCCCCGCTCCCGACCGGGCCTGAGCGTGCCGGAGCTGCCGGAGGTCGAGGTCGTGCGGCGCGGCCTCGCCGCGCACGTCGTCGGCCGCCCGGTGCGCGAGGCGGAGTTCCTGCACCCGCGGGTCACGCGCCGCCACGTCGCCGGTCCCGCCGACGCCCTGGCCCGCTCGACGGGCGTGGTCGTCGCCGACGCGGTCCGGCGCGGCAAGTACCTGTGGATGCCGCTGGCCGACGCCTCCGGGACCGCGAGCGACGCCCTGCTGGTCCACCTCGGGATGAGCGGGCAGCTGCTCGTCGAGGGCGACGACGCCCCGGACGAGAAGCACCTGCGGGCACGGTGGCGCTTCGCCGACGACGGCCCCCAGCTGCGCTTCGTCGACCAGCGCACCTTCGGCGGCGTGTCCGTGGTGCCGCTGGTGCCCGTGGCCGACGGCGGCCCCGGCGGCCGCGGTGAGCACCCCGAGGCGTCGTGGGGTGCGTTCCTGCCCGCCTCGGTCGCGCACATCGCCCGCGACCCGCTCGACCCGTCCTTCGACGACGCGGGGTTCGCGCGGCGGCTGCGGCAGCGCACCACGGGGCTGAAGCGGGCGCTGCTGGACCAGACCCTCGTCTCCGGCGTCGGCAACATCTACGCCGACGAGGCCCTGTGGCGGGCGCAGCTGCACTACGCGCGGCCCACGAAGACGCTGCCCGCCGCCGCTGCGCTGCAGGTGCTCTCGGCCCTGCGCGACGTCATGGCCGCGGCCCTGGAGGCCGGCGGCACGAGCTTCGACTCCCTCTACGTCGACGTGAACGGCGCGAGCGGCTACTTCGACCGGTCGCTGGCCGCCTACGGCCGGGAGGACCGGCCGTGCCCGCGCTGCGGCACCCCGATCCGGCGCGACGCCTTCATGAACCGCTCGTCGTTCTCCTGCCCGCGCTGCCAGCCGCGCCCGCGCAACGCCCACCTCTGAGCGTGGCGGTGCGCGTCAGCGCACCAGGCGGAAGATCAGCGGGTAGCGGTACGCGCGGCCCTGGCTCGCGGCGATCGCCCCCAGGATGGAGAACACCAGCGCGGCGAGGGCCGGCAGGAACAGCAGGTAGAAGAGCAGGAAGCCCACGCCGAGGGTGACGATCCCGATGATCGTGAACGCGATGGACAGCGCGAACGAGTAGGCGATGAGCGAGATGTTCATGTTCAGCGACTCCGCCGCGTGCTCGCGCACGAACCGGCTGCGGTCCTTGAACACCAGGAAGACGACGAGCGGCCCGACGAACGGCAGCCCCACGATGCTCGCGGCGAGCCAGGACAGGTGCCCGACGAGGCCCCAGGTCCGCTCGTCCTGCACGGACAGCGGCCGGCCGTAGGGCTGGGGGCCGCCGTAGGGCTGCTGCTGCGGCTGCCCGTACCTCTGCTGGCCGTACTCCTGCTGGCCGTACTCCTGCTGCCCGTGCTCCTGCTGGCCGTAGCCCCGCGGCCCGTACCCCTGCGGCCCGGTGGGCTGGCCGTACGGCGGCTGGGACGGGCCGGACGGCTGCTGCGGCTGCTCGCTCACGGGGAACCTCCTGGAGACGGGGTGGGACGCCTCCGACTCTCCCAGCCGCGGGCCCGCCGTGTCCTCCGTCCGGCGTCGGACGCCCGCCTCCGTCAGGAGTCGCGTGCGTCGGCTGTCACGAAGTCGATCAGCTCCTCCACGCGCCCCAAGAGGGCGGGCTCGAGGTCGGCGTAGCTGCGGACCGTGCCGAGGATGCGCTTCCAGCCGTGCGCGACGTCGGCCTGCGTGGCGTGCGCCCAGCCCAGCTCGGCGAGGATGCCGTGCTTCCAGTCCTGCCCGCGGGGGATGCTCGGCCACCGCTGCCAGCCGAGGCGCTGCGGGCGCACGCCCTGCCACACGTCGATGAAGGGGTGACCGACGACGAGGACGTGCGGGTCCTTCGTGACGCCCGCGACGATGCGCGACTCCTTGCTGCCGGGCACGAGGTGGTCGACGAGCACGCCGATGCGCCGGCCGGGGCGGGGCGCGAAGGAGCGCACGGCCGCGTCCAGGTCGTCCACGCCGTCGAGCAGCTCGACGACGACGCCCTCCACGCGCAGGTCGTCGCCCCAGACCCGCTCGACGAGCTCGGCGTCGTGGCGGCCCTCGACGAGGATCCGGGAGGCGCGGGCCGTGCGGGCCGCCGCCCCGGCCACGGCGACGGACCCGCTGGCGGTCCGCGTGGGCGCGGCCGGCGGGGCCGCGGCGCGGGGGGCGGTGAGCCGGACGGGCTGCCCGTCGACCCAGAAGCCCGGGCCGAGGGGGAACGTGCGCCGCTTCGCCTTCGCGTCCTCCAGGACGACGACGTGCACGCCGCCGCTCTTCTCCACCCGCACGACCGCGCCGACCCAGCCGGTCTCCACGTCCTCCACGACCAGGCCGGTGGTGGCCGGCAGCTCCCGCGAGGTGGGCCGCTTCGGGTGCGGGTCGCTGGACAGGACGTCGGTGCCGTAGCGGTCGCTCGAGCTCACGCCGGAACGCTAGCCGCGGCCCGGAGGCCTCCGGGGGTGCCGCGCCGGGTGGCTGCGCAGCGCGCTCCCGCGGCCTGACCTAGACTTGGCACTCGGTCCGGCGGAGTGCCAGCAGTGGCGGAGAGGGGCAGACGGATGAGCGACGACCGCAGGCTCTCGGTGCTGCGCGCCATCGTCGAGGACTACGTCTCCAGCCACGAGCCGGTCGGGTCCAAGGCCCTCGTGGAGCGCCACCAGCTGGGCGTCTCGCCCGCGACGATCCGCAACGACATGGCGGTGCTGGAGGAGGAGGGCTACATCACCCAGCCCCACACCAGCGCCGGGCGGATCCCCACCGACAAGGGCTACCGCCTGTTCGTCGACCGCCTCGCGGCCGTGAAGCCCATGTCCGCGGCGGAGCGGCGCGCCATCCAGACCTTCCTCGACGGGGCCGTCGACCTCGACGACGTCGTCGACCGCACCGTCCGCCTGCTCGCGCAGATCACGCGCCAGGCGGCCGTCGTGCAGTACCCGTCGCTGTCGCGGGCCGCGGTCCGCCACGTGGAGCTCGTGCCCGTCGGCGGCCGCAGCGCCCTGCTCGTGCTCATCACCGACACCGGGCGCGTGGAGCAGCGCGTCATCGACGTGCGCTCCGCCGTCGACACCGAGTCGCTGACGACCGCCCTGGCCGTGCTGCGCACCCGGCTCAACAGCGCCCTCGCCGGCCACCGCCTGGGCGAGGCGCGCGACAGCCTCACCGACGTCGTGCAGGTCACCCCCCAGGCCGACCAGGCCGTCGTCGCGGAGATCGTCGCGGCGCTCGGGGACTGCCTCACGGCGGGGCTGGAGGAGAAGGTCGTCATCGCCGGCACCGCCAACCTCGTGCGCTCGGGCGCCGACCTCTCCGCCTCCCTGGGCACCGTGCTGGAGGCGCTGGAGGAGCACGTCGTCCTGCTGCGCCTGGTCCAGGAGATGACCGAGGACCCGGCGGCCGGCCGGGGCACCCTCAGCGTGCGCATCGGCGCGGAGAACCTGCACCTGGGCCTGGCCGAGACCTCCGTGGTCACCACCGGCTACGGCGACGGCGAGGTCCTCGCCCGCCTGGGCGTCCTCGGCCCGACCCGCATGGACTACCCGACCACCATGGCCGCCGTCGGCGCCGTGTCCCGCTACGTCTCGCGGATCCTGTCCTCGTGACGGCGCCGCGACACCCCGGCCAGCACCCGACCCGACAAGGAGACCTGAGCGTCCTGTGAGCGACTACTACGACGTCCTCGGCGTCAGCAGGGACGCCTCGGCGGAGGACATCAAGCGCGCGTACCGCAAGCTCGCGCGCAAGCTCCACCCCGACGTGACCGACGACCCCGCGGCGGGTGAGCAGTTCAAGGAGGTCTCGCAGGCCTACGACACGCTGTCCAACCCCGACAAGCGCGCCAGCTACGACCGCGGCGGCGGCCAGCAGGGCGGCGCCGGCTTCGGCCAGGGCTTCGGCTTCAGCGACATCATGGACGCGTTCTTCGGCCAGGGCGGGCAGGGTGGCGGCCGCGGGCCGGCCAGCCGCACCCAGCGCGGCCAGGACGCGCTGATCCGCGTCGACATCGACCTCGCCGAGGCCGCGTTCGGCGGGGAGCGCTCCATCCAGGTCGACACGGCCGTGCTGTGCCCGACGTGCAAGGGCTCGTGCTGCCAGCCCGGCACCAGCCCCGCGACGTGCGACATCTGCCACGGCCAGGGCCAGGTGCAGCGCGTCGTGCGCTCCCTGCTCGGCCAGGTGATGACCACGCAGCCGTGCCCCTCCTGCCAGGGCTTCGGCACCGTCCTGCCCTCGCCGTGCCTGGAGTGCTCGGGCGAGGGCCGCGTGCGCGCCCGCCGCCCCCTGACCATCCGCATCCCCGCGGGCGTCGACACGGGCACCCGCATCCAGCTGGCCTCGCAGGGCGAGGTCGGCACGGGCGGGGGCCCGCCCGGCGACCTGTACGTCGAGATCCACGAGCGCCCGCACCCGGTCTTCACCCGCAACGGCGACGACCTGCACTGCACGCTCGAGGTGCCGATGACGGCGGCCGCGCTCGGCGCGTCCATCCCGCTGGAGACCCTCGACGGCCTCGAGGACGTCGACGTGCGCGCCGGCGCGCAGGCGGGGGAGACGGTGACGCTGCGGGACAAGGGCGCCGAGCACCTGCGGGCCACGGGCCGCGGCGACCTCGTCGTCACCCTCGACGTCGCCACGCCGCGCGACCTCGACGAGGAGCAGGAGGAGCTGCTGCGGCGCCTCGCGGAGCTGCGCGGCGAGGTGAAGCCGGCGGGCAAGCTGTCGCCCGCCCACCAGGGCGTGTTCTCCAAGCTGCGCGGCCGCTTCCGCGACCGGTGAGCGGGCCTCGTCGGAACGGGCACCGGTGAGCCGCCCGGCGGGCGGGGTCGCCGAGCGCGTGCGCAGCGGCTTCCGCGCGCGCGTCTCCGGCGACCCGACGGGGGCTCCGGACTGGGTCCGCGACATCGCGCTCGTCGGCGAAGGGCCGGGCTGGTTCGAGCCCGACGGCGTGGTGTGGCGGGTCCACGGCGACCTGTCGACGCTCGTCGGCGGGGTCGTCGCCCTGCTCGGGCAGGGGGCGCACCCGCTGGCGCTCGCGGGCGTGCAGCGCCACTCCAGCTACCAGCAGGACCCGTGGGCGCGCCTGGCGGGCACGGCCCGCTGGCTCGTCGTGTCCACCTTCGGCTCGGCGCAGCTCGCCGAGCGCGAGGCGGCCCGGGTGCGCGGCATGCACACGCGCGTGCGGGGCACCGACGAGCGGGGCCGCGCCTACGCGGCGTCCGACCCGCGGCTGCTGCGCTGGGTGCACCTGGCCTTCACCGACGCGTTCCTCGCGGCGCAGACCGAGGTCGGTCGCGACCTGTCGCGCCGCTTCGGGCCGCGCTGGGCCGACACCTACGTCGCCGAGTGGGCCCGCAGCGCCGAGGCGCTGGGGGCGACGGACCTGCCGTCCTCGCGCGGGGGGCTCGCGGAGGCGCTCGCGGAGCTCGGCCCGGACCTCGAGCCCGTCCCCGGGCACCTGCTGCGCTTCCTCGCCGCCCCGACGGGCCTGGGGCGCACCGAGCAGCTCTTCTACTCCGGCCTCTCCGCCGCGGGCGGTCTGCTGCTGTCGCCGACCATCGCGCCGCTGGCGGGCCTGCCGGGCCGCGACGCCCGCGGCCTGCGGGAGCGGGCCGTGCTGGCCCGCACCCGCTGGCAGCTGCGCGGCCTCCAGGTCGCGCTGGGGCCCTACAGCCCGTCGGAGGACGCGGCCCGGTACCGGATCGGGACGGCCCCGCCGCCCCCGTGGCTTGCCGAGGTCCCGGCCGTCAGCGGACGGTGACCGTCTTGGTGTCCGCCGCGGGAGCCGACCCCTCGCCACCGGACTCGTCCGGCGCCTGCACGGCGATCGTGTAGGTCCCGGCCGGCAGCGGGACGGTGACGGTGAACTCCGCGAACCGGCCGTTCGCCCCGGCCTGCACCGCGTCGCGGGCGACCTCCGCGCCCGAGGCGTCGGTGACCGTGCAGAGCAGCGTGCCCTCGAAGCCCGTCCCGACGCCCTGCACGACGACCTGCCCGGGCGTCGCGGTGCTCGTCGAGGTGATCCAGGCGGGCGCCTGGACGTCGGCCTGCGGGGCGCGGGAGACCGTCCCGGCCACGGCGTGCCCGAACAGCGTCGGCTCCGCGGCCGCGCCCACCTGGATCCGGACGGGCAGGTCCTCGCCCGCCGCGGCGGTGACCGTGTGGACGAGCTGCTGGACGGCGGCCGCGGCCTGCGCCGCCGGGAGCGTGCCGGTCGCGACGGAGCCGTCGAGGTCCACGACGAGCACCCCGTCGACCGAGGTCACGCGGGCGGCGTCGTCGGCGCTCCAGGGGCTCGTGTAGTCGGGGTCGGTGGCCGCCCCGGCGAGCATGGCGCGCAGCGCACGGGTCGCGTCGTCGCCCGCCCCGGGGGCCTTGACGAACTCCCGGAACAGCTTCCCCGAGCCGTCCCCGAGCCAGTAGACGGGCACGGAGGCGGCGCCCGAGGGCAGCGCGGAGGGGGCGGCGGGGGTGCTCGCCGGGCTCGACGTCGCGGGGGCCGCGGCCGCCGTCGACGTCGCGGCGGCGGTCGGGTCCGCGGTCGACGGTGCGGGCGCGGGGGCCGTGCTCGCGGGCGGGGTCGTGGACGCGGCGGCGCTCGGCGCGGCGCTCGCGGCCGTGAGCCGGACGGTGTCGCCCGGGCCGGGGCGGGTCAGCGCGTAGCCGGCGCCCCCGCCGACCACCACGACCGCGGCGGCGGCCGCGACGGCCGTCCAGGCC
>NZ_VWPY01000030.1 GCF_011839805.1 Kineococcus rubinsiae | reverse complement strand
CCCGGGGGTGCGGCGCTTGAACCCGAACATGTCGTGTGGCTGGCACATGTGGTACTGCCCGCGGTCGCAGTAGCGGCAGTTCCAGCACGGCACGATCTGCTCGGCCACGACCCGGTCACCCTCGACGACCCCCCACCGGGCGGACGCCTCGGCGTCGATCTCGACGATGCGGCCGGTGAACTCGTGACCGGGGCTGGTCATCGTCTCCGCCCACGCGGGACGGTTCTCGTCGCCCCAGAACTTCGCCGCACCGTGGTAGCACTTCAGGTCCGAGGCGCAGATCCCGACGGCCTCGACCTTCAGCAGCGCCTGACCCGGACCCGGCGTCGGGATCGGCAGCTCTTCCAGCCGGTAGTCGCGCGGGCCGTGGACCACGACCGCCTTCATCGTGCTCGTCATGACTGCTCCTTCGCAGAGGGATGCCCCTGCCGGAGCGGGGACGGGGGCGGTGAGCGGACGTGCCGCTCGCCGCGCGGGCCCGTCCACGCTATGACGGCTCTGCACATCTGTCCAGCACAGATGTGCAGAGCCGTCGTGCGGTGCGGCCGGGCCGCCCCGGAGTCCCGCCGCTCAGCCGAGCAGGCGGGCCAGGTCCTCCAGCGCCGCGAGGCGGTCGGCCCCGACGGGGATGAGGACGACGCTGTCGGCGCCCGCGGCGTGCAGCTGCGCGACGCGCGCCCGGGCGGCCGCGGGCGTGCCGACCACGGCCAGCTCGTCGACCCACGCGTCGGGCAGGGCCGCCGTGAACTCCTCGCGCGTGGCGCACCGCTCGCGCAGCGCCCGGAACTCGGCCGCGAAGGGCGAGGGGGCGATGTGCACGGCGCAGTCCGGCTCCCCGGCCCACTCCAGCGCCGGCCGCACCAGCCGCCGCGCCCGGTCCGCGTCGTCGTCGACCACGGCCACTTCGAAGGCCACGAGCTCGTGCGGCCCCGTGGCGCCGATCTGCTCGCGCGCGGCCGCCAGGTACTCGGTGGTGACGGGCTCGGCGAGGATCGTGCCGTCCGCGCAGCGCCCGGCCACGGCCAGCGAGCGCGGGCCGCGCACGCCCGCCAGCACAGGCGGGGCCTGCGCCGGCGGCGACGCCAGCTGCAGGTCCCGCAGCTGCACGTAGCGGCCCTCGACGTCCACCCGCTCCCCGTGCAGGAGCGCGCGCACGGCGCCCAGCTGCTCCTCCAGCAGGGTCAGCGGGCTGGCCGGCCACGCGCCGACCTGCCGCATCCAGGCGGGCATGCCGTGGCCGATGCCGAAGGACGTGCGCCCGGGGAACAGCTCCGCGAGCGTCGCCGCCTCCATGGCGGCGAAACCCGCGTTGCGGGCGCCCGCCGGGGCGATGCCGATCCCGACGGCGATCCGCGAGGTGCTGCCCAGCACGGCCCCGGCCTGGGCCACACCGCCGCGGAACGACAGGTCCTCGACGACCCACAGCTCGTCGAACCCCAGCTCCTCGGCGCGCCGCGCGAAGGGCAGCACCTGCGCCGTCGGCAGGTCCCGGGGCAGCATCACCCCGGTGCAGCTCACGGCTGCGCCTGCGCGTTCGTCGCGGCGGCGCGCTCGGCCAGCGAGCTCTCCTCGACGGGGGAACCCGGGAACCGGGTCAGGCGCACCAGGGGGATGGCGCGCATCATCTGCCCGTTGTGCGGGTCGTCCAGCATCCCCTCGAAACCGGTGCCCGCGATGGCCTCGCGCAGCACCGGCCCGGCGACGGGGTGGGCCAGCCACTCGCCCACCTCGGAGTCCGGCGCGAGCGGCGGCCGCACGTCCTCACCCGTCAGGCGCACCGTGGCGGCCAGCCGCACGTCGCGCGAGGAGGCGCCGACGCGGACGCCGAACTCCCCGCCCTCGACGGTCCACCGGCCGAGGACGCTGTGCCAGAACGCGAACGCCCGGGCGTCGAGGCGGACCGCCACCTGCTGCGACGCACCGGGGGCGAGGTGCACGCGGGTGAACCCGCGCAGCTCCTGCTCCGGGCGCTGCACGCTGGCCTCGGGGTCGCTGACGTAGACCTGCACCGTCTCGGTGCCCTCGCGGTCGCCGGTGTTCGTGACCGTGACGCGCACGTCCACCACCGGCACCGGCCCGTCGGTGACCACGTCGACCTCGAGGTCGGTGTAGCCGAACGTCGTGTAGGACAGGCCGTGGCCGAAGGGGTGCGCCACGCGCAGGGCGTGGGCGTCGTACCAGCGGTAGCCGATGAGCAGCCCCTCGCCGTAGCGGACGTGCCCGAGCTCGCCGGGGAACGCCCCGACCGTGGGGTTGTCGAGGTAGTGCACGGGCAGCGTCTCGGCGAGGCGGCCCGACGGGTTCGCCCGGCCCAGCAGCAGGTCGGCCGTCGCGGCCCCGCCGGCCTGGCCGAGCAGCCAGCCCTCGAGCAGGGCGCGGGTGCGCTCCTGCCACGGCTCGACCGCGACGACGGAGCCGTTGGACAGCACGACGACCACGTTCGGGTTCGCGTCGGCGACCGCGTCGAGCAGCTCCAGCTGCGTCGCGGGCAGGTTCAGGTGCTCGCGGTCGTAGCCCTCCGACTCGTAGGAGGCGGGCAGGCCGAGGAACAGCACGACGACCTCGGCGGCCCGGGCGGCCTCGACGGCCTCGGCGACCAGGGCCGCGTCGGTCTCCTCGGACTGCGGGTCGTAGCCCGCCGCGAAGGTCACCTCGCGCGAACCCGCGAGCTCGGCGCGCAGGCAGCCCAGGGCGTCGTCCAGCCGGGTCGGGTTCACCTGCGAGCTGCCGGCGCCCTGGAAGCGCGGGGTGCGGGCGAACTCCCCGACCACCGCGACCGGGCCGCCGGTCGCGGCCAGCGGCAGGACGCCGTCGTTGCGCAGCAGCACGGCGCTGGCCGTGGCGGCCTCGCGGGCGAGGGCGTGGTGGGCGGCCGCGTCGACGGTCAGGGGTTCCGCGAGCCCGGGCGCGGCGCGCCGGACGAGGTTCAGCACCCGCAGCACCGCGCGGTCGACGTCGGCCTCGGCGAGGGTCCCGGCGCTCACGGCCTCCAGGATCCGCTGCGCCCCCAGGCCGCCCGAGCCGGGCATCTCCAGGTCCAGCCCCGCGCGCACGCCGTCCTCGCGCACGTCGACCGCACCCCAGTCGGACACGACGAGACCGTCGAAGCCCCAGTCGCCGCGCAGCACGTCGGTCAGCAGCCACGGGTCCTGCGAGGCGTAGACGCCGTTGATCTTGTTGTACGAGCACATGACCGTCCACGGCTGGGCCGTGCGCACGACCCGCTCGAACGCGGGGAAGTAGATCTCGCGCAGCGTGCGCTCGTCGACGTCCGCGGAGATCGTCATGCGCTGCGTCTCCTGGTTGTTCGCCGCGAAGTGCTTCAGCGACGTCCCGACGCCCTGGCTCTGCACGCCCCGCACGAGGCCCGCGGCGAGCTCGCCGGCGAGCAGCGGGTCCTCGGAGAAGTACTCGAAGTTCCGCCCGCACAGCGGCGAGCGCTTCATGTTCACGCCCGGCCCGAGGAGCACGGCCACGCCCTCGGCGCGGCACTCGCGCCCCAGCGCCTCCCCGACCCGGGTGAGCAGGTCGACGTCCCACGTCGAGGCCAGCCCCGCGGCGGGCGGGAAGCAGGTGGCGGGCACGCTCGCGGTCAGGCCCAGGTGGTCGCCCTCGCCGTCCTGCTTGCGCAGGCCGTGCGGGCCGTCGGTGACCATGACCGCCGGCACGCCGAGGCGCTCGACGGCGGTGGTGTGCCAGAAGTCGGAGCCGCCGAGCAGGTCGGCCTTCTCCTCCAGCGTCAGCTGCCGCAGGACCTCGGTGGGCGAGGCGGGGCGGTCGGAGGGCAGGGCTCGGTCGGAGTGCAGGGCGTCGTCGTCGTGCACGGCGGGAGGGGTGCTCATGGCCGAGACCGTACCCCCGAAGCCGACCGAGTGGTAGCTTTCCGGGGTGGCGGAGGAGCGCGGGTACGCCAAGGGCCGGGCCCGCCGGCAGCAGATCCTCGAGGAGGCCGTGCGCCTGTTCGGGGAGGTCGGCTACCGGGCGGCGTCGCTGCGCGAGCTGGCCCAGCGCTGCGGCCTGTCCCACCCCGGGCTGCTGCACCACGTGGGGGACAAGGAGTCGCTGCTGCTCGCCGTCCTGGCCCACCGCGACGCGGCGGACGCGGCCGAGACCGGCCTGCTGGCGGCCGAGGGCGCCGACCGCCTCGACGCGCTCGTCGAGGTGATGCGGCGCAACGCCTCCCGGCGCGCCATCGTCGAGCTCCACTGCGTCCTGTCCGCCGAGGCCACGGCGGCCGACCACCCCGCGCACGCGTTCTTCGCCGAGCGCTACGCCCGCACCGTCGCCTCCCTCGTGCCCGCCTTCCCCGGCGAGGCCGACCCGGTCTCCGCGGCCCGCCGGGTCGTCGCCCTCGCCGACGGCCTGCAGGTGCAGTGGCTGCTCGACCCCGACGGCGTCGACATGGCGGCCGAGCTGAGCCGCCACGTGGCGGGACTGCGCGGCGCCGCGCAGGCCGGCTGACGCGGAGCGGCCTCGGAGCGCGCCGTCCGGCGCGGTCGGGACTAGGGTCCCTCGTCGTGTCCATCCTCGTCGTCCGCCACGGTCAGACCGACTGGAGCCTCACGGGCCAGCACACCGGCACCACCGACGTGCCGCTGACCGCGCAGGGCGAGGCGCAGGCGCGCGCCCTGGCTCCCGCTTTCGCGCACCGCTCCGTCGCCCTCGTGCTCACCAGCCCCCGCGAGCGCGCCCGCCGCACCGCCGAGCTCGCCGGCCTCACGGGCCCCGGCGGGTCCGCCGCCCAGGTCCGGGTCGACGAGGACCTCGCGGAGTGGGACTACGGCGCCTTCGAGGGCCGCACCACCGCCGAGATCTCCGAGGAGCTCGGCCGGCCGTGGTCGGTCTGGCACGACGGTGTGGAGCCCGGGAAGACGCCGGGGGAGACCGTGCACCAGGTCGCCTCCCGCGCCCGCGGCGTGCTGCGCGCGGCCACGGCGGCCGACACGGGGGACGGCGACGTCGTGCTCGTCGCGCACGGGCACTTCCTGCGCATCCTCACCGCCACGTGGCTGGGCCTGTCCCCGACCGCGGGCGCGCTGTTCGCCCTCGAGGCCGGCACGTGGGGCGAGCTGGGCCGCGAGCACGACCGCCCCGTGCTGACCCGCTGGAGCGTCCCGCCCGTCATGTGAGGACCGCGCTCCGGGCGGCGGGGTCCGCGAGCCCTCACGTCGGGCACCCGCGGGCCGATGGACGGGCGTGCCCCCCGCCACCACCGCCTGGGTCGCGCTCGCCCTCGTGGTCGTGGTCGCCGCCGTCGCGGTCACCGTGCTCGTCGGGCAGCGCGACCGCGCCCGCCGCCGGCAGTCGCTCACCGACCCGCTGACGGGGCTGGGCAACCGGCTGGCGCTCGCCGAGGCCGCCGCCCCGCTGCTCGCGGCCGGGACGCCCGTCGGGCTGCTGCTGCTGGACCTCGACGGGTTCTCCGCGGTCAACGACACCCTCGGGCACGCGGCGGGCGACGAGCTGCTCGTCCAGGTCGCCGACGCCCTGCGCGCCGGGACCGGGCCCACCGGCACCGTGACGCGCCTGGGGGGCGACGAGTTCGCCGTGCTCGCGCCCGCCCCCGTCTCCGCCGAGGCCGTCGACGTGCTCGGCCGGCAGCTGCTGGCGGCGCTGAGCATGGGCGCGTTCTCCGCGGCCGGGATCCAGATCGACCTGCAGGGCAGCATCGGGACGTCCCGCTCCCCGGCCGACGGCACGACCCTCGGCGACCTGCTGCAGCACGCCGACGTCGCGATGTACGCCGCCAAGCGCGGCCGCCTGGGTCTGCTGGCCTACGACGCCGCGACCGACGGGCACTCCGCGCGGAGCCTGGAGCTCCTGGGGCAGCTGCGCGCCGCCCTGGCCGACGGTGAGCTGCTGCTGCACTACCAGCCCAAGGTGTCCGGGGCGGGGGGCCGCCTGCTGGGGTTCGAGGCCCTGCTGCGCTGGGAGCACCCCGAGCGCGGCCTGCTGCCCCCGGCGGAGTTCCTGCCGATGGCCGAGCGCACGAACCTCGTGCACACCCTCACCCGCTGGGTGCTGCTCACCGCCCTGCAGCAGGCCTCGCGCTGGCGCGCCCAGGGCCTGCTGGTCTCGATGTCGGTGAACGTCAGCGCGGTGTCGCTGGAACCCGGGCTGCTCGGCATCGTCGAGGAGGCGCTCGCGCTGACGCGGTGGGCGGCGGCGGACCTGGTGCTGGAGGTGACGGAGACGGCGATCATCGCCGACGGCGTCCGCGCCCGGGCCACCATCGACGCGCTGCGCGCGCGCGGCGTGCGCGTCTCCGTCGACGACTTCGGTGCGGGGTTCACGAGCCTCGCGCACCTGCGCGGCCTCGCCGTGCACGAGCTCAAGATCGACCGGCAGTTCATCAGCGACCTCACCGACTCCCCAGACGACGACGTCATCGTCTCCGCCGTCATCGACCTCGGCCACCGGCTGGGGCTCGTGGTGGTGGCCGAGGGCGTGGAGACCTCGGAGACCGCGCTGCGGCTGGAGGCGCTGGGCTGCGACGAGCTGCAGGGCTACCTCTTCGCCCGGCCGCTGCCGCCCGCGCAGGCGCTGGCCTGGGTGCGCGAGCGCGGCCTCGTACCCGATCCCGTTGCGGCGCAGGCCGACTGAACCCGGGCGGGACCACGGCCCCCGTCTGCGAGGATCCCCGGGTGAGCCCCCACCCCACCCCGCGCCGGCCGGACGTGACCGGCGCCGAGATCGTCGGGGGGCCCGAGCGGCTCGTGGTCGGGCTCGCGGAGCACGACGACCGCTGGGCGCAGGCCTACCGCGAGCACCGGCGGCGGATCCTCGCCGCGCTCGCCCCCGCGCCGGTCTCGGTCGAGCACATCGGGTCGACGGCGGTCCCCGGGCTGGCCGCCAAGCCCATCGTGGACATCGCGGTCGCGGTGGAGGACGTCACGGCCGAGGAGGACTACCTCGAACCGCTGCTGGCGGCGGGGTACGTGCTGCGCGTGCGCGAACCGGGACACCGCCTCGTGCGCACGCCGTCGCGGGACACCCACGTCCACGTCTACGGCCGGGGCGACCCCGCGCTGGCGGAGTACCTCCTGCTGCGCGACCACCTGCGCACCGACGCCGCGGACCGGTCCCTGTACGAGAGCACGAAGCGCGACCTGCTCCGCCGGGCCTGGGACGACATGAACGCCTACTCCGACGCCAAGACCGAGGTCATCGACGCCGTCAAGGCGCGGGCGCGGGCCGCCCGCGCCTGACGCGGGGCGCTCAGCCGCGACGGTCCGCCCGGCGGCGCCGCAGGGCGGCCAGGCCGACGGAGGCGGCCATCGTCAGGCCGGCGAGGGCCGCCTGCAGGAACGGGGCGAAGAGCAGGCCGAGCGAGGCGGTGGAGGACTCCGACGTCACGACGCTCCACAGCAGCCAGCCGGTGAGGGCCGTCAGCAGCAGGCCCCCGGCGAGCGCGGCGGGAACGCCCCCGCGCCAGTGCCGGTGCACGGAGACGCCCACCGCGACCGCGAGCGCGAAGGGCAGCAGCGCCCACACCGCGAACACGAGGGTGAACAGCACCGCCCCGGCGTCCGCGGTGACGAGGTCCCAGCTCGTCAGGCGCGCCGAGACGACCAGCGTCGTGACCGCCCCCACCGCGGGCAGGGCCACGAGGGCCGGCAGGAGGGGGTCCCGGCGCCGGGCCCGGGCGGTCGCGGTGCTCACGCTCCCACCGTGCCACGCCCGCGACCGGGCATCAGGAACTCAGGCCAGGACGGCCAGCGCGTCGATCTCGACGAGCATCTCCTCGCGCGGCAGGCCCGTCACCACGGTCGTGCGGGCCGGCAGGACGCCCGAGGGGCAGCGGGGGACGAGGAACGCCCCGTAGGCCTCGTTCATCGCGGCGAAGTCGTCGCGCGTCGTCAGGTAGACGCGGAGCATGAGGACGTCGTCGAAGCTCGCGCCACCGGCCGTCAGGACGGCCTCGACGTTGGCCAGGGTGCGGGCGGTCTGCGCGCGCACGTCGCCCGGGTGCAGGTACTCCCCGGTCGCCGGGTCGACGGGACCCTGGCCCGCGACCTGCAGCAGGGGTCCCTGGCGCACGGCCTGCGAGAACGTGTGGGCGGGCGCGGGGGCGTCCGGGGTGCTGACGGCGGTGCGGGCGGTCATGAGGGCTCCTCCGGGAGGTGGGGGCGGTACCCGCAGTCGCGGGAGACGTCCGCGGTCGCGGACAGCAGCGGGGGAACGAGGTCGAGGACCCGTTCGCGGGGCAGCAGCACGTCGGGCACCGACACCGACACGGCCGCGAGGGTGCGCCCGTCCGGGCCCAGGACGGGCGCGGCGACGCAGTTGATGTACGTCTCGTTCTCGGCGTGGTCCTCCGCCCAGCCGCGGCGCTCGACGAGCGCCACCTCGGCCAGCAGGGCGGAGGCCGTCGTCAGGGTGCGCGGCGTGAGAGCCGGCAGGTCGAGGCCCGCGACGAGGTCGGCCCGCTCGCCCGGCACGATCCCCGCGAGCAGGACCTTGCCGACGGCGGTGCAGTGCAGCGCCGCGCGCTGGCCGATCCGCGAGGACATCCGCACGGCGGTCTCGCGGGGTTCCAGCTTGTCGACGTAGGTGACGGCCGCGCCGTCCAGCACCGCCAGGTGGACCGTCTGCCCCGTCTCGTCGCGCAGCCGCCGCAGCCGGGCCGCGGCCAGGGCCCGCACGTCGACGGAGTCCAGCGCCTGCTGCGCGAGGCGGAACAGGTGCGCACCCAGGGCGTAGCGGTGCTCCCCGTCGCGGTGCACGTACCCCTCGTCCTCCAGGACGCGCAGCACCCGCAGCACGGTGCTCTTGTGCACGCCCTCCGCCTCGGCGAGCTCCGTCAGGGTCGAGGTGCCCGCCGCGACGCGGTCCAGCAGGGACAGGGCGCGCGCGACGGACTGGCTCACAGCCCGGCCGGCAGGTCCACCGGCCGGTCCTCGCGCACCACGAGAGCGGCTGCGGCGCAGCGGTGACCGAGTTCCACGGCGGGCACGACGTCGAGGCCGCGGACCGTGCCGGCCAGGTACCCGGCGGCGAACGCGTCGCCCGCCCCGACGGGTTCGACGACCTCGACGGGCTGCACGGCGACGTGGTGGGTCACGGCGCCGCCCTCGACGACGACGACGCCGCGCTCCTCGTCCTTGAGCAGGATCCGGCGGGCGCGGGGCAGCAGGGCGGCCAGGCGCGCCGGGTCGTCGGTGCCGAACACCACGCGCGCCTCGTCCGCACCCAGCAGCACGTCGTCGGCCGCGTCGAGCAGGTCGCGCAGGGGGGCGTCGCTGCGTCCCGCCCACAGCAGGGGTCGGTGGTTGAGGTCCACGCAGAGGCGGGCGGGACCGGCGGCCACGGTCGCGGCCAGCGCCGCGCAGAAGGCGGCGGCGCCGTCGGAGAGCCCCGGCGTGATGCCGCTGACGTGCACCACCTCGGCGTCGCGCAGCCGCTCGGCCACCGCGCCGTGGCGCAGGAACCCCGGCGTCAGGGCCGCGGCCGCGGAACCGCTGCGGTAGTAGTGCATCCGGGAGCGGCGGGACCCGTCGGCCGCCACCGCGGGGGCCTTGACGTACAACCCGGTGGGGCGCTGGGCGTCGACCTCCACCCCCGCGGTGTCCACGCCGTGGGCGCGGGCCACGGCCAGCACGTGCTCGCCGAACCCGTCGTCGCCGAGCCGGGACAGCCACGCGGTCGGGACCCCCAGGCGCGCCAGCGTGAGCGCGACGTTGAGCTCGGCGCCGCCCACGGTGCGGGTGAACGTGGCCGCCTCCGCGAGGGGCACGTCCTCGGTGGGGGTGAGGACCGCCATGGCCTCACCGACGCAGACGACCTTTGACCCGGGCACCCGGCGATGCTAGAACGGCTCGCGACGAGGACGCAACCACCGTTGCGCTCCGTGCAACGGTGCCGAGGGTCTCGGTGCGGGGCAGGGCGCAGCCGAGCGACGGAGGCGGGATGAGCGAGCGGTACCGCTACGACGCAGCGGACCTGGGGGTGCTGGGGCCGGAGTTCAAGGCCGTCCCCGTGACGGCCCACGACCTCACCGGCGCGCAGTTCGTCGCCGAGACGCCCGCACTGGGCGACCTGCCGACCCCCCTGCTGACGCTCGACGCCGGGGCGCTCGCCGCCAACGTCGCGACGATGGCCGGCTGGGCGCGCGCCGCGGGCGTCGACCTGGCCCCCCACGGCAAGACGACCATGGCGCCCGCGGTCTGGCGCCAGCAGCTCGCGGCCGGGGCGTGGGGCATCACGGTCGCCACCCCCTGGCAGCTCGGCGTGGCCCTCGCCTCCGGCGTCCCCGTCGTCCTCGCCGCGTACCCGCTGCTGGAACCCGCGGTGCTGCGGGCGCTCACGACCCGGCCCCGCACGGCGCGCGTCCTCGTCTGGGCCGACGGCGTCGACGTGGTGGAGGAGATGGCCCGGCACCTGCCGGGAGGCGCTGCGGCGCAACCCGTCGACGTCCTCGTGGAGCTCGGGGCGAGCGGCGGCCGGACCGGGGCACGCTCGGTCGAGGCTGGCCTCGAGGTCGCGCGAGCGGTCGGCCGGGTCCCCGGGCTGCGCCTGGCCGGGGTCGCCGGCTACGAGGGCGCGCTGGCCCACGACGCGTCGCCGGCGAGCCTGGAGACGGTGCGCCGCTACCTCACCGACCTCGCCGGCCTGCACGCCCGCGTCCTCGCCGCCGGGCTGTACGGCGAGGTCCCCGGCGGCCTGGTCGTCAGCGCGGGCGGCAGCGCCTACTTCGACGTCGTCGCCGACGTCCTCGCGCCCCTGCACGACCCCGCGGGGGAGCACGGGCCGCCCGTGCGGACC
Organism: Kineococcus rubinsiae; assembly: GCF_011839805.1. Taxonomy (GTDB): domain Bacteria; phylum Actinomycetota; class Actinomycetes; order Actinomycetales; family Kineococcaceae; genus Kineococcus; species Kineococcus rubinsiae. The sequence goes on along the minus strand of NZ_VWPY01000030.1, from coordinate 45,185 downwards.
GTCGTGCGCGCCGGGGCCTCCGTCGCCCACGACGACGGGTTCTACCGCGGCATCACGCCCATGGGCCGCGAGACGGGCGGCACCCTGACCTCGGCGATCCACGGCTGGGCGCGCATCGTCTCGCGCCCCGAACCCGGCCTCGCGCTCGCCGACGCGGGCAAGCGGGACCTGCCCTTCGACGAGGGCCTGCCGCAGGTGCAGGCCGTGCGCCGCAGCGGGTCTGGGCCCGCCGTACCCGTGACGGACGCCGTCGTGACGGCGCTGAACGACCAGCACGCGTTCGTCCGCCTCGGTCCCGCCGCCAAGGACCTCCGGGTCGGGGACGTGCTGCGGCTGGGGCTCTCCCACCCCTGCACGGCGTTCGACAAGTGGCGGCTGCTGCCCGTCGTCGACGACGCGCTGGCCCCGGAGCCCGTCGTCGTCGACCTCGTCCGCACGGTCTTCGGGTGAGCTCGCCGGACGGGGGACCCGCGCCCGCACCGCTGCACGTGCGCGGGGCGCTCCTCGTCGACGGCACGGGCGCCCCCGCGCGCCGGGGCGACGCCCTCGTGGTCGACGGGCGGATCGCGCAGCTGGGCGACGTGGACGCGCCCGCCGGTGCCCGCGTCCTGGACGCGGGCGGCCTCGCCCTCGCGCCGGGGTTCGTCGACCTGCACGCCCACTCCGACCTGGCCGTGCTCAGCGACCCGCAGCACCTCGCGAAGACCACGCAGGGGGTCACCACGGAGGTCGTGGGGCAGGACGGGCTGTCCTACGCGCCCGTCGACGACGACAGCCTGGCCGTCCTGCGCGAGCAGCTCGCGGGCTGGAACGGCACGGGCGACGACCTGGGCGCGGGGGCGGGTCCCGACTGGCGCAGCGTCGGGGAGTACCTCGACCGCGTCGACGCCGGGGCCGCCGTGAACGTCTGCTACCTCGTGCCCCAGGGCACCGTCCGACTGCTCGTGGTGGGCACCGAGGACCGGCCCGCCACGCCGGAAGAGCTGCGGGCCATGCGGGACGTCGTCCGGACCGGCCTCGCGGAGGGGGCCGTCGGGATGTCCAGCGGCCTCACCTACGTGCCGGGCATGTTCGCGGACACGGCCGAGCTCGTGGCCCTGGCGGAGGTCGTCGCCGAGGCGGGAGGTTTCTACGCCCCGCACCAGCGCTCCTACGGACGCGGTGCGCTGCAGGCCTACGCCGAGGTGATCGACGTCGCGCGCCGCTCCGGCGTCGCACTGCACCTGACCCACGCCACGATGAACTTCGCCGTCAACGCCGGCCGCGCCCGGGAACTCCTCGACGCCGTCGACGCGGGCCTGGCGGAGGGGATCGACATCACCCTCGACAGCTACCCGTACCTGCCCGGCTCGACCACCCTCGCGGCGCTGCTGCCGAGCTGGGCCTCGGCCGGCGGACCGGCCGCGACGCTCGCACGGCTGGCGGATCCGGCTGCGCGGCAGCGCATCCGCACCGACCTGGAGGTCGAGGGTTCCGACGGCTGCCACGGCGTCCCCGTCGAGTGGGGGACCCTGCAGGTCTCCGGGGTCCGGCACGCGGAACTGGGCGACGTCGTCGGGGCGCGGCTCGACGAGCTCGCCCGCCGCCGCGGCGCGGAACCCTTCGACGTCTTCGTCGACCTGCTGCGCACCGACTCCCTCGGCACCACGATCCTCCAGCACGTCGGCCACGAGGAGAACGTCCGGGAGATCATGCGGCACCCGCGCCACACCGTCGGCAGCGACGGCCTGCTCACGGGCGCCCGGCCGCACCCCCGCGCCTGGGGCACGTTCCCGCACTACCTGGGCCACTACGTCCGCGAGACCGGCGTGCTCGGGCTGGAGGAGTGCGTGGCCCGCATGACGTCGCGCCCCGCCCGCGTCCTCGGGCTGCGCGACCGCGGCGTCCTGCGGCCCGGCGCGGTGGCCGACCTCGTCCTGTTCGACCCCGCGACCGTCGCGGCCGGGGCGAGCTTCGACGAACCCCGCCGGCAGGCCGTCGGCATCCCGCACGTCCTGATCGCCGGCGTGCCCGTCGTCGCCGACGGCGAGCGCACCGCCGCCCTCGCCGGGCGCAGCCTGCGCTCCGGGCGCGACACCGTGCCCCGCCGACCACCCGCCCGACCACCCCAGAACCCCACTCCCGGAGGACCCTCGTGACCGACCCCACCCCCCCGAGCGCCCTCGACGCGATGGTCGCCGACCGCGTCATCTGCGTCGTGCGCGCCCCGCAGCTGCCCGACGCGCAGGCGCTGTGCCACGCCTTGGCCGACGGGGGCATCCGCACGGTCGAGCTGACGTTCACCACCCCCGACGTGCTGCGGCACCTGCGCGAGGCCGCCGACGCCGTCGCGCCCCGGGTCGTGCTGGGCGTCGGGACGGTCGTCTCCGCCGACGACGCCCGCGCCGCGATCGACGCCGGCGCCCGGTTCCTCGTCACCCCCGGGCTGCGCCCCGAGGTGGCGGCCGTGGCCACGGCCGCCGGCGTGCCCGTCCTCATCGGGGCGCTCACGCCGACGGAGGTCCTGCAGGCGCACGAGGCGGGGGCCAGCGCCGTGAAGGTGTTCCCCGCCTCGGTCTTCGGGCCCTCCTACCTCGGGGCGCTGCACGGACCGTTCCCGGACATCGACCTCGTCCCCTCGGGCGGGGTGACCGCGGACAACGCGAAGGACTTCCTCGACCACGGGGCGGTCGCCGTCACCGCGGGCACCGGCGTGGTGCCCCCGGCGACGGTCGCCGCGGGGGACTGGGCGGAGATCACGCGCCGGGCCCGGGAGTTCGTCGCCGGCTGGTGACGCGGGTGCGGGTGCCGGCGCGGCCGGGTGGTGATCGGCTCGAGCCCGGGTGCGCGGGGCGCCGCGGGTGGACCATGGGAGGGTGGACGCTGACGAACTGCCGCCGACCGGGTACGACCTCGCCCCGCAGGTCCTGAAGGCGCTCGCCGACCGGCTCGGCGAGGTCTCCGGGGTGGTCGGCGTCGCCCTGGGCGGCAGCCGGGCCCGCGGCACCGCCTCGCCGGACTCCGACTACGACCTCGGCGTCTACTACCGCCGCCCGCTGGACGTGGCCGGGGTGCAGCGGGTCGCCGAGGAGTTCGCCGGGGCGCCCACGAGCGTCAGCCGGCCCGGGGCCTGGGGGCCGTGGGTGGACGGCGGCGCCTGGATCAGCGTGCAGGGCACCCCCGTCGACCTGATCTACCGCGAGCTGGACCGCGTCGACGACGCGTGGTCGGACGCCGGCGCCGGGATCAGCCACTTCCACGCGCAGGTCGGCCACCCGCTGGGGTTCCCGCAGTTCGCCTACGCCGGCGAGCTCGCCCTCGCCATGGTCCTCGCCGACCCGTCCGGGTCGCTGCGCGCCCGCCACGACGCGATGGCGGAACCGCCCGCACCGCTGCGCCTCGCCCTCGTCTCGGGCCTGTGGGAGGCCGACTTCCTGCTCTCCTCGCTGGGGGGTGCCGCCGCGCGCGGGGACGTCGTGCACGTCGCGGGCGTGCTGTTCCGGGTCGTCGGCGTCTGCGCGCACGCCCTGCACGGCCACGCCGGGCGGTGGCTCGTCACGGACAAGGGCATGGTCGCGGCGGCGGCCGGCCTGCCCTGCGCACCCGCGGACTTCGCCGACCGGGCGCACGAGCTACTCGGGGCGCTCGGGCGCGCGCCGGCCGACCTGGCGGACGCCGTCGGGCGGGCCCGGGCGCTGGTGGCCGACGTCGTGGCGGCCTGCACGCGCTGACCGGTCCCGCTCCTCTCACCCCTTCCGGAACGACACTCAACGATATATCGTTGACGTGTCGGGACAGCACGGTGCTGCCCGCACGAGAGGAGCGCGAGATGCGCGGGATGTTCGAGGGCCCCGGACGGGGCCGAGGCCGGCACCACTTCGCCGAGGCGATGGCGGCGGCCGGCGGGCCGGGTGGACGACGAGGCCCCGGTGGGCCGGGAGGGTTCGGTCCCGGGGGGCCGGTGTTCGGCGACTTCGGGATGGGCGGCTTCGGCCGCGGGTTCGGGCGCGGCGGCTTCGGCCCCGGCGGGTTCGGCCCCGGGCGCGGCGGCCGCCGCGGGCGGGGTGACGTGCGGGCCGCGGTGCTCGCGCTGCTGGCCGAGGGGCCGAGCAACGGCTACCGCATCATCGGCGAGGTCGCGCAGCGCAGCGGCGGGGCGTGGCGGCCGAGCCCCGGGTCGGTGTACCCGACGCTGCAGCAGCTGCAGGACGAGGGGCTCGTCGAGACCGACCCCGCGGACGCCAAGCAGTTCGCGCTGACGGAGCAGGGCCGCGCCTACGTCGAGGAGCACCTCGCCGGGAAGCCGGCCCCGTGGGAGGCGCCGGAGTTCCGCGTCGAGGAGGGGGAGCAGTCGCTGCACACGCAGGTGCGCCAGATCGCCCTGACCCTGCAGCAGGTCGTCCTCGCGGGACGGCCCGGTGACCTCCAGCGGGTCAGCGACGTCCTGGAGCGGTGCCGCCGCGAGCTGGTGGCGATCCTCGGCGAGGACCTCAGGCCTGGGTCGGGAGACTGATCCGCAGCGGGCCCACCACGGGCGTGACCGCGTGCAGCAGCGTCCAGGCGCTGCGGCGCAGCCCGTCCGCGAGGTAGGCGTCCATGCGCAGGGCGAGGTTGGCCGTCAGGGCGTGGGTCGCCCCGCCGTCGCGGACGGGGCCCGTGCTGGCCGTGGCGCCCGCGACGTGGTGACGGGCGTGCTCGGAGATCCAGTCCGTCCCGACCGTGACGCCGGGACGGGTCGCCAGCAGCAGGGTCGTGCGCGGCGCGGTGCACCGCGCCGCCGCCTCGGCCGCCCCGCGCTGCAGGGCCTGATCCTCGTCGGCACCGCCCGCGACGGGGACGAGCCGGAGGTCGACCCCCTCGACCAGCGAGACCAGCGGCTGCCAGGGGTTCAGGACCGCGCTCGCGGCCGCGACGGGGACGGCCGCGACGAGGACCGTGGTGACGATCCCGCCCGCCGAGGCCTCGTCGGCCGCGGCGACGAGGTGCTCCAGGCACCCGTCGAGGGACGCGACGTCAGCCGGGAGCACGGGCAGGACGACGAACGCCCGGTCGATGACCACGCCGCCCCCCTCCCGCTCGCCGTCCCGCGCGGCAGGCCCGGAGAGCGCCGCCAGATGCACTGAACGTACACAGCAGTCGACAGGCTGTCACCGGAACTGGAGCGCCGGGAGCGGTCGGCCGCGCAGTTCGCCCACGGGGTGCCCGCCGCCCAGCACGGCGACGCTCGCGAACGGGGCGAGCAGCCCGGGGTCGACGCCCAGCCGCTCCAGACCCGGCACCGCGACGGGCAGCCGCGCGCGGTCGCTCCCGTCGGCGATCTTCAGGGCCAGGGCGCCGCCGTCGGGGAGCCCGGCGATCTGCACCGCCTCCGCCCCGTCCTTGGCGAGCAGCCCCGGCACCGCCCGCACGAGGGCCGTCACGTCGCGGCCCTCGCCCGCGACGAGCTCGGGGTGGGTGCGCAGCGCGTGGGCGACCCTGCCCTCCGCGCTGCCCTCGGCGGCCCCCGCGATCCGGCCCACGGCCCGCGCGAGGGCGTGCAGGCCGAGGGAGAACAGCGGTGCGCCGCAGCCGTCCGTCGTGCGGTGGGCCGGCTCCTCACCCGCGAGCTCGGCGACGGTCGCGGCGACCGCCTGCTGGAGCGGGTGCTCCGGGTCGAGGTAGCCCGCGAGGTCCCAGCCCGCGGCCCGGCACGTCAGCAGCATCGCGGCGTGCTTGCCGGAGCAGTTCTGCGTCAGCGGCTCCGCGACGCCGCCCGCGGCGGTCCACGCTGCGCGCTCCTCGGCGCCGAACGGCAGGTCCGGGGTGTTGCGCAGGTCCGCCGTCGTGCAGCCGGCCAGCTCGAGGATCCGCCGCACGCCGTCCAGGTGCACGGCCGAGCCGGAGTGGCTGGCGCTCGCGAGCGCCAGCAGGTCCGGCGGCAGGTCGAGGCCCGCCCGGACCATCGCGACCGCCTGCAGCGGCTTCAGCGCCGAGCGCGGGTACACGGGGGACACGACGTCGCCCACGGCGGCCAGCAGCTCCCCGTCCGCGCCGACCACGGCCATCGACCCGGAGTGGACGCTCTCCACGAGGCCGCCGCGGACCAGGTCGGCGACGGGGACGTGGGCCGGGGGCGGGGTGGGCTGCGGGTCGGCGGGCACGGGCTGCGGGGGCGCGGAGGTCACCGGGGCAGTCTGCCGCCCCGCGGAGTTCGCCGGCCGGGCACCCGGCCGCCACCGCGGTGTCGGAGGCCTGCCGCAAGGTGGGTCCCATGAGCGCCTCCCCGAGCGAGCCCGCGACGACGGCCGGCACCGCCGCCGCCCCACCCCCCGGGCTGGACGGCCGGGCCGGCTACGACCCGCGGTTCCTCGCCCCGGGCCCGGAGCTGCCGGTGCCGCTGCCCACCGACGGCACCGAGGTCGTGGTGCTGCCCTACACGCACTTCTCCGTGGTGCTGCGCCCGGACCGGCGGCTCGCGGCCGCGACCGTCGTCGGCATCGACGGCGCCGCCCTGCTCGACCTCGACCGCGGGGACGACGCCTGGTACCTCGACCCGCGCGTGCGCCCCGACGAGCAGGCGGGCGCGGAGCTCTACGCGCGCAACGACCTCGACCGCGGTCACCTCGTGCGCCGCCGCGACCCGGTGTGGGGGTCGGCGCAGGAGGCGCGCGCCGCGAACGCGGACACCTTCAGCTACGCGAACGCGGCCCCGCAGCACGCCCGGTTCAACCAGGCCCTGGAGCTGTGGCTCGGCCTGGAGGACCACGTCCTCGCCTACGCGCAGCGCTGGGCGCAGCGCCTCGTCGTCGTCACCGGGCCGGTGTTCGCCGACGACGACCCGGTGTACCGGGGCGTGCGGATCCCGCTGCGCTTCTTCAAGGTCGCCGCCTACCTGCTGCCGCAGCCCGACGGCGAGGTGGCCGCGCTCGCGTCGGCGGCCTTCGTGCTGGACCAGACGCCCCTCGTGGGGGAGGTCCTGGCCTCCGCGGCACCGGAGGTCCCGCCCCTGGGCGCCTACCGCACGTTCCAGGTCCCGGTCGCCGACGTCGCCGAGCTGACGGCCCTCGACCTGGGCCCGCTGGTGGCCGCCGACCGGCTCCCCGTGCTCGTGGCCTCGGCCGCACCGGACGGTGGTGCCGGGAACGAGGGTGGAGCCCAGGGGGACGTCCCCGCGTGGCGGTCGGTCGCCGGCGCGGGCGACCTGCTGCTCTGACGCGGGGCGGGCCGGCTCAGTCGCCGACGGGCTGGTCGCCGACGGGCTGGTCGCCGAGGGGCAGCGGGTCGGGCCGCTTCCCCGTGCGGTGCGCCCCCGAGGAGGTGCGGCGCAACCGGCGCCCCACCCACGGCAGGACGTGCACGCGGCCCCACCGCAGGTCGTCCTGCCACACCTCGCGGCGCGCGCGGGCGAGGGCGGCGGGCAGGGGGTCGCGGTGGTCCGGCGCGCCCTCGGGGCGCTCGCGGCCCAGCGCCTCCAGCGCCGCCAGCGCGACGGTCGCGTGCGCCGCCGACGACAGGTGGATGCGGTCCTCGCCCCAGGACCGGCGGTCGTGCAGGGCCTCGAGGTTCCACAGGTCCAGGACGCTGCAGCCGTACCGGCGGGCGATGCCCCACAGGTGGTTGTTGTAGATGGCCACGGCGTTCCGGTTGCGCCGCAGCAGGGTCGCGGTGCGCGTGTCGAAGCCGGTCCCGATCAGCACGTGCGCGCCGGTCGCCGTGAGCGTGGCGACCGCCTCGGCGAAGAGCGCCGCCATGCTGTCGGGGTCGTTGCCGGGCCGCAGCAGGTCGTTGCCCCCGCCGACGAGGCTGACCAGGTCGGGCCGCAGCGCCACGGCCTGCGGGACCTGCTGCGCGACGATCTCGGGCAGCAGCCGCCCGCGCACCGCGAGGTTCGCGTACTCCAGCGGCGCTTCCCCCGCGGCGCGCAGCGGGGCGTCGAGGTGCTCCGCGAGCCGGTCGGCCCAGCCGCGGTACCCGCCGTCGGGGGTGGCGTCGACCATGCCCTCCGTCAGGGAGTCGCCGAGGGCCACGTAGCGGTAGGGGCTCACGCCCGCATCCTTCACCCCGCCGTGCGGTGGCGCGCGGCGCGGGGTGCGGCGCCGGATCCGCTGGGCCGCAGCCGTGACGGCCACCACACGCGGTCGCCCAGGTCGTGCGCGAGGGCCGGGACGAGGAACGAGCGCACGAGCAGGGTGTCGAGCAGGACGCCGAAGGCCACGAGGAACGCGATCTGCGCCAGGAACAGCAGCGGCACCACGGCCAGGGCCGCGAAGGTCGTGGCCAGCACGACGCCCGCGGAGGTGATGACCCCGCCCGTGGCCCGGAGGCCCCGCAGGGTCCCCACCCGGGTCCCGTGGTGCACGGACTCCTCCCGCACCCGCGTCATGAGGAAGATCGAGTAGTCGACCCCCAGGGCGACGAGGAACACGAACGCGTACAGCGGCACGACCGGGTCCGCGCCCGGGAACCCCAGCACGTGGTCGAACACCAGGGCCGCGATGCCGACGGTCGCGGCGTAGGAGAGCACCGTGCAGGCCATCAGCACGGCGGCCGCGAGGATCGAGCGCAGCAGCAGGACCAGCACGACGAACACGGCGGCGCCGACGACGGGGATGATCAGCGCGCGGTCGTGGCGGGCCGCGTCGAGGGTGTCGAGCTGCGTCGCCGTCGTACCGCCCACGAGGGCGGGGACGTCCGCGCCGGCCAGGGCGGTGCGCAGCCGCTGCACCGTCTCGGTGGCCGCGGGGGAGTCCGGGCCGTCGGAGAGGACCGCGTTCACGACGGCGGTCGTCGCGTTCGCCGGGCCGGCGGCCACGGAGTCGATGCCGGCGACGGAACCCGCGACCCGGGTGGCGGCACCGGCGTCCGCCGCGGCCACGACGACCTCCGCGGGTTCCCCGGACCCGGCCGGGAAGTGCTCGGCCAGGACCTGGCTGCCCTCGACCGACTCGACGCTGGAGAGGAACGTGTCCGACTGGCTCACGCCGTCGGCCTGGAACGTCGGGAAGAACGCCGCGAACGCCGCCAGGACGACCGCGCAGACGATCCACGTCCGCCGGGCGTGCCGCTCCACGACGCCGGCGACGCGGTCCCAGATCCCGCGGCGGGCGGGGCGCGCGGGGGTCGCGACGGTGGTCGCGGGGATCTCATCGGGAGTTCCGGCGGTAGTTCCGGCAGGGGCCGCGGCGGTGGCGCGCGGGATCCGCGGCCAGAACAGCCAGCGCCCGCCCAGCAGCAGCACGGGCAGGAACGTCAGCGCGGAGAGCAGGGCGGCCACGATGCCGATCGCGGCGACCGGGCCGAGGGAGCGGTTGGAGTTCAGGGAGCTCAGCAGCAGGCACAGCAGGCCGATGACGACCGTGGCCCCGGACGCCGCGATCGGTTCCAGCGCAGCGCGCCAGGCCCGCCACAGCGCCGTCCGGGCGGAGGCGGTCAGGCGCAGCTCCTCGCGGTAGCGGGACACGAGCAGCAGCCCGTAGTCGGTGGCGGCGCCGACCACGAGGATCGAGAGGATCCCCTGGCTCTGCCCGTTCAGCGCGAGGACGTCGGACGCGGCGAGGTGGTAGACGACGAGGCCCGCGAGCGAGAGCGCGAACACCGAGGTGAGCAGCACGGCGAACGGCAGGACGGGGGAGCGGTAGACCAGGACGAGGATGACCAGCACCGCGCCGAGGGCCACGAACAGCAGGACGCCGTCGATGGCGCCGAACGCGGAGGACAGGTCGGCGCTCAGCCCGGCGGGGCCGGTGACCCACGTCTGCGCGCCGGGGAACTGCGCGAGGGCGGCCGAGCGCAGCGCGTCGACGACCGTCGCCAGGGGGGTCTCGCCGTCGGCGCCCGGGGCGGTGACCGCGGCCGCGTCGAGCGAGACCGCGACGAGGACGGCCTTGCCGTCCTGCGACGGGACCGGCGGGCTCGCCTCGCCGGCGAGGTAGGTCTGCAGCGGTTCGTCGCCCGCGGCCAGGGTCGGCAGCCCGGCGCTGAGCTCCTGCGCGGCGGCGAGGTCGGCGGGCGTCACGCCCGACGGCCGCTCGACGAGCAGGAACGCGGGCAGGGTGCCCGTCGCCTCGAGGCCGCGGACGGCGTCGGCCGCCCGCGTCGACTCGGCGTCGGCGGGCAGGAACGTCGAGGCGTCGTTGCTCTGCACCGAGGACAGGCTCCCGATCGCCGGGCCGCCCTGCGAGGCCAGGAACAGCCACAGGACGCCCAGCAGGCCGAGGCCGACGCGGATCAGGACGGACCGCCGCCGCCGATTGCTCACCATGCTTAGTGTTGTACCCGGTGCGCGCCGCGGAATCCAGTCCGGGAAGGTGGCGGGGTCGGCGCCGGGCCGGCGGGCGGGAGGAGGTGGACCGTGAGCGAGGGCGACGAGTGGCCCACGGGACGGCTGCTGTCCACGGCGGCCCGCCTCGTCGAGCACGCCTGGGACGACGTCCTCACCGGCTACGGCCTCACCCACTCCCGGCTCGTGATCCTGCACCTGCTGGCCGCGGGGCCCGCGACGCAGCGCGAGCTCGCCCGCCGCTCGGGTCTCGAGGAGCAGACGATGGGCCGGATGCTGCGCGGCATGGAGGAGCACGGCCAGGTGCTCCGCGAGCGCGACCCCGCCGACCGGCGCCGCAGCGTCGTCACGGCGACCGACGAGGGCCGGCGCGCGCTCGCGGCCGTCGTCGGCTCCACGAGCGCGGACGACCTGCTCGCCGACGTCCTCGGCGGCAGCGGTCACGACGCGGAGGAGTTCCGCGCCACCCTCCTGCACGTCGTGCGGCACTTCTCCGAGCGCCGGTGGCCCCAGGGACGGGGCGCGGGGGCCGCGGGGGACGACCCGCCCGCGGGCTGACGCCGGCCCGCGCTCACCCCGGCGGCTGGTCCTTCGTCAGGTGCAGCAGCCAGCCCTGCCCGGTGCGGATCAGCGCGTACCGGCGGGACTCGCTGCCGTGCAGGGTGAACAGCAGCCGGCGCTCGGTGCGGTCGTGCTCCTCCCACCACCCCGTGTCGGCGATGGACTTGTCGGCGTCGGTGTAGGTCAGGTGGTCCATCGCGTGGTCGGGCACGGCGATCGCGAGGCGGTTCTCGCCCGGGGTCGTCGGCATCCCGCGGGGCACGGCCCACGAGCGCAGCACGCCGTCCTCCTCCAGGCGCAGGTCGAGGTGCGGGCGCGGGCGGCGGTGGTCGTGCAGGACGAAGGCCGGGCGCATCCGCCCAGTAGAGCGGCCCGGGCTGAGCAGGGCTGGGCCGGGTCGGTCCGGCCGGGGTGGGCTCGCGGGACCCGTGACAGGCCTCACGGGTCGACCGTGCGCGCCGGCCGGGAACTCGTGCACGACGGCACGGGCCGCGGCCCCGGTCGGCACCCAGGCTGGACGCATGACGAACCTGGACGGGCTCCTCCACCGCCCCGCCTCCCCGCGCCCCGCCACCCCGCGACCCGCCACCCCGCCGCCCGGCGGGCCCGGCGCGAACGCCGTCGACGTCACCGACCTGCGGCGCTCGTTCGCCTCGGGCGCGGAGGCGGTGCGCGGCATCAGCTTCAGCGTCCGCCCGGGAGAGGTGTTCGCCCTCCTCGGCACCAACGGCGCGGGCAAGACGTCCACGGTCGACGTCGTCGCCGGGCTGGCCCGCCCGAGCGCCGGGACGGTCCGCGTCCTCGGGCACGATCCCGTGCGCGAGCGGCGCCTGGTCCGCCCGCGCACGGGCGTCGTCCTGCAGTCCGGCGGCCTGCCGGGCGAGCTGACCGTGGCCGAGGCGGCGCGGATGTGGGCGGGCACGCTCAGCCGTCCCCGCCCGGTCGAGGAGGTCCTCACCGCCCTGGACCTGCTCGACCGCGGCCCCGTCGCGGTCAAGGCGCTGTCCGGGGGCGAGCGCCGTCGCCTCGACCTGGCCCTCGCCCTGCTCGGGACGCCGGACCTGCTCCTGCTCGACGAGCCGACGACGGGTCTGGACGCGGAGAGCCGCCGCCGCGTCTGGGACCTCGTGCGCGCCCTCGTCGCCGGCGGCACGGCCGTCCTGCTGACCACCCACCACCTCGAGGAGGCGGAGGAGCTCGCCGACCGGCTCGCCGTCCTGCACCGCGGCCGCATCGTCGCGGAGGGGACGCTCGAGGAGGTGGTCGCGACCCACCGCGCCGAGATCCGCTGGCTCGCCGCGGCGGGTTCCCCGCCCGCCGCCGTCCTCGACGGCGGCGAGACGTCCGCGCTCGACGGCCGCCACGTCGTCGTGCGCACCAGCCACCTGCAGCGCACCGCCTCCCGCGTCCTGCGCTGGGCCGACGACGCCGGCGTCGAGCTCGCCGAGCTGCGCGCGACCCCGGCGTCGCTGGAGACCGCGTTCCTCGCCCTCGCCCGCACCGACCAGGAGGTCCTCCCGTGAGCACCACCGCACCCGCCGCCCACCCGACCGCCCCCGTCCCGCCCGTCCCCGTCCCGGCCGCGCCCGGCCGCCGGGACGTGCTGCGCCGCAGCTGGTCCCTGGCCCGGGCCGAGGTGGTCCTGCTGCGGCGCAACCGGACCCTGCTCTTCTCCGCGACGCTGCTGCCGCTGGGCCTGGTGGCGCTGCTGGCCACCACGGGCGGGGAGCGGCTGCGGACCGCCGACGGCGCCGCGGCCGTCGTCAGCCTGCTGACCGGGACGCTCCTGCTCCTCGTCGTCTTCTACACGGTGCTGAGCACGGCCGTCGCCCGCCGCGAGGACGGCGTGCTGCAGCGGCTGCGGACCGGGGAGTGCTCCGACGGGGAGGTCCTCGCGGCCCTGTGCGCGCCGCCCCTCGTCCTCGCCGCGGCGCAGGGCGTCCTGCTCACGGCGCTCGCCGCCGCCGTGCTGGGCCTGCCGCTGCCCGGGGCCCCGCTCCTCGCCCTGGCCGGGCTGCTGCTCGGCGCGGTCCTGTTCTGCCTCGTCGGCCTCGTCACGGCGGCGGCCACCCGCACCGTGGAGTCCGCGCAGCTCACGAGCCTGCCGGTGCTGGCCGTGTGCCTGCTCGGCGCGGGCCTGGTCGTCCCCCTCGACAGCCTGCCGCCGGCCGCGGCCGCGGTCGCGGAGCTCACGCCGCTGGCCGCGGTGCTGGAGCTCGTCCGCGCCGGCTGGGCCGGCGCCGTCGACGGGAAGGAGGCCGTCGGGCAGCTCCTCACCTGCGGAGCCTGGACCGTCCTGGGCGCCTTCGCCGTGACCCGCTGGTTCCGCTGGTCGCCGCGCCCGTGAGCGCCGGCGGGCACCCCGCGGCTGGCAGGGTGGGCCGCGTGGACACCGGACGCGTGCAGACGGGGCGCGTGGGCACGGGGCGCGGCCCGGGGCGGTGGCGGGGGCGCTGGGCGCAGACCGACGACGTCAGCCGGGTCGTCCTCTACACCCGCACCTCGCTGCCGCCCGTCTTCGTGGTCGTCGTCGCGGCCGCCTGGGTGGGGCTCTGGCCGCAGGTCCCGGACTCCGTGCCTGACGCTGTCGTCGTCGCGCTGCTCGCCGCGACCCTGCTGCAGACGGTCGTGACCTCGGTCGTGCTGGACCGCCGGGTCCGCGAGCGCCCCCTCGGGCGGCGCGGGCGGGTGGTGTGGGCGGCCCTCACGCTCGTCGCCGTGCTGCTGTGCTTCACGACGTCGGAGAACGTGCGCGGGCCCGTCCTCGGGTGCGTGCTGGCGCTGGCCGTCGCACCGCTGGGCGGTTGGGGCGCCCGCCGGTGGGTGCCCGCCTCCGTGCTCGGGGCCGTGCTGATCACGGCGGTCTCCGACGCGCCGGCCGAGGGCGCGCGGCTCGTCGTGCCCTTCCTCGCCGGGTTCACCGCGCTGTTCTGCGGCGCCGCCGGCACCGTGGCCGTCTCGCTCTGGATCGTCGACGTCGTGCGTCGGCTCGCGCGCGCCGAGGAGGACCGGGCGCGCCTCGCCGTCGCGGAGGAGCGGCTGCGCTTCGCCCGCGACCTGCACGACGTCGTGGGCCGGGACCTCGCCGCGATCGCCGTCACGAGCGACCTCGTCGCCGAGCTCGCCCGGCGCGGCCGGCCCGAGGCCGTCGAGCGGGCCGAGGAGGTCCGGCGCATCGCGCAGGACTCGCTGCGCGAGGTCCGGGCCGTCGTGCGCGGCTACCGCGGGGTCGACCTGGCCACGGAGCTCGACGGGTCCGCCGCGCTGCTGGCCTCGGCGGGCGTGCGCTGCACGGTCGAGGCCCGCACCGACGGGATCTCGCCCACGGCGAGGACCGCCGTGGCGTGGGTCGTGCGGGAGGGTGTCACCAACGTGGTCCGGCACTCCGCCGCCACGTGGTGCCGGCTGCGGGTCGCCGCCTCGGACGGACGCGTGGAGGTGCTCGTGGAGAACGACAGGCCGGTGGACGGCTCGCCCGCCGGCACGGGCTCGGGGCTCGCGGGGCTGGCCGAGCGGCTGCGCCCGCTCGCCGGCACCGTCACCGCCGGCCGCGACGGGGACCGCTTCGTCCTGCGCGCGCAGCTGCCGGCCGACGCGACGGCGGTCCCGGCGTGAGCGCCCCCGTGCGGGTGCTGCTCGCCGACGACGAGCACCTCGTGCGCAGCGCCGTGGCCGGGCTGCTCGACCTGCAGGACGACATCGTCGTGGTCGGGCAGGCGGCGTCCGGGCCGGAGGCGATCGCGGTGGCGCGCAAGGTGTCGCCCGACGTCGCGGTGCTCGACCTGCAGATGCCGGGGGCGGACGGGCTGGCCGTCGCCGAGGCCGTGCACGCGGGCGTCCCGGGCTGCCGCACGATGATCGTCACGAGCCACGGCCGGCCCGGCTACCTCAAGCGGGCGCTGGAGCTCGGTGTGCGCGGGTTCCTGCCCAAGACGGCGTCCGGCGCCGTGCTCGCCGACGCGATCCGCACGGTGGCGCGCGGCGGCCGCTACGTCGACCCGGAACTCGCGGCCGACGCGATCGCCGCGGGCGAGAGCCCGCTGACCCCGCGCGAGGCCGACGTCCTGGAGCTCGCGGCCGACGGCGCGGGCATCGAGGAGATCGCCGCGAAGGTGTCGCTGTCGCCCGGGACGGTCCGCAACCACCTGTCCTCGGCCACCGGCAAGCTCGGCGCGGCGAACCGGCACGAGGCCGTCGTCACCGCGCGCCGGCTCGGGTGGATCTGAGCGCTCCCGCTCAGACCGGCGGGACGGCCCGGCCGTCGGCCAGCGGCCGCAGCAGCGCCGACCGCCCCGCGGCCCAGGACGCGAGCAGGTGCTCCGACAGCCGCTCGTCGAGCACCGCCGTGGCCTGCATGCCGAAGACCACGTCCGCGGCCATCGCGGGGTCGGCCGCGACGAGCGGGGCGATGATGCCGTGCCGCACGACCTGCTCGTGCACGGCGTCGGCCTCGACGTGCTCGGCGTAGAACCCCTCCGTGGCGGGGCCGCAGCGCAGCCGCTTCGCCGCCCGCACCAGTCGGTCGGAGCCGGGCGACGACGTGAGCTCCACGACCGCGAACTGGCCGACCAGCGCGCCGCGCAGCGAGCGGTGCAACCCGCAGAGCGACATGAGGTTCACCTCGGCCAGGACGGCCGCGGGCGCCACGTCGAGGTAGTGGCCGTAGTCGTCGGACAGCCCCAGCTCGCGCATCATGTCGGCGAACAGCTGCGCGTGCATGCGGTCCCCGCGCCCCGCGCCGTACTCGTCGTGCTCGACGGTGACGAGCGCGGCCTTGGCCTCGCCCTCCAGGCGTGGGATGACCCAGGCCTGCGGGTCGGCCTCCTTGAGGTGGTAGATCGAGCGCAGCGCGATGTACTCGCGGAACTGCCACAGCTCGCCGTGCTTGCGCAGGTGCGCGGAGACCCCGGGTGCGTCGACGTGCTCGACGAGCAGGGCGTCGATCTCCCCGGCGAGGTCGTCCCCGCCCGCCACGGCTGCGCGCAGCGCCGCGAGGAAGACCCGCTCCAGGTCGCGGCGCAGCGCCAGCAGGTCCGGGTCCCACTCGAGGTCGTCCGCCACGCCGGCGAACCCCCGGTAGTGCAGCTCGTAGCAGGCGCAGAGCGCCAGCTGCAGGTCGTCGCCGAAGGGGTCGGCCGCCGCGACGTCGCCCCGCAGCGCGGCCGCGTCGGCCCCGCCGCCGCGCAGGGCGTGCAGGACGGCGGCGGACAGGGGGCCGCGGGCCTGCGGCAGCGCGGGACCGCTCGTGCGGACCGCTGCGCTGGTGGTGGTCATCGCTCCTCCTCGGGCTCCGCGCGGACGCGGCGGCGGTGGCTGGTGTCGCAGAACGGGTAGCGCTTCGAGCTGCCGCAGACGCAGAGGGCCGTCACGGGCCGCTCGGAGACGACGCGGCGCCCGTCGGGCAGGTCCACCTCGACGGGGCCCTCGAGGAGGATCGGCCCGTCGCCCGTGATGCGGACGCGGCGCGGGGCGCGGTCAGCGGGCACGTCCGGCCTCCCGCCGCGAGGCGTCCCGCCGCTCCTCGTCGAGGGCGGGGTCCACGAGGACGGGGTTCACGAGGGCGGGGTCCACGCCGACGGGGCGGTGGCCGTCGCGCAGGTCGAGGACCGGGCCCCGGCGCGCGGGGGTGGCGGGCGGCGGGTCCGCGACGGGCACGGCGACGGCCCGCGCCTCGACGACGACGAGCTCCTCGTGGTCGGCGTCGGGGGGCAGCAGCCCGCGCTCGCGCAGCAGGGCGGCCCGCCGGCGCATCACGGGGCCGAACGGCTCCGGCCGGCGCGCCACCACCTCGGCCTGGAGCCCCGCCTCCTGCAGGCGGCGCACCGTGAGCTGCTCGTCGGCGAGCACGGACTGCGTGAGCAGCAGGACGCCGTCCTCGGCCAGCACGTCGCCCACCCCGGCGCACAGGCGGTCCAGCAGGGCGCGGCCGTCGACGCCGGCGTCCCAGCAGCGGGCCGAGCGGTGGCGGGGGAGGGCGTCGGTCGCGGCCGGGACGTAGGGCGGGTTGGCGAGCACGAGGTCGAAGCGCTCCCCGGCGACGGGCTCGAACAGGTCGCCGCGGCGCACGTCCAGGTGGGCGTGGTGCAGCAGGCCGTTCAGCTTCGCGGTCACCACGGAGCGGCGCGAGAGGTCGACGGCGGTCACGGACGCCGCCCCCTCGGCGGCCGCGGCGAGGGCCAGCGCGCCCCCGCCCGTGCCGACGTCCAGGACGCGGCGCGCGGGCGCCAGCGCCCTCTCCCGCAGCGTGTCGGCGAGCAGCCGGGTGTCCCCCTGGGCGGGGTAGGTCCCGGGGAGCCGGATCAGGTCCACGCGGAACAGCTTCACCCGGTCCGCCGCTCGCCGCCCGCCGGCGCGGCGCGGGGGCGCGGCCGGCGGGAGGAGTCCCCGGACGCGACGGGGCCCCGCCGCGCGTGCCGAGGGGCACGCGCGACGGGGCCCCGGGGGGTCGCAGCGACTCAGGCCTTGGCGACCTGCACGACCGCCCACGACAGGGGCGGCAGCACGACGCTCGCGACGCCGTCGGTGACGGTGGCGTCCTGCAGCGGGCGCAGGCCCACCTGGTCGTGCGCGCCCGTGGCGTTGGTCGTGTCGCGGGTCTGGCCCTCGGTCGCGGCCAGGACCTTGGCGGTCACGACGCGGGAGACGTCGAACCCGCGCAGGTCCACGGTCACGGTCGCGGAGTCCTCCAGGTCGCGGTTGGCGAGGAACAGCGACACGGTCGAGGTGTCCTCGTCGTAGGTCGCGGAGGCGTCCACGACGTCGACGTCACCGAAGTCGGTGGTGGAGTACTTGTCGCTCGAGCTCGCGACCCGCAGCACGGTTCCCGTGGCCAGGCGGCGCATCTGCTCGAACGGGTGCGCGATGCTCTGCTTCCACGCGTCCCCGCCCGGCTCGCTGCGCAGCAGGCCGATGACGTTGACGAGCTGCGCCTGCGCGCCGATGGTGACGCGGTCGGAGTGGCGCAGCAGGGAGTTCAGCAGGGTTCCGACGACGACGGCGTCCGTGATCGAGTACTCGTCCTCGATGACGCGCGGGGCGACGTCCCACGGCTGGACGCCCTCGC
Organism: Kineococcus rubinsiae; assembly: GCF_011839805.1. Lineage (GTDB taxonomy): Bacteria > Actinomycetota > Actinomycetes > Actinomycetales > Kineococcaceae > Kineococcus > Kineococcus rubinsiae. The sequence continues at coordinate 27,324 of NZ_VWPY01000030.1, read as the reverse complement.
CGTGGTGGGGACGCTTCTGGTACCAGACGTTCCACTCGTCGAAGGACAGGTTGATGAACTTCGAGTGCTTGCCGCGGGCGCGCACGGCGTCGGCCGTGGCGACGACCTGCTCGATGAACAGGTCCATGTCGACGGCCGAGGCGAGGAAGCTGCCCGCGTCGCGCGTGTCGTCGTCCTCCTGGTAGTAGGCGTGCAGCGACACGTAGTCGACGGTGTCGTAGGCCAGTTCCAGGACGGTGCTCTCCCACGCGCCGAACGTCGGCATCGAGCGGCTGGAGGAACCCACCGCGACGAGCTCGATGTCCGGGTCGATCTGGCGCATGGCGCGCCCGGTCTCGGCCGCGAGGCGCCCGTACTCGTGCGCCGTCTTGTGGCCGGTCTGCCAGGGGCCGTCGAGCTCGTTGCCCAGGCACCACAGCTTGATGCCGAACGGGTCCGTCGAGCCGTGCGCGACGCGCAGGTCCGAGTACTTGGTGCCCGAGGCGTGGTTGGAGTACTCCAGCAGGTTGCAGGCGTCCTGCATGCCGCGGGTGCCGAGGTTCACGGCCATCATCGGCTCGGTGCCGGCCTTGCGGGCCCACGCGTCGAACTCCGCGAGACCGAACTGGTTGGTCTCCACGGAGCGCCAGGCGCGGTCGATGCGGCGGGGGCGCTGCTCGCGCGGGCCGACCGAGTCCTCCCAGTCGAAGCCCGAGACGAAGTTCCCGCCGGGGTAGCGCACGACGGTCGGGCCGAGCTCCTTGACGAGTTCCAGGACGTCGGTGCGGAAACCGTCCTCGTCCGCCGTGGGGTGCTCCGGCTCGAAGATGCCGGTGTAGACGCAGCGGCCCATGTGCTCGACGAAGGAGCCGAAGAGCCGGCGGGGGACGGGGGCCACGGTGAACGCGGGGTCCAGGGTGAGTCGGGCGTTGCGCACGGGTTTCCTTCCGGTGCTGAGGGGTGCGGTGGTGCTGCTGGTGATCGCGGTGGCGCCGCAGGTCAGCGCGGGCCGGGGCCGCCCGTGCGGACAGGGCGGCGCGGCGGTGGTCTGCCGGTCATCCTCGACCTCCGTGGGACCTCGTCGTCGACGCCCGGAGGGGACCGCGGCGCCGGGGACCACGTTGACTTTACAACGTTGGAACGCACCCTGCCCCCAAAGTCGGGGTGACGTCAAGCGCTCGGTGGCATGATGCGGCGGTGCCTGCCTCCCGTGCGACGACGCTGCGTGACGTCGCCCTCGCCGCGGGTGTCTCGATCAAGACCGTCTCCAACGTGGTGAACGACCACCCCCACGTGCGGCCGGCGATGCGCGAGCGCGTCCGCGCCGTGATCGACGAGCTCGACTACCGCCCCAACGGCATCGGCCGGCAGCTGCGGCAGGGGCGCACGGGCCTCGTCGCCCTGGCCGTGCCCAACGTGACGAGCCCCTACTACGGCGAGCTCACCTCCACGCTCGTGACCGCGGCCCGCGCGCGCGGCCTGACGCTGCTCGTCGAGCAGACCGACGGCGAGACCGAGCGCGAGCGCGAGGTGGCGGCGGGGTTCCCGGTCCGGCTCGTGGACGGGCTCGTCTTCGTCCCCCTGTCCATGCCGGTCGAGGAGCTCGCGCGCCGCCGCGACTCGACCCCCGCCGTCCTCATCGGCGAGCACGGCGACGGCTCGGGCATCGACCGCGTCACCATCGACTCGGTCGGGGTGGGTGAGCTCGGCACCCGGCACCTGCTGGAGCGCGGCCGCCGCCGGATCGCCTTCCTCGGGGACAAGGAGCCGGTCCGCTCACCCGTCGTCGCCCAGCGCGTCGCCGGCTACGAGCAGGCCCTGCGCGCGCACGGCGTGCCCGTCGACCCGCGCCTGGCGTGGGTGACGCCCGAGTGGGAGCGCAGCCACGGCTACGAGGGGACCCTGACCCTGCTCGCCGCGCACCCCGACGTCGACGCCGTCTTCGCCGCCAACGACCTGCTGGCCTACGGCGCGCTGCACGCCCTGCGCCAGCTCGGGCGTCGCGTGCCCGAGGACGTCGCCGTCCTCGGCGTGGACGACGTCGAGCAGTCGCGCTACACGTCGCCGACCCTCACGTCGATCGCCCTCGACCGCGCTGTGATGGCCGACCTCGCGCTGGGGCTGCTCGTCGACCGCCTCGCGGGCGTCGAGGGGCCGCCGCGGCTGCTCACCGCGACGCACCACCTCGAGGTCCGCGAGAGCACCGCGGGGACCGGCCGGGCCTGACCCCGCTCACCCGGGCCCGCCGGTCGGGGGCCGCGGGCGGGGGTCGACGCACAGCGGCCGCGCGGCCGGACCCGGGGGTCCGGCCGCGCGGCCGACGAGGTGCAGGGGTGCTCAGGCGCGGACGTGCCGGCCGACGGGGGCACCCGCGACGATCGGTAGCGCGGTCGGCGAGGAGCGCCGCTTCTCCACGGCCACCGTGGTGACGGCGCCGAGGAACAGCAGGGCACCCAGCATCTCCAGGCCCTCCTCGAGCCCGACCACGAAGGCGTAGGGGACGTCGTGGACCACGACGGTCTCGCTCACCTGGGGGGTGCCGCCGTCGGTGACGACGGTGGTGGTGACGGGGACGGCGGCCGCGTTGTAGAGCGGGGACCCGGCCATCTCCATGCCCACGGCGCCGCCGAGGTAGACGACGGCGCTGAGCACGAACGTCCAGCGCGTCACGGCGGACTGCGCCCGCAGGAACCGCAGGAAGACGAGCCCGAACACGGCGACGAGCGGCACGGCCAGGACCACCCACGCGAAGGTGAGGACGCCGGAGGTGTCCAGCAGGGCGCGCAGGGGCAGGATCGCCTGCTCGTGCAGCTCGGTCAGCTCGTCCAGGGACAGGTAGACGAAGGTCGCCGAGAGCAGGCGCCAGTGCCGGTGCCACGGGGAGCCGGCCGCCTTCTCGTGCGAGGCGAGGCGCCAGAGCCGCTCACCCGCGACGAACAGCAGGATGGTCGAGAACCAGGCGGGGACGCCCATCTCCCGGTCCACGAAGAACCACCGCTCGAAGCTGTTCAGCCCCTCGAGGTCGAGGTCGAGGCCGTACTTGAGGACCTGCGACAGCACGCTGAGCACGGAGAGCACCGCGATGACCCCGAGCAGTGCGGGCGTCCAGCGACCCGGGAGCCGGAAACCCCGGAGCAGCGTCGCGCGCGAGGCGACCGACCGGGGGTTCGCCGTCGCGTCGGCGCGCGTTCGTCCGGTGTTCACCGGGGAAGAGTGACACCCCGCGCGGCGGTCCCGCGGCGAAAGCGGTGTGAACGGGTGAATGTACTCCGCTGCGTTGCAAGGCAACTCCGGTGAGTGCCCGGAATCAGCCGGTGGGGTGGCGCCGGCCGGTCCTCAGACCTCGCCGGCCAGCACGCAGAACTCGTTGCCCTCCGGGTCGGCCAGGACGTCCCACGTCACACCGCGTTGACCGATGTCGACGGAGCGCGCTCCTGCGGCCAGCAGCTCCCGCACGACGGCGTCGCGGCCGCGCCCCCCGCGCCGCGCGCGGAGGTCGAGGTGCCACCGGTTCTTGACCGTGTGCGGACCGGCGCCCCCGACGAACTCCAGGAACGGGCCCGCGCCGCCGCGGCGCAGCGCCGGCACCGGTCCGGCTCCGGGCACGGGGTCCCAGCCGGCGGCCGCGGCCCAGAACCGGCTCAGCGCCGGGGCGTCCACGGCGGAGACGACGAGGGCCGCCACGCGGCCGGTGCCCTCGTACTCGGGGCGGGGTTCGAGGACGCAGAACTCGTTGCCCTCCGGGTCGGCCAGCACCACCCACGGCACGTCGCCCTGTCCCACGTCGACGGGCGTGGCGCCCAGGTGCAGGAGGTGCTCGACCGTCTGGCGCTGCTCGGCGGGGGAGGAGGAGTCGAGGTCGAGGTGGAGGCGGCTGCGCGTCGTGCGGGGTCCGCCGACCGGGACGAAGACGAGGGGCACGCCCGGCTCGCCCTCGGGCGGGTCCACGTCGACCTCGTGCTCGTCGCGGTAGCCGAGGCGCCACTCGAGCGCCTGCGCCCACCAGTGCGCGAGGCCCGCGGGGTCGGCGGCGTCGACGACCACGTCCACCAGCAGGCTGCCGCTCATCCCCAGATCGTGCCAGCCGCGCGGCGCGGGGTCCGGGGGAACGCAGGACCGGCCGGTGCGCGAGCGCTCCGGCCGGTCTCTTGGTCAGTCGCGGCTCAGGCCCCGCGGCCGGTCTCCTTCTGCAGCTCGTCGATCATCTCGGACGCGCGCGCCTTGTCGAGGTCGGCGGGCACCTCGCGCCCCGCCTCGCGGGCGAGGGTCTCCAGGTAGCTCTTCTGCGGTCCGGTCATGGGCTCGTCGCCCGTCACCCAGGTCTCGGGGTCCTTCTCGGCGTTCTGCGTCGGGTCCGGGGCGGTGTTCTCACTCATGCCGCGACGCTACGTCGCGCCGGGCCGCACCGCCCGTCAGGACTCGGGCCCCGGAACGGCCCCCGGACGCGCCGCGGGCGGCGCGGAGGCGCTGGGGCGGCGGTGCCCCCGGGCCGTACGGTGGAGGCGTGGAGTTCCGACGCATCCCCGGCCTGCCGCCCTACGTGTTCACCATCATCGACACGCTGAAGGTGCAGGCCCGCCGCGCCGGCCGCGACGTGGTCGACCTGGGCTTCGGCAACCCCGACATCCCCTCGCCCCAGATCGCGGTCGACAAGCTGGCCGAGGCCGCGGGCAACGCCCGCAACCACCGCTACTCCGCGAGCCGCGGGCTGCCGAAGCTGCGCGAGGCCGCCGCTGCCCTGTACCTGCGCCAGTGGGGCGTCGAGCTCGACCCGGAGACCGAGGTCATCTCGACCATCGGCGCCAAGGAGGGTTTCAGCCACCTCATGTGGGTGCTGCTGCAGCCCGGTGACGCGGCGATCGTCCCGACGCCGTCGTACCCCATCCACCTGTGGGGGCCCTACTTCGCGGGCGCCGACACCCGCCAGGTCCCGATCGGGGCCGGCACCGCGGGCGGCGCCGCCTACGTCGACGGCGTCATCGACGCGTGGGAGCAGGGCTGGCCGCGGCCGCGCGTCGTCGTCTGCTCCTTCCCGCACAACCCGACGACCGCGACGGCCGAGCTGGCCGACCTGCAGCGGCTGGTGGACTGGGCGCGCGAGCGCGACGTCGTCGTCGTGCACGACTTCGCCTACGCGGACGTCGCCTTCGACGGCTGGCGGCCCCCCTCGATCCTGCAGTGCGAGGGCGCGAAGGACTGCGCCGTCGAGCTGTACTCCATGACCAAGTCGTTCTCGATGGCCGGCTGGCGGGTGGCCTTCCTGGCCGGCAACCGCGAGGTCGTCGGGGCGCTGGCGAAGCTCAAGAGCTACCTGGACTACGGCACGTTCCAGCCCGTGCAGATCGCGGCCACCGTGACGATGAACGAGGCCGCCGGCTACCCCGCCGAGGTCAACGCCGTGTACGAGTCGCGGCGCAACGCGCTGGTCGAGGGCCTGGCGCGCATCGGCTGGGACGTCCCCGCGCCGCGCGGCACGATGTTCGTGTGGGCGCCGATCCCGGCGCCGTACGCGCACCTCGGCAGCATCGAGTTCGCCAAGCTGCTCGTCACCGAGGCCGACGTCGCCGTCTCGCCGGGCGTCGGGTTCGGCGCCGGCGGCGAGGGCCACGTCCGCTTCGCCCTCATCGAGAACGAGCAGCGGATCGCCCAGGCCGTGCGCCGGATGCGCGCCGCCCTCACCGAGCTGGGCGCGGGTGGTGCCGAGCCTGGAGCCGGCTCCGTCGCGGGGACCGTCGGGGACGAGGGGACCGCCGGGGAGCAGGACGAGCCCGCCGCCCGGGCCGTCCCCGCCCCGTGAGCGCCGTGAGACCCGTGAGACCCGGGCCGGAGCCGGCGCCCGACGTGCCGCCCGGCGACGTCGTCACCGCGGCCCACGCCCTGGGCGCGCTCGCCGAGCGCCCCGACGACGACGCGCGCTGGGAGGGTCCCGCCCGGCCGACCCGCTGGAGCGCCGCCCGCAGCGTCAGCCACGTCGCCGACGCCCTCCTCTTCTACGCCGCGCTCGTCGCCACGCGGGCCACCGGCCCGCGCTCCCCGCTGCGCGAGGGCCGGCCGGTCGCGCCCGCCGAGCAGCTCGCCGACGTCGCGGGCGCCGCGGCCGTGCTCGCCGCGGCCCTGCGCGACCTGGGCGACGAGCGGGCCTGGCACCCCAGCGGCCTCGCGGACGCCGGCGGGTGGGCCGGGATGGCCGTCACCGAGGTGCTCGTGCACGGCCGGGACGCGGCCGGGGCCCTCGACGTCCGCTTGGAGCTGCCCGCGGACGTCTGCGACCGCACGGTGCGCCGCGTCTTCCCGTGGGCGGCGCCCGCCCTGGCCTCGGCCGGGCCCGCCGACGTGCTGCTGGCCGTCACCGGGCGCGCGGACCTGCCCGGCATCGAGCACGACCCCGACTGGTGGTGGCACTCCGAGCCGCTCGCGCACTGGGACGGCGCCCCGCGCCGGCGCTCCCGCCCGCCGCACTGGCACTGACGGCCCCGGACGCGTCCCTCCGGCACCGCCCTAGGATCGCTGCATGACCCACGTCCTCTCCGCGGTGGCCTGGCCCTACGCCAACGGCCCCCGTCACCTCGGCCACGTCGCCGGCTTCGGCGTCCCCTCCGACGTGTTCAGCCGGTACATGCGGATGGCGGGTCACGACGTCCTCATGGTCTCGGGCACCGACGAGCACGGGACGCCGATCCTCGTGCAGGCCGAGCAGGAGGGCGTGACGCCCCAGGCGCTCGCGGACCGCTACAACCGGGTCATCGCGGAGGACCTGCACGGCCTGGGCCTGGCCTACGACCTGTTCACGCGCACCACGACCGCCAACCACTACTCGGTCGTGCAGGAGATGTTCCGCACGGTGCACCGCAACGGGTACATGGTGGCGAAGAAGGCCATGGGCGCGATCTCGCCGTCCACGGGCCGCACGCTGCCGGACCGCTACGTCGAGGGCACCTGCCCGATCTGCGGCTTCGACGGCGCGCGCGGCGACCAGTGCGACAACTGCGGCAACCAGCTCGACGCGATCGAGCTGAAGAACCCGCGCAGCCGCATCAACGGCGAGACGCCGCTGTTCGTGGAGACCGAGCACTTCTTCCTCGACCTGCCCGCGCTGGCCGAGGCGCTGGGGGAGTGGCTGGCCGGGCGCAGCGAGACGGGCCGCTGGCGGCCCAACGTCCTGAAGTTCTCCCTGAACCTGCTCGAGGACCTCAAGCCGCGCGCCATGACGCGCGACATCGACTGGGGCATCCCCGTCCCGCTGCCCGGCTGGGAGGAGAACCCGGCCAAGCGGCTGTACGTCTGGTTCGACGCCGTCATCGGCTACCTGTCGGCGTCGGTGGAGTGGGCGCGCCGCACGGGGGACCCGGACGCCTGGAAGGCGTGGTGGACCGACCCGTCCGCGGAGTCGTACTACTTCATGGGCAAGGACAACATCACCTTCCACTCCCAGATCTGGCCCGCGGAGCTGCTCGCCTACGACGGCAGGGGCGCGCACGGCGGCGAGCCCGGACGGTTCGGCTCGCTGAACCTGCCCACCGAGGTGGTGGCCAGCGAGTTCCTCACCATGGAGGGCAAGCAGTTCTCCTCCAGCCGGGGCGTGGTCATCCACGTCCGCGACGTGCTGGCCCGCTACCAGCCGGACGCGCTGCGGTACTTCATCTCCGCGGCCGGCCCGGAGAACAACGACTCCGACTTCACGTGGTCGGAGTTCGCGACCCGGACGAACTCCGAGCTCGTCGCGGGCTGGGGCAACCTGGTCAACCGCACCGCGAGCCTCATCGCCAAGAACCTCGGGGCGATCCCGGCCGCGGGGACGCTGACCGACGCCGACCGGACGCTGCTCGCGGCGACCGAGGCGGGGTTCGACTCGGTCGGCACCCTCATCGGCTCGCACCGCCAGCGCGCCGGGGTCGCCGAGGCCATGCGCGTGGTCGGTGAGGTGAACAAGTACCTCACCGAGCAGGAGCCCTGGAAGATCAAGAACTCCGACCCCGAGCGGATGGCCACCGTCCTGCACGTCGCGGCGCAGGCCGTCTCCGACTGCCGGACGCAGCTCTCGCCGTACCTGCCCGCGTCCTCGCAGGCCGTGCACGAGGCGCTGGGCGGCACGGGCACGGTGTCGCCCATGCCGCGCCTGGAGGAGGTCACCGACCTCGACGACGGCCGGCCCTACCCGATCCTCACGGGCGACTACCGCCGCGGCGAGACGCTGCCCGCGTGGGGCCGCGTGCCGATCGTCCCGGGGACGCCGGTCGCGGCCCCGACGCCCGTCTTCACCAAGCTCGACGTCGCGGCGGTCGTCGAGGAGGAGCTCGCTCGCCTGCGGCCGGCGGAGTGAGCGACGCCGTCCCGCGCTCGCGCGTCGGCAGCGACGAGGGGGGCCGGCGGCGCGACCTCGAGCGCCCGCCGGCGCCCGAGCCGCTGTCCGTGGAGGTCGTGGACAACCACACCCACCTGGACATCGCCGACTCCGACGACGACACCTCGGTCGAGGACCTGCTCGCGGCCTCGGCGGCCGCGGGCGTGCCCCGCGCGGTGCAGATCGGCTGCGACCTGCCCGCCGCCCGCTGGACGGTCGAAGCCGTCGACCGCCACCCGCAGCTGCTGGGCGGGGTCGCCCTGCACCCCAACGAGGCGCCGTCGCTGGCCGCGGCGGGCGAGTTGGACGCGGCCCTGGACGAGATCCGCGAGCTCGCGCGCCACCCCCGCGTCCGGGTCGTCGGCGAGACCGGGCTGGACTACTTCCGGACCCCGCCCGAGGGGGTGGCGACCCAGCAGGAGTCGTTCCGCCGCCACATCGCGATCGCCAAGGAGCTGGGCCTGGCCCTGCAGATCCACGACCGGGACGCCCACGACGACGTCCTGCGGATCCTCGCCGAGGAGGGCGCGCCCGAGCGCACCGTCTTCCACTGCTTCTCCGGCGACGCGGCCATGGCCCGGACGTGCGCGGACGCGGGGTACTTCCTGTCCTTCGCGGGGACGGTGACGTTCAAGAACGCCGAGCCGCTGCGCGAGGCGCTGCGGGCCGCGCCCCGGGACCGGATCCTCGTGGAGACCGACGCGCCGTTCCTCACGCCGACGCCCTTCCGGGGCCGGCCGAACGCGAGCTACCTCGTGCCGATCACGGTGCGCAGCATGGCGAACACTCTCGGTTGCGACCTCGACGAGCTGTGCGGCGCCCTCGCCGCGAACACCGAGGCGGTCTACGGAACCTGGTGACCGTCGGTGATCTGCTGACGTGGGGCCGCGGCGATCACGGGAACTTGTCGGCGGGGTCTCGGGCGGGTTACGGTCCCGCCCAGTCGGCCGGGGTCGAGACCATCCGGGTGACACGCGAGGCGGAGCAGGCGCGACCGGAGACGGTCCCGCGGTGCCCCGTGTCCCGGGGGAGGGGTCCGCCCGGGATGTCCGAACCGTCGTCCCCGCGCCTGCGGGGAGGTCCTCGGCTGCGCGTGCGCCCGTCTCGTGCCCGGGACCATCGTCGCTAGGAACCCCGTGGCTCCCACGCTCTCCGCCAAGCTGCCCCGCTCCCGCACCGCGCGCCTCGTGGCCGGCGGCACCGCCCTGGTCGCCGTCGTCGGCGGCACGGTGGCCTTCACCACCTTCGACAAGGACGTCACGCTCGACGCCGACGGCGCCACCTCGCAGGTCAGCACGTTCGCGGGGACCGTGGGCGACGTTCTGGATGCCGAGGGCGTCACCGTGGGCCCGCACGACATCGTCGCGCCGGCCGCCGACGCGAAGCTGACGGACGGCGCCGAGATCGTCGTGCGCTACGGCCGCGAGCTGACCCTCACGGTCGACGGGAAGCAGCAGGTCCTCTGGACGACCGCGCACACCGTCGACGACGCGCTGGCCGACCTCGGGGTCCGCGCCGACGGCGCCAAGCTCTCCGCGTCGCGCTCCGAGCCGCTGGGCCGCCAGGGCCTCGCGCTTGACGTCGTCACCCCGAAGCCGGTCACCGTCGTCGCCGACGGCGCCGAGCGCCAGGTCACCAGCACCGCGAAGGACGTGGCCGGGCTGCTGAGCGAGACCGGCGTGAGCGTCCGCGAGGGCGACGAGGTCTCCGCACCCGTCACCGACGCGGTCACCGCGGGCCTGCGCCTGCAGGTCGTGCGCATCGACCGCAGCCAGAGCACCGAGGTCGTCGACCTGCCCCACGGCAGCCGCACCGAGAAGACCGACGCCCTCTTCACCGGGGAGCGGAAGGTCGTCACTGAGGGCGTCGACGGCTCCAAGACCGTGACGTTCGACGACGTCACCCGTGACGGCGTCCGCGCCCAGCACGACGTCGCCGGCGAGGTCGTCGACGTCGCCCCGGTCGAGGAGGTCGTGCAGGTCGGCACCAAGGCCAAGCCGGCCCCGGCGCCCGCGCCCGCGCCGAAGGCCGCCTCCTCGTCCTCGGGCGGCGGCAGCGCGCCCGCGACGGGTTCGGACGGGCTCAACTGGGGCGCCCTGGCGGCCTGCGAGTCCGGCGGCAACCCGCGCATCGTCTCCAGCAACGGGCTGTACCACGGTCTGTACCAGTTCAGCGTCAGCACGTGGCGCGCCGTCGGCGGCAGCGGGCTCCCGAGCCAGGCGTCCGCGGCGGAGCAGACCAACCGCGCGCAGATCCTCTACCAGCGCTCCGGCCGGGGCCAGTGGCCCGTGTGCGGGAGGAAGCTCTGAGCTTCCTGCTCACCGCGTCCGACGTCCGGGAGCTCGCCACCCGCCTCGGGGTGCGCCCGACCAAGACGCTCGGCCAGAACTTCGTCGTCGACGCCAACACGGTGCGGCGCATCGTCCGGGTCGCCGGGCTCACCGCGGACGACGTCGTCGTCGAGGTGGGCCCGGGCCTCGGCTCGCTGACGCTCGCGCTGCTCGAGGCCGTCGACCGGGTCGTGGCCGTCGAGATCGACCCCGTCCTGGCCGCGGAGCTGCCGCGCACCGCGGCGGGCCGCGCCCGGGAGGGCACGCAGCTCGAGGTCGTCACGGCCGACGCGCTGCGCGTGGAGGAGCTGCCCGGGCCGCCGCCCACGGCGCTCGTGGCGAACCTGCCCTACAACGTCGCCGTGCCGGTCCTGCTGACCATGCTGTCGCGCTTCCCGACGCTGCGCCGGGGCCTGGTCATGGTGCAGTCCGAGGTCGCCGACCGCCTCGTCGCACCGCCCGGCAGCCGCACCTACGGCGTGCCCAGCGTCAAGACGGCCTGGTACGCGTCCGCCGTGCGCGCCGGCTCCGTGCCGCCCCCGGTGTTCTGGCCGGTGCCCCGCGTCGACTCGGGCCTCGTCGCCCTCACCCGGCGCGAGCCGCCCGTGACGACCGCCTCCCGCGAGGAGGTCTTCGCCGTCGTCGACGCGGCGTTCGCTCAGCGCCGCAAGACGCTGCGGGCCGCGCTGGCCGGCTGGGCCGGGTCGCCCACCGCCGCCGAGGAGGCGCTGCGGGCCGCGGGCGTGGACCCCTCCGAGCGCGGCGAGCAGCTCGACGTCGCGGACTTCGCCCGCATCGCCGCGACCCGCGCGGCGGGCGGGGGCGCGGTCGGCCCGTAGGCTGGGCCGACGTGCCGAGTCCTGCTCCCGGCGCGGCCGTCACGGCCCGCGCCCCCGCCAAGGTCAACCTGCTGCTGCAGGTCGGCCCGCGACGCGACGACGGCTACCACGACCTCCTGACCGTCTTCCAGGCGCTGTCGCTGCACGAGGACGTCCGCGCCAGCCTCGCCGAGGGGCCTGCCGGCCGTGTCCGCGTCACGGGCACCGACGGCACGGACGTCAGCCGGGTCCCGCTGGACGGCTCCAACCTCGCGGTGCGCGCCGTGCGCCTGCTCGCGGAGCGCACCGGCACCGGGGGCGCGCTCGACCTGCACCTGCACAAGGGCGTCCCCGTGGCCGGGGGCATGGCCGGAGGCTCGGCGGACGCCGCCGCGGCGCTCGTGGCCGCCGACGCGCTGTGGGGCACCCACCTGGGGCTGGAGCAGCTGGGCGAGCTGGCCGCGGAGCTCGGCTCGGACGTCCCCTTCGCGCTGCACGGGCGCACCGCGGTCGGCACCGGCCGCGGTGAGCGGCTCGTCCCCGTCATGACGACGGCCACCTTCTCCTGGGTCCTCGTCACCTCGCCCGTGGGCCTGTCGACCCCCGCGGTGTTCCGCGAGTTCGACCGGCTGACGGGCGACGGCGGCAGCGACCTGGGCGACGTCCGGCGGTTGCGGGCCGTCGAGACCGCCCTGCGCGCGGGCGACCCCGCGCAGCTGGGCGCCGCGCTGCACAACGACCTCGCCGAGGCCGCCCTCTCGCTGGCCCCGCACCTGGCCGGGACGATGGAGGCCGGTCGAGCGGCCGGGGCCATGGCCGCCGTCGTGTCGGGCTCCGGCCCCACCGTGGCCCTCCTGGCCGAGTCCCCGGCGGCTGCCGCGGACCTCGCGGCGGCGCTGACGGACCGCCACGGCGCGCAGCACGTCCGCACGGCGTCCGGTCCCGTCCTGGGGGCGCACGTCCTCGAGGCCGTCCGCGCCACCGCGGTGACCGACCAGGGCGCGCGCGACGCCGGTCCCGCCGACGTCCGCACGAGCCCGCCCGCACCCGAACGCTCCGAGGGAGACGACTGAACCGTGGCCAACCCGAACCTGACGAACCTGGTCAGCGCGGAGGCGCTCACGGTCGTGCACGGCTCCCGCCTGCTGCTCGACCACGTGTCCCTGGGCCTGTCCGAGGGCGACCGCACGGGCGTGGTCGGCCGCAACGGCGACGGCAAGTCGACGCTGCTGCGGCTGCTGGCGAAGCGGCAGGAGGCCGACTCCGGCCGCGTGACCCACACCGGCGGCCTGCGCCTGGCGATGCTCGAGCAGGGCGACCCGCTGCCGCCGGGCGCGACCGTGCGCGAGGCCGTGCTGGGTGACGCCCCCGAGCACGCGTGGGCCTCGCAGTCGCGCGTGCGCGACGTCGTCTCGGGCCTGCTCGGCGGGCTCGACGCCGCCGACGTGGGCGGGCTCGAGGCGACCATCTCCACCCTCTCGGGCGGGCAGCGCCGCCGGGTGGCGCTCGCGGCGCTGCTGGCCGGCGAGCACGACCTCGTGATCCTCGACGAGCCGACCAACCACCTCGACGTCGAGGGCGTGGCCTGGCTCGCGGAGCACCTGCGCACCCGTTGGGCGCCCGGCCAGGGCGCGCTGCTGGTCGTCACCCACGACCGGTGGTTCCTCGACGCCGTCTGCGAGCGCGTCTGGGAGGTCCACGACGGGGTCGTCGACCCCTACGAGGGCGGGTACGCCGCCTACGTCCAGACCCGCGCCGAGCGCGCCCGCGTGCAGGCCTTCACCGAGGAGCGCCGGCAGAACCTGCTGCGCAAGGAGCTCGCCTGGCTGCAGCGCGGCGCCCCCGCGCGCACCAGCAAGCCGCGCTTCCGCATCGACGCCGCGACCGCGCTGATCGCCGACGAGCCGCCGCCGCGCGACACCGTCGCGCTGGCCCGGATGGCGACCACCCGCCTGGGCAAGGACGTCGTGGACCTCGAGGACGTCACGCTGGCCTTCGGCGAGGGCCCGCGCCGGCGCACGCTGCTCGACCACGTCACGTGGCGGCTGGGCCCGGGCGACCGCGTGGGCATCGTCGGGGTCAACGGCGCGGGCAAGTCCTCGATGCTCGCCCTCGTCACGGGGGCGCTGCAGCCGGACGCCGGGCGGGTCAAGCGCGGCTCGACCGTCGTCGTGGCCCAGCTGACGCAGGAGGTCCGCGAGCTCGACGAGGTGGCGGACCTGCGCACGCTGGAGGCCGTGGAGCGCGTCGCGGGCCACGTCCGCCTGGGCGACCGCGACGTGCCGGCCGGTCAGCTGCTGGAGCGCCTGGGCTTCACGGCCCAGCGGGCCTGGACGCGCGTGGGCGACCTGTCCGGTGGCGAGCGCCGCCGCCTGCAGCTGCTGCGCCTGCTGATGGGCGAGCCCAACGTGCTCCTGCTCGACGAGCCGACCAACGACCTCGACACCGACACGCTCGCCGCCGTCGAGGACCTGCTCGACGGCTGGCCGGGCACGCTCGTCGTCGTCAGCCACGACCGGTACCTGCTGGAGCGCGTCACCGACCGCCAGGTGGCCCTGCTGGGCGACGGCACCGTGCGCGACCTGCCCGGCGGCGTCGAGGAGTACCTGCGCCGGCGCGCCGAGGCCAAGGCCGGCGCCATCACCGACGCCCGCACGCAGGCCCGCAGCGCGACCGCCGCGGCCTCGGCGTCCGCCTCGGCCGCCGGGGCGCCCGACGCCGCGGCGGTGCGCGCCGCCCGCAAGGAGATGGGCCGGGTGGAGCGCCAGCTCGACAAGGTCGCGAAGCGCGAGGCGCAGCTGCACGCCGCCATGGCCGAGCAGGCGACCGACCACGAGGCCGTGCAGTCCCTCGACGTCGAGCTCCGCGGCCTGGCCGCCGAGCGCGAGCAGCTCGAGGAGTCGTGGCTGGAGGCGTCTGACCTCGTGGAGTGAGCGCCCGGGCGCCCGGGGGGTGAATCCGTCACCCTCCGTGAGGCCCGTTGACCCGATCGTCAACCCCTACCCGCCATCTGGTGCGAACGGGGGAGATCCGCCCCGTTTCGGGCCCTGCACCTTGCGGGGGCCCGGTGCGGCCCCCCTACTGTGTGCCTCGCAGGGGTCGGTCGCGGGGGCGATGACCACAGCAGGCCCGCCGGTCCACCGGTGGGCTCGCACCACTGTCCAGGGGGGACATTGAGCATCAGCGACTTGCCCGGAACCACGTCCGACGTCGGTGAGCTGGAGGACGAGCTCCTCGGGACGTCGCCAGCCGACGCAGACGCCCTCCGCCGTGAGCGGCTCCTCCTCCCGCGCCAGCGCGTGGCCCTCGGCACCGCCGAGCGCACGCCCGCCTGGCAGCGCAACTACGTCCAGCAGATCGTCGCGGTCGACGCGGTCGCCGCGGCCTTCGCCGCCTTCGTGGGCTTCTTCGCCCGCTTCAACGGCCAGCCCGCCGACCTCACGACCACCCCGGGACGCGCCGTCATGGCGTGCGCCGTCCTGCTGCCGGTGATCTGGGTGATGGCGATGGGCGCCTTCCGCACCTACGAGCCCCGCTTCCTGGGCGTCGGGTCCGAGGAGTTCCACCGCGTCTTCTCGGCCGGCCTGGCCGTCGTGGCCCTCCTCGGGACGACCTCGTGGGCCCTCGACCTCGACATCGCCCGCGGCTACGTCGTCGTCGCCTTCCCGATCGCGATCCTCCTGACGCTGGTCGGGCGCTACGCCACCCGCAAGCGGCTGCACGAGCGCCGCGCGCGCGGGGAGGCGGGGCAGACCGTCGTCGCCGTCGGCCACCGCGCCGCCGTCGCGAGCATGGCCCGCCAGCTGCACCGCGCCTCCTACCACGGCATGCGGATCGTCGGGGCGTGCGTGCCCGGCGGCAAGGGCACGCCGGAGCAGGACGCGGAGCTCACGGCCCTCGGCATCGAGGTCATCGGCAGCCTCGACGAGGTCCGGCACGCCACCGCCAGCGTGGACGCCGACGTCGTGGCCGTCACGGCCTGCCCCGAGCTCGACGGGCCGGCCCTGCGCCGCCTCGGCTGGGAGCTGGAGGCCACCCGCGCCGACCTGGTCGTCGCGCCCGCGCTCACGGAGGTCATCGGGCCGCGCGTCGCGATCCGCCCCGTCTGCGGGCTGCCGCTGCTGCACGTCGAGCGCCCCGAGCTCACCGGCATGCGCCGCTTCGCCAAGACGACCGTGGACCGCACCTCGGCCGCGATCGCCCTGCTCCTGCTCAGCCCCGTCCTGGCCGGGCTGGCGCTGCTGATCAAGCTGGACTCCCGCGGCCCGGTCTTCTTCCGCCAGGAGCGCATCGGCAAGGACGGCAAGCCGTTCACGATGTACAAGTTCCGCTCGATGGTCACCGACGCGGAGAAGCTGCTCATCGACCTGCGCGACGCCACCGACGGCAACGGCGTCCTGTTCAAGATGAAGGTCGACCCCCGCATCACCCGCGTGGGCCGCGTCATGCGCCGCTACTCCGTCGACGAGCTGCCGCAGCTCATCAACGTGCTGCTGGGCAACATGTCCCTCGTCGGGCCGCGGCCGCCGCTGCAGCGCGAGGTCGACACCTACGGCCTCGACATGCGCCGCCGCCTGCTGGTCAAGCCCGGCCTGACGGGGCTCTGGCAGATCAACGGCCGCTCGGACCTGGACTGGGACGAGTCGGTGCGCCTGGACGTCCGCTACGTCGAGAACTGGTCCTTCACGTTCGACTTCATGATCCTCTGGAAGACCGCCGGCGCGGTCTTCAAGGGTCGCGGCGCCTACTGAGCCGCACGCCTGCACGACACCGCCCCCGCCGTCCCCGACGGCGGGGGCGGTGTCACGTCCGGGGCCTCGGGGCTGGGTGGGTCTCGTCCGCGGCCTCGAAGGGGGCCGCGACGCGCCGCAGCAGGGCCGCGAGGGCGTGGCGCTCCTCCGGCGCGAGGACGCCGAGCATCCGGTGCTCCGCGCGCACCAGGTCCGCCAGTGCCGCGTCGACCGCCTCCGCCCCGGCGTCGGTGAGCCGGACCCGGACGCTGCGGCCGTCGGCCGGGTCGGGCCGGCGCTGCACGAGCCCGCGCGTGACGAGGCGGTCGACCCGGTTGGTCATGGTGCCGCTCGTGACGAGCGTCTGGACGAGCAGCTGCCCGGGGGAGAGCTCGTGCGGCGCGCCGGCCCGGCGCAGCGCCGCGAGGACGTCGAACTCCCAGGTCTCGAGCGCGTGGGCGGCGAAGGCGTCGCGGCGCAGGCGGTCGAGGTGGCGCGCGAGGCGGGCGACGCGGGAGAGGACCTCGAGCGGGTCGACGTCCAGCTGCGGCGCCTCGCGGCGCCACGCGGCGACGATCCGGTCGACCTCGTCCGCCGCGGCGGTGCGCTGACGACCGGTCTGCCCAGGACCGGCCTGCCCAGGACCGGCCTGCTCGGGACCGGTCTGCTCGGGATCGGGCACGTCCCGGACCCTAGTCGGCGTCCCCGCCGCGCCCGGCTGCGGCGCCGGGAGCGTGGGGGGAGGGGAGGCGGGAGGACAGGCCGCTCGGGGACAGCGCGGGGGAGCGCTCGAGGCCCGACAGGCCGTTCCAGGCGAGGTTCACGAGGTGCGCCGCGACCTCCTCCTTGGGCGGCTCGCGGGTCTCCAGCCACCACTGCCCGGTCATGGCGACCATGCCGACCAGCATCTGCGCGTACATCGACGCCGTCTGGGGCGGGAAGCCGCGCGCCGCGAAGGCGTCCACGAGGAGGTACTCGACCTGCCCCGCGACGTCGGAGATGAGGCTGGCGAAGTTGCCGGTGGCCTGGGCGACGGGGGAGTCGCGCACGAGGATGCGGAAGCCGTCGGTGGAGCCCTCGATGTAGTCGAGCAGAGCGATGGTCGAGCGCTCGAGCAGCGTCCTCGGGCTGCCCCGCCCGGACAGCGACCGGGCGATGCTGGACAGCAGGGAGGCGATCTCGCGGTCGACGACGACGGCGTAGAGCCCCTCCTTGCCGCGGAAGTGCTCGTAGACGACGGGCTTGGAGACGCCCGCGGCCGCCGCGATCTCCTCGACCGTGGTGCCCTCCACCCCGCGCTCGGCGAAGAGGTGGCGGCCGATGCCGATCAGCTGCTCGCGCCGCTCGCCACCCGTCATGCGGGAGCGGGGGCGGGGCGGCATGCGCCCATCCTGCCGGTCGGGGCCCCCGCCGGTGGCCGCGGGCGGCGGGTCGCGCGAGGTGGCGGGGTGCGCGCGGCGGCCGGACGCGGTCCGGGAGGGGCCGCCCGCGCGGGGCTGGCAGGATGGTCGGCGTCGGGGCCCGGCTCGCCGGGTCCGCCGTCCCGGGTGGTGTAACGGCAGCACGGCGGCCTTTGGTGCCGTCCAGTGGGGGTTCGAATCCTCCCCCGGGAGCAGACGGGTGGTCTCCCCGCCGACGGGGGACCGAACGTCCGGCGGTTGTTCGGCAGCGGGCACGGGGGCCGTTATCCTCGGGTCCGGGCCGCGTCCACCGGTCCGTCCTCCGACGCCCCCGAGCCCGCGAGGAGCGCCCAGCGCGTGAGCACCCCCGCCCGATCCGCCGTCCCCGCCGTCGCCGACGCCGGCAGCACCGACCCGTCGCCGCAGCCGGGCGGGGTGGCCGCCGTCGTCGTCCTCGCCGCCGGCGAGGGCACCCGGATGAAGTCGTCGCTGCCCAAGGTCCTGCACCCCCTCGGCGGTCGCCCGCTCGTCCAGCACGCGCTGGCCGCGGCCCGCGCCGCCGGCCCCGAGCACCTCGTCGTGGTGCTGCGCCACCAGGCGGAAGCCGTCGCCGCGCACGTCGCGGCCGCCGACCCGGACGTCCTCACCGCCCTGCAGGACGACGTGCCGGGCACGGGCCGCGCCGTCCAGTGCGGCCTCGAGGTCCTGCCCGCCGACCTCACGGGCACCGTCGTCGTCACCTACGGCGACGTCCCCCTCCTCTCGGGCGCGACCCTGCGCCGCCTCGTGGCCGCGCACGCCGAGGCCGGCAACGCTATGACCGTGCTGACCGCGGAGGTGGCCGACCCGACCGGGCTGGGCCGCGTGCTGCGCGACGCGGGCGGCGTGACCGCGATCGTCGAGCAGAAGGACGCCTCCCCCGAGCAGCTGGCCGTGCGCGAGGTCAACTCCGGCGTCTACGCCTTCGAGGCCGCGTCGCTGCGCTCGGCGCTCGCGCAGGTGGGCCGCGACAACGCGGCCGGCGAGGTGTACCTGACCGACGTGCTGGCGCTCCTGCGCGCGGCGGGCGGGCGCGTGCAGACGCTGCCGGTCGAGGACGAGTGGGAGATCCGCGGCGTCAACGACCGCGCGCAGCTCGCCGACCTAGCCGGAGAGGCCAACGCCCGGACCCTGCGCCGCTGGATGCTCGCCGGCGTGACCGTCGTCGACCCGCGCACCACCTGGGTCGACGCCGACGTGGTCCTCGACCGCGACGTGACCCTGCTGCCGGGCGTCCAGCTGCACGGCGGCACGCGGATCGCCTCGGGCGCGGTCGTCGGGCCGGACACCACGCTGACCGACGTCGAGGTCGGCGAGGGCGCGAGCGTCACCCGCACCCACGGCAGCGACGCCGTCATCGGCGCCGGCGCCACCGTCGGGCCGTTCGCGTTCCTGCGGCCCGGGACCCGGCTGGGGGAGGACGGCAAGATCGGCACCTTCGTGGAGACGAAGAACGCCGACATCGGCCGCGGCTCGAAGGTGCCCCACCTGACCTACGTCGGGGACGCCACCATCGGCGAGCACTCCAACATCGGCGCCTCGTCGGTGTTCGTGAACTACGACGGCGTCACCAAGCGCCGCACGACGGTCGGCAGCCACGTCCGCACCGGCTCCGACACGATGTTCGTGGCGCCCGTGACCGTCGGCGACGGCGCCTACTCCGGCGCCGGCACGGTGATCCGCAAGGACGTGCCGCCGGGGGCGCTGGCCATCAGCGTCGCGCCGCAGCGCAACCTCGAGGGCTGGACCGCCTCGCACCGCGCGGGCACGCCCGCGGCCGACGCCGCCGCCCGGGCCCTGGGCGCCGGCGACGCCACCGAGACCAGCACCACCGCCACCAGCGCACTCGGCAGCGACCGAGACGGCGACCACGACCGCAGGGAGAACTGACCCATGACCGGCATCACCACCACGGGCGAGAAGCGGATGGTGCTCATCTCCGGGCGCGCGCACCCGGAGCTGGCGGAGGAGGTCTCCCACGCCCTCGGCGTCGAGCTCGTCCCGACGTCGGCCTACGACTTCGCGAACTCGGAGATCTACGTCCGGTTCGAGGAGAGCGTCCGCGGGGCCGACGCGTTCGTCATGCAGAGCCACACGGCGAACGTCAACCAGTGGATCATGGAGCAGCTCATCATGGTCGACGCGCTCAAGCGCGCCTCGGCCAAGCAGATCACCGTGGTGGCGCCGTTCTACGGCTACGCCCGCCAGGACAAGAAGGGCCGCGGCCGCGAGCCGATCTCGGCCCGCCTGATCGCCGACCTGTTCAAGACCGCGGGCGCCGACCGGATCATGTCGGTCGACCTGCACACCGCGCAGATCCAGGGCTTCTTCGACGGCCCCGTCGACCACCTCTGGGCGCTGCCGCTGCTGGCCGACTACGTCGGCAAGCGCGTCGACCGCTCGAACATCACCATCGTCTCGCCCGACGCGGGCCGCGTGCGCGTCGCCGACCTGTGGTCGGACCGCCTGGGCGCGCCGCTGGCGATCATCCACAAGCGCCGCGACCCCACGGTCCCCAACCAGGTGAAGGTGCACGAGGTCGTCGGCGACGTCCGCGGCCGCACCTGCGTCCTGGTCGACGACCTCATCGACACCGCGGGCACGATCGTCCAGGCCGCGGAGGCGCTGAAGGCCAACGGCGCGGCCGACGTCATCGCGACCTCGACCCACGCCGTGCTGAGCGGCCCGGCCGTGGACCGGCTGAAGAACTCGCCGATCTCCGAGCTCGTCGTGACCAACACGCTGCCCATCTCCGAGGCGCAGACGTTCCCGCAGCTCACGGTGCTCTCGATCGCGCCGCTCATCGCGCGGGCCATCCGCGAGGTCTTCGACGACGGGTCCGTGACGTCGCTGTTCGACGGCCACAGCTGAGCCGTCCCCGCGGAGCCGGTGCGCGCTGCGCGGGTGGAGGGGCGACTGCCGTCCAGGGTTAGACTGGGCGGCAGTTGCCTCGGCGAGGGAGAGCGTGCGCGCCTCCGTGATCGACGCGGTGGACGCCGTAGCGCGCCCTCCCGAGGTGTGCCAGCGACCGCCGCCCGAGATCGAGACACCAGGAGCCCCCGTGGCCGAGACCCGCATCCCCGCCGAGCAGCGCACCGAGTTCGGCAAGGGCGCCGCCCGCCGCATCCGCCGCGCCGACAAGATCCCCGCCGTCGTCTACGGCCACGGCGAGGCCCCGATGCACGTGACGCTGCCCGGCCACGCGACGATGCTGGCCCTGAAGCACTCCAACGCGCTGCTCGACATCGACCTGGGCGACGCGCAGCACCTCGTGCTCCCCAAGGACGTCCAGCGCGACCCGATCCGCGGCACCATCGAGCACGTCGACCTCATCGTCGTGCGCCGCGGCGAGAAGGTCACCGTCGACGTGCCGCTGCACCTCACGGGTGAGGCCGCTCCCAGCACCGTCGTGCAGCAGGAGCTCACCACGGTCTCCGTCGAGACCGAGGCCACCCACATCCCCGACGCCGTCGAGGTCTCCGTCGAGGGGCTCGAGGCCGGCACGCAGATCGCCGCCTCCGACGTCACCCTGCCCGAGGGCACCACCCTCGTGACCGACCCCGAGGCCCTGGTCGTCGTCATCAGCGCCCAGGTCACCGCCGAGCAGGCCGAGGCCGAGCTCGAGGCCCTCGAGGCCGAGGCCGGGATCGTCCGCGACGAGCCCACGACGGACGAGGAGTCCACCGAGGCTCCCGCGTCCGACGAGTCCAGCGACTCCTGAGCCGGTGACGGAGGGGACCTGGCTCGTCGTCGGCCTCGGCAACCCGGGGTCCGAGTACGCCCGCACCCGCCACAACGTGGGGCAGGCCGTGCTCGACGAGCTCGCGACGCGGGCCGGGTCCTCCTTCAAGCGGCACCGCTCGCAGGCGCGGGTCGCCGAGGTCCGCCTCGGCACCCTGCCCGGCGGGGCGCCCGGCCCGCGGGCCGTGCTCGCGGCGCCGACGTCGTACATGAACGTCTCCGGCGGCCAGGTCTCCGGGCTCGCCCGGTACTACGGGGTCGACGTCGAGAACCTCGTCGTGGTCCACGACGAGCTCGACGTCGACTTCGGTGCCGTCCGGCTCAAGCGCGGCGGGGGAGAGGGCGGCCACAACGGCCTGCGCTCGATCTCGCAGTCGCTGGGCAGCAAGGACTACGCGCGGGTGCGCGTCGGCATCGGCCGCCCACCCGGCCGCCAGGACCCGGCGGACTTCGTGCTGAAGGAGTTCTCGACGACGGAGAGGAAGGAACTCCCGTTCCTCCTCTCCGACGCCGCGGACGCCGTGGAGCTCCTGCTCACGCAGGGGCTGGAGCCCGCCCAGCAGCGGTTCCACTCGCCCGCCTGACCAGGACGTTGCTGACGCGGTAGCCCAGGATCCGCTGGAACTGGTGCAGGCCCGTCGGCCAGCCGAACGGGCTGTTGACGATCATCGTGGTGGCGCCGCCCGCGATGGCCTGCTCCACCAGGTGGGTGTGCAGCAGGTAGCGGGCCGCGCTGGCCCCCTTGTCCTGCTCCACGGCGACGAGGAAGCGCATGAGCGCGACCTGCTCGTCGACGAGGACGAGCCCCACCGCGACGAGGTCGCCGTCGGCCGAGCGGGCCGCGAACCAGCGCGGGTGGTCGCCCCGGAGGTTGGCGTCCTCGGCGAGGGAGAAGCCGCGGGCCGCCTCGAGCTCGGCGATCGCGCCCCAGCGCTCCTCGGGGGTGAGCAGCTCGGTGCAGGTGAACCCGGCGCGCTTGGCCTGGTTCAGGCCCGTGCGCAGGGCCTGGCGCGGGCGCCCGCGCAGGTACTCGGGCAGCTCGGCCGGCAGGGCCAGGACGGACTGCGCGACGCGGGGCAGCGAGACGCCCGCGACGCTGCGGCCGAGGAAGCGCCAGGCCTCTGCCCCGACGGGGGTGTCCGACAGCGTGACCTCCACGCGCGGCAGGAGGGCGAGCAGCCGCAGGGTGACCGCGGAGTCGTCGGGCCGGCGGACCGTCACGCCGAGGCGGCGGAGCTTGCTGGGCGGCGTCTGCACGTCGGAGAGGAAGGCGGCGGCGCGGACGAAGTCGGCCCCGCCGAACTGCAGGACGGCCGGGTCCTCGCGCGTGGCGCGCAGCCCGCGGACCGTGGTCACGACCTCCCGGCTGCGCGCGAGCAGGCCGCGCCGCGGGGCGGCGTCCGTGCGCGCCACGGCGCCGGTGTCAGGGCCCTTCGCGGTGTCGTGGTTCGCGTCGGCGACCGGGACCGCGGGCCGGGTCGCCCGGCTGCGCTCGCGGTCGCCGTGCTCGCGGTGGGAGTCCCCCTGGGCGGTGCCCCCGTGCGTGGTGTCTGCCCGGTGCCGAGCCCCGGACCCCCCCGGTCGTTCCTGCGTCTCCGTCGTGGCGTTGTCGCCTCGGTCCAGCACGCTGCTTCCCCTCCACCGTCACTCGCTGCGCCGGCGGCGGCACGAGCGCGGACGGGTCATCCCCGGTCCGCGCGCAGTTCCCCCCGCTCGGCCTCATGACCAGGACGTCGGCGCACCCAGACCCCCTCGGCACGCCACCCCCCGGTGACCTGGACCTCGCCGTCCAGCACTGCACCTCACGGTGCGGAGGGATCCTGTCACGGAATCCTGTGCGCCCGTGGGCCAACCCCCCGAAAGGGGGTCGGCTCGGAGGCGTTCCGGCGCGGGGTTCACCCGTGCGGGTGACCGTCGGCGGCCGTCGTCGCAGGCTGCAGTCGGTGGACACGGTCGCCGTTAGAGTTCTGACCTCCAGCGACGTCACGTCCGCGTCGTCGCCCAGAACGAGGAGCGTGCAGTCGTGGCTGACCCCGTCGAGGTGGGTCCGGACCGGATGGGTCCAGATCAGGTGGGTGCGGACCAGGTGCTCGTGGACGGGCGTCGGCTGACGATCGTGCACGTGCTCAACGACGTCGAGGACCTCGGCAACGGCATCAACAACAGCACGGTCGAGCTGGCCTGCGCGCAGCGCGCGCTGGGGCACGACGTGGTCGTCGCGAGCGCGGGCGGCGGCCAGGTGGCCCTGCTGGAGCGCTACGGCGTCCGCCACGTCGTCCTGGTGCAGGAGCGCACCCCGGCGTCCCTGCTCGGCGCCCGGCGCCGCTGGGCGAGCCTCGTGCGCAGCCTGCGCCCCGACGTCGTGCACGTCCACAACCTCACGGGCGCGGTCCTCGCCGGGGCCGGCCTGCGCCGCCCGTACGTCCTGATCGCGACGCTGCACCTGGAGGAGAAGAAGGGCGTCGGCGCGATGGCGCTGGCCGACCGCGTCATCGCCTTCCACGACGCCGCGCGCCTGCGCAGCCTCGTGCCCGGCCGCGGCGACCGGCAGCTCGACGTCCTGCGCCAGGGGATCCTCGGCGGCGCCCGCTCGGCCGCCGACGACGCCTCCGTGCCCGACGTGCAGCACCCGGCCGTCGTGACGGTCTGCGGGATGTACGAGCACAAGGGCGTCTACGACCTGCTGCAGGCCTTCGAGGCCGTGCTCGCGGAGGTCCCCGCGGCGCACCTGTACTACGTCGGCGGCGGCCCGGACCGCGACGAGCTGCAGCGCCGGGTCGACGCGACCTCCTACGCCGACCACGTCCACGTCGTCGGCTTCCACCCCCGGCCCGCGCCCTGGCTGCGCGCCGCGGACGTCTTCGTCCTGGCCAGCCGGCGCGAGGTGGCCGCGCTGGTGCTCGCGGAGGCCCGCAGCTTCGGCCTCGCACCCGTCGCGACGCGCGCGGGCGGGATCCCCACCCTCGTCGAGCACGACCGGTCGGGCCTGCTCAGCGAGCCCGGTGACGTCGAGGCCCTCGGCGGCCACATCGTGGCGATGCTGACCGACGAGGACCTCGCGAAGCGGCTGTCGAGCTCGGCCGCCGAGGGTCTGGACGACCTGACGATCCGGCGCTTCGCCGTCGACGTCCTGGGCGTCTACGGCGAAGCGCTCGCGCAGCGTCAGGGAGCGGTGGCCACGGCCTCGCGCTGAGTGGTGGCGTGCGTGCCCTTGGTGCGCGCACGCTGCCCGACCAGCACGACCTCGGCGCCCTGCGCCTGCCAGCCCGACGCCGCGGCGTAGGCGGCCTCGACCTCGCGCGTGGAGCTGCGCCGCTGGGTGCCGACGAGCAGCACGGCGTCGGCGGCCCGGGCGTAGGCCACGGCCGGGAAGGGCCGGCCGGCCACCACCGGCGGGGCCAGCACGACCACGGCGTCGACCTCGCGCAGCAGCGCGGTCAGCGCCCGCTCGATCTCCGCGCCCGTCGCGGTCGACACGCGCAGCGGGTGGGTGCCGGCGTGCAGCATGCGCACGGTGTCGCGCCGCGGGACGGCCGCGACCGCGACGGGGGCCCCGTCGATGAGGTCGCTCAGCCCGGGGCGGGGCGTCTCGGGCACGCGGCCCAGGTCGACGACGGCGACGCTGAGGCCGGCCTGGACGAGGGTGCCGGCCAGCTCGCTGGCGAGGTCGGCCGCCGTGTCGGCGTCGGCCGGGGTGCAGGCGGTGAGCAAGAGGGTCTGGCCGTCGCCGCGGTCGCCGCTGAGGAGCTGGCGGTAGAGGGCGACGAGCGCCTGCGCGTCGTCCTGGGTGTGCCCGCGGCGCTGCAGCCACGTGGTGTGCTCGAAGGAGGACAGGTCGAGCAGGTCGCCGGGGCGGCGCAGCGTCGAGTTCATCCGGGCCACGAGCACGGCGGCGGCGAGGCCGACGACCAGGCCCACGACGAGGCCCATGACCACGAGGACCGGCGGCGTCGGGAAGCCCGCGGTCTCGGGGAGGTTGGCGGGCTCCACGATCTGCAGCAGCAGGGTCGCGGTGGCGTCGGTGCGCCCCTCGAGGGCGGCGGCGCGCTGGATGATCAGCTGCGCGGCGGCGTTCGCCTCCGCCTGGGCGAGCGTGGCGGAGTCGGCCTGCGCGGTGACGGCGAGCAGGACGGTGTTGTCCTTGATCTGCGCGGTGAGCTCGGGCTTCTCGGCCGCGCCCGTCGTCGTCTGGACGGTCCGCTCGAAGCTCTCGCCCTGCACGAGCTCCGCGTACGTCTGCGCGCGCTGCTCCAGGAAGCTGGAGCTGCCGAAGACGTCCGCGGCCGTGGCGGTGGGCGCCAGCGACACGTAGATCTGGGTGGTGGACGCGTACGTCCGGGGCAGGAGGGTCGCGGCCGCGATGCCGGCGCCGAGGCCCGCCAGCAGGCAGACCACGACGATCCACGCGCGGCGCCGCAGAGCCTTCAGCAAGATCGATCCCACGGTGCTCGCACTCTCCTGGTGTTCGGGGTCTGGGGCGGGGGTCCCGGCGGCCAGCCGGGTCGGGGTGCTCAACGCCGGCGCACCATGCGCAGGACGGAGGACGCGAGGAAGGCCGCGTCGGCACGGCGGGGCACGACGACGTCGCGGATGCGCTCGCCCGTGAGCCGCCGGAAGAGGACGAGCATGAAGACGCTGCCCGTCAGGTACGAGGCCAGGCTGCCCCACGCGGCCCCCATCCCGCCGAAGGGCGCGATGAGGCCGATGCTGAGGACGGCGACCACGAGGCTCGCGGCCTGCGCCGCGGACTGCGCGCCGGGCCGCCCGAGGGCGCTGATGGACCCGCCCAGGAACAGGTTGAGCCCGGAGAACATCGACGCGCCGAGCAGGACCACGGCCATCGGCACCGCGCCGGCGAACTCGCTGCCGAACAGCAGCGGGATGAGGAACGGGGTCGCCGCCATGCCGAGCACGACGGGGACGCCGATCGCGAGCAGGGCCAGGCGGCAGGCGCGGGCCGCGATCCGGGCGTCGCGGGTGGCCGCGACCTCCGTGAGCAGCAGCCGGCGCAGGTCGCCCAGCAGCATGGTCGGGACCTCGGCGAGGGCGACCGCGACGACGTACAGGCCCAGCTGGCTGGCGCCGGCCAGCGGCAGCATCACCGTCTGGTCCAGGCGCAGCACGATGAAGACGCTCAGCTCGCCGCCCCAGGCCCGCGAGCCGTAGGCGACGCCGGAGCGGGCGATCTCGTTGGCCTCCCGCCAGCGGGCCCTCGGCCGCGACAGCGCCACGAGCGCCGTGCACTGGGCGACGAGCAGGACGCCGACCTGCGCCCACGCGCCGCTCGTCACGGTGAGGGCGCCGCCGACGGCCAGCCCCAGCAGCACGGCCAGCCGCGACAGCCCGGAGATCCACCGCTCGGCGGCGAGCAGGTCGTAGCGACCCTCACCCACGCGCGTGGCCTGGATGATCGACAGGGCCATCGCGGGTACCAGCGTCAGGCCCAGCAGGCGCAGCAGCTGGATGCCCTCGGGGAACCTGGCCAGCAGCACCGGGGCCAGCAGCCACAGGACGGCCGCGCCGAGCGCGCCCGCCGCGGCGCCGAGGCCGCCGAGGACCAGGGCCACGTCGCCGGGCCGGCGGCCGCGGCGGGCCACGAGGTAGGCGGCGCCGTCACCGAGGCCGAAGGACAGCAGGTACGGCACGAGCGCCACGGGGGCCAGGACGGCCGACAGGTGACCGCGGCCCTCCAGACCCAGCACGCGGGCGAGCAGCGGGCCGGTCGCCAGGGAGACCAGCGGCAGCACCCCGGCGGCGAGCAGGAGGTGCACGACCGAGCGCACCTGGCTCGGGCGCTCGGTGGCGGGTGCGTCGGCGGGTGCGCCGTCGGGTGCGGGGGTCACGGCGGTGGAGGCCGCCGGGGCCTCGGGTGCCTCCGCGTCGCGGGGCGCGTCCGGCGCCCGGGTGGCGGCCGCCTCGGCCGCCGCGTCGCGGCGGGTGCGCACG
>NZ_VWPY01000029.1 GCF_011839805.1 Kineococcus rubinsiae | reverse complement strand
CGCGGCTGGCGGTCGACCTCGCCCGCCACGGCACGCCCGCGGCGGCCGGCGCGGGGGACCAGGACGTCCCGGCGGCCGCGGCCGTCGACCCGACGGCGGCCGCGCTCGCGGTCGCCGCGTGGACGTGGTGGTCGGCGGGGGACGGCGTGCGGGCCGGGGCGTGCGCCGTCGAGGCGCTGCGCCGCGACCCGGGCCAGGGGCTCGCCTCCCTCGTGGGTCGGGCCCTGCAGCACGGCCTGCCGCCGGCCTGGCAGCAGGCCGCGGCACCGGCGCCCGCCGGGTCCGGCCCGGACCGGCCGGGGACGCGTGCGGGCGGGACACCGGGGTGAGGTGCCCGGTGAGGTGTCCGGGTGAGGTGCGGTCCCGCGTCTAGTACGGTCGCCGCGGCTGGCGCCGTCCTCGTGCGAGCGACGACGGCCTCGTCGGTGGCAGGTCGTCGCCGAGTGCCGCTCCGGGGAGGACGTGGAATGGGAATCGTCGTCGGGTACGTGGCCAATCCCGAGGGTCGCTCGGCCCTGCAGTCGGCGGGAGCCGCGGCCGTCCGCCTGGGCGTGAAGCTCGTCGTGGTGCACAGCCGCCGCTTCGGCAAGGAGGTCGACGCCGACGAGGGCAAGCTCCTCGAGGCGGTCCACGACTCCGTGCGCGAGCAGCTCTCCGCCGCCGGCCTGGGGCACGAGCTCCGCGAGGTCCCCGACTCCGAGGACCCGGCCGAGGACCTGATCACGGCGGCCGAGGAGACGCAGGCGTCCCTCATCGTCATCGGGCTCCGCCGCCGCACGCCCGTGGGCAAGCTCATCCTCGGCGCGAGCGCCCAGCGGATCCTGCTCGACGCACCCTGCCCGGTGCTCGCGGTCAAGCCCGAGGACTGAGCGGGCGGGCCCGGGCCGGCGGGTCGCCCGGCCCGGTCCGGGCGGTCGGGACTGACCGGCGGTCCCGGAGCGTTGCCGGGAGGGTCCAGGGCTCCCGCGCGCACGCTGCGCGGAGGCTCCGGAGCGCCGCCCCGGGGTCCTTCCGGGGCGGTGGCGGCACCGAAGACGGCTCCGGCGTGCCAGAATGGTCGTTCGTCGTCCTCAGCGGGCATGCACTCGAGTCCGCCGGTGTTGACCTTGTCGGCTGCTGCCCTCGCAGCCTCGTTCCGCCCCTCGACGAAAGGCAGTCCGTGTCGTCGGTACCGACCTCCCGGCCGCTCCCCGCAGAGTTCGCTCAGCCCTCCTTCCAGCAGCTCTTGCAGCACGGCACCACCCACGGCTTCGTCGACGCCCACGCCGTGCGCACCGCCTGCGAAGACGCCCAGCTCCCCGTGCAGCGCATGAAGGCCGTGCTGCGGGCCCTCGACGACGCCGGCGTCAGCGTCAAGGTGGAGGAGGCCGCGCCCAAGCGCGCCGTCGCCGCCGCCTCGACCCGCCGCGCGACCTCGACCGCCACGGCCACCAAGACGGCCCGCCCGGCCGCCAAGCGCGCCGCTGCCGCCGCGCCCGCGACGGACGCCGACGGTGCCCCCGCCCCCGTGAAGGCCGCCAAGGCCCCCGCGAAGAAGGCCGCCGCCAAGACCGCAGCCGCCAAGGCCGCCAAGCCCACCGGTGACGAGCCGGCCGAGGACGAGGTCAAGGACGACGCCGACGTCGCCGACGACGCCTCGGGCGACGACGCGGCCACGGAGGAGAACGGCACACAGACCAAGCGCACGGGCGGTTACGTCCTGCGCGACGACGACGACGACGCCCCCGCGCAGCAGGTCGCGACCGCCGGCGCCACCGCCGACCCGGTCAAGGACTACCTCAAGCAGATCGGCAAGGTCGCCCTCCTCAACGCCGAGCAGGAGGTCGAGCTCGCCAAGCGCATCGAGGCCGGTCTGTTCGCCGAGGAGAAGCTGCACTCCGGCGACAAGATCGACCCGAAGTTCAAGCGCGAGCTGTGGTGGATCAGCGAGGACGGCCGCCGCGCCAAGAACCACCTGCTCGAGGCCAACCTCCGGCTCGTGGTCTCCCTGGCCAAGCGCTACACCGGTCGCGGCATGCTCTTCCTGGACCTCATTCAGGAGGGCAACCTCGGTCTGATCCGCGCGGTCGAGAAGTTCGACTACACCAAGGGCTACAAGTTCTCGACGTACGCCACCTGGTGGATCCGCCAGGCCATCACCCGCGCCATGGCCGACCAGGCCCGCACCATCCGCATCCCGGTGCACATGGTCGAGGTCATCAACAAGCTGGCGCGCGTGCAGCGGCAGATGCTCCAGGACCTGGGCCGCGAGCCCACGCCCGAGGAGCTCGCCAAGGAGCTCGACATGACCCCTGAGAAGGTCGTCGAGGTGCAGAAGTACGGGCGCGAGCCCATCTCCCTGCACACCCCCCTGGGTGAGGACGGCGACTCCGAGTTCGGCGACCTCATCGAGGACTCCGAAGCGGTCGTCCCGGCCGACGCCGTGAGCTTCACGCTCCTGCAGGAGCAGCTGCACTCCGTCCTGGACACGCTGTCCGAGCGGGAGGCCGGCGTGGTCTCCATGCGCTTCGGCCTCACCGACGGCCAGCCCAAGACGCTCGACGAGATCGGCAAGGTCTACGGGGTCACGCGCGAGCGGATCCGGCAGATCGAGTCCAAGACGATGTCGAAGCTGCGGCACCCGTCGCGCTCGCAGGTCCTGCGCGACTACCTGGACTGACCCTCCGCGACGACGCGGACACCACGACGGCCCGGCTGGGACTCCAGCCGGGCCGTCGTGCGTCCGGGCGCCTAGCCCTGCCGGCGGTGACCACACCCGTCGGCCCCGTCCCGTCCCACGTGCCGGTCGCCGCGTCTTCGCCTGCACGGCAACGGGGTCCTCCGGGTCGCAGCGGCCTCCGCGCGGTGGTAGACCACCGGAGCAGAGCCGGGGGAGCCGGACGCACCGTCGACGGAGCACCGATGCCACGCACGAGGTCTGAGACCGCCCAGCAGTCCCGCACGTCCCGGGCGGAGGTGGGCTCGTGAGCACGACGTCGGGTCCGCCCGCACCGGTGAGCGTGCGCAGCACCGTCCCCTCCCGCATCGACCGCCTGCCGTGGACGCAGTTCCACTGGCTGGTCGTCGTCGGCCTGGGGGTCTCCTGGATCCTCGACGGCCTGGAGATCCAGATCGTCTCCCTCAACGGCCCCGCCCTGCAGCACGAGGGCGGGCTGGGCCTGAGCACGGGGGAGGTCGGCGCCCTGGCCTCGTTCTACCTCGCGGGCCAGGTCGTGGGAGCCCTGTTCTTCGGGCGCATGACGGACAAGGTGGGCCGCAAGAAGCTGTTCATCCTCACCCTGCTCATCTACCTGATCGGCAGCGGCCTGGGCGGGCTCGCCTGGGACTTCTGGTCGCTGGCGATCTTCCGCTTCATCGCCGGCACGGGCATCGGCGGGGAGTACACCGCCATCAACTCCGCGATCGACGAGCTCATCCCCTCCCACTACCGGGGGCGCGTGGACATCGCCGTCAACGGCACCTACTGGGGTGGCGCGCTCATCGGCAACCTCGCGGGGCTCTACCTGTACTCGGAGTCGGTGCCGGTCGAGTGGGGCTGGCGGATCGGTTTCTTCATCGGGCCGCTGCTGGGCCTCGTCGTCATCTTCCTGCGCCGCCACATCCCCGAGAGCCCGCGGTGGCTCGTCACCCACGGCCACGCCGAGGAGGCGGAACGGACGATCGACGAGATCGAGGAGCGGGTCCGGCACTCCGGCGCCCACCTCGAGCCGGTGCCGGACAGCAAGGCGCTGGAGATCAAGGAGGTGCCGCCGCTGGGGTTCCGCCAGCTGACGAAGGTCTTCTTCGGCACCTACCCGAAGCGGTCCTTCCTGGGCTTCACGATGATGGTGACCCAGTCGTTCCTCTACAACGCCATCTTCTTCACGTACGCCCTCGTGCTGTCGACGTTCTACGGCATCGACCAGGGCAGCATCCCCTGGTACTTCATCCCCTTCGCCTTCGGCAACCTGCTGGGGCCGCTGGTCCTGGGCCCGCTGTTCGACGCGGTCGGGCGGCGCAAGATGATCTTCGCGACCTACGGCGGTTCGGGCTTCCTGCTGCTGATCACGGCGTTCCTCTTCAACGCCCAGGTCCTCAGCGCGGTCACGCAGACGATCCTCTGGTGCGTCATCTTCTTCTTCGCCTCCGCGGGGGCCTCGGCGGCCTACCTCACGGTCAGCGAGATCTTCCCGCTGGAGCTGCGCGGGCAGGCGATCTCGTACTTCTTCGCCATCTCGCAGGGGGTCGGCGGTGTCCTCGCGCCGTTCATCTTCGGCAAGCTCATCGGGGACCCGGACGAGCTCGCGAAGCTCGCGACCCCGCCGCCGACGGGCCCGCTGATGTGGGGCTACATCTTCGGCGCGGTCATGATGATGGCCGGGGGGATCATCGCCCGGGTCATCGGCGTGGACGCCGAGCGCAAGTCGCTGGAGGACATCGCGACCCCCCTGTCGGCGGCGAAGGTGCCCGCCGGCGGCATCACGCCCGGGGAGTCGTCGTGAGCGTCGAGCCCGGCGCGGGCGACGAGGCGGACGCGGTGGCGGCCCGGCCGCTGGTGGTCGTCGGGGTCAGCGCCCGGACGGGTTCGCCCACCGCGCTGCGGTGGGCGGTGGAGGAGGCCGCGCACCGCGGGGGCCACGTGCGCGCGGTCCTCGCGTGGCGCCCGCCGCGCGCGCCCGGCGTGTCCAGCGGCCGCCCGCCCGCGGTCCCGACGACGGCGCCGGAGGACCCGCAGCGCGTGGCGGAGGAGCGGGTGCGCAGCGTGGTCGAGGAAGCGCTGGGGCCCGAGCACGCGGTCGAGTGCGTGGCGGTGCAGGGAGCGCCGCGCGCGGTGCTGCTGCGGCAGTCGCAGGGGGCCACGGTCCTCGTCCTGGACTCCCCGCGGTCCTCGAAGCTGTCCACGCCGGGCGCCAAGCTGCTCGCGCCGCAGCTGGTCTTCGCCTCGGCCTGTCCGGTCGTCGTCATGCCGCCGCCCGTGGAGGAGGGCCTGTCGAAGGCCCGCCGCGCGACCCAGCGCCTCGGGCGGGCGGCCGCCGCGGCCGCCGCGAGCGCGGGCCGCCCCGGGCTCCCGCCGCGGTTGCGCCCCGACGGCGACTGACCGCACGACCCGGTCTGCCGTTCCTCGTCCCGTCCGCCCACCGGCGATCTATGGTTGAGCGCTGAACTGGCGACGGACAACACGACGAGGTGACGATCCGCATGACGGGAACTCTGAGCACGACCGCCCCGGTGACGACGGGGCTCTACATCGGCGGGCAGGCGCGCACCACCGACGACGTGCTCGACGTCGTCGACCCGGCGCGCCCGGGCGTCGTCGTGGGCCACGCGGCGGCGGCCTCGCAGGCGGACGTCGCGGACGCCGTCGCGGCGGCGCGCGCGGCGTTCCCCGCGTGGTCGGCGCTGTCGGCGGCCGAGCGCGCGCAGCAGATGGCGGCCGCGGTCGAGGGCCTGGCCGACGAGCGGGACGAGGACGCCCGCGTCCTGTCGCTGGAGAACGGCAAGGTGCGCCACGAGTCGTGGGTCGACGCGCTGGTCTTCGAGATCCGCTGGCACCTCGCCCTCTCCCTCGCGGACGAGGTCGAGGCGACGACGGTGCTGCCGCCGGCGCCGGGCATCCCGGTCCGCACCACGGTGGCCCACCAGCCCATCGGCGTGGTGACGGTGATCGTGCCGTTCAACTGGCCCATCGCGATCCTCGCCGCCTCGCTGCCGCACGCGCTGCTGGCCGGCAACACCGCGATCGTGAAGCCGCCGCCCTCGACGCCCCTGGCGACCACCCGGCTGGTGCAGCGGGTCGCGGAGAAGCTGCCGCCGGGCGTGCTCAACGTGGTCACCGGCCGCGACGCCGAGATGGCCGGTCTCATCGACAACGCCGACGTCGCCAAGGTGTGCTTCACGGGCAGCGTGAACGGCGGCAAGAAGATCATGGAGATGGCCTCGCGCAGCCTCACGCGCGTCACCCTCGAGCTGGGGGGCAACGACCCGGCGATCATCCGCGCGGACGCCGTGCTGGACGACGAGCACCTGGACCGGCTGTACGCCGCGGTCTACGACACCACCGGCCAGATCTGCATGAACGCCAAGCGGCTGTACGTGCACCGCTCGCGCCTGGACGAGGTCGTCGCGGGGCTGAGCGCCCGGCTGGAGGGGGTGGTCCTCGGCCACGGCCTGGACGAGGGCACGACCATGGGCCCGCTGCACCAGCCCGCCCAGAAGGCCTTCGTCGCCGAGCTGGTGGCCGAGGCCAAGGCCTCCGGCGCGACGGTGCTGGAGTTCGGGGAGCTCCCCGGCGGCGAGCTCGCCGACGGCAACTTCCTGCGCCCGGCCGTCGTGGTCGACCCGGACCACTCGCTGCGCCTGGTCACCGAGGAGCAGTTCGGCCCCGTGATCCCCGTCATCCCCTACGACGAGGACGCCGAGGCGGTGCGGCTGTCCAACGACACGTGGGCGGGGCTGTGCGCCTCGGTCTGGACCGCGGACGCCGACGAGGCCACCCGGCTCGGGTCGCAGCTGCAGTGCGGCTACGTCTGGGTCAACGACCACGGTGCGACGCGCCTGGACCTGCGGGCGCCCTTCGGCGGGATGAAGAGCTCGGGCATGGGCCGGGAGCAGGGCATCGAGGGTGTCCGGGCCTTCCAGGACACCCGCTCGATCGCCCACGCGGCGGACGAGACCGAGCAGGAGGGCGCCGCCGGCTGAGGGTGAGGTCGGGACCGGGACCAGGGTCGACCCCGGTCCCGGCCCGCCCGGTCGGGAGGACCCGGCCCGGGAACAGGGTCAGCGCAGCAGGGTCAGCGCTGCGCGTCAGCGCAGCGGGGTCAGCGCAGCGCGAGCGCGGCGACGACCCAGGTCCCCGAGGCGAGGACGGCGGCGCCGCCCTCGATGAGCACCCCGAGGCCGACGGACGTGAGGGCGACGACGGTCGAGGACCAGGCGCGCCGGGCGGGAGTGCGGGGGGCGGTGGACCCGTCGGCGGGAGCGGCGGCGACGCTGGGCGGGGTCCGGCCGGCCTGCACGAGCTCCGCGAGGAAGACGCCGAGCACGAAGCCGAGCGGGGCGCCGACGACCGGGACGACGAAGAAGCCGACGACGCCGAGGACGGCGCCGAGCAGCAGGGTCGTGCGGCGGATGCCGGCGCGGGTCATGCGGCGGCCGGGGACGAGGTACATGGTCACCTGACCCGCCGCGAGGACGACGGTGATGGCGGCGAAGACCGCCCAGGCGACGCCGCCCGTGGAGAAGGCCCAGGCCGCGGTGGCGACGGCGATGAGGACGGTGCCCGGCAGGACCGGGACGACGATCCCCACGAGGCCGACGGCGACGGCCAGGGCGACGACGAAGAGCCCGGCGTCACCCAAGGGGTGTCACCGGGCTCTCGCAGGACGTGCGCGTGCGGTGGACGACGTCAGCGCGCGTCGGAGGACGACGTGGTGGCTGCGGCTTCCAGCTTGCGGGTCTCGTCGTGGATGTCGCGGGCGACCTCACGCAGGGCGTTCTTGTGCTCGCGGCCGTGGTGGCCGCAGAACAAGAGCTCGCCGCCCGAGGGGAGCGTCACCCGCAGGTAGGCCTGGGCTCCGCAGCGGTCGCAGCGGTCCTCGGCAGTCATGGGGTCGTTGGCGAGTGCTGTGGTCACTCCGAGACTCCTTCCGGTACTGCTCCGAGCTCGTGGGAGCTTCTGCTCCCGCTCTCACTCTCTCCCAACCGACGCCGGGGCGCGCGCGTTCCCACGCCGTCGGCGCAGTGCGTTCGCTCACGGCGGACCCCCTCCTCATCGGCAGGAGCAGGCCGGAGCCGAGCCCGGGAGGCGCCCGGTGTGCGTCGGCGCGGGTCCCGGGACCCGGCGCGGTTAGCCTTCCAGGCGTGACACCGCCTGACTCCACCCCGACGCCCCGCCTCGCCGCGGAGGGGTCCGAGGGGTACACCGCCGCCCACCTGCTCGTCCTGGAGGGCCTCGAGGCCGTCCGCAAGCGGCCCGGCATGTACATCGGCTCCACCGACTCCCGCGGCCTCATGCACTGCCTCTGGGAGATCATCGACAACGCCGTCGACGAGGCCCTGGGCGGGCACTGCACCCGCATCGACGTCCTGCTGCGCGCGGACGGCTCGGTCGAGGTCCGCGACGACGGCCGCGGCATCCCCGTCGACCAGGAGCGGCGCACGGGCCTCTCGGGCGTGGAGGTGGTCTTCACGCACCTGCACGCGGGCGGCAAGTTCGGCGGCGGCTCCTACTCCGCCTCCGGCGGCCTGCACGGCGTCGGCGCGAGCGTCGTCAACGCGCTGTCCTCGCGCCTGGACGTCGAGGTCGACCGCGGCGGCAAGACGTGGGCCACGAGCTTCCGCCGCGGCACGCCGGGCCGCTTCGCGGGCGAGGGCGAGGACGCCGGCTTCGCCCCGACGGTGGGCCTGGAGGTCGTCGGGCGCGCCAAGCGCGGCGTCACGGGCACCCGCGTCCGCTACTGGGCGGACCGGCAGATCTTCCTCAAGGAGGCGACGTTCTCCTACGCCGACCTCGTCGACCGGGCGCGGCAGACGTCCTTCCTCGTCCCCGGGCTGCGCATCGCCCTGCGCGACGAGCGGGGCGTGCCCGGAACCCCGGGCGCGGACGGGCCGCACGAGGAGGTCTTCCACCACGACGGCGGCATCGGCGAGTACGCCGAGTTCCTGGCCCCGGACCCGGCCGTGACGGGGGTGTGGCGGCTGCAGGGCAGCGACACCTTCCGCGAGACCGTGCCGGTGCTCGACGAGGCCGGGCACATGTCCCCGACGGAGGTCGAGCGCGAGGTCCTCGTGGACATCGCCG
The DNA here is from genome assembly GCF_011839805.1 of Kineococcus rubinsiae. Taxonomy (GTDB): domain Bacteria; phylum Actinomycetota; class Actinomycetes; order Actinomycetales; family Kineococcaceae; genus Kineococcus; species Kineococcus rubinsiae. The sequence goes on along the minus strand of NZ_VWPY01000029.1, from coordinate 48,463 downwards.
TGCGCTGGGGCACGGGCTACGACACCGTCGTGCGCTCCTTCGTCAACATCATCGCCACGCCCAAGGGCGGCACCCACCTCGCGGGCTTCGACGCCGCGCTGCTGAAGGTCTTCAAGAAGCAGGTCGAGCTGAACGCCCGGCGCCTGAAGGCCGGGGGCAAGGACGACAAGCTCGAGCGCGACGACGTGCAGGCCGGCCTGACCGCGGTCGTCACGGTCCGCCTCGCCGAGCCGCAGTTCGAGGGCCAGACCAAGGAGGTCCTCGGCACGGCGGCCGTGCGGGCGATCGTGGCCCGCGTCGTGGAGCGCGAGCTCACCGAGCTGCTGACCTCGACGAAGCGCGACGAGAAGCAGCAGGCGGCCCTGCTGCTGGAGAAGGTCGTCTCGGAGATGAAGAACCGCGTCTCCGCGCGCCAGCACAAGGAGACGCAGCGCCGCAAGAACGCGCTCGAGACGTCCTCGCTGCCGGCCAAGCTCAAGGACTGCCGCTCCGACGACGTGTCGCGCTCGGAGCTGTTCCTCGTCGAGGGCGACTCGGCGCTGGGCACGGCCATGCGGGCCCGCAACTCCGAGCACCAGGCGCTGCTGCCGCTGCGCGGGAAGATCCTCAACGTCCAGAAGGCGTCCGTGGCGGACATGCTGAAGAACGCCGAGTGCGCCTCGATCATCCAGGTCGTCGGCGCCGGGTCCGGGCGCAGCTTCGACCTCTCGGCCGCGCGCTACGGCAAGATCATCCTGATGACCGACGCCGACGTCGACGGCGCGCACATCCGCACGCTGCTGCTGACGCTGTTCTTCCGGTACATGCGCCCGCTGGTCGACGCCGGCCGCGTCTTCGCGGCCGTGCCGCCGCTGCACCGCGTCGAGGTCGTCGGCGCCGGGCGCGCGAAGAACGAGGTCGTCTACACCTACTCCGATCCCGAGCTGCGCCGCCTGCTGGGCGACCTGAGCAAGCGCAACCGCCGCTACAAGGAGCCCATCCAGCGCTACAAGGGGCTGGGGGAGATGGACGAGGACCAGCTCGCGCTGACGACCATGGACCCCGCGCACCGCACGCTGCGCCGCGTCACGGTGGCCGACGCCGAGGTGGCCGAGCGCGTCTTCGAGCTGCTCATGGGCAACGACGTCGCACCGCGCAAGGACTTCATCATCGCCGGCGCGGCGGGGCTGGACGCGAACCGGATCGACGCCTGAGGCACGCGTTCCCGGCGGGTCGCGGCGCGGCGCGCGGCGCGGGTGCGGAGCGCACAGCCGGGCGTTGTACGGTTCGCGACGAGCGGGCCGACGCGCCCCCGGACGGACCCCTCGGTGGGACGTTCCCCCCGGCCCCGCCGGGGGGTCTCTCCGGGGGCGTGCGCGGCCGCTCGCCCGACGAGCGCGGAAGCGGAGTCCATGAGCAGGGTCGTCGTCACCGCCGCCGGCGGCGTGCGGGGGCGTGAGCCCGTCGACGGGGTCGTCGCCTTCCGCGGGATCCCCTACGCCGCACCGCCCGTGGGGCCGCTGCGCCTGCAGCCGCCCGCCCCGGTGACCCCGTGGTCCGGCGTGCGCGACGCGCGGCAGCCCTCACCCGTGGCCCCGCAGGAGCGCTCGAGCTCCACCGGCTGGACCCCCGCCTCGGGTGACGACTACCTGACCCTCGACGTCTTCGCGCCGGCCGACTTCCCCCGCGCCGCACCGGTGCTGGTGTGGATCCACGGCGGCTCCTGGACCTCCGGGGCCGGCTCCCTGCCGATGTACGAGCCGCGGGCCTGGGTGCGGCGCGGCCTGGTCGTCGTCAGCATCAACTACCGCCTGGGCTTCGAGGGCTTCGGCGCCGTCGAGGGAGCCGTGGACAACCGCGGCCTGCGCGACCAGGTCGCCGCGCTGCGGTGGGTCGCGGAGAACGTCGCGGCCTTCGGGGGCGACCCGGCCCGCGTCACGGTCGCGGGGGAGTCCGCGGGCGCCGGGTCCGTCGCGGCCCTGCTGTGCGCGCCGTCCGCGCGCGGGCTGTTCTCCCGGGCGATCGCCCAGAGCATCCCGGGCGAGACCTTCACCGTCGGGCACGCCCGCGCGATCGGCGCCCGGGTGGCCCGCGCCGCCCGGGTGCCCGCCACGCTCGCCGGGTTCGCGGGCCTGGCGCCCGTGCGGCTGCTGGAGGCCACGCGCTCGGTCGTCGCGGAGTTCCACGCCGACCCCTCCAGCGGCATGCGCTCGATCGTCGACACGCTCTTCAACCCCGTGGTGGACGGCGACTTCCTGCCCGTCGTGCCGTTCGAGGGCCCGGGCGCCGGCGGGGACCCGTCGGTCGCCCTGCTCGTCAACCACAACAGCGACGAGTGGAACCTGTTCTCGGGGGGCCGCCTGGCCGAGCGGCCGCGCGGCACGGCGGACCTGCCGCGCTGGGCGCGGGCCGGCCGCCTGGACGACGCGCAGTTCGCCCGCTTCGCCGCGACCCTGCCCGGGGCCGGGCCGCTGCGGCTCACCGACGCGCTGCTCACCGACAGCGTGTTCGCGGAACCCTCGCGCCGCTTCGCCCGCGCGCACGCCGACGCCGGCGGGAGCACGCACCGGTCGCTGTTCACGTGGCGCAGCCCGGCGCTCGCGGGCCGCCTCGGCGCCGCGCACGCCGTGGACCTGCCGTTCGTGTTCGGCAACCCGCAGGGCCTGGAGCTGCTGCTGCACGCCGTCCCCGTGCTCCCGCTGCTGCGCCGCGTCCCCGGCCTGGGCCCGCGGGTCCCGGGCGTCTGGCCCACCCCGGCGTCGGCCGCCCTGTCGCGGCGGATGGTCGACGCGTGGGTCGCCTTCGCGACGACGGGCGAGCCCGGGTGGCCGGCGCTCGCGCCGGACGCGACACCGGTGAAGGTGTGGGGTTCGGCCGACGACCTCGTCGAGGAGGGCCCGGACCCGCGCCGCGACCTGTGGCGCGAGGTCCGGTTCGCAGCGACCGGCGGCTGAGCCCGCCTCAGAGGCGTGCGTGCTGGCCCGGCCCGAACGGCAGGTCGAGGAAGAACCACAGCGACAGCATGAGGACCCACGCGATCCAGAAGCAGATCGTGAAGGGCAGGAACCGCGAGATGAGCGTCCCCAGCCCCGCCTGCGGCTCGTAGCGGCGCAGCATGGCCAGGACGATGACGATGTAGGGGTTCAGCGGCGTGAGGATCTGCGTCGCGGAGTCGCCGACGCGGAACGCGGCCTGGGTGAAGGCGGGTTCGTAGCCCAGCAGCGCGAACAGCGGGACGAAGACGGCGCCCATGATGGTCCACATCGAGGACCCGGACGTGATGAACAGGTTCAGCAGCGACGCCAGCAGGATGAACCCGACGACGGCCTCGAACCCCGTGAGGTGCAGCGACTGCAGCCCGTCGGCGCCCGCGACCGCCATCCAGGTGCCGACGCGGCTCCACGTGAACAGGGCGATGAACTGCCCCAGCACGAAGGCCAGCACGATGAACGGCGCCATGTCCCGCACCGCCTCGCCCATCGCGGCGGGGACGTCGACGACCCGCCGCAGCGACCCCGTCGAGCGGCCGTAGGCCAGCGCCGGGACGGTGAGCAGCGCGACGACGAGGAAGACGACGGAGTCGAGCAGCGGTGACTCGGGCAGGTAGCCGCCGCTCTCGTTGCGCATCGGCGACCCGGGCACGAGCGTCAGAACCAGCAGGACGGCGGCGGTGACCGCGGCGGCCAGCCCGGCCTGCCGCAGGCCGCGGCGCGCGGTGGCGTCCACGGTCAGGTCGTCGACGTCCTCGACCGTGCCGATCCCGCCGGAGTCCTCGACCTGGGTGTCGGGGACCCCGAGGCGGCGCAGCCGCGGTTCCAGCACGCGCGTGATGAGCAGCCCGCAGACCACGGTCAGCACGGCCGAGCAGGCGATGTTGTAGTACCAGTTCGACACGGGCGTCACGGGGGTTCCCGCGTCCGGCAGCGACGCCGCGACGGAGCTGGTGATGCCGGAGAACAGGGCGTCCAGGCTCGTGACGACGAACGACGTCGAGTACGCGGCCCCGGCCGCGGCGAACGCGCCGAGCAGCCCCGCGACGGGGTGGCGGCCGGCGGCCTTGAACACCATGGCGGCCAGCGGCGGGATGACGATCATCACGGAGTCGGCCATGACGTGGCCCACCATGCAGACCGCGGCGACCGCGTAGGGCAGCGCCCACGACGGCGCCCCCGCGAACGCCACCTTGATGAGGGCGGCGAACAGGCCGCTGCGCTGGGCGAGGCCGACGGCCAGCAGGATCACGACGACGGTGCCCAGCGGCGGGAACGAGACGAAGTTGTCGACGAGGTTCGTCGTCAGCCACCGCACGCCCTCGACGGTGAACAGTCCCCGCACCGCCTGCACCTGACCCGAACCGGGGACCTCCACCTCGACGGAGGCCGCGGCCATGGCCGTGGAGGCGACGGCCAGGACCGAGAACAGGCCGAGGAACAGCACGAAGGGTTCGGGGATCCGGTTCCCCGCGCGCTCGACCCCGCCGAGGAGCCGGTCGACGCGCGTGGGCCGGGCCGTCGCCGGCGCGCTCACGCGAGGAACTCCGCGACGTCGAGCACCCCGCCGGCGGCCTCGAACTCGGCCCGCACCGCGGCGAGCAGGTCGGCGTCGGCGAGGACGTCCAGGGCCGTGAGCGCCAGCCCGACCGCGCCGTCGAGCACCCCCGCGTCGCCCGCGGGGGAACCCGCGGCGGTGGCGAAGCCCGTCGTGTGCATGGAGGCGTCCGGGCCCGCGATCGCGATCATCGGGTGGATGGACGGGACGCGGACGCTGACGTTGCCGAGGTCGGTGGACCCGGACAGCGACTCCGGCACCACGCCCGGGGGCAGCGACGTCCGCCCCCGGCGCTGCTGGTGCCGCGTCCAGCGGGCCGCCATCTCGAGGTTCGCGCGGATCGGCAGGTACGCCGGCTGCGCGTCCCACTCCAGCTCGTACCCGCAGCCGGTCATGGCGGCCGCCGCGACGAGGACCGCCTCGACCCGCGTGCAGAGGTCCTGCAGCGTCCCCGGGTCGGCCGAGCGCACGTAGTACTCCGACACGGCCCGCTCGGGCACGACGTTGGGCCGCTGCCCGCCGTCGACGACGATGCCGTGCACGCGGTCCGACGGCGGCACGTGCTGGCGCAGCATCGCGATGCCCTGGTACCCGGCGACCACCGCGTCGAGGGCGTTGCGGCCCATGAACGGCTGCGCGGAGGCGTGCGCGGCGACGCCCGTGTACGTGGCCCGCACCTGGCGGCGGCCGAGGAACGGCTGCACGGCCACGTCGTAGCTGAACGGGTGCAGCATCACCACGGCGTCGACGCCGTCGAGCGCGCCCTCGCGGGCCATCAGCTCCTTGCCGCCGCCGCCCTCCTCGGCGGGCGTGCCCAGCAGCAGCGCCGTGCCCGTCACCTCGCCGGACTCCAGCGCGGCCTTGAGCCCGAGGAACGCGCCGACCGCGGAGGAGGCGATGACGTTGTGCCCGCAGCCGTGCCCGATGCCCGGGAGCGCGTCGTACTCGGCGAGGACCGCGACGGTGGGTCCCTCGCCCGCGCTGACCGACGCGCGCAGCGACGTCTCGAGGCCGTGCACGCCGATCTCGGCGTCGACGCCGTGGCGGGCGAGGAGGTCCGCGATCGCCCGGACGGACCGGTGCTCCGCGAACCCCTCCTCGGGGTGGGCGTGCAGGTCGTGGCTGAGGGCCAGCAGGTCGTCGCCGGCGGCCTCGACGGCCTTCTCGGTCGCGTCCAGCAGGCCTTCCGGGGCGCCGACCGCGGTGCTGGGCAGGGGTGCCGCGGTGGCCGCGGCGCGTTCGGTGGCGGCGCGCACGGACGCCAGGTAGGTGGTGTCGGGCGGCACGGGCGAGGAGCGGGGAGCGGCCATGCCGACTAGGACTACCGCGTCGGCGCGAGCCGCGGCTACCCCCCGAGCGGGGCGGGACGGCATCCGCAACACGCTGTTCACACGGGGGTGTCGACTCTCACAGCGGGGTGGGTGGCGGGCGGGGAGGGTGCGGGAGACGGTGGTCCGGTGATCACCTCCAGCGTCACCACCGCCCCGCAGGACACGACGGCCGAGTACGACGTCGTGGTCGTGGGTGGCGGCCCCGCGGGGACGTCGGCCGCGGTGCGGGCCGCGGAGCTCGGTGCGCGCACCGCCCTCGTGGAGGGCACCCGCACGGGCGGCACCTGCGTGAACACCGGCTGCGTGCCGACCCGGGTGCTGGCCAAGACGGCGCGGCTGGTGCGCGAGGTCCGCACGGCCGCGGAGTACGGGATCGCGGTGCCGCAGCAGAGCGTGGACTGGCTCGCGACGGTCGCCCGGGTGCGCGCGACCGTGGAGCGGGTGCAGGCCGCGAAGGCGGACCCGCAGCGGCTCGCGGACGCGGGCGTCGACCTCCTGCTGGAGGGCCGGGCGCGCTTCGTCGACCCGCACGTCCTGGAGCTCGCGGGGACGGGCCGGCGGATCCGGGGCGAGAACGTCGTGCTGTGCGTCGGCGGCCGCTCGCGGCGGCTGCCGCTGCCCGGCGCCGAGCTGGCCACCTACCCCGAGACGGTGCTGGACCTGCCCGCCGTGCCGCGGCGCCTCGCCGTCGTCGGCGCGGGCAACACCGGCGCGCAGCTCGTGACCGTGTTCCGCGCCCTGGGCAGCGAGGTGCAGCTCCTGGACCTCGCGCCGCGGGTGCTGCCGACCGCCGACGCCGACGTCTCGGCGGCCGTGCGCGCCGCGTTCGAGGAGCAGGGCGTCCGGGTCGACACGGGCATCGAGGCGGTGCACTCCCTCGAGCGGCGCGCCGACGGGGCGATCGACCTCACGTGGTCGCAGGACGGCACGCGCCGCCGGGAGGCGTTCGACGCCGTCGTCATGAGCGTCGGCTGGCCCGCGTCGCTGGACGGGCTCGGGCTGGAGGCCGCGGGGATCGAGGTCCGCCGTTCCGCCATCGCGGTCGACGAGCACCTGCGCACGTCCGTCCCGCACGTGTTCGCGGCGGGGGACGCCAACGGGCAGGCCATGCTCGTGCAGGCCGCGCACGCCGAGGCGGAGGCCGCGGCCACCAACGCCGTCCTGGGCGCGACCCGCCGCACGCCGCACCTGCTGCTGCCGTCGGGGGGTTTCACCGATCCCGACTACGCGGGCGTGGGCCTCACCGAGGACGAGGCGCGGGCGCGGGACCCGCACTGCCTCGTGGTCACCGTGCCGTTCGCGGAGATGGAGCGCGCCATCATCGACGACCGCACCCGGGGTTTCCTCAAGCTCATCGCCGACCGCCGCCGCGACGTCCTGCTCGGCGCGCACGCCGTGGGCGAGGAGGCCGTCGAGATCGTGCAGGCCGTCACGACCGCGATGGCCGCCGGGGTCGACGTCGCGACGCTCGCGCGGGTCGAGTTCGCCTACCCCACCTACAGCGCCGTCATCGGCGAGGCCGCGCGCCGGCTCCTGCGCACCGCGGTCGTACCCGCCTGACCCTGGGCCGCGGGCGCGAGGACGGGTTCGGTGAGGACGTCCACCACAGGAACCCCGGCCGGGCGGTGGCGGTCAGCCAGCGCCTCACGGCCAGAGGTGCAGCGGCCCCCGGTGGAAGTGCACGCACAGCAGCTCGATCCCGCGCTCGGCGCCGTGGCAGCCGGTGACCCGGGCCCCGGACAGGGTGCGGTCGGCGCCCAGCAGGGCCGCCCCGACGGCTGCGGCGTGCCCGGAGCGGGCGAAGTGGCCCCACCGCGCCGACAGGGCGCCGCCTGCGTCGAGGAGCTCCAGGTCGCACGACGTCTCCGGGCCGGTGTCGGCGAGGTGGGAGCGGACGTCGGGCAGCGCCTCCGGGCGCACGACGAGGCTCTCCACGAGCCCGGCGCCGTCGCGCAGCTGCAACCGCGGCCGGCTCGTCGTCTCGTCGACCAGGCGCACCTCGAGCAGCGCCGAGACCGCGCGCCGCTGGGCCGCCCGGACGGGTGTGGTGCCGGTGGGGTTCCTGCTCACCGCGGTGCCTCCGGAGCTCGGCGTGACCTCGGCGCGTCGGACGGGCGCGTCGGGGACGACGCTCCTCGCGCGTCCTGGCAGCGCGCTGGGAACGCCCTGCCGAGGCGGTGCGAACCCGTCGGCCGGCGGCGCGTCGCGTCTCGTGCCGGCCGTGCGTGACGGCGGTGCGCGTGGGCGGGGCGTGTGGGCGGGGCGTCGGTGGGGGCTGCCACGATGACCGGGTGCTCCTCGCCGACGTCGTCGCCGCCTCCTCCGCCGTCGCGACGACCCGCGCCCGGACGGCCAAGGCCACCGCGATCGCGGGCCTCCTGCGCGCGGCCGCGGCGGAGGAGGTCGAACCCGTCACGGCCTGGCTCGCCGGGGAACCCCGGCAGGGTCGCCTCGGGGTGGGCTGGCGCAGCCTGTCCGGGCTGACGCGGGCGGACGGTGCGGCCGAGCCGGAGCCGTCGCTCACCGTCACCGCCGTCGACGACGCCCTCACGGCGCTCGCGGGCACGAGCGGCGCCGGGTCCGCGGCCCGGCGCGAGGCGGCGCTGACCGCCCTGTTCGGGGCGGCGACCGGCGACGAGCAGCGCTTCCTCGTCCGCCTGCTGACGGGGGAGCTGCGCCAGGGGGCGCTGGAGGGCGTCGTCCTCGAGGCCGTCGCGGCCGCCGCCGACGTCCCGGCCCCCGCGGTGCGCCGCGCGTTCATGCTGACCGGCAGCCTGCCGGGGACCGCGACGACCGCCCTGACCGGGGGAGTCGAGGCGCTGGAGGCGGCGCGCCTGCTCCTCGGCCGGCCCGTGCGGCCCATGCTCGCGAGCCCCGGCAGCTCCCTCGACGCGGCGCTCGCCGACCTGGGCGCCGACGTCACCGTCGAGTTCAAGCTCGACGGCGCGCGGATCCAGGTGCACCGCGACGGCGACGAGGTGCGCGTCTGGACGCGCACGCTGCGCGAGGTCACCGACGGCGTGCCCGAGCTCGCCGACCGCGTGCGCGCCCTGCCCTGCCGCACGGTCGTGCTGGACGGCGAGACGCTGGCGCTGGACGACGACGGCCGCCCCCGCGCGTTCCAGGACACCATGAGCCGCTTCGGCAGCGACGGCCCGCAGGGCGGCGAGGACGCGGCCGTCCTGCTCAGCCCGTTCTTCTTCGACGTCCTGCACCTCGACGGGGCCGACCTGCTCGACGAACCCCTGCACGTGCGCCTCGACGCCCTCGCGGGGCTGCTGGCCGCCGACGAGCACGCGGCGCTGCGGATGCCCGGCGTCCGCAACCCCGCCCCCGAGCGCGCGGCGCAGGTCCTCGACGACGCGCTCACCGCGGGCCACGAGGGCGTCGTCGTCAAGGCGCTCGACGCGCCCTACGCGGCCGGCCGCCGCGGCAAGGCGTGGCAGAAGGTGAAACCCGTCCACACCCTGGACCTCGTCGTCCTCGGCGCGGAGTGGGGGTACGGCCGGCGTTCCGGGTCGCTGTCGAACATCCACCTCGGCGCTCGCGACCCCGACGGCGGCGAGCCCGTCATGGTCGGCAAGACGTTCAAGGGCATGACCGACGAGCTGCTGGCCTGGCAGACGCGGACGTTCCCGGAGCTCGCGCGCGAGGAACCGCCGTGGGGGGTGCTGCTGCGACCCGAGCTGGTCGTCGAGATCGCCGTCGACGGGGCCCAGCGCAGCACCCGGTACCCGGGCGGGCTGGCGCTGCGCTTCGCCCGGGTCCTGCGCTACCGCCCGGACAAGACGGCCGCCGAGGCCGACACCCTCGACGCCGTCCGGGACCTGCTGGCCTGACCGCGATCGCGCCGGTCCGGCGATCGCTCAGGCGAGGACGCCCTCGACGGGTTCCGCCGCGGGCACGCCCGGGAGCTCCCGGACGCGCACGTGGACCTCACCGTCGACGACCCGGGTGTCGAAGACCGGCTGGGGCGAGGACGCCGGCCCGTGCACGACGTCGCCGTCGGTGAGGGAGAACACGCTCTGGTGCCACGGGCACACGATGCACGGACGCCCGCCCTCCTCGACGACCTCGCCCTCGTGCAGCGGCGCGGCCAGGTGCGAGCACACGTCGGCGAGGGCGAACACGTCGTCGCCGCGCCGGACCACCAGGACACCCGTGTCGCCGACCTTCGCCCCGACCGGCTCGCCGGAGACGAGCTCCGCGAACCGCCCCACCGGGTACCACCCGCGCGGGGTGACGTGGGGGACCGCCTCGGCGTGGTTGGCGCCCGCCGCCCAGCGGTAGGACAGGTGCCCGCCGAGCGCGGCCCCGCCCCCGGCCAGGCTCATGCCGAGCAGGTCGAGTCCCCGCGCCGCCAGGGTGCGTCCGCGCCCGCGGGCCACGACGGAGAGGGCGAAGACGGCGCTCGAGACGCCGTTCGCGGCGGCGTGGACGAGGGCGATGCGGCGCTGCTCCTCGTGCAGGTCGGCGTAGTCGGCCCAGCCGGCCGCGACGGCGGGCACCGCTCCCGCCAGTCCGGTGATGACCAGCGCGCCCGACGCCCGGTCGAGCCCCTCGTCGTGGCCCGGCACGAGCGTCGCGAGCACGTCGAGGACGACGGCGCAGGTCCAGGCCCCCACGGGGACCTGGACGAGCACCGGGTGCAGCGGGTGCCCGATGACCGTGCCGTGCAGCACGTCCTTCACCGGCTGCGGCAGGACGGTCTTGACGACCTCGGAGGCGCGCGAGGCGACGCCGTCCAGCCAGGTCCAGCTGACGGGGGCGTCGAGGATTCGGGTGAGCAGCGGCATGACGGCCTCCGGAGCGCGGCGGGGATGCGGAGCCAGGGAGCGTCCGACCAGGACGACGCTAGGACCCGTCGCGGTGGTGGGCGAGCCGAGCACCCCGGCGACGTGCCGTCGACGTCGCCCCGGTCAGGGGGCGACGACGCCCGCGTACAGCTCCGGGCGGCGGTCGGCGAACGCGTCGGCCAGGGACGTGTACGACTTGTCCCGCGAGCGCGTGAGGTCGAGGTCCGCAGCCGCGCTCGCCTCGCCGGGTCCTGCGGCCGCGACCACCCAGCCGTCGGCGTCGACGATCGCCGTCCCCTCCGTCCACTCCTGACCGCGCTCCACCCCCGACCGGTCGCAGCAGGCGATGGCCACCCGGTTCAGCCGCGCGGTCCCCATGGCGATGACGACCTCGGCGGCGTGCTCACCCGCGGGCCGGGGGAACAGCGGCCAGTTGGTCGGGACGGCGATGAGGTCCGCCCCGGCGAGCGCGGCGGTGCGGGTCCACTCGGGGAACTCGAGGTCGTAGCAGACGATCACCGCGATCCGCCCGTGCACCGTCTCCACCACCGGGGGCACCGCGGTCCCCGCGGTGAACACGAGCTTCTCCCGGTCCCACAGGTGGACCTTGCGGTAGACCGCCAGGACCCCGGTGGCGTCGACGACCGCGGCGCTGTTGTGCAGCCGCCCGTCCTCGCCCCGCTCGCAGAAACCCCCCACGACGACGGCGCCGCTGCTGCCGACGGCGGTGGCCCAGTCCGCGAACACGGGGTGCGCGGCGGTGATCGCCACGGTGGCGGCCTCCTCGGGTGACGCGAACACGTACCCCGAGGTGACCAGCTCGGGCAGCACCACGACGTCGGCCCCGCCCGCGACGGCGACCTCGACGGCGGCCGTGGACGCGGCCCGGTTGGCGTCGAGGTCGAGCAGGCGCGGCGCCAGCTGGGCGCAGACGACCCGCGTCACTGCGGGCCCCCGGCGGTGGTGGGCGCCGGCTCGCCGGCGTCGAGGCGGGCGGTGGCCTCGGCGTCGGCCTGCGCCAGGCGGCTGCGCACCGACGCGGCCAGGCCGGGGGAGAGGGCCACGACGGCCAGGCCGACGAGCAGCCACCCGGCCACGACCAGCGGGAACCAGCTGTACGGGGCGTCGAGGCCCACCGCGTTGCGGTAGATCGTGTACAGCACCAGCGCCAGGGCGAGCACCGGCACCGCGACCTGCCACAGGGGCGCTCGCCGGGTACCGACGGTGTTGCGGGAGAACAGGAAGCGGATCGCGCCGAGGGTGGCGAGCACGTAGGCGACGAGCAGGGCGATCGTGCCGACGGTGAGGGCGTAGAACGTGGCGTCGAGGACGTCGTCGACGACGAGGCGCTGCCCGGCGATGATGAGCAGGACCAGCACCAGCGACACCGTGAGAGCGGTCACGGGCGCCCCGCCCGCCGAGGCCCGGGCCACCCCGCGGGTGCTCCCGGAGTCGCGGCCGAGCGCGAAGAGGATGCGGGCGGCGGCGGACACGGTCCCGAGGAGGATCGCGAACAGGCTCAGCGCCGCGGCGAGGTTCAGCAGCACCGCGAGCCACGATCCGACGTACGCGGAGGCGAGGTCGCCGTACGGGGACTCCGAGGAGCTGAACGCCGCGACGCCCGCCGCGTCGGTGCCGAACCCGAGCGACTGCGCGGCGATCGTCACCAGGTAGAACACCCCGACGACGGCGATGGCGATCTTCAGGGCCCGCGGGATCTCGCGCCGCGGGTTGCGGGTCTCCTCGCCGAGGGTGGCCGCGCCCTCGAAGCCGGCGAAGGCCAGGAACCCGAAGACCGCGGCGGCCGCGATGACGTTGACGTTCGTGCCGGCGGGCAGGGCCAGGAAGTCGACGCTGAGGTGCCGGCCGCCGGGGGCGGTGCCGACGGCGAGCCGCACGAGGATGACCACCGAGAGCACGGTGACGAGGACGGCGCCGACGAGCTCGGCCGTCAGCAGGGACCGGGTGATGACGCGGACCTCGCGTCGCCCGAGCGCGAGGACGACCGCGAGGGCGACGACGGCGACGACGGCCCAGTCGGGGGTGGCGTCGAGGCCGAGGCCGCGCAGCAGTTTGCCGACGAAGAGGCCGATCTCGATGCCGGACCCGGCGCCGATCGCGACGTAGGCCCCGAACAGGGCCCACCCGGCGACGAAACCGGCGCGCGGGCCGAGGGTGAGGCCGACCAGGGCGTACACGGACCCGGTGTGGGAGATGTACCGGGAGAGGCGGACGAACCCGTAGGCCACGAGGGAGACCGCGACCAGGGCGAAGATGAACGCCCACGCCGCCCCCGCGCCGAGGATGCCGGCCGCGCCGGCGCCGAGCAGGGCCATGACGCCCACCGGACCGATGAGGCCGACGGAGAAGGCGGCGGCGTCGGCGACCTTGAGCTCGCGCCTGAGGCCTGGGGCGGGTGCGGTGCTGCGCGGCGAGGTGCTCATGTCACTCCAGGGGGCGAGGGTGCGGAACGGGCGGCGTCGGAGGAGTTCCGGGGAATCCGCTCCGCGATGGGCGCGGGACCGGTCTGCGCGGGTCTGTCCGGTGCAGGGGGTTCGTCCGGTGCGGGGTTCGTCGGTGCGGGGTTCGTCGGTGCGGGGGCTGGGTCAGGCGCTCGCGGTGCGCAGGCTGGCGGTGGCTGCGTGCGCGGCCATCCCCTCCGAGTCCGAGATGACCTGCACGGCCGGGGCGAGGGCGGACGTGGCCTCGCGGGCGATCCGCTGGTAGGTGAGGGGCTTGAGGTAGCGGGACACCGACAACCCCGCGCTGTGCTTGGCTCCGCCGGCGGTGGGCAGGGTGTGGTTGGTGCCGGCCATCCCCTTGTCGGAGTAGGCGACCGTCGACCACGGCCCGAGGAAGATCGAGCCGTAGTTGGTGAGCCGGTCGTGGTACCAGCGGTCGTCGACGGTCTGGACCTCCAGGTGCTCGGGGGCCAGGTCGTCCATGAGGGCGGCCGCGGTCTCCCGGTCCTGCGCGACGGTGATGCTGCCGAAGTCGCGCCAGGCCGGTCCGGCGACGTCGCGGGTGGCGAGCGTGCCCAGCTGGCGCTCGACCTCGGCGAGGACCGCGGTGCCCAGCTGCTCCGACGTCGTGACCAGCGCGGCGGGGGAGTTCGTGCCGTGCTCGGCCTGGCCGAGCAGGTCGGCCGCGACCACGACGGGGTCGGCGCTCTCGTCGGCGATCACCGCGACCTCCGAGGGACCGGCGAGCAGGTCGATCGCCACGGTCCCGAACAGCTGCCGCTTCGCCTCGGCGACGTAGGCGTTCCCGGCGCCGACCAGCATGTCCACCGGGGCGTCGCCGACGAGCCCGAAGGCCATCGCCGCCAGGGCCTGCACCCCGCCCAGGACGAACACCCGGTCCACTCCCGAGACGTGCGCGGCGTACAGGACGGCGGCGTTGGCGTGCCCGCCCGGCTGCGGGGGGGTGCACGCCACCACCGACGGGACGCCGGCGACGTCGGCGACCCCGACCGTCATGAAGGCGCTCGCGGTGAGCGGGAAGCGTCCGGCGGGCAGGTACGCGCCGACCCGGCCGACGGGGACGTAGCGCTGTCCGGTGACGAGGCCGGGGACCAGCTCGACCTCGAAGTCGACGAGGTGCTCGCGCTGGGCCGCCGCGAAGGCGCGGGTGCGCTGGGACCCGAGGTCGATGGCGGCCCGCAGGTCCGGCGGCAGGGCGTCGCCGCTGGCGGCGATCTGCTCCCGGGTCAGCTCGACGTCGCGTCCGTCGTGGTGGTCGAGGTCGCGGGCGTGGCGCAGGACCGCGTCCATGCCGCCGGACTCGATCTCGCCGAGCATCCGGGAGACCAGGGCGGCGACGGCGGGATCGCGCTGAGCGGCGGGGGCGTCGACGGCGGGGGCCTTGAGCACCCGGAAGCGGCCGTCGAGACGGCGCAGGAGAGCAGCGGTGTGGCGCATGCGGCGACCGTAGGAGCGGGGGTGTCACAGGACAAGGGGCGTACATCCTTCTCCTCCCACAGGACATCCCTGTGGGAGCGTGGAGCATGACGCTGACCCAGCTGCGCGCGTTCCTCGCGGCCGCCACTACGGCTTCCTTCACCGCGGCGGCGCGCGAGCTGCAGCTGTCCCAGCCGTCGGTCTCCGAGCTGGTGCGCCGGCTGGAGGAGGAGTCGGGGACGGCGCTGTTCGTCCGCGGAGGGCGTCGGCTCCTGCTCACCGAGGCCGGGAAGGAGCTGCGGCCGTTCGCCGAGCAGTCGGTGGCCGCCGCTGACGGTGGCGCCGCCGCGATGCGCTCCCTGAGCTCGCTCGGCGGCGGCGTCGCCAGCTTCGGGCTCCTGCGCAACGCCGACTACTACCTGCTCTCCGACCTGGTCGAGCGCTTCCACGAGCGCTACCCGCAGGTGCGGGCGCGGCTCATCGGGCAGAACAGCGTGGAGGTCGCGGCGGCCGTCGCCGGCGGCGAGCTGGAGGCGGGCCTCGTGGTGCTGCCCGTCGACGACGCCGGCCTCGACGTCACCCCGCTGATGCGCGACGAGGTGGTGTACGCCAGCGCCGATCCCACGCACCTGCAGCGTCCGGTCACCACCGAGGACCTGGCGGCGGCACGGCTCATCGTCTACGACGCCCACTACGGCTGGCAGGACCCCACCCGCCGTCAAGTCGCCGAGCGCGCCCGGTTGGCGGGGGTGCGGGTCGAGGGGCTGATCGAGGTCGAGCACGTCGAGGCGGCGCTCAAGCTCGTGGCGCGCGGCATCGGTGACACCTTCGTCTGCCGGGCGGTGGCGGGCAGCCCGGGGTTCCCGCCCGAACTGGGCGTCGTCGAGTTCGCGGAACCCCTCTACGACACGGTCGCGCTGGTGATGCGCAGCGGGAGCGTGCTGTCGCCCGCGACGCGGGAGATCGCCCGGCTCGCAACGGAGATGCTGCTCGGAACCGGGTGAGGGGAGTCGGGCCGCCGGGGCGGCACCGCGACCGTGCGGGCGGCCGGCGCGGGGCCGCCCGCGGCGGCGGCTCAGGGGACGAGGAGCTCCAGGTCCGCCAGCAGGCTCGGGTGCCGGGGCACCCAGCCGAGCGCCTCGCGCGTGACGGCGCTCGAGGCGGGCTGGTCCATCGCGAAGATCGGGCCGAACGGGCCGAAGCTCTCCTCGGGCTCGGGGCGCACCGGCAGCCCGAGCCGCCGCCCGATCACGGCCGCGATGTCGCGCACCGCGTCCCCCTCGTCGGCCACGGCGTGCCAGGCCGTGCCGGCCGGTGCCCCCTCCAGGGCGAGGCGGAAGAGGACGGCGGCGTCCTGGGCGTGCACCGCCGGCCAGCGCTGGGTCCCGTCGCCCGGGTAGCCCGAGACGCCCGACTGGCGCGCGATGCCCGTGAGCATCCCCGCGAAGCCGCCCTGCCCCTGGTCGTGGACGGTGCGGGGCAGGCGCACGGCCGTGGCGCGCACGCCGCGGTCGGCCAGGGCGAGGATCGCCGTGACCGTGAGGGCGCGGCCGCCGACCGGCCCGCCGGTGGGCAGCGGGTCGGCCTCGGTCGACGGCCGCCCGGGGATCCACGGGGTGCCCGAGACGGTGACCAGCGGCTTGCCGGTGCCGACGAGCGCCTCGCCGAGGACGGTGAGGGCGGCCGTCTCCTCCGCGACCCCGGCGGCGACGGACTCGGGGCTGCCGTAGTCGCGGCTGAAGGCCAGGTGGATCACCCCGTCGGCCGCGGAGGCCCCGGCCCGCAGGACGTCCAGGTCGGCCAGGGAGCCCCGCAGCGGCTGGGCGCCGACGGCGGTGAGGGCCTCGACCGTCGCCTCGGAGCGCGCGAGGGCGAGGACGGTGTGGCCGTGGGCCAGCAGCTCGGTGGTGACTGCCGAGCCGATCGTGCCGGTGCCGCCCGTGACGAAGACGTGCATGGGGTTCCTCCAACGTGGAGCAGTGGCGGGACTCTTGTCCCGTCACTGGACCGTACACCCTGATGGGACAGATGTCCCGTCGCGATGGGACGCCAGTCCCGTGACCTAGGCTGGGCCTCATGTCGCGTTGGGAACCGGGAGCCCGCGAGCGGCTCGTCGTCGCCGCCGTCGACCTCTTCACGGAACAGGGCTACGACGCCACGACGGTCACCCAGATCGCCGAGCGCGCCGGGGTCACCAAGAGCACGTTCTTCCGGCACTTCCCCGACAAGCGGGAACTGCTGGTGGCGGGGCAGGAGACGCTGAGCCTGCTGCTCGCCGAGGGGATCGCCGCAGCACGGCAGGACGCGAGTCCGCTGGAGGCCGTGGCGGCCGGCCTGGAACGGGCCTCCGAGGCGATGGGCCCGCAGAACCGCGAGCTCGGGCCGCGGCTGAAGGCGGCCGTCGCCGCGAGCACCGAGCTGCAGGAGCGCGACGCGCTGAAGAGCGTGGGCCTGGCCGCCGCGATGACCGAGGCGCTGCTGGCTCGGGAGGTTCCCGACGTGCGCGCCCACCTGGCGGCCGAGGTGGGCGTCATGGCGTTCAAGCGCGGCTACGCCGACTGGGCGGAGGCCGAACTCGACCTCGCCGGCGCGCTGTGGCCGCACGTCTCGCGGGCGTTCGACGACCTCCGTGCGGCGAGCGCCTCGCTGAGCTGAGCGGTCCGCGCGTCCACCGGTGCAGCCGTGCGGGACTGCTGCGAACGGGTGACGGCGCCGCGCGGGGCCCGCGCTCGGGGACAGCCTGGGACCGTGGAACCACCTCTGGTCGGCCCGGACGTCGCCGGCTCGCGGGCGCACGGCGAGCGGGGTGCCGAACGTGGTGACGACGCGCGGGCGCCGGTGGTGCTGGGCGCCGGCGGCCTCCGGCGCGGCCTCGCCTCGGCCGTGCTGTTCCTGGTGCTGGCCGTCGCCGGTTGGTGGCTCAGCCCGGGGGACGGGTTCTCCCTCCTCTACGTCAGCGGCCAGCTGGTCCTGGCCGCTGGCTGTGTCCTGCACGTGGTGGTCCGTCACCGGCTCGACACCGTCCGGCTGGAGGAGGAGGTGGTCGTGGTCGTGACCAGGCAGGGCGAGACGGTCTACGCGTGGGCTGACGTCCTCGAGGTGTCCTGGCAGGGGTCGACGTGGCCGTACACGGGCAGCGGACCCGTGCTGCGGCTGCGCGGCGGGCCCTTCGACGAACCCGGCCCGAACGCGCCCGGGCGGATCGCCCGACTGCCCGTGTTCGGCGCCGCTGCGTCGGGGCGGGCCACCGCGGCGCTCGCGGACGTCTGCGCGGCGCGCGGAGTGCCCTACACGCCGAAGCTCATGGAGCTGATCGGCACGGGCAAGCGGATGCCGCGGCTGCCCGGCGAACCCCGCGATTCCCGCAGGAGTTGACGGCGGGTTCCCGTTCCGCCCGCCGTGAAGGGATGCCACCGGCAACGCCCGAGCCGGTCATCCCGGCAGGAGTTCCTGCGGTCCGCTCCCGCCCGCGCGCAGGCGTGCCCCGAGTTCCCGGGTGAGGCGCCGGTCGGCGGGGAAGGTGTTGCGGACCCAGGGTTGCGGGACGGGGTTGCCCGGCCACCTCGGGTCGCGGGTGATCCAGCGGGCTTCGGCGGTGCGGTCGGGGCGGAGGCGGACTTCGAGGTGGTGGGCGTGCCAGGCGCGGTGGTGAGTCGGGCAGAGCAGGACCATCCGGTCCAGGTCGCTGCGGCCGCCGTCCTCCCAGGCGGGGAGGTGGTGCGCCTCGCACGCCCAGGGGGCGGTGGTGCAGCCGGGGGCGGCGCAGCCGCCGTCGCGCACGGCCAGCGCCCGGCGCTGCTGGGTGGTGGCCAGGCGGGTGGAACGTCCGAGGTCGAGGACCGCGCCGGCGGAGCTCGTGAGCACCTTCTGCAGCACCGCGCCGCAGACGAGGTAGCCCAGGGTCGCGGTGGAGACGGGTCCGTGGCCGTCGACGGTGGCGGTGGTCTGCGCATCGCGGTGCTCGACGGCGGCCTGGACGTCCGCGACCGTCGCGACGACGGAGACCCGCGCGGTCTCCGCGACGGCGGGGTCGCTGGCGGCCGCGCCGCGCTGCAGGAGGGTGACGAAGGCGTCGGCGTCGCGCTGGCGCTTCGAGCGGGGGTCGCGGATGAGTTCGCCGTCCGCCTCGACCTGCACGGGCAGCGGGGTGGAGGCGGCGTTCACGGCCTGCTTCACGATGACGGTGGCCGTTTCGTCGAGGTCGACGGTGATGCGGCACATCCCGTCGATGAGGGCCCCGAAGACCAACCCTCGGCGGGTGGCGGCGTCGGGGTCGCGGAAGGTGCGGTCCTCGTGGTCGGGGTCGATGGTGAGGACCAGCTCACGAGCCAGCTGCCCGGCCACACCGGGGCAGTGTCGGGCGGCGTTGCGGGTCAGGTGCGCGTCCAGCAGCTCCGCGCTGCGGTGCTCGGTGACCTCACCGGTCACCGGGTCGGTCAGCGTGGTGGTGCCCCGGCGGATGGTCGTCGGGATGCGGGAGAGCGCGGTGACGGCGACGTCGACGTGGGCGCGGGAGGCCTCGCCGGCGGCAAGGGCGTCACCGAGGTGCTGCAACGCGCCGCGGTCGCCGTCGACGCCCCCGATGACCCCGTCCCAGATGACGGAGGGGTCGGTGACCTTCGCGGCTTCCACGTCACGCCGGGCCTGACCCCTCGGTAGGCGGTTGGGGGCGCAGGCCAGGAACGTGGCCGTGTCCGACGCCGAGGAACCGGCCTCACCGAGGACGCGGACCAGGTGCAGGTAGGCGGCGTCGGCCTGGTGCCGCAGCCGCAGGAACGCCGTCACGGCTTCCCGGGCGGAGGTCATGGAGAAGCTGGCCGCCTTGGCGTCCGCGACCTCCGACAGTGCCGCCCCGAGGGCCGCGAACGGCTGCTCCAGGGGGTGCACATCGGTCCAGGTCACGCCTGCAGTCTAGTCGAACAGACGTTCGATAAATAGACCAACCCATTGTGCTGCAACGGTTTCAGCACGGAGCGTCAAGTTCGCCTCCGGTCGACGCCGCGGTCCCCCCGGACGCAGCGAGGGTTTCTCTCCGGGTCGGGTCAGGGGTCGCTCAGGGTTCGTCCCCGATGTGGGGGTGGTGCGCCGCGGGCAGTGTTGCCTCATCGGATCCGCAGCGTGCGGACCGCTGGAAGAAGGAGAACCACCGTGAACGTCATCCAGGCCAACTTCGCCCGCCAGGGACTCACCCGCCCGCAGGACGGCCGCCTCCTCGGCGGGGTCTGCGCCGGTGTGGCGCAGCGCTTCGAGATGGACCCGTGGGCCGTGCGCGCGCTGTTCGTGGCCACCCTGGTGGTCATCCCCGGCAGCCAGTTCCTCGTCTACCCGCTGCTGTGGGTCCTCATGCCGGAGACCGGCGCCGCGACGGCCGGTTCCGGCGCCCAGGCCCCCGTGGTCTGAGGCCCGTCGTCCACGCGCGGACCGGGCAGGCGGCCCCGAGGTCAGGTGAGGTGGCCGCCGGACACGCGGTCCGGGGCCGGCCAGGCCGAAGCTCCAGGTGCGGGTCGGAGCCGGGGTCGACGAGACGACGGAGGTGTGCGGGACGCCGAGCCCGGCCAGGGGCGCCTGCCCGTCGCGCAGCCTCGCCTCGTCGGGGGCCACCAGCGCCAGGTGGTCGCAGCACCTCGACAGGAACCGCGGCGCGCGGAATGCTGTCCGCGCGTCGAGGGGAGACGGTCGTGTCGGCAGCAGCCCGTGGGGCGGAGTCCCGCCAGGAGTTCCTGATGCGCTACTTCGAGGCCCTGGGAGCCGGTGGGGAGTTCGAGCAGTTCTTCACGGAGGACGTGACCTGGACCAACGTCGAGAGCGGTGAGCGGTTCGAGGGGCGCTCGGCGGTGCGGGAGTACCTCCTCGCGCTGCACGGCAGCATGTTCGACGCCCGGCCCCACGGAGGTCAGTTGAGCGTCACCGACGAGCACGCCTACCTCGAGGGCGAGTTCCGGGGGACCTCGGTCGACGTGCGCGTGCCCTTCTGCGTGGTCTACGACTTCGGCGGGGAGGGCATCTCGGCCATGCGCCTCTACCTGTCCTTCGCCGCGCTCGAACCCCTCCGGCCGCGGACCTGATCCCGGTCGCCGGAGCGCCGCTGGCGGGAGGGGTGAGGGGCTGGACAGCAGTCCGGGCACGGAGGACCATCGGCGTCCTCTGGTGAGGGAGGTGCGGCCGTGAAGACGCTGAGGTGTCGCCTGGGTCGCCACCGGTGGACCACCGAGTTCACCGAGGACCGCAAGCCGTACCGGGTCTGCGCCCGGTGCCGGAACGAGGACTGGCTCGAGCCCAGCCGGCCGAACATCACCGACATGACCCGGACCGAAAAGTTCATCAACCTCGGTGCGCGTCTGGGTCCGCCCGGCTGAGCGCGGTGGAGTTCCGGGTCCTGACCGAACCGCAGGAGGGCGCCACCTACGGCGACCTGCTCGCGCTGGCCCGGGTGAGCGAGGCCGCCGGCTACGACGGCTTCTCCCGGTCCGACCACCTGATGGCCATCGTGAGTTCCGGTCTGCCCGGTCCGACCGAGGCGTGGACCACGCTGGCCGGTCTGGCGCGCGACACCACGCGCCTCCGGCTGGGCACCCTCGTCTCCCCGGTGACGTTCCGCCTGCCCGGCCCGCTGGCGGTGCAGGTCGCGCAGGTCCACGAGATGTCCGGCGGGCGCGTGGAGCTCGGCCTGGGGGCCGGGTGGTACGCCGGCGAGCACACCGCCTGGGGCATCCCGTTCCCCGGCGTCCGCGAGCGCTTCGACCGGCTGGAGGAGCAGCTCGCGATCATCACCGGCCTGTGGGCGACCCCGGCCGACCGGACGTTCAGCTTCTCCGGACGCCACCACGCGCTCCGGGACTGCCCGGGCCTGGCGCACCCGGTGCTACCGCCACCACCGATCGTCGTGGGGGGCGGTGGTCGCCGGCGGACCCCGCAGCTGGCCGCCCGCTACGCGGGGGAGTTCAACGTGAACTTCGCCTCAGTCGAGGAGACCGGCGCCCAGTTCGCCCGGGTGCGCGACGCCTGCGTGGCGATCGGCCGGCCGGTGGGGGAGATCGCCTTCTCCACGGCCCAGACGGTGTGCGTAGGTCGCGACGCGGCCGAGGTGGCGCGCCGGGCCGCGGCCGTCCCGCCGCTGCCCTACCCGTGGCGCGAACGCGGCCTGGTCGGCTCCCCGGCCGAGGTGGTCGACCGGCTGGGGAGGTGGGCGCAGGTGGGGGTGGACCGCGTCTACCTGCAGGTCGTCGACCTCGGCGACCTCGACCAGCTCGAGCTGTTCGCCGCCGACGTCGTCCCGCAGACCCGCTGAGCGCCCGCCTACAGCAGCGGCGGCCCGGCGACCGCGCCCAGCGGCTTGTCCAGCGCCGTGCCGGAGCCGTCGCGCCGGCCCGGGACCTCGGGCAGGGCCACGGCCGTGCCGGTGGGCGTGGCGCCCTCGGCGGGGCCGTGGCCGGCCCACGCCAGCAGCAGGGTGTCCTCCCCGCGGGCGAAGCGGTGGCAGCGCACCCCGCCCGTCCCGCGGCCCTTGGCCGGGTACTCCGACAGCGGCGTGACCTTGGCCGAGCCGAGCTGGGTGCCGGGCAGGGCACCGGAGTCGCCCGCGACCGTGACGACGACGGCCTCGTCGTCCGCGGGGTCGGTGGCGCTCAGCGACACGACGCGGGCGCCGGGGGAGAGGCGGATCCCGGCCATGCCCGCGGCCCCGCGACCCTGCGGCCGCACGAGCGCGGCCGGGAAGCGCAGCAGCTGCGCGTCGGAGGAGACGAGGACGAGGTCCTCCTCGCCCGTGCGCAGCGCGACGGCGCCGACCACCTCGTCCTTCGTGCGGGCCGTGAGGTCCTTCAGGGCGATGACCTCGACCTCGTCGCGGTTGCCGAGGGGTTCCGGCACGACGCGCTTGACGACGCCCGTCGCCGTGGCCAGGGCGAACCCCGGGTCGTCGGGGTCCTCCACGCCCGCCACGGGCAGCGGCACGATCGTCAGGACGCGCTCGTTCTTGGCCAGCGTCACGAACTCGCGGACCGCGACCCCGCCGCCCAGGGCGGGGCGGCCGTTCGTCGAAGGCAGGACCGGCAGCTCCAGGACGGGGACGCGCACGAGGCGCCCGGCCGACGTCAGCACCCCGACGAACCCGCGGGCCGTGGCGGGGGCCGTGGCCGTGACGAGGTCGTGGCGGGTGCGGCGGCCCTCCGTGCCCAGCGGTTCCGTGCCGCCCGTGCGGGCCAGCAGCCCCGACGACGACATCAGCACCGTGCACGGGTCGTCGGCGACCTCCAGCGCGGCGGCCGCGCTGCCCACGGCGCTCGCCCCCGAGGGCCCGCCGGCCGCGAGCAGGACCGTGCGGCGCGGGGTGCCGTGCTCGGCCGCGACGTCGGCGAGCTCGTCGGAGACGATCGTGCGCAGCCGGCCCTCGTCGGAGAGGATCGCGCGCAGCTCCGCGATGTCGGCGTTCAGCTCGGCCTGCTCGCGCTCGAGCTCCAGGCGGGAGAACCGGGTGAGCTGACGCAGCTGCATGTCGAGGATGTAGCGCGCCTGCGTCTCGGACAGGTCGAACACCGCGATGAGCCGCTCGCGCGCCGCGGCCGCGTCGTCGGAGGACCGCACGATCGCGATGACCTCGTCGATGTCGACGATCGCGATGAGCAGCCCGTCGACCAGGTGCAGCCGCTCCTCCTTGCGCCGCAACCGGTACGCGGTGCGGCGGCGGACCACGTCGAGGCGGTGCGCGACGAAGACCTCGAGCAGTTCCTTCAGCCCCAGCGTGCGCGGCTGCCCGTCCACGAGCGCCACGTTGTTGATGCCGAACGACTCCTCCAAGGGCGTCAGCCGGTACAGCTGCTCCAGCACCGCCTCCGGCACGAACCCGTTCTTCACCTCGATCACCAGGTGCAGGCCGCGGTTGCGGTCGGAGAGGTCGACGACGTCGGCGATGCCCTGCAAGCGCTTCGCGGTGACGTTGTCCTTGATCTTCTCCGTCAGCCGCTCGGGGCCGACGCCGTAGGGGAGTTCGGTGACGACGATCCCCTTGCGGCGCGGGGTGATGCTCTCGATCGTCGTCGTCGCCCGCGTGCGGAACGTCCCGCGGCCGCTCTCGTAGGCGTCGCGGATGCCCTCCAGGCCGATGATGCGCCCGCCCGTGGGCAGGTCCGGACCGGGGACGAACCGCATGAGCGCGGGCAGGTCCGCGGCGGGGTTCCTGATCAGGTGCCGCGCCGCGGCCACGACCTCGCCGAGGTTGTGCGGCGGCATGTTCGTGGCCATCCCGACGGCGATGCCCGCAGCCCCGTTAACGAGGAGGTTCGGGAAGGCCGCCGGGAGCACACCGGGCTCGGTGAGGCGGTCGTCGTAGTTCGGGACGAAGTCGACGACGTCCTCGTCCAGGCCCGTCGTCATGAGCAGGGCGGCGGGCGCGGGCCGCGCCTCGGTGTAGCGCTGCGCGGCGGGGCCCGCGTCGAGGGAGCCGAAGTTGCCGTGACCGTCCACGAGCGGCACCCGCATCGTGAACGCCTGCGCCTGGCGCACGAGGGCGTCGTAGATCGCGACGTCGCCGTGGGGGTGGAGCTTGCCCATGACCTCGCCCACGACGCGCGCGGACTTCACGTGACCGCGGTCGGGGCGCAACCCCATGTCCTGCATCATGTACAGGATCCGGCGCTGCACCGGCTTGAGGCCGTCGCGGGCGTCGGGCAGGGCCCGGGAGTAGATGACGGAGTAGGCGTACTCGAGGAACGCCTCCTGCATCTCCTGCTCGACGCCGATGTCCACGATCCGCTCGGGGACGTCGGGCGCGGGCGGGGGAGGAGTCGAGCGGGCCATGCCCGCCAGTCTGCCGTGGCGGCGGGCCTCAGCCGTCCCAGGGCTCGCCGAAGCGGCCGTCGTGCGCGACGTCGGCGAGGGTGCGCCGCACCGTCCGCGACGGGCGCGAGGCCTCGTCCGGGGCCCGGTGGCCCAGGCTGACCGCCGCCACGAAGCGCCGGCCCGCGGGCACACCGAAGGCCGCGCGCAGCCCGTCGTGGGCCGCGGCCGGCACCCCGAACAGGCAGGCGCCGAGGCCCTCGTCGACGGCCGCGAGCAGCAGCAGCAGCGCCGCCATGCCCGTGTCGACGTCCCACCACGGCGTGTCCCAGCTCGCCGCGTCCCGGTCCGGGCCCGGCTTGTCCTTCTCGGCGTAGCGGGCGGCGTAGGCGCCCGGGTCGGCCAGGCAGAGCACGAGCACGGGCGCCGCGCGCATGCCCGTCAGCCACGCGTCCGCGGGGCCGGGGCGGTCGCGCGTCGTCTCGGCCCAGAAGAGCTCGCGCTGGGCGGGGGTGCGCAGCACCAGCAGGTCGCGGCCCGCGCTGGCGCCCGCGGACGGGGCCCGCAGCGCCGCGGCGAGCACGCGCTGCAGCGCCTCGGGCTCCACCGGGCGGCCGGCGTCGTAGCGGCGCACCATCCGTCGGCGGCGCAGGACCTCGTGCAGTTCCACGCGGGCCATCCTCGCGCCGCGGCCTGCCGTCGGGACCGCGGGTGTGCGCACTAGGGTCGGAGCATGGTCCCGCTGCCGTCGGTGGGCTATCCCACGCGGTGGGAAGCCGACGTCGCCCTCCGCGACGGGGGGACGGCGCACGTGCGCCCGATCACCCCCTCCGACATGGACGCCGTCGCCGACTTCCACTCCCGGCAGTCCGAGGAGTCGCGCTACCTGCGCTTCTTCGCCCCCATGCCGCGGCTGTCGCAGCGCGACCTCACGCGCTTCACCACCGTGGACCACGTCGACCGGGTGGCCCTGGTCGCCACCGTCGGCAGCGACATCGTCGGCATCGCCCGCTACGACGCGGCCCCCCCGCGGGCCGGCCGGCCCCGCTCGGCCGAGGTGGCCTTCAACATCTCCGACGCCCACCAGGGCCGCGGCCTGGGCTCCGTCCTGCTGGAGCACCTGGCCGCCGCGGCCCGCGAGCGCGGTGTGCGGCGCTTCACGGCCGACGTCCTGCCGCAGAACGCCAAGATGATCGGCGTCTTCCGCGAGGCCGGCTTCGAGGTGCGCCACGGCTACTCCGACGGCGTCCTGGAGGTGTCCTTCGACATCGACCCGACCGAGCGCTCGATGGACGTCATGCGGGCCCGCGAGCAGCGCGCCGAGGCGCGCAGCATGGTGGCGCTGCTCTCGCCGTCCTCGGTGGTCGTCGTGGGCGCCAGCCGCACCGTGGGCTCCGTGGGGCACCGGCTGCTCGCCGACCTGGTCTCGGGCGGCTTCCGGGGCGAGGTGCACGCCGTCAACGTCGACGCGGGCGCCGACGGCACCGCGGACGTCCTGCTGGGCGTCCCCGTCGTGCGCTCGGTCCGCGACCTGCCCGGCCCGGTCGACCTGGCCGTCGTGGCCGTGCCGCCCGCCGCGGTCGTCGAGGCCGTGCGCGACTGCGCGGCCCAGGGCGTGCGCGGGCTCGTCGTCGTCTCCAGCGGCTTCGCCGAGACGGGCGCGGAGGGCCTGGCCCGCCAGCGCGAGATGGTCCGCATCGCCCGCGCCAACGGCATGCGCGTGGTGGGGCCGAACTCCTTCGGCGTCATCAACACCGACCCCGCCGTGCGCCTGAACGCCTCCCTGCACCAGGAGATGCCGCCCGCCGGCCGCTTCGGGCTGTTCAGCCAGTCCGGCGCCCTCGCCGTCACGGTGCTGACCTCGGTGCAGCGGCGCGGGCTGGGGCTGTCGTCGTTCGTCTCGGCCGGCAACCGCGCCGACGTCTCCGGCAACGACTGCATGCAGTACTGGATGGACGACGACGCCACGGCCGTCGTCGGGCTCTACCTGGAGAGCGTCGGCAACCCCCGCAAGTTCAGCCGGGTCGCCCGCGCGCTGTCGCGCCGCAAGCCCGTCGTCGTCGTGAAGTCCGGGGCCTCGGGCTTCGGCGTCCCGCCCGGGCACGCCGTGCGCGCGTCGCGGGTGCCGTTCGAGGCCGTCGACAGCATGCTCCGCCAGGCCGGCGTCATCCGCGTCGAGAACGTCCACCAGCTCTTCGACGTCTCCCAGGTCGCGGTGCAGCAGCCGCTGCCCGCCGGGTCGCGCGTCGCGATCGTCGGCAACTCCGACGCCCTGGGCACCCTCGCGGCCGACGCGTGCGTCAGCTGGCACCTGCAGGTCGTCCACGGGCCCACCGCCGTGCACCCCGAGGCGGGTGTGGAGGAGTTCACAGCCGCGCTGGCCGAGGCCTACGCCGACCCCGACGTCGACGCGGTCGTGGCGAGCTGGATGCCGCCGACCGCCACGCTGGACGCGGCCGCCGCGGTCGCCGAGGCCGTGGCGCGCACCGCCGGGGCCGGCGGGAAGACGACCGTGACGTGCTTCCTCGGCGCCCGCAGCATCACCTCGGCCACCTCCGTCGAGACGAGCGCGACGCCCGGGGGCGCGGAGCGGGCGCCGCGCACCACGGTCGTGCCGAGCTTCCCGACGCCCGAGGACGCCGTGCGGGCGCTGGCCGCCGTCGTCCGCTACGCCGAGTGGCGCCGCCGCGACGCGGGCCACCTCGCGGCCCCCGCGGGCATGGACCTGCCCGGGGCCCGCGCCGTGGTCGAGGAGGCGCTGGCCGAGCACCCCGACGGCGTCTGCCTCAGCGGCCCCGCGACGGCCCGCCTGCTCGCGGCCGCGGGCATCCCCCTGCTGCCGCGCGCCGAGGTGACCGAGGTCGAGGAGGCCGTCGCCGCGGCCGAGCGGCTCGGCTGGCCCGTCGCGCTGAAGACCGTGGGCGAGGAGCTCGCCGGCCGGCAGGACCTGCGCGGCGTGCGCCTGGGCCTCGCCACGCCCGACGCGCTGCGCTCGGCCATGCTCGAGATGCGCGAGGCGCTGGGCGCCAACGCGTGCACCCTCGCGGTGCAGACCATGGTCGGCCTGGGCGTCGCGTGCCAGGTCCGCAGCACCGAGGACCCGCT
Organism: Kineococcus rubinsiae; assembly: GCF_011839805.1. GTDB lineage: Bacteria > Actinomycetota > Actinomycetes > Actinomycetales > Kineococcaceae > Kineococcus > Kineococcus rubinsiae. The sequence goes on along the minus strand of NZ_VWPY01000029.1, from coordinate 21,031 downwards.
GTTCGGGCCCGTCGTCAGCTTCGGCGTCGAGGGCGACCCCATCGACCTCATGGGCGACATCGGCTACCGCATCCCGCCCCTGACCGAGGTCGACGTCGCCGACCTGGTCCGCTCGGTCAAGGCCGCGCCCAAGCTGTTCGGCCACCGCGGGGCGCCGCCGCTGGACGTGGACGCGCTCGAGGACGTCGTGGCCCGGGTCGCCGTGCTCGCCGACGCCGTCCCCGAGGTCGCCGAGCTGCGGCTGGCGCCCGTGCTGGTCGCCGAGCGCGGCGCGACCGTCCTCGACGCCGTGGTCCAGCTCGCTGCCTCCCAGAGCCGCACGGACCCGGACCGCCGCACCCTGCCCAGCTGACCGCCCCCAGCGGAACGTGGCCGCGGGCGCCGCGGTGCCGAGGAGTCCGCGGGTGCGGGAGGATGGGCAGATGCGCGAGCGCACCTCCCCCCGGCGCACCCCCGCCGGGCACGACACCAGCCCGGAGACCGACGGCACCGTGGACACCCCGCAGGACCTGCCCCCGCTGCTGCTCACCGACCTCGAGCGCGCCGGGTACTACCCGCAGCTCGTCGCGGACTGCCTGCGCACGGTGATGGCGGGGGAGGGCGTCCAGGCCCACCTCGTGCACCCCGAGACGACGTTCGACGCCAACGAGGTCCGCCGCCACGTCACGGTCCTCGTCACCACGCCCACGCGCCTCGTCGTCGCCCACGCCGACGACCACGGCCCCGACGAGGGCGCCACCGAGCCGTACGCCGTCTGCTCCACGGAGTCCGTGGCGCTGCACCGCGTCCACTCCGTCGTCGTCTCGCAGGTCGTCGCGCGCCCCGCGGACCACCGCCCCGGCACCCTGCCGGGCGAGGTCAGCCTGACCCTGGGCTGGGGCGCCCTGCACCGCGTCGACCTCGAGCCCGCCTCGTGCGCCGACCCCGACTGCGAGGCCGACCACGGCTACACCGGCTCCCTGACCGGGGACGACCTGACCGTGCGCATCGCCGGTGCCGCCGAGGGCACGGACGCCGTCGCGGCCGCCCTGGAGTTCGCGCGGGCGCTGTCCGCCGTCACGACGCGCTGAGCGCGCGCCCCGCATGACTCCCGACGCGTCCCCGCCCCCCGACGTGGCCGGTGAGTTCCCGGCCCCGCCCTACGGCGTCGACAGCCTCGCCGACGTCCTGCCCGCCGCCGCCCGCGCGCTGGGCGTCGCGCACTTCGCCGACCCCGGGACGTCCACGCTGGACCTGCCCGCCGCCGACCGCGTGTGCGTGCTGCTGGTCGACGGCATGGGCGACGAGGCGCTCGCGGGCCGCTCGGGGCACGCGCCGACCATGCGCCGCTGGCGCGCCGACGGGCGCCACCGCCGCATCACCGCGGGCTTCCCGACGACGACGGCCACGAGCATGGGGCTGCTGGGCACGGGCCTGCCGCCCGGCGGCCACGGCCTCGTCGGCTACGAGGTCCTCGACCCGGACCGCGACGCGCTGCTCAACGAGCTCGCCTGGGACCCGGCCGTCGACCCCCGCCGCTGGCAGCCGCACACCACGGTGTTCCAGCACGCGGTCGCGGCCGGCGTCGAGGTCGTCCGCGTCGCGCCGCCGCACTTCAACGGTTCCGGGCTGACCGAGGCCGCGCTGCGCGGGGGCCGGTTCTCGGGGACCCCCGACCGCCTCGACGCGCGCGTCGACGCTGCCGTGACGGCCGTGCGCTCCAGCCGCCGCAGCCTCACCTACGTCTACTGGGGCGCGCTGGACAAGACCGGCCACGCCGACGGGGTGGGTTCCTGGCAGTGGGGCGAGGAGCTCGGGCGCGTGGACGCGGCCGTCGGGGAACTCTCCCGGCGCCTGCCGCGGGGAACCCTCCTGCTCGTCACGGCCGACCACGGCATGGTCGACGTCCCGCTCACCGGGCGCACCGACCTCGCCGCGGAACCCGAACTGCGCGCGGGCGTGCGTCACGCCGGCGGGGAACCCCGCGTGCTGCAGCTCTACTGCGAACCCGGTGCGGCGCAGCAGGTCGCGGCGACGTGGCGGGCGCGCCTCGGCCACTCCGCGCACGTCGTGCTGCGGGCCGGGGCCATCGAGCAGGGCTGGTTCGGACCCGTCGAGGCGCGCGTCGCCGACCGCATCGGCGACGTCCTCGTCGTCATGCGGGAACTCACGGCCGTCGTGGACTCGGCGCGCATGCGGCCCGAGGCGCTGCGGCTGCTGGGCCAGCACGGGGCCCTCACCGACGCCGAGCGCCACGTCCCCCTGTTCAGCGTCCTGCTCTGAGCGCCGCCCGGCGCGGGTTCCGGTCGGCCGGTCCGCCCGGCAGCTCGTAGGCTCCCCGCCATGGCCCGGTACTTCGACGTCCACCCCCGCGACCCGCAGCCGCGCAGCATCGCGCAGGTCGTGCGGATGCTGCGCGAGGACGCGCTCATCGCCTACCCCACGGACTCCTGCTACGCCCTCGGCTGCCGCCTGGACAGCCCCGACGGGGCCGAGCGCATCCGCCGGCTGCGCCGCCTCGACGACAAGCACCACTTCACGCTGGTGTGCGCGGAGTTCGCGCAGCTGGGGCAGTTCGTGCACCTGGACAACGCCGCGTTCCGCGCCATCAAGGCCGCGACGCCGAACCCGTACACGTTCATCCTCCCGGCCACCAAGGAGGTCCCGAAGCGGCTGGCGCACGGGAAGCTGAAGACGGTCGGCGTCCGCATCCCCGACCACCCCGTGGTGCGGGCGCTGCTGCGCGAGCTCGGGGAGCCGCTGCTGTCGAGCACCCTGCTGCTGCCGGAGCACGAGGAGGCCATGACCGACGGCTGGCAGATCAAGGAGGAGCTCGACCACCAGGTGGACGCCGTCCTGGACGCGGGGGACTGCGGCACCGTGCCGACGACCGTCGTCGACTGGTCCGAGGGCTACCCCGAGGTCGTGCGCGTCGGCGCGGGGGACCCGTCGCGCTTCGAGTGAGGCGTCCACCCGTCCGCCGACCCACGGCCACCGATCGGGCGCGACTCGCCGCGAACGCGCCCGAGGTGGCCCCGGAGGTGGTGTGATCACCCCTGGTGCTCCAGCAGCGGGCACCCGGGACCGGCACGCACGCCGGGACCGGCTCCGGCCGGTGCACGAGGAGCAGTGGCACGTGGGTGGACCGCAGGCGGGACGGGCGAGCGCGGACCCGGCCTTCGACCTCTTCACCCGGCTCGTGCGGGCCGCGCTCGGGGTGCCCGTCGCGCTCGTCACGCTCGTCGACGACGACGAGCAGGTCCTGCCGGGGTCCAGCGGCCTGGCCCAGCCGTGGCAGAGCATGCGGGCCACGCCCCTCACCCACTCGGTGTGCCGCCACGTCGTGGAGACCGGGCAGGCGCTCGTCGTGCAGGACACGCGCGAGGAGCCGCTGCTCGCGGGCCACCTCGCCGTCGCGGACCTGAGCGTCATCGCCTACGCCGGGATGCCCCTGCGCGACGGCTCCGGGCGCGTCGTCGGGTCCCTCTGCGCCATCGACACCGCACCGCGCGACTGGTCGCTGGCGGAGCTCTCCCTGCTCGCCGACCTCGCCGAGGCCTGCTCGCGCCAGCTCGTGGTCGCGGGGTCCGGGGCCGTGGTGGAGGTCCAGGCCACCGAGGTCCCGGGCGCAGGTGTCCCGGCCACTGAGGTCCCGGCCGCAGAGGTCCCGACTGCGAGGTCCGCCGAGCGCGACCGCCGCCGCGACCGCCTGCTGCTGAGCCTCTCCGAGGCGGTCGCCGCCGCGGAGGACGTCGAGTCCCTCGTGCGGACCGTCTCCGCCGTCGCGGCCGTCGAGCTGGGCGCCGGCGCGGTGTGCGTGCTCGCGCCCGACGCGGGCCGCCGGCTGCGGCTGCTCGGCCCCGCCGCGGGCGCCGGTGCGGCCTCGCCCCCGGCCGACGTCCTGGCCCGCGCGATGCGCACCGGCCGCTTCACCTTCGTCGAGGGCACGTCGGGTGCCCCGGGTGCGGGGGACCCGGCCGCGTCGGCCGTCCTGCCGCTGGTCGCCGGCGGGGGCCCCACGAGCGCCGCGGTGGGCGTCCTAGCGCTCAGCTGGCCCGCGCCGCGGCGCTTCTCCGACGAGGACCGCTCCGTCATGGTCGCGCTGGCCCGCTACGCCGCGCAGTCGCTGCAGCGCCTGCAGCTGCTCGCCGAGCGGCGCGAGGTGGCCCGGGTCCTGCAGGACGCGATGCTCACCCGGCTGCCGCAGCCGGACCACCTGGAGCTGCGGGCGCGCTACGTGCCCGCCGTGCGGGGCGAGCAGGTCGGCGGCGACTGGTACGACGCCGTCGTCCTGCCCGGCGGCTCGCTCAGCCTCGCGATCGGCGACGTCACCGGCCACGACGTGCACGCGGCCGCCTACATGGGCCAGCTGCGCAACGTGCTGCGCACCCTGGCCCTCGACGACGGCGCGGACCCCGCGGAGGTCGTGCAGCGCCTGGACCAGGCGATCCCGGCCCTGCGCATCGACACGCTGGCCACCGCCGTGTTCGGCCGGATCGAGCAGGACGGCGAGGAGCGCCGCGAGGGCCTGCGGCGCTTCCACCACGCGAACGCGGGGCACCTCCCGCCGCTGCTGCTGCACCCCGACGGGCACGCCGAGCTGCTGTCCCACCGCCCCGAGCTGCTCCTGGGCCTGGCCGCGGAGACCCCGCGGACCAGCCACACCCACGACCTGCCGCCCGGCTCGACGCTGCTGCTGTTCACCGACGGCCTCATCGAGCGCCGCGACCGGCCGCTCAGCCGCGGCCTGGACGAGCTCCTCGCGGCGGCCGGCCGGCACCGGGAGCTGCCGCTCGCGGAGTTCCTCGACGCCCTGGTCACCGAGCTCGTCGGCGACCGGCCGCTGGACGACTGCGCGCTCATCGCCGTGCGCCTGCACCCCGAGGAGGCTCCCCGCCCCGCGGAGGCGGGCCCGGAGCACCTCGGCGGCGGAGCGCTGCTGCCCGGCCCCTCGCAGGTGGCGGGCGGGGTCCTGCCGCCGCACCCCGCCGAGGGCTGAGCGGCCCCGCTCAGCCGTCGAGGTCGGCGAGCCGCCGGGCGAGGAGGTCGCTCAGGTCGATCGCCTCGCCGTCGCGCGCGCCGCGACCGACCTGCAGCGGCGGGTCGGCGGGCTCGAGGCGGACCCCGCGCAGCAGCCCGGCGAGCGAGCGGGGCACCCCGAGGAGGTAGAACGCGCCGTCGACGTCGACGCCGAGGGAGCCGTCGCGGCGCAGGTACCAGCCGGTGAGGCCCGTGCGGTAGCGGCGGCCCTGGGCCGAGGCCAGCAGCGGCTCGGGCTCGATCCCGCGCCGGCGCACCTCGGCGACGAAGCCGTCGAGCAGCTCCCGGGCCTGCGCGACGTCGCGCCGGCGGGCCCGGTCGGCCGCCGCCGCGTGGGCGTCCGCGGCCTCGCGGCGACGGCGGCGCCAGACCTCGCCGTCCGCGTCCGCGCTCACGTCGGGTCCTCGCTCACGCCGGGTCCTCGCCCACGCCGGTACCGCTAGTCCTTCTTGGTGCCGAACATGATCTCGTCCCAGCTCGGGACGCTCGGCCGCTTGCCCGCGGCGGGGGTCCCGCCCGGGCGGCGGGCGGAGCGGTTCCGCTTGCGGGGCGCGGGCTTCGGCGCGTCCGTCGGGGCCTCCTCCGGGGCGTCCTGGACCGGCCCCGGGACCTCCGCGGCGGCCTCCCGGACGCCGTGGTCCGCGTCCGCGACCACGTCGTCCGGCACCTCGCCGGGGGCGTCCTCGACGCCGGACGCGGCCGGCTCGACCGAGGACGCGGCCGGCTCGGCCGGAAGCGCGGGCACGCTCGCGGGGGCGGGCAGGACGGTCGTGTCGGGGTGCTCGTGCGGTGCCGAGGCGGCCGGGTGGGCCGGCGGCGGGTCGGCGAGCAGCGCGTCCACGCGCAGCGTCCCGACCTCCCCGCCGTCCGCGTCCTCGTCGTCCTCGGGGACGGGCACGGGACCGCGCACGCCGCGCTGCGCGTCCAGGGCGTCCAGCAGGTCGTCGGTGCGGTCCGCGGCGGAGCGGACCCCGCCGTCGGCCTCGACGTCGTAGACCCGCTCGCCCACCGGGCGGGCGCTGTCGCCGACGATGCTGACCAGGCGCCGCGAGGGCAGGGGGCCGGGCTCGGCCGGCTCCTCCTCGGACAGCCAGCGCGCCTCGTCGTCGGAGGCCGAGAGCCCCTTGGAGGAGGGGTCGAAGGCCCAGCGCGCGAGGCGGCCGCGACCGCCGGCCACGAACTCCACCTGCACGGTCCACGCGCCGTCCTCCTCGCGCCACGCGTCCCAGCGCGCGCCCTCGGGGTCCACGGCGCGCGCGGTCAGCCGCGAGACGACGAGCTCCTCCAGCGAGCCGGCACCGGCACCGCGGCCATAGGGGGCGCGGCGGGCCATCCCCGAGACGTGGGCGCGCTCGGCGAGGACGGGGCCCTCGTAGCGGCGCACGTGCTCCAGCGTCAGGCCGCCGGCCTCGGCGACCTCCTCGGCGGACTCGCCGGCGCGGATGCGGGCCTGGATGTCGCGGGGCCGCAGCTGCGCCGACATCTGGATCTGCAGCTGGCCCAGCCGGGCCCGGTCGCGGCGCACGGCCGCGCGCAGCGCCTCGTCCACCCGCAGGCGGTAGCGCGTGCCGTCCCCGGCGGCCAGCACCACGTGCTCACCGTCGTCGTGCACCCCGACGAGCCTCAGGTCCTGCATGGCGAGCGCCCTCCCAGCGGTGTCGTCGCACTCGCCCGGTCGGCGGCGCGGAGTCGGCCCAGCGGGCACCTTCCCACGCGCTCCACTCTGCCACCTCGCCGCGACGCGCTCCCCGCGGAGCGCGGTGTCGCCGTTCTCACGTCGCGCGGCGCGACCCAGGCGCGCCGGGTGCCCGCCGCTGGGGGAGGATGCGCAGGTGAGCGACGCGAGCCCGTACGACGCCCTGCTGCTGCTGTCCTTCGGTGGTCCGGAGGGACCCGACGACGTCATGCCGTTCCTGGAGAACGTGACGCGCGGCCGGGGCATCCCGCGCGAGCGGCTCGCCTCCGTGGCCGAGCACTACCTGCACTTCGGTGGCAAGAGCCCCATCAACGACCAGAACCGCGCCCTGCTGCAGGCGCTGCGGACCGAGATGGACGGCCGGGGGCTCGGCGAGCTGCCGCTGCTGTGGGGCAACCGCAACTGGGACCCCTTCCTGACCGACACGCTGCGCGCCGCCCACGAGGCCGGCGCTCGCCGCGTCCTGACCGTCTTCACCAGCGCCTACTCCTCCTACTCCGGCTGCCGGCAGTACCGCGAGGACCTCGCCAAGTCGCTCGCGGAGCTCGCCGAGGAGGGCCGCTTCCTCGAGGTCGACAAGGTCCGGCACTACTACAACCACCCGGCCTTCACCGCGGTGAACGCCGAGGCGGTCGCCGCGGCCCTGCTGGAGCTGCCGGAGGAGCTGCGCGCGGGCGCGCGCACGGTGTTCGTGACGCACTCGATCCCCGACGCCATGAACGACGTCTCGGGCGCCGACGGCGGCGCCTACGTGCGCCAGCACCTGTCGGTGGCCCGCGAGGTCGCCCGCCAGGTCTCCGCGAGCACCGGCACCGAGCAGGCCTGGGACCTCGCCTACTGCTCCCGCTCGGGCCCGCCGACGCAGCCCTGGCTCGAGCCCGACGTCAACGACCACCTCCGGGCGCTGCACGCCGAGGGCGTCCCCGCGGTCGTCGTCGCCCCCATCGGCTTCGTCTCCGACCACATGGAGGTGAAGTTCGACCTCGACACCGAGGCCGCCGAGACCGCGACGGAGATCGGGCTGCCGTTCGCCCGGGCCGCCACCGTCGGCACCGCCGAGCCCTTCGTGCGCGGCCTCGTCGACCTGGTCGAGGAGCGGGCCGCGATGGCGCGCGGCGAGCAGGTCGAGCGCCCCGTGTCCGGCGACCTGCCGCCCTCGCACGTCGTCTGCCCGGTCGGGTGCTGCCGCAACCTGCGCGCCGACCTGGCGGCGGCGACGGGTGAGGACTACCGCCCCCCGGTGCAGGTGTGACGGCGGACGCGGCCGCCGCGGCGCCGGTGGCGCCCGACGGCACCGCCCTGCGGGAGCTGCTGGCGCTCGCCGAGCGCACGGCCCGCGAGGCCGGCGCGCTCATCCACGACGGCCGCCCCAGCCGCGTCGAGGTCGCCGCGACCAAGAGCAGCCCCACGGACGTCGTCACGGCCATGGACACCGCGTCGGAGGCGCTGATCCTCGAGCGGCTCACCGCGGCCCGCCCGCAGGACGGCTTCCTCGGCGAGGAGACCGGCCACCGCGCGGGCACCAGCGGCCTCACGTGGGTCGTCGACCCCATCGACGGCACCGTGAACTACCTCTACGGCATCCGCGCCTACGCCGTGAGCATCGCCCTGGTCCTCGACCCGGTGCGCGGTGCCTCCGAGCCGGACCCGGCGAGCTGGCAGCCCCTGGTGGGCTGCGTGCACGACCCGGCGGGGGCGGAGACCTGGACGGCCGTGCGCGGCGGCGGGGCCCACCTCGACGGGCGGGCGCTGCACGCCGAGGACGGGCCCGAGCTCGCGGGCGCGCTGGTGGCGACCGGCTTCGGCTACGACGCGGCCCGCCGCGCCGAGCAGGCGGCGGTCGTGGCGCGGCTGCTGCCGCGCGTGCGCGACCTGCGGCGCATCGGGACGGCGTCGCTCGACCTGTGCGCGGTCGCCGCGGGTCGGGTGGACGCCTACTACGAGCGCGGGCTGAAGCCCTGGGACTTCGCGGCGGCCCTGCTGGTGGCCACCGAGGCCGGCGCGGTCGTCACCGGGTTCACCGGCGGGGCCCCGGGCGGCGAGGGGCTGCTGGCCGCGGGCCCGGCCCTGCACCCCGAGGTGCTGGCCGCGCTCGCGTCCTGACGCCCGAGGGGGCTCAGGCCTCCTGCGGGGCGCGCGGCTCGGTGAGGTCGACGACCACGGGGCGGGCCGCCGACGGGGCGCGGCGCTGCTCGAGGTAGGCCGCGGTGTCGGGGAGCAGGACGTCGTGCGCCTCGGCGAGGCGCAGCAGGCCCTCCAGCTCGGACAGGAGGGCGTCGGCGAGGTCCTCCTCGCCCTCCTCGACGGCCGAGTCGGCCTGGGTGCGGGTCCGCAGGACCCGTTCGCTGAGCTGGGCCACGAAGGCGGGCGGGGCGGTGGTGCTGCGGTTCTCGCTGCGGACGTCGGGCGACGTCTCGAGCACGGTCTCCGACCGGGGCACGGACACGGGGCACCTCCTCGGACAGCGGCGCTCTCGAACCTGCTCCGCTGGTCGCGGGCGGTTCCTCGGCGCGTGGACGAGGGGAGACTACGGCCCGCCGGGGCCGCGACCAACTCACCCGGTGTCGCTGTGGACGAGCGGCACCCGGACGGTCCAGCGCGTCCCGGCCGCCGCCGCGCGCCGCGCCCCGGTTCGTGCTCTCCGCGCCGGTAGGGCACGATGCGTGCTCCTTGGACGCGCGGTCGAACGGCTCGTGGCGCCCCGGGCATGGAACCGGAGTCTCCAGCGTTGCTCCGGCGCACCGGTTCGGCTGAGGACCAGCCGGACGGACGACGACACCAGATCTCGGAGTGTGAGGCAGGGTCATGGCGACCGACTACGACGCACCGCGCAAGACGGACGACGAGCTGAACGAGGACTCCCTGGAGGAGCTCAAGGCGCGTCGCACGGACAAGAGCTCCGGCGCGGTCGACGAGGACGAGACGGAGGCGGCCGAGGGCTTCGAGCTGCCCGGGGCGGACCTCTCCAACGAGGAGCTCTCCGTCCGCGTGCTGCCCCGTCAGCAGGACGAGTTCACGTGCACCAGCTGCTTCCTGGTCGTGCACCGCAGCCAGCTGCGGGAGTCGGCGAGCGGGCAGATGATCTGCACCGACTGCGCCGCCTGAGGCGCCCGGCCGGCACGTCCGGCCGCGAGCACGACGAGGCCGTCACCTGCGCGTCAGGTGGCGGCCTTCGTCGTCTCCGCCGCGGCGCGCAGGGCGGCGGCCAGGCGCTCCGGGTGGCGCGTGGAGACCATCCAGTACGGCGTGGGGTCGTGCGGGTCGGTCAGGTGGATGCGCACGGCCGAGGGGACCCACGAGCGGATGGCCAGGTGGGCCCGGGCGTCCAGCTGCGGGCCCAGCGCCGCGCGCCGCTCCGCCGCGGGGACGGGGTCGACGGCACCGATGACGGCCACGGGCAGCCGCGCGCGCCCGACCTGGAAGACGCCGTCGGCGAGGCGGGTGCGCCAGCTCAGGCTGGCCAGGCACGCGAGGGTCACGACGGCGGCCACGACGGCCCCCACCGCCGCGGCGCGGTAGCCGAAGACGGGGAGCGGGACGAGCCACCCGGCGACGACCAGCGGCACGCAGGAGAACCACGTCGTCACCGCGGGCCACCAGCGTTCGGTTCCGTCCCAGGCGGGTGCGCCGTCCATGGGGCCAGCGTCTCACGCCGCTCCGGGCCCGGGCGGCGGCGGCTGTTCCCCGGACCCCGGCGGTAGTGTCCGTGTCCGTGACCCTCCGCACCGCTGCCGGAGCCCCGGAGCTCGAGGTCCCCGCGGTCCTCGGCGCCGGAGCGGACCTGCCGGCCTACGCCCACCCCGGTGACGCGGGCGCCGACCTGACGACGCGCGTCGACGTCACCCTCGGGCCGGGGGAGCGGGCGACCGTGCCGACGGGGGTCTCGATCGCGCTCCCCGACGGCTGCGCGGCCTTCGTGGTCCCGCGCTCCGGGCTCGCGGCCCGCCTCGGGCTCACGGTCCTGAACTCCCCGGGCACCGTCGACGCGGGCTACCGCGGCGAGGTGCGCGTCACCCTGCTCAACACCGACCGCAGCGCGGCCGTGGAGCTGCGCGCGGGCGACCGCATCGCGCAGCTCGTCGTCCAGCGCGTCGAGCGCGTGCGGTTCGTGCCCGTCGAGGACCTCGAGGAGTCCGTGCGCGGCACCGGTGGCCACGGCAGCACCGGCGGCGCCGGCGCCCTCGCGGGCGGCCCGCCTCCCACCTCCTCCACCACGCCTCCCACCTCGTCCACCACTCCTCCTGGGGGCCCGCAGTGAGCCTGTTCCGACGCCGCAAGAGCGCCGACGACGACACGACGCCGGAGACCGCGGTCCCCGCGGACGGCGCCGACGAGACCACCGACGCCCCGGCTGCGTCCGCGACCACCGACGACGCGCCCGCGGAGGTCGCCCCCGCGGCGCCCGTGGCCGTCGACCGGTCCGCTGGTCCCTTCGACGCCTCCGAGGTCGAGCTCCCCGACGGCCGGCTGGCCCTCGGCGCGCTGCGCCTCGCGGGCCGCGAGGGCATGGAGCTGCGCTTCGAGGTCGAGGAGGGCACCCAGCGGGTCATCGCCGTGACCGTCGGCATCGACGGCTCGACCGTGCAGCTGCAGGTCTTCGCCGCGCCGCGCACCTTCGGCGTCTGGGACGAGATCCGCGGCGAGATCGCCACGGCCGTCGCGGCGCAGGGCGGGACGGCCGACGAGGTGCCGGGCACCTTCGGCGCCGAGCTGCTGTGCCGGCTGCCCGTGCGCACCGAGGACGGCCGCACGGCCCACCAGCCGACCCGGTTCGCGGGCGTCGACGGTCCCCGGTGGTTCCTGCGCGCCGTCTTCGCGGGTCACGCGGCCCACGACGCCGCGGCCGCCGCCCCCCTGGAGGAGGTCGTGCGCGGCGTCGTCGTCGTGCGCGGCGAGGACGCCATGGCGCCGCGCGAGCTCCTGCCCCTGGCGCTGCCCGAGATGGCGCAGGCGCCGCAGGAGGCGCCCGCGGACGCCGCCGAGGGCGCCGGCCGCGACGACCTGGACCCCTTCGAGCGGGGCCCGGAGATCACCGAGGTCCGCTGAGCGGGTGGGCATCTCCGGGCCGCGCCCCACGGGGCGCCCGGGCGGCCTAGGCTGGACCCCGTGACGAAGTCTGGCGTCCTGAGCACACCGCTGTGGCGACGCGCGTTGGCGCGCTTCACCGCCTCGGAGTCCGACCTCGCGGCTGAGGAGGCGCAGGAGGAGGCCGTCCGCCAGGGCGCCCTGCCCTGCGACGCGGTCGCCTCGCGGACCAAGGCCTGCGTGTGCGGCACCCTCCGGTCGGTCACGCTGCGCCCGCGCGGCGGGGTCCCGGCGCTGGAGGCGGAGCTGTTCGACGGCTCCGGCAGCGTCTCGCTCGTGTGGCTCGGCCGGCGGCGCATCGCGGGCATCGAGGCCGGTCGCCGCGTGAAGGCCCGCGGGTTCGTGGCCGACGACGACGGCCAGCGGATCATCTTCAACCCGATCTACGAGCTGATCGCGCCGGACGGCGCGTGACGCTCGAGGACCCCGCCGCCGGCCTGCAGCCGGCGTCGCCCGCCCTCCCGGCCGCCCCCGGCCAGCCCGTGCCCACCACGGTCGAGGAGGTCGTCCGGCAGCGCCTGTCGCTCGCCCTCGGCGGCTGGCGCGGGCTTCTGGACTCCGCCGCGCCCGCCCTGGCCTTCCTCATCACCTGGATCGCCACGTCCGACCTGTGGGCCTCGGTGGGCGCGTCGGGCGCCGTCCTGCTCGTCGCCCTCGTCGTCCGGGTCGCGCGGCGCGAGACGCTGCAGCACGCGCTCGGCGGCATCGTCGCGACCGCGGTCGCCGCGTTCATCGCCTCCCGCACGGGCCGCGCCGAGGACGTGTTCCTCCCCGGGATCCTGCTCAACGGGGCCCTCGCGGTCGTGTTCGCGGCCTCCATGCTGGCGCGCTGGCCCGTGGTGGGCTTCCTCGTCGGCGCGGTCACCGAGGACCCGACGGGCTGGCGGCGCGACCGCGGGGTGGTGCACCTGTGCCAGCGCCTCACCGGCCTGCTGCTGGCGGGGTACGTCATCCGCGTCGCGGTGCAGCTGCCCCTCTACCTCAGCGGGAGCACGACCTGGCTGGCGGCGAGCAAGCTCGTGCTCGGCTGGCCGCTGCTCGTGCTGGGCGTCGCCGTGGCGAGCCTGGTCCTGCTGCGCGGCCGCACGCCGCTGCAGGACTCCTCGCTGCAGCGCTCCCCGCAGCAGCCGGACGACGCGGGCGCCCGGGACGCCTGAGCGTCCCGGGCCCCGCGCCGGTCAGGCCTTGCCGAGCAGCGTCCGCAGGGCGGCCTCGGCGTCGGGGGAGCTGAGGAACATCAGGTGGTCCCCGGCCTCGAGCTGGTCGTCCGGGCTGGGCGCGATCGGCCGGTCGTCGCGCACGATCGCCACCAGCACGGTGTCGCCGGGCAGCTCCACCTCGCCCACGGTGCGGCCCAGCACGGGGCTGGACTCCTCGAGGGTGAACTCGGCCATCCAGGTCTGACCCTGCTGGAAGGTGAACAGCCGCACCAGCTCCCCGACGCTGACGGCCTCCTCGACCAGCGCCGTCATGAGCCGTGGCGTCGAGACGGCGACGTCGACGCCCCACGCCTCGTCGAACAGCCACTCGTTCTTGGGGTTGTTGACGCGCGCGACGGTGCGGGGGACCCCGTACTCCGTCTTGGCCAGCAGCGACACGACGAGGTTCGCCTTGTCGTCGCCCGTCGCGGCCACGACGACGTCGCAGTCGGCGAGCTCGGCCTCGTCGAGGCTGGAGATCTCGCAGGCGTCCGCGAGCAGCCACTGGGCGTCGGGGACGCTGGAGATCTTCATGGCCGCGGGCGAGCGGTCGACGAGCAGGACGCGGTGGCCGTTGCCCAGCAGCTCGCGGGCGATGGAGCGCCCGACGATGCCGGCGCCGGCGATGACGACGCGCATCAGGCGTCACCCGCCGGGGCCGCGGCCAGCACGGCGATGGCCCGCTGGGAGCGCTCGTCCTCGACGACGACGTGCACGAGGTCACCCTCCTGGTGGACCGTCCCCTTGGTGGGGACGATGCCCGTCCCCAGCCGGGTGATGTAGGCGATCCGGCCGCCGGTGGCGGCCTCGAGCTCCCTCAGCGGGCGCCCCACCCACTCGGGGTGCACGGGGGCCTCGAGCAGGACGACCTTGCCGCTGGCGTCGCGGAACTGCGACAGCGCGCCCTCGGGCACCAGGCGCCGCAGCACCTGGTCGGCCGTCCAGCGCACGGTGGCGATCGTGGGGATGCCGAGGCGCTCGTAGACCTCGGCGCGGCCCGGGTCGTAGATGCGGGCCACGACGGTCTGCACGCCGAACTTCTCGCGCGCGACGCGCGCGGCGATGATGTTGGAGTTGTCGCCCGAGGAGACGGCCGCGAAGGCGTCCGCCTCGTGGATGCCCGCCTCGACCAGCGTGTCGTGGTCGAAGCCGACGCCCGTCACGCGGCGCCCCTCGAAGCCGGGGCCGAGCCGGCGGAAGGCGTCGGCGTCCTGGTCGACCACCGCCACGCTGTGCCCGCGCTGCTCCACGGTGAGGGCCAGGGTCGAGCCGACCCGCCCGCAACCCATGATCACGAAGTGCACGTCCGCTCCGGTCCTGTCGCCGTCCCGTCCCCTCCCGCGCTGGCGGCGGGAGGCGGACCGTTCGCGGCGACGCTACCGCTCCCGCCCCCGGGGCCGCGGGACGACCACCCGTGCGGTGTGGGCCCCCGGACCGCTGCGCGGACGTAGCATTGCCAGACGTGCCCTCCCTGACAGACGCGGCCAAGCGGCTGCTGGTCGGACGTCCCTTCCGCAGCGAGAAGCTGTCCGAGACGCTCCTGCCGAAGCGCATCGCTCTGCCCGTCTTCGCCTCCGACGCCCTGAGCTCGGTCGCGTACGCGCCCGACGAGATCTTCCTGACCCTCTCGATCGCCGGGATCGCGGCCTACGCCTTCTCGCCGTGGATCACCCTGGCGGTCGTGGCGGTCATGCTCGTCGTGGTCACGTCCTACCGCCAGAACGTGCACGCCTACCCCTCGGGCGGCGGAGACTACGAGGTCGCCACCGTCAACCTGGGGCCCAACGCGGGGCTCACGGTCGGCAGTGCGCTGCTCGTGGACTACGTCCTGACGGTCGCGGTGTCGATCTCCTCCGGCGCCCAGTACGCGGCGGCCGCCATCCCGGCCCTGCGCGGGCACGAGGCGGTCTTCGCCGCGGCGCTCGTGGTACTGCTCATGACGGTCAACCTGCGGGGGCTGAAGGAGAGCGGCGCGGCCTTCGCCATCCCGACCTACATCTTCATGGCCTCGATCCTCGGCATGGCGCTGTGGGGCTTCGGCCGCTACTTCTTCGGGGACCTCCCGCAGGCGCCCAGCGCGGACCTGACGCTGTCCGGGGAGCGGGACTTCACGGGCGGCTTCACGAGCATCGCCGGGGCGTTCCTCATCCTGCGGGCCTTCTCCTCCGGCGCCGCGGCCCTGACCGGCGTCGAGGCGATCAGCAACGGCGTGCCGGCGTTCCAGAAGCCCAAGAGCAAGAACGCGGCCACGACGCTGCTGCTGCTCGGTCTGGTCGCCGTGACGATGCTGTTCAGCGTCATCACCCTGGCCAACCTCACCCACGTGCGGTTCGCGGAGGACCCGGCGACGCAGCTCCTGCGCGGCGGGGCGCCGGTGGGCGACAGCTACGTGCAGGACCCGATCATCGGCCAGCTCGCGGCGTCGATCTTCGACCACTTCCCGATCGCGTTCTACGTCGTGACCGCCGCCACCGGCGTCATCCTGGTGCTGGCCGCGAACACCGCGTTCAACGGCTTCCCCGTGCTGGCCTCGATCCTGGCGCGCGACGGGTTCCTGCCCAAGCAGCTGCACACGCGCGGGGACCGGCTGGCGTTCTCCAACGGGATCATCGCCCTCGCGGGCACCGCGGTCGTCCTGATCCTCGCCTTCGACGCCGAGGTCACCCGCCTCATCCAGCTCTACATCGTCGGCGTCTTCGTGTCCTTCGTCATGAGCCAGACCGGGATGATCCGGCACTGGACGCGGCACCTGCGCGACGAGACCGACCGCGGCACGCGGCAGCGCATGAAGCGCTCGCGCGTCATCAACTCCGTCGGCCTGGGCATGACGGCCCTCGTGCTGGTCATCGTCCTGCTGACCAAGTTCACCCAGGGCGCGTGGATCGCGATCCTCGCCATGGCCGTCGTGTTCGTGAACATGAAGCTCATCCGGCGCCACTACCGCCGCGTCAGCGCCGAGCTGGAGATCCCCGAGGAGCGCAGCGCGAAGGCCCTGCCGACCGGGGTGCGGGGCGTGGTGCTGGTCTCCAAGCTGCACAAGCCGACCCTGCGGGCACTGGCGTACGCGCGGGCCGCGCGGCCCACCGAGCTGCAGGCCGTCACGGTGGCCGTGGAGCCCGAGGAGACCGCGGCGCTGCAGACGCGCTGGGAGGCCATGAACCTGCCCATCCCGCTGACGGTGCTGGACTCGCCGTACCGCGAGATCACCAAGCCCGTCGTGGAGCACGTGAAGTCGCTGCGCAGGCGCTACCCGCGCGACCTCGTCGTGGTCTACGTGCCCGAGTACGTCGTCGGGCACTGGTGGGAGACGCTCCTGCACAACCAGTCGGCGCTGCGGCTGAAGGCGCGGCTGCGCTACACGCCGGGGGTGATGGTCGCCAGCGTCCCGTGGCAGCTCACCAGCTCCGCGGGCCAGGAGGAGCGCATCGAGCGCGCCGCCCCGGGCCTCGTGCGCCGCGGCACCTTCGGTCCCTCGCCCACCGACCACCCCGACAACCCCGAGGACCACCGGTGACCCGTTCCGCGCAGCCCGCCGCCCGAGGCGTCACCCGCCGCCGCCAGACCCGCCCGACCCGCGACCTGGGGCCCGACGCCGCCGGCACCGAGCTGGAGGTCGAGGTCGGCCCCGTCGCGCACGGCGGGCACTGCGTCGCCCGCCACGAGGGTCGCGTGATCTTCGTGCGCCACGCCCTGCCGGGCGAGCGCGTCGTGGCCCGCGTCACCGAGGGTGCCGAGGGGGCGTCGTTCTGGCGCGCCGACGCCGTGCGCGTCCTGCGCGCGGACCCCGACCGCGTGGAGCCCGCCTGCCCGGTCGCCAAGCCCGGGATGTGCGGCGGCTGCGACTTCCAGCACGCGACCGGCCCCCGCCAGCGCGGGCTGAAGGCCGACGTCGTCGCGGAGCAGCTGCGCCGCCTCGCGGGCCTGGACCTGCGCGTCGAGGTCGAGCCCGTGCCGTTCGAGGCGGGGGGCCGCGAGGACGGGTTGCGCTGGCGCACCCGCACCCAGTTCGCCATCGACGCCGAGGGCCGCCCCGGCCTGCGCGGGCACCGCTCGCACGACGTCGTCCCGCTGGACGACTGCCCGATCAGCGCCGAGGGCGTCGTCGCCAGCGGCGTCCTCGCCGAGCACTGGGGCAACGTCGAGGCGCTGGAGGTGGCCAGCGGGTCCGACGACGGGCCGCCGCTGGTCGTCGTCCTGCCCTCCGCCGGCCGGCACCCCCGCATGCCCAAGCTGCCCGACGCCTCGATCGCCGTGCGCCGCGCCGACGGCACGCTGGAGCGCCGCTCGGGACGCACGTGGGTCGGCGAGCGCGTCGCCGTCGGCGGGGAGGAGCTCAGCTTCCGCGTCGGGGGCGCCGGCTTCTGGCAGGTCCACCGCGGCGCCGCGTCCACGCTGTCCGAGGCGGTCCTCGCGGCGCTGCAGCCGCGCGAGGGCGAGCGGGCCCTGGACCTCTACGCGGGCGCCGGCCTGTTCACGGCCGTCCTCGCGCGCGCCGTCGGGCCGGACGGGGCCGTGCTGGCCGTGGAGAGCGAGGAGCGGGCCGTGCGCGACGCGCGCCGCTCGCTGCACGGCCTGGACCACGTCGGCCTGCGGGCCGAGCGGGTCGAGGACGTCCTCGCCACCGCGACCGAGGACCTCGGCAGCGCCGACCTCGTCGTGCTGGACCCGCCGCGCTCGGGGGCCGGGCGGGCCGTCGTGGACGGCATCGCGGCGCTCGCGCCCCGCGTCGTCGCCTACGTGGCGTGCGACCCGGCGGCGCTCGCGCGCGACATCGCGTTCTTCGCCGAGCGCCGCTACGTGCTGGACGGCCTGCGGGCCTTCGACCTCTTCCCCCAGACCCACCACGTCGAGTGCGTCGCGCGCCTCGTGCCGCGCGAGGACGCGCCGGAGGCGTCCGCCTAGGACGCGGGACCGGCGGCGAGGGAGAACTCGCCGCCGTCGGGGTCCACGAGCACGACGACGGCCTCGCCGGCGCCATCCCCGTCGCGGACCGTCGCGCCGAGCGCGACGAGGCGGTCCACCTCAGCGTCGAGGTCGCCGCCGGTGACGCCGAGCTCGAACCGCCGCCCGTCCGGGCCGCTCCGCATGGCGACGGGTGGCCCGCCCCACGCGACCTTCGTGCCGCCGCGCGGGTGCTGGACCGCGGTCTCGCCGTCCTCGTCCCACACGAGCGGCCAGTCCAGCGCCGAGGCCCAGAACAGGCCGACCTCGCGGGTGCCGTCGCAGGCCAGCTCGCCGAGGGGGCCGCACCCCGCCAGGAAGGTGCTGCCGGGGCCGGTGACGCAGAACTCGTCGCCCTCGGCGTCGGCGAGCACGACGTGCGCCTCCTCGGGCCGCTGCCCGACGTCCAGGGGCGTCGCGCCGAGCCGCAGCGCCCGTTCCACCGTCCGCTCCTGGTCAGCCGGGCTGCTGCTCGTGACGTGCAGGTGGACGCGGTGCGGCCCCGTCCGCGGCCGCCCCGGGACGAAGCGCAGGGACACCTGGGTGTCCCCGCCGCGCAGCAGGACCCCGCTCGCGTCGTCCACGGGCGCGCGGTCCAGCAGGGCGCCCCAGAAGGCCGCGGCACGCCGCGGGTCACGGGCATCGAGGCGCAGGGCGAGGAGTCGGCAGGCCACCCGGGCACGGTAGGCCCGGCCCTGCCCTGCACCGGTTTTCAGGCTCGCGCCCAGAGGGCCGTCGGGTCGGCCGCGGGGCGGAACCCCGTCGCCTCGACCGCGGCCGCGACGTCGCGGAAGCCCCGCGCCAGCTCACCCGGGCTGTGGGCGTCGCTGCCGAAGGCGACCGCCCGGCCTCCGCTCTCGCGCCACCACCGGACCAGGCGCACGTCCATCGGCAGCGACGTGTTCACCTCCAGGGCTCGTCCCGAGGCGGCGAGGACCGCGAGCACGGAGCGGACCTGCTCCTCCAGCTCGGCCCACGGCAGGGGCCCGGCGTCGGCCGGCCAGTGCCGCAGCGGGTAGTCGACGTGCCCGAGGACGTCGAACGGCGCGTCGCTCGCAGCCATCGCCCCGACCTCGTCGAGGTAGGCGCGGACGACCTCGAGCGCGGGCCGCTGCGCGTACCCGGTGGCGGCCTCGACGTGGCCGCCGGGTTCCCGGAGGTCGCCGAGGGTGTGGATCGAGCCGACCACCCGGTCGAAGCCCCGACTCAGGAGGTCGCGGACCTCGTCGGGGTACCAGTGCCCTTCCGACAGCTCGATCCCGCACCGGACGAGCAGGCCGGGGAAGCGGGCCCGGCAGCGCTCGACGGACTCCCGGTAGGCGTCCACCTCGAGCGCGGCACCGAGGAAGCGCCCGTGCCCGTCGATGCTGCCGCGGACCCCGTCCGGCCAGGTCCAGCCGCCCGGCGGGGCGTTCCACGCGGTGAGGTCGACGTGCTCGGTGAAGGAGATCGCCGGCAGGCCGAGGGCGACCGCCCGCTCGCACGTCGCCTCCATGTCGCCCGCGACGGCGTCCCAGGAGAACCGCGAGTGCACGTGGTCGTCGGCGGGCAGGCCGGTGGGTTGGGGTGGCACGTGCAGCATCGTGGCGAGCACCGGCGCCCCTGTCACCCCCGCGGCCGTGGTGCACTGGCGTCGACCGCCGCGCCCGGGCGGCGGCCGGCGCAGGAGGGACCGACGTGAGCACCGAACGAGTGCAGGAGTTCCTGGACGTCCACGCGCCCGGCGTGCGGGTCGTCCACGCGGACGCGGACACCTCGACGGTCCCTGCGGCCGCGGCCGCCCTCGGGGTGGAGCCGGGGCAGATCGCCAAGACGCTCGCGCTGCGGGCGGGGGAGCGCACGCTGCTCGTCGTGGCCAGCGGGGACGCCCGGCTCGACAACGCGAAGTTCAAGGCGCGCTTCGGCAGCAAGCCGCGGATGCTGCCGGCCGCGGAGACCGAGGCGCTGACCGGCCAGCCCGTCGGCGGGGTGTCGCCCTTCGGCCACCCCAGCCCGCTGGACGTGTTCTGCGACGAGTCGCTGCGCGGCTTCGACGTCGTCTACCCCGCGGCGGGCAGCCCCGCGAGCGCGGTCCGGCTGACGCCCGCGCACCTGCTGGAGCTGGCCGGCGCCACCTGGGTCGACGTCACCCGCTGACGGAGCGACCGTGTTGCGCATCCGCCCCGCTGAATCCCGGGACCTCCCACGCCTGCAGGACGTCGAGCGGGCGGCTGGAGCCGCCTTCCGGGACCTCGGCATGGTCGCCGTCGCCGAGGACGACCCGCCGACGCTCGAGGAGCTGGACGCCTACCGGGTCCGCGGGCGGGCGTGGGTGGTCAGCGGTGAGGACGACGTGGCCGTCGGCTACCTGCTGCTGGACGTCGTCGACGGCGCGGCCCACGTCGAGCAGGTGTCGGTGGACCCGGCCTGCGCCCGTCGGGGGCTGGGCCGGGAACTGCTCGACACCGCGGCCCGCTGGGCGCTGGGGAAGGGCTTCGCGGCGATGACGCTGACCACGTTTGCGGACGTGCCGTGGAACGCGCCCTACTACGCCCGGCTGGGCTTCACCGTGGTCCCGGACGCCGAGGCCGGGCCGGAGCTGCGGGCGGTGCGCCGCCACGAACGCGACCTGGGCCTGGACGCGTGGCCTCGTGTCAGCATGCGACGCCCGCTCGGGCCCTGACGGGAACGCCCGGTGACCTCGGGTCAGGCGGCGAGGTCGAGGCGCCGGCGCAGGTCCGCCTCGATCCCCGATGCGTACGGCTCGGCGGGCAGCACGGGGTGCCCGAGCACCGGTGGCGGCGAACTTCCGTACCGATGGCCGGTCGGAGTGGTCAGCGTGGTGGTTCCGGTCTCGGGGTCTCGGGTGGAGCGGAACCCGGGGAGTTCCTTGGTGTGGTTGCACGCCTCGCACAGTCCCTGCCCGTTCGCGGCGGTGGTGAGGCCGCCGCGGGCGTGGGGTCGGACGTGGTCGAGGTGGCGGATCGGGGCATCGCAGAACGGGGTCGCGCAGCGCTGGTCGCGGGCCCGCAGGAACTCGGCCAGGCCGGCGGGGAAGACGCGCTGGCGGGACTCCAGCGCGACCAGCTGCGAGCTGTCGGGGGCGGTGAAC
>NZ_VWPY01000028.1 GCF_011839805.1 Kineococcus rubinsiae | reverse complement strand
GGTCCCGCCAGCCGGCGGCCAGCGCGGCGCGCCAGCCGAGGCCGTCGGCCAGGCGCGGGACGGCGAGCAGCGCGGCCGCCAGGAGGACGGCGGTGACGAGCAGGACGACCGCCGCGGCGGCGTTCCCGCCGGGCACCGTCCCGGCGCGCAGCAGCTCCTGCTCACGCACGACGAGCAGGAGCGCGAGCACGGCGCCCACGCTGACGACGCAGCCGGCCGGGAAGCGGCGGCCGAACTCCCGCGCCAGGGCCGACCAGCGCGGCAGCTCGTCGTGGTCGGCGTAGTGGCCGACCGCGACCGAGACCGTGGCGAGGACGGCGCCCAGCGGCAGGACGAACAGGCTGAGGAGCGCGGCGACGACCCCGAGCAGGCAGAGCTCGGAGATCCGCCGCACCTGCTCCTTCCAGCCGGAACCGGAGCCGGTGGCCTCCGGGGCCCGGCGGCGCGGACGCCGGGGAGCCGCGGCCACGGGGGCGCTCACCCCTTGATCCCGCTGGTGTTGATGCCCTCGACGATGAGGCGCTGGAACACGAGGAAGAAGAGGAACACCGGCACGAGGCTGAGCGCGGACATCGCGAACATCGGGCCGACGCTGTTCTGCCCCGAGGAGTCCAGGAACAGGCGCAGGCCGATGGGCAGCGTGTACTTGGTGATGTCGTTGAGGTAGACCAGCTGGGAGAAGAAGTCGTTCCAGGTCTGGATGAACGAGAAGACGGTCGTCGTCACCAGGGCCGGCTTGGTCAGCGGGAGCACGATGCGGAAGAACGTCGCGAAGGGCCCGCAGCCGTCGATCGCCGCCGCCTCGTCCAGGGTGCGCGGGATGCCGCGCATGAACTGGACCATGAGGAAGACGAAGAAGGCGTCGGTGGCCAGGAACTTCGGCACGATGAGCGGCAGCGGCGTGTTGACCCAGCCCAGGCTGTTGAACAGGACGTACTGCGGGACGACGAGCACGTGGTGCGGCAGGAGCAGCGTGCCGATCATCAGCGCGAACCAGAGCCCGCGCAGCGGGAAGCGCAGCCGGGCGAAGGCGTAGGCCGCGAGCGAGCACGAGACGACGTTGCCGACCACGACGCCGACGGAGACGACGACGCTGTTGGTGAAGAACCGGGCGAAGCTGACCCCGGGGATGCCCGACCAGCCGTCGGCGTAGTTCTTCGGCGTGAAGGACTCCGGCAGGACGTTGAGGTTGTTCGCGATCTCCTGCGGGGACTTGAACGAGGTCCCGAGGAGGTAGGCGATCGGGTACAGCGCGACGACGAGGAGCGCGACGAGGACGACGTGGGCGACGAGGCTCCCGGCCGTCCGCGCCGGCCGGCCGGCGGGGCTGGGGGCCTGGGGCGCGAGCGGCGCCGAGGCCAGGGTGCTCGGGGCGGTGGTCATCAGTGCTCCCCCTCGTCGGCGTAGTGGACCCACAGCGAGCCGCTGCGGAAGACGATCGCGGTGATGACGCCCAGCACGAGCAGGAAGCCCCAGGCCATCGCCGACGCGTAGCCCATCTGGAAGTCGCCGAACCCGCGCAGGTACAGGTACAGGGTGTAGAGCAGCGTGGAGTCGGCGGGGCCGCCGGTGCCGCCGCTGATGACGAACGCGGCCGTGAACCCCTGGAACCCGGCGATGGTCTCCAGCACCAGGTTGAAGAACAGGACGGGCGAGAGCATCGGCAGCGTGATGTGCCAGAACTGCGTGAAGCGGCCCGCCCCGTCGAGGGACCCGGCCTCGAACATCTCGGCCGGGATCTGCTTGAGCCCCGCCAGGAAGATGACCATCGGCGCACCGAACTGCCACGCGGCCAGCAGCACGAGCGTGCCCAGCGCCGTCGAGGGGTTGGTGATCCAGCTGCGGCCGCCGATGCCGAAGATCCCGAGGATCTCGTTGATGGCGCCCTGGCCGCCGAAGAGCGTCTGCCAGACGATGGCGACGGCGACGCTGCCCCCGAGGAGCGAGGGCACGTAGAACAGCGCCCGGTACAGCCCGACGCCGCGGCGGTCGCGGTAGAGCAGCAGCGCGACCCCGAGGGCGACGGCCAGCTTCAGCGGCACCGAGACCAGGGCGAAGACCAGCGTCGCCTTCACCGAGTTCCAGTACTGCGGGTCGTCGGTGAGCATGCGGACGTAGTTCTCGAGTCCGATCCACTGCGGGGACTGCAGCAGGTCGTAGTCGGTGAAGCTGAGGTAGAGCGAGTACAGCATCGGGAAGAGCGTGATCCCGAAGAGCCCGATGAACCACGGGATGAGGAACGTGTAGCCGGCGACCGCCTCCCGCCGCCGGCGCGGGCTGCCGCCCGGCGCGGGCGGGCGGGCGGCGCGGCGCGCGCTGACCCGAGGTGGTCGGGAGGCGGTGTCCGCCATGGTGGCGCTCCTGTCCGTGGAGGGGATCGGTCTCAGCTGCCGGCGCGCTCGAGCGCCGAGTTGGCCTGGGAGACGAACTCCTTGGCCGCGTCCGCGATCTGCGCGCGCCCGAAGGCCACGTTCTCGGCGGCGGAGGTGAGCAGCTGCCCGATCTGGGAGTCGCCCTGCGCGGGGACGGGCGGCGTGGGCCCGGCCTCGGCGGTCACGCGCTCGTCGTAGGCCACGACGTACTTGAGCTGGTCGCTGAAGGTCGGGCTGATGGCGTCCCGGATCTCCTTGCTCGGCGGCAGGCCGCGCTCGGTGCCGAGGGCCTCGCCGGCGGCCTGGTCGTTGTCGAAGAAGTTGATGACGTCGACGGCCGTGGGGATGTTCTTGCCGCGGGCGTAGGCCGTGAAGAACTGCGAGGGGCGGGCGTAGTTGCCGGAGAGGTCGCCCGGCAGCGGCACCAGCTGCAGCTCGTGGTCGGTGGCCTTGGCCAGCTCGGTGAGCTGGTTGTCGTAGGTGAAGCTGCCGGTCGTCTGCTTGGACGTGACCGTGTTCTTGGAGATGTCACCGCTGTTGGCGGGCTGGCTCACCTCGGCGGGCGAGGCGCCGCCGCTCTTGCGCAGGTCGTCCCAGAGGGTGAACCACTCCACGGCCTCGGCCTCGCTGAACCCGAGGGCCTGGCCGTCGTAGAGCTCCTTGCCGTTCTGGCGCAGCCACGGCTCCATCCAGCTGAGGTTCGCGCTCTCGTCGCGCGTGCCCCAGACCTTGCCGCCGGTGGCCTTGGTGACGGACGCGGCCCACGTGCTGAACTCGTCGTAGTCGGCCCAGCCCGCCTCGGCCGGCAGGAGGTTCAGCGGACCCAGCACCGTCGCGTCGACCGCGAACGCCTGGGTGTTCGAGGCCAGCGGGAGGGCGTAGAGCTTGTCGTCCACCTTGCCGGTGCCGAGCAGCTTGGGGTCGATCTGGTCCGTCACCAGCGTCTTGCCGACGAACGGGTCGAGCTCCGCGATCAGCTTCTTGTTGGCGTACTCGCGCAGGGCGCGGTTGTCGATCTGGATGATGTCGGGGGCGTTGCGGCCCGCCGCGGAGGTGTTGATCTTGTCGTAGTAGCCGCTGTAGCCCTGCCACTGCGTCTTGAACGTGACGTTGGGGTGGGCCTTCGTGTAGAGGTCCAGCACCTTCTGCGTGTTCTCGGCGCGGGCCGGTCCACCCCACCAGGCGACCGTGAGGACGACGGGCTCCGTGGTCTCCGGGCCGGCCGCGGCGCCGGAGCCCGCCGCCGCGGTGTCGTCGTCCCCGCCGCACGCGGCCAGGCCGAGGACCGAGGCGCCGAGGACGCCGGTCAGGAAGGAGCGGCGGCCCGGGGCGGCGAGGCGGGACGGGGTGCGCCCGGAGGGGGTGGTCATCGTGATCTCCTTCGATCGGTGACGGGCCGACGGCGGCCCTGCCCGGTGGCTCGCCCCATTGCGGCACAGCCGGGCGGCGCCGTCAAGCGCTTTCCCGCCGGTTTCCACAAAGGTTTTCAGCCTGTGACCGAGCGGGGTCCGCTCCCGCGGCGCCTCCGGGCGGGGCCTGCTTGACAGGCTGCGTCACCAGGGTGCTGACTTGGCCGCAAAGGTTTGCAGTGGCGCCGCGGCGCCCGCGCCCCCTCGACTCGCGGAGGAGTCCCCTCATGACCGCGTCCACCCCCTCGCACGCCGGGGCCCCACGCACCCGCTACGCGATCGTCGGCCTCGGCGGGCGGGCCCAGATGTACGTCCGCGCGCTCGCGGGCACCCACGCCGACCGCAACGAGCTCGTGGCCCTGTGCGACGTGAACCAGACGCGCATGGACGCCCACAACAAGGCCCTGCGCGAGGACCACGACCACGACCCGGTGCCCACCTACGCGGCCGGGGACTTCACGACGATGCTCGCCGAGCAGCGGGTCGACGCCGTCGTCGTCACCACGCTGGACCGCACGCACGACGAGTACATCGTCGCGGCGCTGCACGCCGGCTGCGACGTCGTGACCGAGAAGCCCATGACGATCGACGCGGAGCGCTGCCGGCGCATCCTCGACGCCCAGGAGGCGACCGGCCGCAAGGTGACGGTCACCTTCAACTACCGCTACAACCCGGCGCACGCCAAGGTCCGCGAGGTCATCGCCTCGGGCGCGATCGGCGAGGTCGGCTCCGTGCACTTCGAGTGGCTGCTCGACACCCGCCACGGCGCGGACTACTTCCGCCGCTGGCACCGCGACAAGGCCAACTCCGGCGGCCTCATGGTCCACAAGGCCACCCACCACTTCGACCTCGTCAACTGGTGGATCGCCTCGAGCCCCGAGACGGTGTTCGGCCTCGGCCGGCTGTTCTTCTACGGCGACGAGAACGGCGGGCGCCGCGGCCTGGCCCGCGACTACGAGCGCGCGCACGGGGCGCCCGAGGCCGCCGAGGACCCGTTCGCCCTGCAGCTGGACTCCTCGCCGAACCTCACGGCCCTCTACCTCGACGCCGAGCACGAGGACGGCTACCACCGCGACCAGAACGTCTTCGCCCCCGGCGTGACGATCGAGGACGACATGTGCGTGGCCGTGCGCTACCGCAGCGGCGCGACGATGAGCTACCACCTCACGGCCTACTCCCCCTGGGAGGGCTACCACGTCGTCTTCAACGGCAGCGAGGGCCGGCTGGAGCTGGACGTCGTCGAGAACGCCTTCGTCGACCCGGTCACCGCGAGCCGCGCCCCGGGCGAGGCCCTGCACGGGGTGGACGGCCACGACGCCGACTCCGGCGCCGGGACCCGCCTGACGCTGCGCCGGCTGTGGGAGCGCCCGGTCGAGCTGGACCTGCCCGACACCTCCGGCGCCGGCCACGGCGGCGGCGACGAGCGGATGCTGGCCGACATCTTCGGCGGCCCCCCGGCGCCGGACCCGCTGGGCCGCGCCTCCACCCAGCTGGACGGGGCGCGCTCGCTGCTCACGGGCCTCGCCGCGAACCGCTCCTTCGAGACCGGCCTGCCCGTGCGGGCGGACGACATCCTGCCCCTGTAGCTGCTCCCGGAAGCCCTGCCGCAGCACCCGAACCGCTCCTGCGAACCACCGGAGACCCCGTGCGCCCGCTCACGCTCGACGACGACCGCCTCCTGCCCACCGAACCGGGGGTGCGCTCCCTGGCCCGGGAGATCTACGGGCAGGTGCGCGACCTGCCGCTCATCAGCATGCACGGCCACGTCGAGGCGCAGGTCCTCGCCGACGACGAGCCGTTCGGCGACCCGGCGCAGCTGCTCGTGGTGCCCGACCACTACGTGACCCGCATGCTCGTCTCGCAGGGCACCCGGCCGGAGGACCTCGGGGTCCCGCGCGCCGACGGCGGCCCCGTCGAGCAGGACGGGCGCGAGATCTGGCGCCGGTTCTGCGCGGGGTGGCACCTCTTCCGCGGCACGCCCAGCCGGTACTGGCTGGAGCACGAGCTGCACGAGGTGTTCGGCGTCCGCGTGCAGCCCTCCCCCGAGACCGCGGACGAGGTCTACGACCAGCTGGCCGAGCGCATCGCGAGCCCGCAGTTCCGGCCCCGCGCGCTGTTCGACGCCTTCGGCGTGGAGCTGCTGGCGACGACCGACGCCCCGGCGAGCCGGCTGGAGCACCACGCGGCCATCGCGGCCTCGGACTGGGCGGGCACGGTCGTGCCGACGTTCCGCCCCGACGCCCTCGTGCAGCTGGACCGCGCGGGCTGGAAGCAGGACGTGGAGGAGCTGGCGGAGGTCTCCGGGCACGACGTCGGCGACTACGCCGGCTACCTCGCCGCGCTGCGGCAGCGCCGCGAGCACTTCGTGGCGATGGGCGCGCGGGCCACCGACCACGGCCACCTCACCGCGGACTCGACCCCGCTCGGGCGCGCCGACGCCGAGCGGATCTACGCCGCCGCCCGCTCGGGGTCGGTGAGCCCCGCGGACGCCGCGGCGTTCGCGGCGCACATGCTGTTCGAGATGGCCCGGATGAGCCGCGACGACGGCCTGGTCATGCAGATCCACCCCGGCGTGCTGCGCAACCACGACCCCGCGGTCCACGAGCGCTTCGGCACCGACAAGGGCTTCGACATCCCGATCGCCGTCGACTTCGTCCACGGCCTGCGCCCGCTGCTGTCGGAGTTCGGCTCCGACCCCGCGTTCCGCTGCGTGCTGTTCACGATCGACGAGACGACGTTCTCCCGCGAGCTCGCGCCGCTGGCCGGGGCCTACCCCGCGGTGCGCCTGGGCGCGCCCTGGTGGTTCCTGGACTCGCCGCTGGCGATGCGCCGCTTCCGCGAGGCCGTCACGGAGACGGCGGGCTTCTACAACACCTCCGGCTTCGTCGACGACACCCGCGCGTTCGCCTCGATCCCCGCCCGCCACGACGTGTCCCGCCGCGTCGACAGCGGCTTCCTCGCCTCGCTCGTGGCCTCCGGCCAGCTGTCGCTGGAGGAGGCCGTGGAGACCGCCGTCGACCTGACGACGACCATCCCCCGCGAGGCCTACGCACCCCGCGGCGACGCCGGGGGGCAGCGGTGATCCGCGTCGCGGTCGTCGGGACGGGCGGGATCTCCGCCTCGCACCTGGCGGCCTACCGCGCGTTCGGCGAGCGCTGCACCGTGGTGGCGCTCAGCGACGTCTCCCCGGAGCGGGCCCACGCCCGGCGCCGGGAGTTCGGCCTCGACCAGGCGACCGTCCACGCCTCCCACGAGGAGCTGCTCGCGGCCGAGCAGGTGGACCTCGTGAGCATCTGCACCCCGCCGTCCACGCACGAGGCCATCAGCGTCGACTTCCTCACCGCGGGCGTGAACGTGCTGTGCGAGAAGCCCATGGCGCCCTCCCTCGCCGCGTGCGACGCGATCCTGCGGGCCGAGGAGCAGGGCGGGGCGTTCTTCTCCTCCGTCGCGCAGAACCGCTTCCGCGACGACGTCGTGCGGCTGAAGGCCCTCCTCGACTCGGGCCTCGCCGGTCCCGTCTCCCACGTCCAGGTCGACTCGGCCTGGTGGCGCGGGCTCGGCTACTACGACCTCTGGTGGCGCGGGACGTGGGATCAGGAGGGCGGCGGCTGCACCCTGAACCACGCGGTGCACCACGTCGACCTGCTGCTGTGGCTGCTGGGCGCGCCGAAGTCGGTGACGGCCGTGCTGACCAACGCCGCCCACGAGAACGCCGAGGTCGAGGACCTCTCGGTGGCGGTGCTGGCCTACCGGCGCGCGCTGGCCACGATCACGAGCTCCGTCGTCCACCACGGCGAACCGCAGAAGATCGTCGTGCAGGGCCGCGACGCCAGCGTCAGCCTGGACGGGGAGGTGGTCGCGGACGTGGCGCAGCCCAACGGGTTCCCCGTCCCGGGCGGGAACCCCGATCTCGTCGAGCGGCTCCGGGCGCTGGCCGCGGCGCAGGAACCCCTGGCCCACACCGGGCACCAGGGGCAGGTCGACGACGTGCTGACGGCGCTGGAGACCGGGCGCCGACCCGCCGTGGACGGCCGCGACGGCCGCCGGACCATCGAGCTGATCACGGCCGTCTACCAGGCGGCCGTCGAGCGCCGCACGGTCGACGTGCCGCTGGCCGCCGACGACCCCTGGTACCTGCCGGGGACCCTCGCGCAGCGCGCACCGCGGTTCTACGCCAAGACCGCCTCGGTCACCGAGCAGGACGGGGCGATCAGCGTCTCGGGGGCCTCGCGGTGAGCGCCACCGACGGCGGCAGCTACGCGCCCGCCCCCGTGCCCGACCCCGTCGTGGAACCCGGCGCGTTCGTCGCCGCGGCGATCGGCCTGGACCACGGCCACATCCACGGCATGTGCGAGGGCCTCGCCGGGGCCGGCGCGACCCTGAAGTGGGTGCACGACCCCGACCCCGCCAAGGTCGAGGCCTTCCGCGGGCACTTCCCCGACGTCCGCGTCGCCCGCTCCCCCGACGAGGTGCTCGACGACCCCGAGGTGCAGCTGGTGGCCTCTGCGGCCGTCCCCAGCGACCGGTCCGCGCTGGGCGTGCGGGTCATGGAGGCCGGCAAGGACTACTTCAGCGACAAGGCCCCGCTGACGACGCTGGAGCAGCTCGCCGCGGCCCGCGAGGCCGTCGCCCGCACGGGGCGCAAGTACGCCGTCTACTACTCCGAGCGCGTCCACGTCGAGACCGCGGTGTTCGCCGGCCAGCTCATCGAGCAGGGCGCGATCGGTCGCGTCCTGCAGGTCATCGGCCTGGGGCCGCACCGGTTGAACGCCCCGAGCCGGGCGGACTGGTTCTTCGACCGGGCCAAGCACGGCGGGATCCTCATCGACATCGGCAGCCACAACGTCGACCAGGTGCTGCACTACACGGGCTCCCGCGGCGCCCGGGTCGCGAACAGCCAGATCGCGAACTACGCGCACCCCGAGCACCCCGGCTTCGACGACTTCGGCGACGCGAACCTCGTCACCGACACCGGCGCCACCGGGTACTTCCGCTGCGACTGGTTCACCCCAGACGGCCTGCAGACCTGGGGCGACGGCCGGACGTTCATCCTCGGCACCGAGGGGTTCATCGAGCAGCGCAAGTACGTGAACCTCGCGACGCAGGAGGGCCCGGGGCACCTGTTCCTCACCAACGGCCGGGAGGAGACGCACTTCCAGGTCACCGGCACAGTGGGCTACCCGTACTTCGGGCAGCTGGTGCTGGACTGCCTGGAGCGCACCGAGGTGGCGATGACGCAGGAGCACGCCTTCACGGCCATCGAGATCGCCATCCAGGCCCAGCTCGCCGCGACGGACCTGACCCCGGGCGGCCGGGCGGGGTGAACCCGCCGCACTCCCGCCGGTGACGGCAGGCGTTCCCCCCGGCGCCGCGCTGCGCCGGGGGGAACGTCGTCCTGCCGATCGGGTGGAGCGGGTCCCAGGGCTCGAACCTGGCTCTCTCCGGTGGAGCCGGAGTGCGTCCCCACCGGACGCCTGACCCGCACGGAGCGCGACCCTCGTGGGCCTCGCTCGCCCTTCCACTGTGCCCTGCCCGTCACCGCGGGGGGAACCCCCGTCACCCGGACGGCGGCACTGCCCCGGATCGCCGGGAGCGGGTCAGCCGGCGGCGAGGTGCTCCGCGAGGAACGCCCACGCCTCGTCCTGCATCGCGACGCCGAAGGCGTGACCGCCCGGGTGCTCGGCGCCGCGGTAGGTGCCGGTCGCGGCGTGCCGCTGCTGCAGGCGCTCGTGCGCGGCGCGCATCCCGGCCGGCGGGAACAGCTCGTCGTCCACCGCGTACTGCACGAGCAGCGGCCGCAGCGCCGTGAGGTCGGGCAGGTCCGCGAACCGGGCCAGGCCGGGTGAGTGCAGGAGCCAGGAGTGGGTGTCGACGTGCGTCCCCACCAGCGCGGCCGTCGTCGACATCATGCAGGCCACGACGTGCGCGCGTACCCGCTCGTCGAGCGCGGCCAGCAGCAGCGCGCGTCCGCCGCCGCCGGAGAACCCGAACGCGCCCAGCCGGCCGGGGTCGACGCCCGGGAGGGCCGCCAGGACGTCGAGGGCCCGCAGGTCCTCGTGCACGACCGCCCCGGTGAACGTCGTCCCCAGGACGCCCGCCACCTTGGCCAGGGTCTCCTCGTGCAGCTGCGCGTAGGCGTCGTAGCGCTGCGCCGCGCTGACCCGGACACCCGCGGCCGCCCAGGCCGCCTCGCGCGCGGCCAGCCAGGGCGCCCACTTCGGCGAGGGCCGGGTCAGCGGGAACCGGCGGCTGCCCCACGAGAACGTGTCGTGCACCAGGACGGCGAAGCCGCGGCGGGCGAGGTCGTTCGCGGCGGCGCGCCCGCCGTAGCCCGGGAACCGCTCCGGTGCAGCGTCGTCCGGCGGAACCCCGTCGTCGACGAGCTTGGCGGCCCCGGTCCACTTGGCGCCGCCGTGGCAGTGCAGGCCCAGCACCCCGGGCAGGGTCCCGGAGCGGCCGGCCGGGCGCAGCAGGGAGGCCCGCGTGCGGGGGCCGAAACCCACATCCCACGACAGCGCGATGACGTCCACGTTCCCGACCCGGCGGGAACCCTCCTCGCGGACGGCCGGTGGTTCCGCGGGCCGCCGGGGCAGGCCGAGCACCGCCGCGAGGTCGGGCTCGCCGCGGTGCGCGGGCAGTTCCCGGCGCAGGAACGCGGGCCAGTCCTCGAACCCCTCGATCGCGTCGGGAGGAGCCGCGTCCCCGCCGACCTCGGTGTTCCCGCCGACGCCGATGCCCCCCTCGGCCACGCTCAGCCCGCGACGGTCTCGCGGACCGCCCCGGCCACCCCGTCCCGGGTCAGCGCCTCCAGCGACTCCCCCACCAGCGCGCGGAACCGGTCGTCGGCGGGCAGCGCGGTGCCGAACACCTCGGGGACGCCCAGCAGGGCGTCGGCGACCGCGCCGGGCGACCCGGCGCCCGCGGTGACCTCGGCCAGGTGGGCGGCCAGCGGGTCGTCGACGGGCAGCGGCACCCCGGTCTCGGAGCGCGCGGTGGAGACGTAGCGCATCCAGGCCGCGACCCCGAGGCAGGCCACGCGGGGTTCGCGCCCGGCCGCCAGCGCGTCGGAGATCGTGCCCAGCAGGCGCTGCGGCAGCTTCTGGCTGCCGTCCATGGCGATCTGCAGGGTGCGGTGGCGCAGCGCGGGGTTGGCGAAGCGGTCCAGCAGGTCCTGCTGGTAGCGCGCCACGTCGAACCCCGCCGGCACCGCGAGCGTGGGTTCGACGTCGTGCGCCATGAGCCGGGCGACGAGCGCGGCGATCCCCTCGTCGGCGACCGCGTCGGCCACGTGCTCGTGACCCGCGAGGACGCCGAGGTAGGCGAGCGTGGAGTGACTGCCGTTCAGCAGGCGCAGCTTCATCGCCTCGAAGGGCGCGACGTCGTCGGTGAGGACGGCCCCGGCGCGTTCCCACGCGGGGCGGCCCGCGGCGAAGTCGTCCTCGACGACCCACTGCCGGAACGGTTCGGTGACCACGACGCCCTCGTCGCGCAGGCCCAGCAGGCGCTGCGCCTCGTCGCGGTCGGCGGCCGTGGTGGCGGGCACGATCCGGTCCACCATCGAGGACGGGAACCGCACCGACTCCTCCACCCACGCGCGCAGGGCGTCCCCCGCGGGCAGGGCGTCGCAGAACTCCGCGACGAGGCCGCGCAGCACAGCGCCGTTGGCGGGCAGGTTGTCGCAGGAGAGCAGGGTCAGCGGGCCGGCGTCGGCGTCGCGGCGGGCGGCGAGGCCCGCCACGAGCTGCCCGACGACCGTGCGCGGCGCGCGGCCCGCGGCGAACCCGTCGAGGTCCGCCGCCACGTCGGGGTCGCCCCGGCGCAGGCGGCCCGTCGCCGGGTCGTGGCGGTAGCCCTTCTCCGTGACCGTCAGCGTGACCACGCGCGTGGTGGGCGCGGCGAGCAGCTCCCGCAGGCGGTCCGGCGCCTCCCCGGCGAACACCAGCTCCCGCACCGCGCCGACGACGCGGGCCTCGCTGCCGGCCGCGTCGTGGGCGAGCACGGTGTAGAGGCCGTCCTGCGGACCCAGCTGGTCCACGACGGTGCGGCTGCGCTGCGTCACACCGCAGATGCCCCAGTCGCCGCCCGCGGCCGCCACGGCGTCCTCGGTGTAGACGGCCTGGTGCGCGCGGTGGAACGCGCCGATGCCGAGGTGCACGATGCCCACGCCGAGGGAGGCCGGGTCGACGAGCGGGCGGTGGCGCCGCTCGACGGAGGGCAGGGTGGCCAGCGAGAGCCGGCCGGGAGCTTCCGGGGGCGTCGGGGTGGTCATCACATCACCGCCCCGAGCTGCCACGGCTGGAACTCCTCGTCGCCGATGCCCAGCTCCTCGCTCTTGCTGCGCCGACCGGAGGCGGTCTCGAGGATCAGCTCGAACAGCTCCCGCCCGGCCTCCTCGACGCTCTGCTCGCCCGCGAGGATGCGCCCGCAGTCGACGTCCATGTCGTCGACCATGCGCGCGTAGATGTCGGAGTTCGTGGCCAGCTTCAGGCTCGGCGCGGGCTTGCAGCCGAACACCGACCCGCGGCCGGTGGTGAAGCAGACGACGTTCGCCCCGCCGGCGACCAGCCCGGTCACGGAGACCGGGTCGTAGCCGGGGGTGTCCATGAACGCGAACCCCTTGGCCGTGATGGGTTCGGCGTACTCGTAGACCGCCTCCAGCGCAGCGCTGCCGCCCTTGGCCACGGCCCCCAGGGACTTCTCGAGGATGGTCGTCAGGCCACCCGCCTTGTTCCCGGGCGAGGGGTTGTTGTCCATGCTGCCGCCGTGGGCCGCGGTGTACTCCTCCCACCAGCGGATGCGCCGGATCAGCTTCTCGGCCACGGCGGGGTCGGAGGCGCGGCGGGTCAGCAGGTGCTCGGCGCCGTAGACCTCGGGCGTCTCGGCCAGCACCGAGGTGCCGCCCTGCGCGACGAGCAGGTCGGAGGCGACCCCGAGCGCGGGGTTCGCGGTGACCCCGGACCACGCGTCGCTGCCGCCGCAGTTCAGGCCCAGCACGAGCTCGGACGCGGGCACCGGCACGCGCTGGTTCGCGTCCACGACGGGCAGGAGCTCCTTCACCCGCTCCACCCCCGCCTTCACGGTGAGGGTGGTCCCGCCGATCTCCTGGATCGTCATGGCGGTCACGGGGATCCCGGGCGGCAGGTCGAAGCCGGCGGTGAGCGCCGCGACCTGGTTCATCTCGCAGCCCAGCCCGATCACGAGCAGGGCCGCGAAGTTGGGGTGGCGCGCGTAGCCGGTGATGGTGCGCTTCAGCAGCTGCGCCCCCTCGCCCAGCATGTCCATGCCGCAGCCCGTGCCGTGGGTCAGGGCCACGACCCCGTCGACGTTCGGGAAGGCGTCCAGCGCCCCGGGCCAGCGGAACGTGTCGGCGATGCGGCGCGCGGCGTTGGCCGAGCAGTTCACCGACGTGAGGATCCCGATGTAGTTGCGGGTCGCGACCCGGCCGTCCTCGCGCACGAAGCCCTGGAACGTGCGGCGCTGCTCCGGCGGCACCAGCACGGTCGGGCGCGCGTCCACGCCGACGTCGTAGCCCCCGCTGTCGTCGGCGCCCGCACCGGCCTGCGAGGCCGTGAAGGCGAGGTTGTGCACGTGGACGTGCTCGCCCGCCGCGATCGGCACGGAGGCGAGGCCGATGAGCTGGCCGTACTTGCGCACGGCCTCGCCCGCGGCGACGTCGCGCAGCGCGACCTTGTGCCCGGCCGGCACGTCGGAGCGCACCGTCAGCGCACCCTCGCCGCCCAGCTCGCCGAGGCCGACGACGGTGCCGGCGGGCAGCGCCTCGCGGGCGACCGCGACGGTGTCGCCGGGCGCGAGGCGCAGCAGCAGCGCGGCTGCGGAGGTGGACGTCGTCACGAGAGGGCCTCCAGGGGGGCGGGGACACCGGCGCGCACGGCGTGCGGCAGCGGCGGGACGGTCGTCGCGCGCACGACGAGCTGGGACGGCAGCGTCCGCACGACGTCGGAGTGCCGGCCCGGGTGGGCGAGCAGGTCGAGCAGCAGCTCGACCGCGGCCCGCCCGGCGGTCTCGGTCGGGGCCGCCACCGTGGTCAGGGCGGGGGTGGTCATGGCCGAGACCTGGGTGCCGTCGAAGCCGACGACGCTCATCTCGGCGGGCATCACGACGCCGCGGACGGCGAGCCGGTTCATCACGCCGAGCGCCATGAGGTCGTTGTAGGCCAGGACGGCCGTCGCGCCGCTGGCGAGCACCAGGTCGGCCGCGGGCAGCCCGGCCTCGAACGTGGGCGGGAACGGGCCGAGCTCGACCACCTCGACGCCGCAGGCGGGAGCGGCCGCGCGCAGCCCGCGCAGGCGCTCCCCCGCGGACCAGGACCGCTCCGGGCCGCGCAGGTGCGCGACGCGGCGGTGCCCCAGGGCGGCCAGGTGCTCCACGGCCTGGCGCATGCCGTCGGCGGCGTCGAGCAGGACGCTCGGCCGCCCGGGCGAGCAGCGGTTCACGAGCACCAGGGGCGTCGTCCCGGCGCTGCGCTCGAGCTCCTCGTCGCCCATCCGGGCCGAGCACAGGACGATGCCGTCGACCTGCTTGCCCATGGCGGCGACCAGCTCGGCCTCCACGCGGGGGTCCTCGGCGGCGTCGGCGAGGAAGACGACCTGCTGGGCCTCGCGGGCCCGGGCGTGGGCGCCCTTGAGCACGGCGCTGAAGAAGGGGTTGGCGACGTCGGGCACGACGACGCCGATGTTGCCGGTGCGCCCCGTGATGAGGCTCCGCGCGGCGCGGTTGGGGTGGTACCCGAGCTCCTCGGCCACGGCCAGCACGCGGTCGCGCGTGCTGGCGCGCACGAGGTCGGGCACGGCCAGGGCGCGGGAGACCGTCGAGACGGACACCCCGGCCCGCCGGGCCACCTCGTGGATGGTCACGGCCATGCAGCACCCCCCGCAGCGTTGTTGCTGCACACATTGCAAAGGTTTGCAGCGGGTGTCAAGCCGCCCGCGCGGTCAGCCGTCGAGGCCCGAGACCCTGGCCTCGGCGTAGAACCCGACGATGTGGGCGCGCACGGCGGCCGACGCGGCGGCCGGGTCCCCCCCGCGGACGGCCGCGAGGATGCCCGCGTGCTCGGCGCGCAGCCGCCGCGCGGTGCCCGCCCAGTCCGGCAGCGCCGCCACGGCGGTCATGACGTAGGAGTGCACGGCCTCGCGCAGCGCCACCATGACCGCGCTCACGAGGACGTTGCCCGCGGCGTCGGCCAGGGCCACGTGGAACTCGGCGTCGAGGCGGTGGAAGGCGTCCGCCGACAGGGACTCGGGCTCCATCGCGGCGAGGAGCTCCTCGGCGCGGGCGATCGCCGCGGTGGCGGGATCAGCGGAGGCGGGATCAGCGGAGGCGGGGTCGTGGGTGGCCGCGGCGGCCGCGGCCCAGGTCTCCAGCAGGACGCGGGCGTCGACCACGTCGCCGATCGGCAGCGCCCGCGTGCCCAGGTGCAGCCGCACGGCGGCGGACAGCGGCACGGCCGGGTCGGCCACCACGACGGTCCCGGCCTCGGGGCCCGAGCCGACCCCGGCGCGCACGACGCCCATGGCCTCCAGGACGCGCACGGCCTCGCGCACCGACGCCCGGCTCACGCCCAGCTGCTCGGCCAGCGCCCGCTCGGGAGGGAGCCGGCCGCCGAGCCGTAGCCGGCCGGCCGCCAGGTCGGCCTCGATGCGCGCCAGCACCGCCTCGTGCGTGCGCACCCGCGGGGGGTCAGTGGGCGTCGTCGTAGGCCTGGATGACCTCGGCGGAGATGCGGCCGCGGTCGGAGACCGTGAAGCCGTTCTCCTTGGCCCAGGTGCGCACGGCGCCGGTGTCGCGGCCCGGCTCCGAGGACGCGGCGGCCTTCGCGGCGCGCGGGGCGGAGCGGCGGGCGGGGGTGCGGGCGCCGACCCGGCGGGCGTGCCCGACCCAGGTGGCGAGGCTCTCGCGCAGCGCGGTGGCGTGCTCGGAGGACAGGTCGATCTCGTAGTTCACGCCGTCGAGGGAGAACGACAGGGTCTCGTCGGCGTCGCTGCCGTCGATGTCGTCCATGAGGATGACCTGGACCTTCTGCGCCATCTCGAGCACCACTCCCTGGATATCGGCCGTTCATCCACGGAATGCGGACGCCATTCAGGGTGCTGCTTCCGGCGGCCTTTGTCAAAAAGCCTTCAGGAAGGCCCGGGACCCTCGTCGCGGGATTGCCGGAGCTCGCGGCGCACCTGCGCCTCGGCGGCGCGTTCACGCCGGTCGGCGTGCAGGATCGAGCGGATCAGCAGCAGGAAGAGCACGAGCAGCCCGGCGGAGGGCAGAAGAGCCGCGAGGACGTCCACACCCTCAGGGTACGTCAGCCCCCCAGGGGTGCCTCAGCGCGTCTTGACCAGCGGGAAGAGGATGGTCTCGCGGATCCCGAGGCCCGTGAGGGCCATCAGCAGGCGGTCGATGCCCATCCCCATGCCGCCCGAGGGGGGCATGGCGTGCTCCTGGGCGCGCAGGAAGTCCTCGTCGATCCGCATGGCCTCGTCATCACCCAGGGAAGCGAGCCGGGCCTGTTCCTCGAAGCGTTCCCGCTGCACCACGGGATCCACGAGTTCGGAGTAACCGGTGGCCAGTTCGAAACCGCGGACGTAGAGGTCCCACTTCTCCACGACGCCTTCCACGCTGCGGTGCGCGCGCGTCAGCGGCGACGTCTCCACGGGGAAGTCGCACACGAACGTGGGGGCGTGCAGGGAATCGGCGATCCGGTGTTCCCAGAGTTCTTCGACGAGCTTTCCGTGCGTCCACCGGGCCTCGTCGACGGCGACGCCCAACCGGGCCGCGACGGCGTGCAGCTCGGCCACCGACGTCTGCGGCGTGATCTCCTCGCCGAGAGACTCCGACAGCGACGGGTACATGCCGATGCTGGCCCACTCGCCGCCGAGGTCGTACTCGCTGCCGTCGGCCAGGGTCACGACCTGCGTGCCGAAGGCCTGCTGCGCGGAGGTCTGCACGAGGTCCTTGGTCAGGGCCCCGATCGAGTCGTAGTCGCCCCAGGCCTCGTACGCCTCGAGCATCGCGAACTCCGGGGAGTGCGTGGAGTCCGCGCCCTCGTTGCGGAAGTTCCGGTTGATCTCGAACACCCGCTCCAGGCCGCCGACGACGCAGCGCTTGAGGAACAGCTCCGGGGCGATGCGCAGGAACAGGTCGGTGTCGAAGGCGTTGGAGTGCGTCACGAAGGGCCGGGCGGAGGCCCCGCCGTGCTGCACCTGCAGCATGGGGGTCTCGACCTCCAGGAAGCCGCGGTCGTCCAGCGTGCGGCGCAGCGAGCGGACGACGGCCGAGCGCGCGCGGACCGTGACGCGGGCCTCCTCGCGCACGATGAGGTCGACGTAGCGCTGGCGCACGCGCGTCTCCTCGGACAGTTCCCGGTGCAGGACCGGCAGGGGCCGCAACGCCTTCGACGCCATGAGCCACGCGTCCGCCAGCACCGACAGCTCACCGCGCTTGGAGGAGATCACCGCGCCGTGCACGAACACCAGGTCGCCCAGGTCCACGTCGGACTTCCAGGCCGCGAGCGCCTGCTCGCCGACGCCGGCCAGCGACACCATCACCTGCAGGCGCGTCCCGTCACCCTCCTGCAGGGTCGCGAACGCGAGCTTGCCGGTGCCCCGCTGGTACACGACGCGGCCGGTGATCCCGACGACGTCGGTCGTCTCCTCGCCCGGCTGCAGGTGCGCGTAGCCCTCGCGGACCGCGGCGAGCGTGGTCGTGCGCGGCACCGAGACGGGGAACGGCTCGACGCCCGCGGCGAGCATGCGGTCGCGCTTGTCGCGACGCACCCGCACCTGTTCGGGGGTGTCGTCGGAGTCCTCGGGGCCGCTCGCCGCGTCGTCGTTCACGGCCCCAGGTTATCGGGAGGGGCTCAGCCCTCCGCACGGCCGATCACGAGGGGGACGTTGTCGATCAGCCGGGTGGAACCCACCCGGGCGGCGACGGCCAGCAGCGCGTCGCCGCGGAAGTGCTCGGGCACGTCGGCGAGCGTGACGGGGTCCACGAGCGCCAGGTAGTCCACGCGCGCGGCGGGTTCGGTGCGCAGGACGTCGCGCGCCGCCCGGCGCACGGCGCTGGGCCCCTCCGCGGCGGCGGCCTCCCCCGCGGCGAGGCTGCGGTGCAGCACGAGGGAGACCTCGCGGTCGAACGGCGAGAGGTAGCGGTTGCGGCTCGACATCGCCAGGCCGTCGTCCTCGCGGACGGTGGGGACGGCGACGACCTCCACCCCGAGGTCGAGGTCGCGGACCATGCGGCGCACCAGCAGCAGCTGCTGCGCGTCCTTCTGCCCGAACAGGCACACGTCGGCGCGCGTGAGGTTCATCAGCTTGGCGACGACGGTCAGCATCCCGTCGAAGTGGCCGGGCCGGCTGGCGCCCTCCAGGACGTCGCCGAGCGCGCCGGCGCTGACGCGGACCCCGGGTTCGCCGTCGGGGTAGACGACGTCGGGGCCGGGCGCGAAGACGACGTCGGCGCCCTCCGCCGCGGCGAGCGCGAGGTCGGCGTCCAGCGTCCGCGGGTAGCGCGCGAGGTCCTCACCGGCGCCGAACTGCAGCGGGTTGAGGAACACGGTCACCAGCACGGACCCCCCGCGGGCACGGGCCTCCCGCACCAGGCGCGCGTGCCCGGCGTGCAGGGCGCCCATGGTCATGACGACCGCCACGGGAGCCTGCAGCGCACCGCGGGCCGCGGCCAGCTCGGCGCGGGTGCGGGCCACGACGAGGTCGCTCACGGGGTGTCCTCTCCTCCGGGCTGCAGGGCGGCGGTCACCGCCTGCGCGACGGCCGGGGACAGGCGTCCCGACGCCAGCGCGCGATCGGTGGCCGCACGGGCCAGCTGAGCGTAGGTGGTGGCGGTGGCCCCGTCCGCGCGGGCCCGCAGCACCTCGAGGTGGCGGGCCACGGTGCCGGCGTCGCCGCGGGCCACCGGACCGGTCAGGGCGGCGTCGCCCGCGGCGAGCGCGTTGTCCAGCGCCGCCGTCAGCAGGGGCCGCAGGACCGCGGCGGCCGGGTCGTCCTCCCCGCTGCCGTGCAGGACGGGGCGCAGCGCGGCGAGGGCCTGCGCGACGAGGGTGACGAGGTGGTTCGCGCCGTGGGCGAGGGCCGCGTGGTAGAGCGGCCGGTCGGCCTCGGCGACGACGACGGGGGTGGCACCCCACTCCCGCACGAGGGCCTCCGCGATCGGCAGCAGGACGGGCGAGACGGTCACCGCGACCGCCGCGCCCGGCAGCCGGGCCAGGTCGAGGGAGGTCCCCGTGAAGGTCATCGCCGGGTGCAGCGCCAGCGGCAGCGCCCCGGCCGCCGCGGCGGGCGACAGGACGGCCGTGCCGTGCAGCCCGCTCGTGTGGGCCACGAGCTGCCCCGCCCGCACGTGCGGCACCGACTCCGCCACGAGCGGGCCGAGGACGTCGTCGGGGACCGCGAGCACGACGAGGTCCGCCGCGAACGCCTGCACCACGGGGATCCACCGCACGCCCGGCAGCAGGGCCTCGACCCGCTCCGCCGCGTCCTGCGAGCGGGCGGCGACCCCGACCACGCGGTGGCCGGCCGCCCGCAGCGCCGCCCCGACGACGGGGCCGACGCGGCCGGCCCCGACCACCGCGATGTCGAGCCTGCCCTGCGCGCCTGCGAGTGCCACGCCCGCACCGTAGCCTCGTCTCAGCGCGGGCTCCGCCCCCGAGCCCTGCGCTAGTGTCCGCGACATGCCCCGACGCCACGGTGCGTGGGTGCGCTACGGCGACCCCATCGACGACGCCCAGGTCGACTTCGCGATCGAGAACTACCAGGTGGCGATCCTGCAGCCCTGGGAGACCGGGGCGCTGGAGCGCCTGAAGTCCGCGCGGCCGGACATGACCGTCCTCGCCTACAAGTGCCTCTCCTCCACCCGGGACTACGAACCCGGGCCCGTGTACAGCTCGGGTGTCTGCTTCGAGGAGGCCGAGGAGGGCGGCGAGCACTGGTTCGCCC
Organism: Kineococcus rubinsiae; assembly: GCF_011839805.1. Lineage (GTDB taxonomy): Bacteria > Actinomycetota > Actinomycetes > Actinomycetales > Kineococcaceae > Kineococcus > Kineococcus rubinsiae. Next base: position 38,852 of record NZ_VWPY01000028.1, on the reverse strand, counting down.
ACCGCCTCGACGGCTCGCGCATCGAGTGGGCCACCTACCCGCGCCACTGGCAGATGGCGGTGTGGGAGGAGGAGTACCAGGAGCGCTGGTGCGACAACGTCGCCGACGAGCTGGAGGACTCCGTCTTCGACGGCGTCATGGCGGACAACGACGTGTTCGACGACTACTACGGGATCCACCCGCCGATCGAGGGGGACCGCGGGATGGCCGAGATCCGTGCCACCCTCGACGAGTTCGTTCCCCGCGTTGGACGGCGGCTGCAGGGCATGGGGAAGCTGCTCGTCCCCAACATCGCCGAGTCCCGCAGGGACCCGGGCCGCTGGGACCGGCACGCCGCCTACGGAGGGGGTTTCGAAGAGGTCTGGCTCGGCTGGAGCCCCGAGGACCACTTCGACCCGCAGACCGTCCTGGCGCAGGCCTACGAGGTGGCCGGTCCCGGCCTCACCGTGATGCGCGTGCCCTCTGACGGCACGGACGACCACCCCAACTTCCGCTACGGCCTCGCCGCCTTCTGGGTGTTCGGCGGGGGCCGGGGAGGAGCGCTGGCCGCGACCGCGCACGACGGCTACTCCGTCACCCCCTTCATCCCGGAGCTGAACTGGGACCTCGGTTCCCCCACGGAGGAACCCCGCCAGCGCGGCAACGGCTGGTCGCGCACCTTCACGAACGGGTGGGCGGCGGCGAACCTCAACTCCGCCAGGCGGAGGAAGATCACCTACGACGTCCCGCCGGGCCTGCACGACGCGCAGGGCCGACCGGCTCCCGAGAAGGTGACCGTCACCCCGCACGGAGGCGCGGTCTTCGTCCGCGACCCGGAGGCCTGAGCTCAAGGTCCACCCCGCCGGGCCCGAAGCGGGAGGATGGCCCGCTCCCACGCCCGCCCCCGGCTCCTCGCCACCGCCGCCGCTCTCGCCGTGGTCGCCACGGTGGTCCAGGGGCGAGCCGCCACCGCCGCGGACGGTGGGGCCACCGGTCGCAGCGACGAGGTCTACACGGCCTCCACCGCGCAGATCGCCAACCCCGAGCGCGGCTTCTTCCACTACAGCGAGACGCACGAGACACCGGGGGGACGCCGCCCGCTCGACCCCGCGGAGCTCACGCGGTGGCGCACCACCGAGGGCGTGACGCTCGTCTACCGCATCCACTACCTCGAGGCGTTCCGGGGCACCGACGTCCTGGCTCCCGACGTGCTCAGCTCCGTCGCCGCGGACCTCGCCGCAGCCCGTGAGGCCGGCGTGAAGCTCGTCCTGCGCTTCGCCTACTCCGCCGACGACGACCAGGACGCCCCGGCCCCCCGCGTGGTCGCGCACGTCCGTCAGCTCGCTCCCGTGCTGAACGCGGGTGCCGACGTCGTGGCCGTGCTGCAGGCGGGCTTCGTGGGCCGCTGGGGCGAGTGGTACTACACGCGCAACTTCGCGGGCGACCCCGCGCAGCCCTGGGTCGTGGACGACGCGCACCAGGCGACGCGCGACCAGGTCCTCGACGCCCTCGTCACGAACCTCGACCCGCGGGTCCACCTCCAGGTGCGTTACCCCGCACTCGCCCGGCGGACCGCGGCGGGGCCCACCGCGTCCCGCATCGGGCTCCACGACGACTGCTTCCTGGCGAGCGCCGACGACTTCGGCACCTTCCCCGCCCCCACGGACGCCGCCTGGCTCGAGCAGCGCTCGCAGACGGCACCCGTCGGCGGCGAGACGTGCGCCGTCGCCGGAGCGCGGTCCGCGTGGGCCTCGGCGGCCACCGACCTCGCCCGCTTCCACTGGAGCTTCCTCAACGCGGACTACCACCCCGACGTGCTGGCGTCCTGGGGGCCTGCGGGGTTGGCCGAGGCCCGCAAGCGCCTCGGGTACCGGCTGCGTCTGGTCCGGGGGTCCTTCCCCGGCCCCGTGACCGTCGGGGCGGGCACCTGGGTGTCCCTCACCGTGCGCAACGACGGCTACGCGGCGCCCTTCTCCTCGCGGCCCGTGCTCCTGCAGCTGGTCGGCCCCACCGGCACGACGACGGTGCCCGTCCCCCTGGACGTGCGTGCCCTCCTCCCGGGGCGGGACGTGACCGTGCAGGTGCCCCTCACCGCTCCCACCGCGGCAGGCTCGTACGCGCTCCGCCTCGCCCTGCCCGACGCGTCCCCGTCCCTGTCCTCGCGAGCGGAGTACAGCGTGCAGCTGGCCGACGTCGGGACCTGGAACCCCTCCACGGGTACCAACGACCTGCACCGGTCGCTCACTATCCTCCCGTCCGCCGGGGGCGACGTCCCTCTGAGCACTCTCCGGCCGCTGGCCTCCAGCAACGGCTGGGGTCCCTACGAGGTGGACCGCAGCAACGGCGAGGCGGCTGCGGGCGACGGACGACGGATGTCGCTGCGCGGGACGACCTCCACCACAGGTCTCGGCGTGCACAGCGCCTCGGACCTCGAGTTCGCCGTGCCCCCCGCGACGTCCCTCTTCCGCGCCCGGGTGGGCGTCGACGACGAGGCCGCGGGGCAGGGCAGCGTCGTCTTCAGCGTGTACGTCGACGGGGTGCTGCGCTACCGGAGCCCGACGCTGACCGGGCGCAGCGCACCGCAGGACGTCGCGGTCGCCGTCACCGGCGCCGCCCGGCTGCGTCTCACGGTCGGCGCCACCGCCGACGGCGCGGCGCACGACCACGCCGACTGGGCGGACGCGCGCCTCACCCGGTGAGGACGAGGCGCGCGGGCCGCTACCGGGTGGTGTGGCGCGGTTCGCGGGCCTCGTCGAAGACGGTGAGGTCCAGGACGCGCGGGCGCCGGCGGGGTGTGGGCAGGTGGCGACCCTTCCCCCGAGGCGCCGGAGGCGTCTCGAGGGTGTTCTCGGCGAGCCCCGCCAGCTCCTTGTAGAGCCGGTTGTAGGCGCCCATCGCGTCCTCGAGCTGGAAGAAGCCGGCCACCCGGCCGCGGGCGTTGGCCGCCATCCGCTGGTAGAGGTCCGGGTCGGCCATGACGCGCTGCAGGGAGTCGGCCATCTGACCGAAGTCGTCCGGCTGGACGAGGAGCCCGCACGGCCCCCAGGTCCGGCCGCCGGGCGTGGTGAGCGGGTCGTCGATGAGCTGGGCCATGCCGCCGACCTCCGTCCCGACCGTCGGGATCCCCGCGGTCATCGCCTCGAGCACGACGATCGGCTGGCCCTCGTTGTGGCTCGGCAGCACCAGCACGTCGTAGTCGCCCAGGAGCTCGCGCACGTTCACCGTGCCGCGGAAGACGAAGTAGTCCTCGACCCCCAGCAGCTTCATCTTGTCGCGGCAGTGCATGTAGTAGTCGGGGGTGTGGTCGGTCGGCCCGAGGACGTCGATGCTGAAGTTCGTCACGCCGCGCTTGACCAGGAGGTCGACGCTGGTGATGAGGTCGGCGAGCCCCTTGATGGGGACGACGCGGGCGATGAACACCAGGCGCCAGACGCGGTCGGGGCCACCGTCGAGGACAGCCGGCAGCGCCTCGATGCGGCGACGGGCGACCTCGTCGAACTCCCGCACCACCATCCCGTTGGGGATGACGACGCTCTTCTCGACCGGGGCCCCGAGGTCGGCCGCCTCGGTGATGGCCTTGGGGTAGAGGTAGCTGATGACCTCCGCGCTCGGGTAGGTGAAGCGCCCCATCTCGGTCCACCACGCCATCCAGGCCCGCTCCTGCGGGGTGACGTCGAAGGTGCGGTAGTCGGTGGCGCTCAGCGTGAGGGCCATGCTCCGCCCGAGCAGGGTGTTGACCGTGTCGCGGACGTACAGGTTGTGCTCGGTGAGGAAAAACTTCCCCCCGTTCTGCCGGGCGCCGGCGGCACCCAGGACGGAGGCGTACCCCGTCGTGTGCGCGTGGTAGACGGACGCGGACGGGATGTCTCCACCGAGGACGGCGTAGGCGAGGGAGAAGAACTCGCGCATCGTCCAGAAGGTGTCGACCAGCGGCAGGCCGAGGCCTGGCAGCCGGTCGCGCGTGGCCTCCATGAACTCCCGCGTGCCCAGCAGCGCCCAGAGCGGGTACTGCTGCGTCCGCGGGTTCATGCCCTCGTCGTACAGCGACCACAGGGGAGCCGGGTCCCCGTCGACGACGGCGTCGATGGCGTCGTAGACGCGGTGGGCCAGCTTCCTGCGCGCCGCCGACCGCATGCCGAGCATGCGCGGAGTCAGCACCATGAAGTCGTCGCGGTGCGCCTGCATGCTCAGGTACACCGGGTGGACCCACGCCACGTTGCCGGGCATGCCGTAGAGGTCCTCGTGCGGCGAGTCGGCGTCCCACGTGATGTGGATGATGCCGAAGGTCAGGTCCTGGTTGCCCTTGACGATGTCGTGGACGACGGCCGAGACGCCCCCCTTGAGGTAGGGGTAGGTCGACTCCATGACGATCGCGACGTCGACGTGCGGGCGGTCGGCGGCGGCGGTGGGCGTGGTGGGTGCTGCGGGCATGCCCGGGGCTCCTCGGTCTCTCGGTGCGGGAGGGAGACGGCGCTCGCGGGTCACCAGGCGGTCGCGTGACGCCAGAACAGGGTGTACTCGGGGTTCCGCCAGTGCAGGAGGCAGGCGGCGAGGGCGAGGACGAACACCGCCGCGTCGAGCGCGACGAGGAGCCCGTAGGTGGCGCCCACGCCGCTCACGGTCAGGAACACCACCGTGCAGAGGACGAGGTGCACCGCGCTGATCGCCTGCGCCGCGGCACGACGGCCGACGTAGTCGAGCTTGTAGCAGAGGATGGTGATCATCATGAAGGTCCACGAGGCCAGCGAGACGAGGCCTACGGTCTGCAGGTCGGCCGGGGCGAGGGTGGCCGCCAGCAGGGTGACGACGAGCCCCAGCACCGCGCCGAGGAGGCCGGTCGTCGCGACGCTCGAGGTGACCAGGTCGGCCAGGCTGCGGGAGCGGTGCGCGAGGACCGAGTAGGGGTCGCTCTCCATGGAGGCCCGCACCACCCCGACGGAGTCGTCGAAGCTCGGCGCCAGGCGGACGAAGTAGAAGTTGTAGGCGAGGACCGCGGGCAGCAGGGCCAGGAACACGGTCTGGACGGCGAAGCGGCCGTCCGTGACGACGAAGAGGAAGAGCTTGTCGGACCAGAGGACGGCCCCCAGCAGGATCCCGCGCACGAGGTCCGCCGCCACGTCGCGGTGGTCCAGGCGCGGAGGACGCCGCAGCGACGCGAGCTCCCGGGCAAGCGGCAGGACCTGGACGGCGAGACCGGCCAGCGGCGGCAGGAACCACCAGGTGGGGGCCACCGCCAGAGCGGCGGCGTACACGGCCCAGGCCAGTGCCCAGCGTCCCCGTCGACGCCCGACGTTGGTGAGGATCAGCGACTGGGCGAAGAGGACGTGCAGCAGGCACAGGACCACGTAGCCGGCGAGGGCTGACGGCGAGAAGCGCAGGAACAGCTGCACCGGCACGACGAAGAGCACGACCGCGGGCAGCGTCTGCACGAAGGTCCAGGGCCACGTCGCGCAGAAGCGCTTCTCGATCTTCTGGAGGTCACCCTCGAGGATGAGGTGCCCGATCGCCCGGTAGAGCGGCAGGCACACGGCCTGGCTCAACCAGGGCACCGTGAGCGACGACGCGAGGAGGACCGTCGTGAGCGGTGTGCCCCCGATGTCCGCGCCGGCGAGGCGGCTGCTCGCGAAGGGGAACACCAGCGTGAGGAGCACGACGGGCGAGAGGTGCAGGACCAGGTCCCGTCCGCCGCGCGCGGCGGCGGCCCAGCCGGAGGCGCGACGGCGGGAGCGCACCACCACGAAGGCCGCGGCGACGAGGACCACGAGGGCGACGACCGGCCACAGCAGGCCCTGCGCCGCGGCGGGCGAGCGCAGCAGCAGCAGCGTGGCGAGGAGCAGGGCCACGGTGGTTCCGACGACGGCACGCTGGACAGGGCTGCTGGGCAGCAGGAACATCCGGAGAACTCCAAGATCGCAGCGCCGGGGCCTGGTGCGGCGTGGGCGGGAGGGAAGAGACCACTCGGGGCGAGGCGGCGTCTTCACCCTCACGAGGTGCGCGTCGTCCGCACAGCCCCACCTCGTCACCACCCACTGTAAGCGGCTTCCCATGCCGTGGAGAACTCAACCAGTGGATTCCGCGGGGCAACTTTGCGTGACTTCTCGTCACTCACCCCTGGACGCAGGGAACCCCCGACGCGGACGTGCGTCGGGGGTTCCCTGTGCCGGCGGCACGGCTCACGCCAGCAGGGCCGCCTGCTCGGCGCGCAGGGCGTCGATGAGCCGGCCCTGCGGCAGCACGACGTCGTCGTAGGTCAGGACCTGGTCCTTGGCGACGGCGTGCTTGAGGACGCAGCCCTCGGCGACCCCCATGGGCAGGAGGTTCTCCGCCTTGGTGGCCGCGTAGGTCTCCGCCACCCCGTAGGTGTCGTACCCGCCGAGCCGGTCGATCTCCCGGCCGGCCGCGAGGTCGGTCTTGGCCGTGGTGACGACCTCGACCTTCACCTCGTCGCCCGGCACGATCGCGGCGTCGCCGAACAGCACGGCGCGGGCGACGGTGAGCGGGACCTCGAAGTGGCACAGGTGGTACGGCGTGTAGAACGAGTACAGCGGGCCGGTGCCCAGCTTGTAGAGGTTCAGGTAGTGCTGCTGCTTGGGGTCGTCGTGCGTGCCGAGCACGTAGACGCCCGGGCCCGGCTTGGACCCGACGACGTAGTCCACGACCCCGCCGAGCTCCTTGAGCTGGTCCACGTCGTACATCGTCGTGAGCTCGTCGACGTGGCCGCGGTGGTCGGCGCCGCGCATGCCGCGCTTCTCCACGGAGAACCCGGCCGCGTTGGCGACGAGCGCCTGCTCGAACGACACCTTCGTGCCGTCGGCGAAGCTCGTGACCATGTACGGGTCCTGGCCCCACTGCTTCGCGAACCCCTCCTGGGTGGTGGGGTTGCGGTACTCGTCCTGCAGGCCCTTGATGTTGCCGGCCACCAGGGGCGTGACGCCGATGCTGCGCACGAACCGGATGAGGTTCATCTGCACGCCCGGCTGGTCGCCGTCGCAGCCGGTGTAGATGACGCCGGCCTTCTCGGCGCGGGTGCGCAGCGCGAGGCCCGCGGTGCCGTCGACCTCGGCGTTCAGCAGCACGATGTGCTTGCCCGCCTCGATCGCCCGGACGACCACGTGCGCGCCGTACTCGGTGTTGCCCGTGGCCTCGATGACGGCCTCGACGCGCTCGGCGTCGACGACGGCCTCGTAGGAGGAGGACACGACCGGGGTCCCCGCCGCGATGGCGCGGTCGACCGCCGCGGCGTCGTCGGCCTCGACGATCCCGCTGAGGCCCGCCTGCTCGTAGGCGTCGCGGGCCTTGGACACCGTGCGGTTGGCGATCGCGACGAGCTCCATGCCGGGCACGGAGTTCACGACCTGGTTGACCACGCCGCGGCCCATGAACCCGGCGCCCACGAGCGCGACGCGGATCGGGCGGCCCTCGGCCTGGCGGCGCTTCAGCGCGTTGTCGACGATGATCACGTCAGCACCGCCCCGTCGGCCAGCAGGGTCCAGGCCGCGTCCTTCTCGCTGATGACCGCGACGTCGCGTGCCCAGGGCAGCGCGAGGTCCGGGTCGTCGTAGCGCAGGCCGCGCTCGGTGCCCGGGGTGTAGGCCTGGCTGACCTGGTAGACGACCTCGGCGCCGTCGGTCAGCGTCAGGTAGCCGTGCGCGAAGTACGGCGGGACGTACAGCGCCCGGCGGTTGTCCGCGGTCAGCTCCACCGCGACGTGCTGGAACCGGGTCGGGGACCCGGGGCGCAGGTCGACGATGATGTCCTGGATCGCCCCGGCGGTGCAGCGCACCAGCTTCGCCTCGGGGGCGGGATCGACCTGCGTGTGCATCCCGCGCAGCGTGCCGGCCTTGTGGTTGAACGACAGGTTGCACTGCTCGACGGCCGGGACGAGCCCCGCGTCGAGGAACTCCTGGCGGTCGTACGTCCGCGCGAAGAACCCGCGGTCGTCGCCGCGCAGCTCGAGGTCGACGATCGCGACGCCCTCGATGTCGGTGGTGGTGATCTTCACTTGCCGGCCACCGCCGTCGCGCCGGTGCGCCAGAACAGCTCGGAGTCCAGCTGCTGCGTCCTGATCAGGTGCTCCAGCTGCTTCAGGCGCGTGTGGCCGCGGCCGGTGAAGGTCTCGGTGTCCAGGTCGATGGCCTTGAAGACCTCGATGAGCTGGGCGGCGCCCTTGTCGGCGTTCCAGTCGCAGGAGAACCCGGGCAGCTGGGAGTGGATCTTGTCGAAGTTCACCTTGTAGCTGCGGTTGTCGCCGTTGCTCGTGCCGAAGGTGATCTCCGCCTCGGGCAGCGCGCGGCCGACGGCCTCGGCGATCTCCCGCACGCGGTAGACCTGCTCGGAGTCGCCCACGTTGAAGATCTGGTTGTGGATCGCCTCGCGGGGCGCGTCGAGGACGGCGCGGATGGACTTGGCGATGTCGAGGCCGTGGACCAGCGGGCGCCAGGGCGAGCCGTCGGAGGTCATGGCGATCTTCTTCGTCGTCCAGGCGAGGCCGGCGAGGTTGTTCAGCACGATGTCGAAGCGCTGGCGGGGCGAGGCCCCGTAGGCGGTCGCGTTGCGCATGAACACCGGGGAGAAGTCGTCGTCGGCCAGCGGCGCGACGTCGCGCTCGACGAGGGCCTTGCACTCGGCGTAGGCCGTCTGCGGGTTCACCGCGGAGGTCTCGTCGACGGTGTCCTCGGCCACGCCGTACACCGAGCACGAGCTCATGTAGACGAAGCGCTGGACGCCGGCCTTCTTGGCGATCTCCGCCAGCCGCACGGACCCCTTGTGGTTCACCGTGAAGGTGACGTCGGGGATCAGCTCGCCGAGCGGGTCGTTGGACAGCTCGGCCATGTGCACGACGGCGTCGGCACCGGCGAGGTCGGCCTCGGTGACGTGGCGGATGTCCTTGGCCAGGGTCTCCACGGACGCGGACACCCCGTTGTAGAGCCAGCCGTTCTTGTAGTAGCCCGTGTCGACGCCCACGACCGAGTGGCCGGCGTCGAGCAGGGTCGGGGCGAGGAGCGCGCCGAGGTAGCCCTCGGTGCCGGTCACGACGATCTTCACGGTGTTCTCCGGTTCAGTCAGCTGGTCGCGGTTCGGGGGTGCTCAGTCTTCCCAGAGCTTCCAGGGGGCCTTGCCGGAGTCCCAGAGCTTGTTGAACTCGGTCCACTCGCGGAAGGTGTCCATGCCCAGCCAGTAGCCCTCGTGCTGGGAGACGGTCAGCTGGCCGTCGCGGGCGACGTCCTGCAGCGGCTTCTGCTCGAGCATCATCTCGGGGTCGTCCTCGAGGTACTTGTCCGCGAACTCGCGGTCGAACACGAAGAACCCGCCGTTGACCCAGCCGTCGGCCAGCGTCGGCTTCTCGTTGAACTCGGTGACGGTGTCGCCCGTGACGTGCATCTCGCCGTAGCGGCTGGAGGGGTGCACCGCGGTCACGGTGGCCATCCGGCCGCCGGCCTCGTGGTCGGCGAGGGTCTTCAGGACGTCGACGTCGCCGAGCCCGTCGCCGTAGGTGAGGAGGAACTTGTCGGCCGTCAGGTGCTGCTCGACGCGCTTGATGCGCGCGGCCGTCGCGGTCGTCAGGCCGGTCTCGACGAACGTGACCTCCCAGTCCTCCTGGACCCCGCTCGTGTGGAACGTCGGGGCCTCCTGGGTGGAGAGGTTGAGCGTGAAGTCGCCCGCGTTCAGCCGGTAGTCGAGGAAGTAGCGCTTGATGAGGTCGCTCTTGTAGCCGAGGCAGAGCACGAACTTGCGGAACCCGTAGTGGCTGTAGAGCTTCATGATGTGCCACACGATCGGCCGGCCGCCGATGTCGACCAGGGGCTTCGGGAGCTTCTCGCTGGCCTCGCGGAGACGGGTGCCCATGCCTCCGCAGAGGATGACCACCGGGATCTCGGACACGGGCGTCGGCGCGCTGTTCGTCGTGGCGCTCATCTGTCGGTTTCCCTCACTCGGACGTTCCATCGCGGAGTGGGGGTGGAGCAACAGGGAAGGGCGGCGACGGCGCACGACCCCCCACGAATCAGCGCCACCGGAATCCCTGGTCAGGTGCGTGGCGAGGCTACTACAGGGCGCCCGACACGGAGCGTGAACTTCACCCCTGGGGACCAACGGCGGGCGTAGGCTGCGACGGTTTGACCACTGCTTGGAATCGACCTCTCACTCACCGCAGTCGAACGTCGGCCGCGGCCCGCGGTGACCCGTGGGAGCGCCGCCGTCGCCCCCTCCGTAGGCTCGCCCCGTGGGACGGTTCGAGAACGTGGCGGCGCTCGCCCAGCCCTTCGCGGGGGCGGTGGGTGTGGACCTCGGCTGCGGCACGGGGCGCACGACCCGGGCGCTGCTCGCCGCGGACCCGCGCCTGGTGCACGCGGTCGACGTCGGGGCCACCCTGGACGACGACCTCCTGCTCGACCCGCGCGTGCGCTCTCACATCGCCGGCCTGGAGGCCCTGCCCCTGCCCGACGGCGAGGCGGACCTGGCCGTCTCCCTCAACGTCGTCGAGCACCTGCACGACACCGCCGCGCACCTGGCGGAGGTGCACCGCGTCCTGCGCCCCGGCGGCCGGGCCGTGCTCGCGCACTCCGACTGGGACACGGCCCTGTTCACGAGCGACGACGACGCCCTGACCCGCACCCTGCTCGACCGCTTCGTCGCCCACGTGCCGGCGCAGGGCGCCGAGACCGACGGCTTCGCCGGGCGCAAGCTGCTGCGCATCGCCGCCCGCAGCCCCTTCGCGGTCGAGTCCGTGCACTCCTGGGCCGACCCGCACCGCCGCTTCGACGAGGGCTCGGTCGCCTGGAAGGTGGCGACGGGCATCCTCGCCGCCGCGGGCGACGACCCGGCGCTGGCGCCCCGCGCGGCCGGCTGGGTCGAGGGCCTGCGCCGCTCCGCGCGCGCCGGGGAGTTCCTCTTCACCGTCACCGACGTCGCCGTGGTGCTGCGCAAGGCCGGGTGACCTAGCGTGGCTCGCCAGTCCGCACCGACGAGGAGGCCGCAGTGGCAGGGTTGTTCAGCAAGGTGAGCCGGTTCCTCTCCACCCCCGAGGGCAAGCGCCTCACGAGCCAGGCCGCCAAGCGCGCGCAGGCGATGGCCAAGGACCCCGCGACGCGGCAGAAGCTGGCCGACGCGCGGCGCCGGCTCAGCGGACCGCGCTGAGGGGCTCCGCCCGGGTGGGCGGAGCCGGCCGGACCGGGCGACCCTGACGCAAGGTTAGAGTTGGCCCGGTGAGCCTCCCGAGCGCCCTGGTCGCGGCGGCCCGCCGCCGGCCCGCCGCCCTGGCCTCCCTGCCCGTCCTGCGCACCGAGGTCCTCGCGGGCCTCGTGGTCGCGCTGGCCCTGGTGCCCGAGGCCATCTCCTTCTCCATCATCGCCGGCGTCGACCCCCGCGTCGGGCTCATCTCGTCGGTGATCATGGGGGTGGTGACCTCGGTCGTCGGCGGCCGGCCGGCGATGATCTCCGCGGCCACGGGCGCCGTCGCCCTGGTGGTGGCGCCCCTGTCGCTGGCCCACGGCGTCGGCTACCTGATCGCCGCGATCCTGCTGGCCGGCGTCCTGCAGATCGGCCTGGGCCTCCTGGGCGCCCCCCGGCTCATGCGCTTCGTGCCGCGCAGCGTCATGGTCGGCTTCGTCAACGCCCTCGCCATCTCGATCTTCCTGGCCCAGCTGCCCAACCTGCGCGGCGTGCCGCCCGCCGTCTACGGCCTGCTCGCCCTGGGCCTCGTGCTGCTGGTCGTCCTGCCGCGCGTCGTCAAGGCCGTGCCCGCCCCGCTCATCGCGGTCACCGCGCTGACCGTCCTCACCGTGGCCGCGAGCATCGCCGTGCCGACCGTCGGGGACGAGGGCGCGCTGCCCCGCACCCTGCCGTCGCTGGGGCTGCCGGACGTCCCGCTCACGCTGGACACGCTGCGGCTGATCGCGCCCTACTCCGTGGGCGTCGCCCTGGTCGGCCTCATGGAGGCCCTGCTGACCGCCAAGCTGGTCGACGAGATCACCGACACCCCCTCCTCCGGCAACCGCGAGGCGATCGGCCAGGGCACCGCGCAGATCGCGACCGGCCTCTTCGGGGGCATGGGCGGCTGCGCCGTCATCGGTCAGACGATGATCAACGTCAAGGTCTCGGGCGCCCGCACGCGGCTGTCGACCTTCCTCGCGGGCGCGTTCCTGCTCGTGCTCACGGTGGGCTTCGGCGACGTCGTCGCACGCATCCCCATGGCCGCGCTCGTGGCCGTGATGTTCATCGTCTGCTACGGCGCCTTCGACTGGCACAGCGTGCGCCCCTCGACGCTGCGGGCCATGCCCAAGAGCGAGACCGCGGTCATGCTCGTCACGGTCGGCGTCGTGCTGGTCACCCACGACCTGGCCTACGGCGTGATCGCCGGGACCGTGCTGGCGTGCGTCCTGTTCGCCCGCCGGGTCGCGCACCTGGTGACGGTCACGCGCGAGACCACCGCGGACGGCGCCACGGCCACCTACCGCGTGCAGGGACAGCTGTTCTTCGCCTCCTCCGGCGACCTGGTCACCCAGTTCTCCTACCCGCAGGACCCCGCCCACGTGGTCATCGACGTGTCCGAGGCCCACGTGTGGGACGCCTCCTCGGTCGCGGCGCTGGACGCGATCACCACGAAGTACGCGGCCCGGCGCACCCGGGTCGACATCGTGGGGATGAACCCCGCGACGGCGGACCTGCACGGCCGGCTCGCCGGCCGGGTCACCGGCGGCTGAGGCGGGCTCAGGCGTACTCGGGGCCCCCGGGGACGCCGAAGAACTCCTCCAGGGTCGCCACCCCGCGCTCCGTCATCTGCCGCACGAGGTCCACGCCGACCCAGCGGTAGTGCCAGGACTCCGGGGCGTAGCCCGTGACGGCGGTGTGCGCCGCCGTGTAGCGCAGCAGGAAGCCGAACGCCCCGGCGCGCTCGGCGAGCCAGCGCGCCTCCGGGGTGTCCTGGTAGCAGTCCTGCACGGCGCACTCGGGCTGCGAGCGGCTGCCGAAGTCGATCGCGAGACCGGTCTGGTGCTCGCTGTAGCCGGGGCGCGCGGACAGGCTCTCGGCCGTCGCGAAGCCGTCGCGCGCCACCGCGTTGTCGTGCACGCCCCGCTGGTAGCTCAGCGAGCGGTAGCCGCTGGTCAGCGTGAGGCCGAGGCCGTCGGCGTCGGCCGCGGCGAGCAGGTTCGTGAGGTCCGGCACGACGACGCTCGCGACCTGCTTGCCGCCGACCGTCGAGAGCGCGGCCGGGACGTAGTCGGTGGGCACGACGGGGTGCTTCTTGTTGACGACCACCCAGGGGCTCGCGGCGTCCGTCGTGGAGAACGCCGGCGAGACCGGCGGGCTCGGGGCCTCGGTGACGACGGCCGCGGAGGCGGTGTCCCCCGTGCTCGTCACGGCGCCCGGTGCGGTGTCGTCGCCGCGCCCGAGGTGCACGCCGACGGCGGTCCCGGTGCCGGCCACGACGAGGCCCGCGAGCAGCGCGCGCCGCGCCACGACGGCCTGGTGGCTGTAGTGCCGGCGCCCGTCGGGCAGGCGCTCGGCAGCGAAGGGCGATCTCACGTCGTGCACCTCCTCCCGTCGGGTCGAGGAGGATCTTGCCGACCGGGGCGCTCCCGGCGCGAGGCGCCGCGCCGAGGTGCGGGGTGGCGGGACTCAGGCACCGGCCGGCGGGGACGGCGCGGTGCGGTGGCGGCTGACGTCACCCGTGGGCACCGCCCCCGGGTCGGTGAGGGCGCAGCGCGTGCTCCGGCGCCGCGGGGTCCCCTCCTCCTCAGATCGTGGAGCGGACACCGGTGAGCTCCTCCGAGACGTCCCACAGGCGGCGGGCGAGGCCGGCGTCGCGCGCCTGCTTCGAGCGGCCGATGAGCTGGGCGCCGCCACGCATGTGCATCGCGTGCTCCGGGCCGGTGAAGGCGCCCGGGGGCACGTCGCCCGTGGCGGCCAGCAGCACGGGCAGCGCGCCCTGCTCCGGGGCCTGCGCCAGGAAGCGGACGGCGAGCCGGTTCACCGCTCCACTGCTCGCGCCGGTCATGCCCGTGGCGACGAAGCCCGGGTGCGCGGCCGCGGCCAGGACGGGTGAGCCGACCGCGGTCAGGCGGCGCTGCAGCTCGGCCGTGAAGAGGAGGTTGGCGAGCTTCGACGTCGCGTAGACCCGCGACTCCCGGTACGGCGTGCGCTCGTGGGCCAGGTCGTCGAGGTCGAGCCGGCCCATCCGCTCGGCCTGGGAGGACAGCGTCACGACGCGCCCGGTGATGCGGGGCAGCAGCAGGTTCGTCAGGGCGAACGGCCCCAGGTGGTTGGTGCCGAGCTGCAGCTCGAAGCCGTCGGCGGTCCGCTGCAGGTCGGGCACGGAGACGCCCGCGTTGTTGATCAGCAGGTCGAGCGGGTCCGTCCAGCCGGCCGCGAAGGCGCGGACCGAGGCGAGGTCGGCGAGGTCGAGGGTCCGGACCTCGACGTCGCCCGTCATGGCGCGGGCCGCGCGGGCGCCCTTGTCGGGGTTGCGGACGGCGAGCACGACGCGGGCACCGCGGGCGGCGAGCGCCGTCGCGGTGGCGGCGCCGATCCCGCTGCTCGCGCCCGTGACGATCGCGGTGCGTCCGGACAGGTCGCGGGGGGAGGTCGGGGAGGAGGGCACGACGAGAGACTAGGCGGTGTCTAGTAACTAGTCAACGTCTAGCTCCGCGGTAGCCTCCGCGGGTGACGCCGCCGCCGTTCCACCACCACGGGAACCTCCGCGCCGTGCTGCTCGACGCCGCGGAGCGCACCCTGCGCGAGGGCACCGTCGACGACCTCTCGCTGCGCGACCTGGCCCGGCAGGCGGGCGTGAGCCACGGCGCCCCCCGCAGCCACTTCATCGACCGCCAGGCCCTGCTCGACGCGCTCGCCGAGCGGGGTTTCGCGCGCCTGGCCGATGCCGTCGCCGAGGCGGGGGCCGCGCCGGCCGGGACACTGGTCGCGCGGGTGCACGCCGTCGCGACCGCGTACGTCGACTTCGCGGTGAGCGACGCGGCGCTGATGGAGCTGATGTTCTCGACGAAGGGCGCGGGCGCGCCGCCGGCGGTCCAGGCCGCCGCGGCCCGCCTGTTCTCGGCGTTCGGCGCGATGTTCGACGCGGACTTCCGGGCGGGGCACTTCCGGGGCACGGACCCGGAACGCACCAAGCTGTTCTTCGTCGCTGCACTGCAAGGGATCGCGGCCCTCATCACCTCGGGCCGCGTGTCCCCCGGCCAGGGCGGGGAACTCGTCGAGGAGGCCGTCGCCCTGGTCCTGGTAGACGGAGCGCCGGGCGGATCGTGAGGTCCCGGCAGCGCCCGGGCGGCCTCGCCCCTCGACGCGGCCAGGCGCGGCGACGGGCCCCGGGCGGCCGGACGGCTAGTCGCCGCGGGCCATCCAGCGCTCCGGCCCGGCCGCGGCCCGGGCGGCGCGCGCCCGCACGGACTGCTCCGCGAGCAGCGCCGCGGCCGTCGCCGTGTCGAGGTGGTCCACGCGCGGGGAGACCGGCCCCGGAGTGGAGTGCAGCGCGACGCTGGCCAGGCCGAGGCGGCGCTGCAGGGGGCCCTGCTCGACGGCGAGGCTCTGGGTGCGCTCGTGCGGGACGACGTCGAGGCGGCGCAGGACGCGGCCGCTGCGCGCGAGGAACGCGCGGTCGGTGATGCGGAAGCCGTGGCGGCGCCATGCGATGGGGTCCAGCCGCCGCGACGCGCGCGGGGATGCCGTGAAGCCGCCGTCGGTGCCGGTGCCGGTGAGGCCGCTGCCGACGACGTCCAGCGGCGACTCGGTGCCGGTGCCCAGGTCGGGCAGGACGACGAGCAGCAGACGGGCCAGCTCCTCGCGCGTGCCGACCGGCAGGACGACCGTGCAGTCGTCGCCGCTGCCCTCCTCGCCGCCGTACCCGGCCACGTTGACGTGCACGCGCCACCAGTCCGCCCGGCGCCACAGCAGCGGCTGCGAGATCCGCAGGGCCTGCACGCGGCCCGGCGGCACGGTCTGCGAGCGCTGCTCCAGGAGGCCGTGCTTGAGGCGGAGCCCGTCGGGGCTCTCGGCGACGGTGAAGCCGAACGCGTTGTTGAAGCGGGCCCAGAAGCCGGCCGCGAGGCCGAGGACGCCGGGCGCCATGCCCGCCAGCGGCGCGACGCTGCGCGTCAGCACGACCGTGACGACGCAGCCCGCGAGCACGACGAGGACGGCGATGGTCAGGCCGGAGAGCAGGGTCGACAGCAGCAGGCGCGGGACGGGGACCTCGACCACCGCGCGCTGCGGCGCCTCGGCGACCACCTCCCCCTCGGCGAAGCGCACCCCGGCCGCGGCGGCGAGCAGGGCGTTGCGCACCCGCTGCGCCTCCTCCTCCTTGAGGTAGGCCAGCGAGATCTTGCTGCCGGCCCCGCCGGCCACCTCCAGGCGCAGCTCCGCGAGGCCGAAGAGCCGCCCGAGCAGCGGGCGCACGAGGTCCACGGCCTGCAGCCGGTCCAGCTGGGCCTGGCGCTGGCGGCGCCAGAGGACGCCCTGCTCGATGTGGACGGCGTCGGCGTCGATCCGGTAGCGGGTGCGGCGCCAGGCGATGGCCGAGTAGACGGCGGTCACGATCCCGACGACCACCAGCCCACCGAGCACGCCCAGCAGGAGGATCCAGCCGGGCAGGTTGGCCTGCAGCAGGTTGTCGAGGCCCTGCTGGGCCACGACGACGAGGACGACGGCGACGACCTTCCAGGCGCGCAGGACCGGCGTGACGGGGTGCAGCCGCCGCCAGCCCGGGTCCGCGAGGACCTGCTGGACCTCGCTGTCGGCCGCCTCGCTGGTCACAGGCCCGCCAGGCGGGCTTCCCCGCGCGCGGCGAGGCGGTCGCGCAGCCGGGCCGCCTCCTCGGGGGGCAGGCCGGGGATCGCGGCGTCGGTGCCGGGCGAGGCGGTGTGCAGCTGGACGGTGGCGACGCCGAAGCGGCGGTCGACGGGGCCGGCCTCGACGTCGACGAACTGCAGGCGCCCGTAAGGGACGACGACGAGGGAGCGGAACAGCAGCCCGTGGCGGACCAGCAGGTCGTCGTCGCGCTCGGCGTAGCCCCACGCGGGGACCTGCCGGCCCACGAGCCACCACTGCCAGGCCAGCAGCGCCAGGGCGACGACGGCGGCGAGCACGATCCACCAGGTCAGCAGGGCCGCGAGGACGACCGCGACGACGACGACCGGGAGGTGGGTGGCGGCGAGCACCGTGCGCCGGGCGGTGGTGAGCCGCGGCGAGACGCGCTGCCACGTCACCCCCTGCGGGTCGAAGGGTTCCCCGGCGTCGGTGCTCACGGCACCCACAGTGCCAGAGGGGCCCGGCTCAGGGCAGGGGGACGGGGGTGCGGCGGGGCAGGGCGCGCCGCCCCCGCCGCAGGGGGTCCGCGGCGCGCTGCACCAGCGCCAGCAGGGCGGCGCTGACCAGGCCCGCGAGGGCCAGGGCCGCGGCCGCCGGCAGGGCCCGGGCGGGGTCCGGACCCGCGAGTCCCGCGGCGATCGCCGCACCGAGCCCGGGGCCGCCGAGCAGGCCCGCGAGCGCGGTGCCGCCGATCGCCTGGACCGCCGCCCGGCGCACCGCCGCGGCCAGCGCGGGCCCGGCCAGCACCAGCTCGACGTCGCGCACCACCTGGCGCTCGCCGGCGCCCGCGGCCCGCACCGCCTCGACGGCCGCGGGCTCGACCACCGAGAGCGCGGCGACGGCCGCGGAGAACAGCGGCGGCGCGCACAGGACGCCGACCGCGACGACGACGGCCGGGGCACCGCCGCCCAGCGGCGGGGGCAGCAGGAGCAGCACGGCCGCGAGCGCCAGGACGGGCACCACCCCGGGCCGGTTCCGCGCGGGGACCCCGTGGCGGCGGTGGCCCCGGACGACGGCGGCCGGCAGGGCCAGGACGCAGGCCAGCGCGAGGGCGAGCCCCGCGACGCCGAGGTGGGCGAGGAGGTCGTCGAGCAGGCCGGGGCTCAAGCGGCCACCGGGACCCGGGCCCGCGCCCGCGGGGCGGCCCGCCGCTGGAGCGCGCGCAGGACCAGGTCGGGCACCAGCGCCAGCAGGACCACGAGGGCGGCGGCGGCCAGGACCTCGGTGCGCGCGCCCTCGCGCACGCCCCGCACGAGGACGTCGCCCAGACCGCCGTGCCCCAGGACGGCGCCGGCCGTGGTGAGCGAGACGGCCGCGGCCACGGCCGAGCGCAGCCCGCCCACGAGCTGGGGCAGCGCGGTCCGCAGCTCCACCCGCACCAGCAGCGCCGCGCCGGCGAAGCCCGCCGCCCGCGCCGACTCCACGACCGCGGCGGGCACCGCGGCCAGCCCGGCCGCGAGCGCCTGCACGAGCAGGACGGTGCAGGTGAGCCCGACGGGGAGCACGACGGCCAGCGCCGACCGGCCGGTCAGCGCGACCGTCCCCGCCACGAGCGCGAGCAGCGGCAGCGCCGCCAGAACGCCCCCGGCCCCGCGCCCGAGCGCCCGCACCGGGCGCAGCCGTCGGGTCAGCAGCACCACGGGCAGGGCCACGACGACGGCCCCGGCGACGGCCGCGGCGGCGAGCACGGCGTGCTCGGCCAGGCCCGCGACGAGGTCGGGGCGCGCGGCGCGCAGCGCGGGTCCGCAGACCCAGTCGTTGCGGCCCGGACAGCTCTCGGCGAGGCTGCGCAGATGAGCGGAGATGGGTCCGGCCCTCCCCTGGATGTCACGTTCGGTGTTGAAGACGTCACTTCGGGCCACGACGCTACCGGCGACGTCGTCATCCGTCTGGACGAGGTGACGTCCCGCCCCGGCGACGGCGTCGACCCCGTCCGCGGCCTCTCCCTCGACGTCCGGCGCGGTGAGCTGCTGGCCCTCGTCGGCCCGCCCGGGTGCGGGACGGCCACCGTGCTGCGGCTCGTGAACCGGCTCGTGGCGGCCGCGTCCGGGTCGGTGCTCGTCGACGGCCGCGACGTCGCGGGCACGGACGCCGTGCAGCTGCGCCGGGGCACGGGGTTCGTCGCGCGCCCCGGCGGGCTGCTGCCGCACCAGAGCGCGCGCGCGGCCGCCGCGACCGTGCCCGCGCTGCAGGGCTTCGACGACGCGGCCGCCCGCCGCTGCGCCGACGAGGCGCTGGAGCTCACCGGCCTCGACCCGTGGGCCGCGGGCGACCGGCTGCCCTCCGAGCTCGGCCGCGACGACCAGCAGCGCGTCGCGACGGCCCGCGCGATCGCCGCGGGCCCCGCGGTCCTGCTGCTCGACGACCCGTTCGGCGACGTCGACCCCGCCGAGCGGCTGCGCCTGCAGGCCGACCTGCGCCGCGTGCAGGAGGCCCGCCGGATGACCGTGCTCCTGGCCACGGAGGACCTCGACGAGGCCGTGAACCTCGCCGACCGCATCGCGGTGTTCTCCGCGGGCGGGGTCCTCGAGCAGGTCGGCGACCCGGGGACCCTGCTGTCCGCGCCCGCCAACCCCTTCGTGCTGGAGTTCATCGGCTCCGACCGCGGGCTGCGCCGGCTCGCCGTCACCCCCCTGCGGGTCGAGGACCTCGACCAGCCCACGCTGCTGGCGCCCGGCGACGGTGTCGGCTACGCCGCGACGGCGCTCGAGCTCGACCACCGCTCGTGGGGCATCGTGCGCGACGCCGACACCGACGCCCTCCTCGGCTGGGTGACGCGGCGCTCGCTGACGCAGGCCATGCGCCGCGGCGACGCGAACGGGCGCGTGGAGGACTGGATCCAGGCGTTCGGCGCGACCGTGCAGCGCTCGGAGACGCTGCGCACGGCGTTCTCCGTCCTGCTCGGGCAGGACCTGCGCTGGGTCCCCGTCCTCGACGGCCTGACCTACGTCGGCGTCCTGACCCCCGACGTCGTGCACACCGCGCTGCGCTCCGGCGGCGCGGACCCCGACGGCTCGAACCTCGGCAGTTCGAACCTCGGCAGTTCGAACCTCAACGGCTCGGAGACGGGACCCCCATGACCCGGCGCAGCGAGTCCAGCCCGCGGGAGGCGTTGCTGCGCACCGCGGTGCGGCTGGAGTCGAGCAGGTCCGCGATCTGCTCGTCGGAGCAGTCCTCGAAGTAGCGCAGCACGAGCACCGTCCGCTGGCGGGGCGGCAGCTGCCGCAGGGCGACGAGCAGCTCGTCGCGGTCGGCGAGCCGGCCGCTCGCGTCGGGACGGCCCGCGTCCGGGAACCGCTCGGCGTCCACGGGCTGCTCGCGCCGCGCGGCCCGGCGCCAGAACGACGTGCAGGCGTTGACCACCATGCGGTTGACGTAGGCCACCGGGTCGTCGGCGGAACTCACGCGGCCCCACCTCAGCAGGGCCTTGGCGAGGACGTCCTGCACGACGTCCTCGGCGGTGTCGGGGTCGCGCAGCAGGCCGCGGGCCAGGCGCAGCAGCGCCGTGCCGCGCAGCGCGACGAACTCCTCGAAGCTCAGCCCCCGCCCGCTCATCCCACGGCCCCGGCGTTCTGCTCCAGCGCCGCCGTGGCCAACCCGCTCACCTGGCCGAGGAGGAGGTCGCGGGGGTCGCCGGCGAAGGCGCTGAGCTGCAGGTCGACGACGACCGGCCCGCGGGCGTCCACGACCCGCACGGTCCAGAACGCCTGCGGTGCAGCCTGGAGGAGGGCGTAGGCCTGCACCTCGACGCCGTCGGTGATCTGGTCGTCCACCGTCCAGGGCCCGCTCTCCGCGCTCTGCCCCGCGCACGCCTGCGCCTGCGCCTTCGCGAACTCCAGGTACGCCTGAGCCCCGGAACCCTCGAACACCCGCACGGTCTCGCGCAGCGACGGCTGCCCCACCCGCGTGGGGTCCAGGGGTTCGTTCCACGTCGCCGTCCGCCCCGCGAGCAGGCGCGGGCCCGCGGGGAGCGGCAGGTCGCGGCAGACGCCCCCGACGACGTCGGCGCCCGCGGTCTCGACGACGTCGGCCGCGCGGTCGCGCACGGCGCCCGGCAGCACCCCGGCGATGGACGCGCCGGTGAGCAGGTCGTCCTCGGTCACGACCACGGGCGACGGGGCCGGCGAGGCGACGACCGTGCGGCGGGGCGCGGCGTCCGGCGTCAGCTGCGAGACGCCGACGGGGACGGCCAGGGCCACGACCGCGACGATCCCGGCGGCGACGCGCCGCCGGCGCCGCAGCGTCCGGGCCCGCGAGCGCGCCCCCGCCACCAGCGCCGCGGCGTCCGCCGGCGGCCCCGAGCGCGCCAGGGTGCGCAGTGCCCGCCCGACCGCGTCGTCGTCCCGGCCCTGCTGGTGCTCGTCCACGTCGCCCGCCTCCTCCGGCCCCCAGCGGACCACACCCTCCTGACGCGCCAGCTCCCTCGGGTGTCACCTCCCTCCGGGTGTCACGTCCGCGCAGGTGTCCTGGGCGCGCAGGGAGCAGACTCGCGCCGTGCTCATCGACCTCAGCGGCAGGACCGCGCTCGTCACCGGCTCCTCGCAGGGCATCGGCCTGGCCATCGGGGCGGGTCTCGCCGCCGCGGGCGCCCGCGTGGTGCTGACCGGGCGCCGCGAGGACCGCCTGGCCGCCGCGGCCGCGACCCTCGACGGGGAGGTGTCGTTCGTGGCCGCCGACATCACGACCGACGAGGGCCACGCCCGGCTCGTCGCGCAGGTCCCCGACGTCGACGTCCTGGTCAACAACCTCGGCGTCTTCGGGGCGGTCCCGGCCCTGGAGATCAGCGACGACGAGTGGCGGCGCTACTTCGAGACGAACGTGCTCACGGCCGTGCGCCTGACGCGGCACTACCTGCCGGGTATGACGTCGCGCGGCTGGGGCCGGGTCCAGTACACCGCCAGCGACTCCGCCGTGGCGGTGCCCGTGGAGATGGTCCACTACGGCGTCACGAAGACGGCACTGCTGGCGGTCCACCGGGGTTTCGCCAAGGTGGCCGCCGGCACGGGCGTGACGGTGAACAGCGTGCTGGCCGGGCCGACGCACACCGGGGGCGTCGAGGACCTCGTCCGCCAGCTCGTCGGTGACGAGCTGCCGTGGGACGAGGCGCAGCGCGCGTTCATGCGCGAGCACCGGCCCCAGTCCCTGCTGCAGCGCCTCATCGAGCCGGAGGAGATCGCGAACCTGTGCGTCTACCTCGCCTCGGAGCAGGCGTCGGCGACGACCGGGGCGGCCGTGCGCGTCGACGGCGGCTACGTCGACGCGATCGTCCCGTGATCCGCGGGGCTTGACGGCGGACCCCGCCACCGGCTGAGCTGGCGCCACCATCGAGAGGTCGGAGAACCGTGGACGACGAGCAGCGACCCGCCCCCAGCCCGGTGACCCGGGGCTTCACGGGGCGGCGGCGCGCACCCGCGGCGGCCCTGCCCCCGGGGCAGTACGTGACGGAGGAGTTCCCGGTGCTGTCCGCCGGGCCGACGCCGCGCGTGGAGCAGGACGACTGGCGGTTCTCGGTCACCACCGAGACGGGCAGCTCCCACCACTGGGACTGGAACGGGCTGCACGCCCTGCCGCGCGAGCGCGTCGAGGTCGACCTGCACTGCGTCACGCGGTGGTCGAAGTTCGGCACGCACTGGTCGGGGTACTCCCTCGACACCCTGCTGGAGCGCGTCGAGACGACGGCCGCGTACGCGATGGTGCACTCCTACGGCGGGTACACCACGAACCTGCCCGTCGCGGACCTGCGCGGCGGTCGCGCCTGGATCGTCGACGGCTACGACGGCCGCCCCCTGGACCCGGTCCACGGCGGGCCCGCGCGGCTGCTGGTGCCGCACCTGTACCTGTGGAAGTCGGCGAAGTGGGTCTCGGGCATCACGCTGTCGCACACCGAGGAGCTCGGGTTCTGGGAGCGCGCCGGGTACCACCCGGCGGGCGACCCGTGGCGCGAGGAGAGGTACGCGCTCTGAGCGGCTGGCGCACCTCGGAGGTCGTCGGCGTCCGCGCCGAGACGGCCACCGCGCGGACCCTCTCGCTGCGCGTCCCCGACTGGCCGGGAAGCCTTGCGGGGCAGCACGTCGACGTCCGCCTGACGGCCCCCGACGGCTACCAGGCGGTGCGCTCGTACTCGCTGGCGTCGCCCGCGCTGGCGCCCGCCGACGAGGTGGTCGTCGAGATCGGCGTCGAGCTCCTCGACGACGGCGAGGTGTCGCCGTTCCTCGTCGAGGAGGTCCGCCCGGGTGACGTGCTCGAGGTGACGGGCCCGCTGGGCGGCTGGTTCACGTGGGACCCCGACCGTGACGGCGGCCCCGTCCAGCTGGTCGGCGGGGGTTCGGGCGTCGTCCCCCTGCTCTCCGTCGTGCGCACCCACGCCGCCCTCGGCAGCCCGGTCCCGCTGCGGCTGCTGCAGTCCACGCGGACGCCGGCCGCCGCGATGTACCGCGACGAGCTCGAGCAGCGGGCCGGGCAGGACTCCGGGTTCGCGCTGACCGAGGTGTGGACGCGCGAGGCGCCGCCGGGCGACCCGCGCCCGCCGGGCCGCCTCGACGCCGCCCTGCTCGCGGCTGCGACGGTCCCCGCCGCGCAGCGGCCCACCTGCTACGTCTGCGGACCCACCCCGTTCGTGGAGGTCGTCGCGGACCTGCTCGTCGCCGCGGGGCACCCCGCGGCGCGGGTCCGCACCGAGCGGTTCGGGGGCTGACGCCCGAGGATGGGCCGATGACTCCCGCGACCACCCCTCACCGCTCCGCCCTGGTGTCCGGACTGGCCGCCGGCGCCGTCGGCACCACCGTCCTGAACGCCGTCACCTACGCCGACATGGCCGTGCGCGGCCGGGACGCCTCGGGGATGCCGGGGGCCGTCGTCGACGCCCTCGCCGACCGTCTCGGGCTGAGGATCGGCGGATCGCGCACCGAGGCCGCCAACCGCCGCGAGGCGTACGCCGCGCTGTCCGGCACGGTCGCCGGGGTCGGCGTCGGCGCCCTCGTCGGGGTCCTGCGCCGCGCCGGTCTCCGGCTGCCCGCCGGGGTGGGCGGGGTCCTGACCGGTGCGGCCGCCATGGCCGCCACCGACCTGCCGGCCGCCGCGCTCGGCGTCACGGACCTGCGCGACTGGACCGCGCAGGACTGGCTGTCGGACGCCCTGCCGCACCTCGCCTACGGCGTCACGACGCACTGGACGCTGCGGCAGCTGGAACCCTCGCCGCCGCGGGGTTCGACGGCCGTCGTCGACCGGCCGGTCCCCGCCTCGGCCGGGCTGCTCGTCCGCGCCGCCCTGCTGGGCGTGGCGGTCGGTGGCCGCAGCTCGCTCGGCCTCGCGGCGCCCGCGCTCACGGGTTCCTCCGTCGCCGCGGCCGTGGGCGGCCTCGTCGCCCTCGGCGGGGAGGTCGTCGTCGACAAGCAGCCCGGCACCCCGTCCCGGTTGTCGGCCGGCGGGCTCCC
Organism: Kineococcus rubinsiae; assembly: GCF_011839805.1. Lineage (GTDB taxonomy): Bacteria > Actinomycetota > Actinomycetes > Actinomycetales > Kineococcaceae > Kineococcus > Kineococcus rubinsiae. Next base: position 14,622 of record NZ_VWPY01000028.1, on the reverse strand, counting down.
GGTGCGCCTGCTCGCCGGCGCCGGTGGGGCGGCGGTGCTGGCCGGCCGCGCGGGGTCGCGGCGGTTCCTGCCGGCGCTCGCCGGCGCCGCCGGCGCCGCCGCCGGGTCGGTCGCGGGCGCGTCGTGGCGCGCCTCGGCGGGGCAGCGCGTGCCCGACTGGCAGAGTGCCGTCGCGGAGGACGTCGTCGCCATCGGGCTGGGCCTGCTGGCCGCCAGGCGCTGACCTCCGCTCCCCACCAGCCGCCGGAGGACGTCGTGCCGCAGGTCATCTCGTTCGGAGCCCACATCGCGGACGCGCTGGGGTGGCCGTTCACGGCCGTGCCCCCGGGGCAGCAGCTGGCGATGCTGCAGCAGATCAAGTTCACGGTCGCGGGGACGGCCGCCGCGCCCGCGGTCGACCTCGCCAAGCTCGGCGTCGACGTCGCCGCCGTCGGCCGGATCGGCGACGACTCCATCGGGGGTTTCGTGCGGACGACGATGGCCGGCTACGGCGTCGACGTCGAGCACCTCCTCCTCGACCCGGAGCGCCAGACGTCGGCGAGCCTGCTGCCGATCCGCGCGGACGGCTCCCGGCCTGCGCTGCACGTCATCGGCGCCAACGCGGGCCTCACGGAGGACGACGTCCCGTGGGACCTCGTCGCGCAGGCCGACGTGTTCCACCTCGGGGGCGCGTTCATCCTGCCCGGGATCGACGGGGCGCCGATGGCGCGGATCCTTCAGCGGGTGAAGGGGCTCGGCGTCACGACCACCGTCGACTTCCTCATGAGCCCGCGCCCCGACGCGCAGGAGCTCATCGCCCCGTCCCTGCCGTTCGTCGACTACCTGCTCCCGAACGTCGAGGAGGCCGGCTGGCTGGTCGGCACCGAGGACCGCGCGGAGATCGTGCGCTGGCTGCACGCGCAGGGCGTCGGGTGCACCGTGCTGACCCTCGGCGGCGAGGGCGTCAGCGTGGCCCGCAACGGGTCCCCCGAGACGGTGCTGCCCGCCTTCGCGGTCGACGTCGTGGACACGACCGGCTGCGGCGACGCCTTCACGGCCGGGTTCGTGTCGGGCCTGCTGGCGGGGCTGGACGAGCTCGCGGCCGCCGAGCGCGGCCTCGCGTGCGGCAGCCTCGTGGCCACCGGGCTGGGTTCCGACGCGGGCATCGTCGACCTGACGCAGGTCGAGGAGTTCGCGCGGACCCAGCCGCGGGTCGGCTGACGGCTCAGGCGGTGCGGAGGTCGTGCGCGACCCCCGCCGGGGCCCGGCCCACGCGGCGGTCGCTCGTGACGACGGGGCAGGCGACGGTCGAGACGACCCGGGTTCCGCGCAGGCGCGCCACGGACTCCGCGAACCGGGTGTCCTCGTGCGCGGAGAGGGCCCCGAAACCGCCCGCGGCCAGGTAGGTCGAGGCCCGGACCCCGAGGTTCGCGCCGTGCACGTGCCGGTGCGTCGCGCCGTGGATGCCGGCCGCGTACCGGCTGCGCCACAGGGCATTGCGGTCACCGGCACCGGCGGGCGGGAGGTCGACCACGCCCAGGACGAGGTCGGCCCCGGCCGCGGCGTGCTCCATCTGGTGCGCCAGCCAGCACGCCGGGACGAGGGAGTCCGCGTCGGTGCACGCGACCCACGTCCCCGCGGCGCCGCTGCGGTGCAGGCCCTCGGCGACCCCCGCGGCGCGCGCGGCCCCGACCCCGACGGGTTCCGGGCCGGGGACCAGGACGCGGGCCCCGGCCGCGCGGGCGGCGGCCGCGGTGTCGTCGCGGCAGCCGTCGGCGACCACCAGCACGTCCACCGCGACGGCGACCCGCCGGGCCGCCTCCACCACCGCCGCGACGCACGCCCCCACGAGGGCCTCCTCGTCGCGGGCGGGCACGACCACGAGGACGCGCTCGACCGCCTCGCGGCCGTGGACGAGATCGCGGGCGGACGCCGGCCGGCGAGGTTGCGCCGACCCGGCCGTCACGGGGTGAGCCCCTCCGCGCGGGCGACGGAGACCGCCGGGGCGGGGACGAGGACGTCCAGCAGGAAGTCCTCCTCCTCGTGGTGGGCGAGGACCTGCACCCCGGGCTGGGCGCGCAGGACGCGGTGGACCTCGTCGCCGGTGCTGGGGTAGCCCTCGACCAGGTGACGCCAGTGGCAGGCCACGAGCACCCCGTCCGGGGCCAGCGCCGCCACGGCCGCGGCGGCCAGCTGCTGCAGGTCCTCCGGGCCGCAGTAGTAGGCGACCTCGGCCATCACGACGAGGTCGAACGTCCCGGCGGGCCAGTCCCGCGGCACCACGCCCTCGCGCAGCTCGACGCGGGACCCGCTGCCCCGCAAGCGCTCCGCGGCCAGGGCCAGCGCGGACGGCGACGCGTCGAGGGCCAGCAGCTCCTCGCACCGCTCGGCCAGGCCGACCGTGGCGACCCCCGCGCTGCAGCCCACCTCCAGACCGCGACGGAACCTCCTGCGCGGCAGCACGGCCAGCGTCAGGTCGCGCTTGCGCTGCTCGTACCAGCGGTCCTCGAAACCCCACGGGTCGTCGCCGTTGCCCGCGTAGAACTCTTCGAAGAACGCCGCGTCCAGGCTGTCGCGGCCCGCCGGGCCGTCGGTGAGGAACACCTCGAACCCGCGGGTGAAGTGGGCCAGGACGGAGGCCGGCAGGAGCACCTCGTCGCCTGCCGCGGGCGAGAGCGGGGCGACCTGACTGGTGTGCTCGGCCAGAGCGGTCAGCTTGCCCTGCAGCACGTCCGGGGCCAGGTCGAGTCGCACGGCGGACGTCCACGGGACCTCGGGGCCACCGGGCCGGGCCCAGTGCCAGGCCCACACGGGGTAGTTCCAGAGGCGCGCCCCGCTGCCCTCGACGGCCCCGGCGGCGGCGTGCGCGGCGGCCTCGTGGTCGGGGTGGCGGTCACCGGCCCAGGGCGCGACGACGAGGGAGCCCGGCCCGACCAGGGTGCGCAGGTGCGCGGTCAGGGCGTCGACGTGCTCGGTCAGGGCGCCGTCGCCGAGGTGCAGGAGGTGCAGCGCGGCCTGCGGCGCGAGGAGGTGGACGGCCCGCTCGACCTCGTCGGCGCGCACCCCGGCCAGCTCCGCCCCCGTGTGCGTCGTCGAGGCGGGGTGCGAACCCTCGCCGTCGGTGGCGACCACGACGTCGACGCGGGCGCCGGCGGCCGCCGCGGTCGCCAGCAGTCCCCCCGCCCCCAGGGTCTCGTCGTCGGGGTGCGCGGCCACGAGCAGCAGGTGGGTGACGCTCGACGCGCCGGCGGCGGGGAGGTCGCGCAACCCCGGCCACGCGAGCCACGACGCCTCCGCGGTGCCCGGGCCGTCGTGGGTGAAGGCCGGCCCGTCGAGGGCTGCGCCGTCGAGGGCTGTGCCGTCGAGGGCGGGGAGGCTCACGCGGGCCACCCCGTCGTCGTGCGCGGCATCGAGGCGAGGGCCGCCACGTCGCGCTCGGCGTGGTGCTGGCGCAGGTACACCGTGAGGTCCGCGACCCGGGCGGCGTGCGCGGCGTCCAGCGCGAGCGGGGCCGGCCCCAGGGCGTGGCCGACGGCCGTGAGGACCCGTTCCGCGGCCCCCGCGACGTGGGCGCGGGTGCGGGCGGCGAGCAGCTCCCCCGCGGCACCCTCAGCCTGCCCGCCGTCGATCGCGTCAGCCGCGGCCTCCAGCGCCAGCCGGGCGACGTCGAGGTCGAGGTCGACCGCGCCGCGGTGCCACAGCGCGAGCTGGTCGGGTTCGCGGGTGCCGGCGGACAGCGCGCGGGCGACCCCGACGGCGCCGCCGAACCAGCACGCCGCGACGCCCGTCCCCCCGTGCGCGAACCCCGGCCGGCGCAGGTACCACCCGGCATCGCCGACGGGTTCGGCCGCCACCGCCATGAAGCGCACGGGTCCGCTGGGGACGTCGACCAGACCCCGCGACGCCCAGGTGCCCTCCAGGACCTCGACGCCCGGGTCGCCCAGCTCCACCCGGAACAGCCGGCGCCCCTCGTCGGTGTGGGCGGTGATGAGGGCGTGGGAGAGGCGCCCGGCCAGCGAGCACCACGGCTTGGTCCCGGTGAGCAGCCAGTCGCCGCCGGCGGTGGGCACGGCGTCGAGGCGGACGCCCGAGGCTTCGGCCGCGAACACGCCCCACGTGGAACCGGGCGGCAGCGCGGACGGCGGGGTGCCGTGCTCGGCGAGGATGGCCACGGCATCCAGGTGGGCCTCGAGGACCCGGGCCGTGGTGAGGTCGTCGGCCGCGGTGCGGGCCAGGAGTTCGAAGCGCTCCCGGGTGCGTCCCGCCGCCGGCAGGGGCGTGGACACCGTGAGGGAGCGGGCGGTCGCGAGCGCGTGCACCGTGGGCGGTCCTCCGGGGTGGGCCCGCGGCAGCTTCCACGGGCGAGGGGTGCGTCTGCCACGACGGCGGACCGCTCCGCACGCTACGACGGACCGGACCGTCCTGCGCGGCGAGCCGGACCGCGGGAGCCGGCGGCGCTCGGTGGGCGGGACCCGGGACGCAGGAAGGCCCCGACCGGGTGGTCGGGGCCTTCCGCGTGCTCAGGCGGCGCTGTCTAGATCAGGCAGTCCTCACGCGACCGTGAAGGTCGTGGTGAGGGTCGCGCCGGTCCCCGCCTGGACGGAGACGAAGTACTCACCGGCGGCCAGGGCGGTGGGCACCGTGAAGATGCCCGTCGCCGGGGCGTAGGTGCCGGTCACCTGGGTCGAGCTCGCGAACGTGCCCTTGAACAGCTTGACCGTGGTGGCGGTGTTCAGGCTGTCGCCCGTCAGGGTGACCTTCTTGTCGGCGTAGGCGGCCGACGTGAGCTTCAGCGGCGCGATGAGCGTGATCTTGGTCGCGGTCGACCAGGTCTTGCCGTCGAGGCTGACCTGGACGGAGTACTCACCGGCGCCGAGGTCCTTCGTGGCCGTGAACGAGCCGGCCGTGGCGGCCGTCGTCGTGATGGCGGTGCCCTTGATGTCGGCGAGGTCCGCCGGCTCCGTGTCCGACTTGTAGAGGCGCGCCACGGTGGCCTTGGTCAGGCCGGTGCCCGTGAGGGTGACGACACCGGTCGTGCTGGTGTAGCCGACCTTGGTGAGGGTCTGCACGAGCTTGACGGTCGCGGTCGGACCGGTCCACGTCGTGCCACCGTCGGTGCTCAGCTCCACCGTGTAGTCACCGGCGCCCAGGTTGCCGGCGAGGGTGAACGTTCCCGCCGTGAGGGACGTGGCCTTGACGGCCGTGGCCGTGGCCGCGTCCTTCGCGGCGTCGTCAGCGCCGACCGCGTAGACGCGCGCCTTGAGGTTGCCCGTGAAGTTGGTGCCCGTCAGGGAGACGGTGGCGTCCACCGGCTTGGACCCGGTGACGGCCTCCGCGTAGCTCGCCTTGGTCAGGGTGGTCGGGAGACCGGCGGACGTGAGCACGTACGTGTCCGAGTTCTTCGCCGCCTGCGTCTTGACGACCACGTCGTACTTGCCGGCGGGGAGGGTCGGGAGGATGAACGACGCGCTGGTGCCGTCGACGACGGTGACCGCGGTCGCGGGAACCGTGACCGTCTTGCCGAACTTGCTGTCCGCCTGGGGCGTGAGGACCACGTTGACCAGGCCCGTGAGGTCGGTGCCCGTGAGCGTGTACTTCGTGGAGGTCGCGACCTTCACGTCGGCGACCTGGTCAGCGTCCGTCACCGTCGACTGGACGGGGATCTTCCACTCGAACTTGTCGTCGGCGCCGCCCGTCGTGGAGACGACGCCGGTGCCGAGGACGATGTGGCCCTCGATGCCCTTGTCACCGTCGGCGAAGGCGATGTACTTGGCGTCCCACTTGGGGACGACCAGCTTGAGGCCGGTGAGCGCGCCCGCCTTGTCCTTGACCGGGGTGACGGCGACGGGGACGTTGACCGTCTTGCCACCGGTCGTGAACTGGAAGCTGGCGGTCTTGACCAGACCCAGGTTGGCGCCCGTCACCGCGACGGTCGTGGGCTGCGTGGTGAGGCCGCTCTTGACGTCGGTGGAGAACGTGGGGGTCGTCGCCTCGAAGGTGACGTAGCCGGCGTAGGCGGACCCGGCCTTGGTGGTGACGACGACGTCCTGCACGCCGACGAGCCCGGCGGGCGCGCTGAACGTCAGCTTGTCGTCCCCGGACCCGGCGACCTCGACCTTGGTGACCTTGGCCGGCTTGCCGCCGACGACGACCTGGTTGCCCGTGGCGGTGACCTCGAAGCCCTCACCCGTGACGGTGGAGCCGGTGCTGCCGGTGTCGGAGCTGTACCCCGTGTCCGACAGGACCTTCGTGGACGGCGCGGCCTGCACGTACGTGTAGGCGGGGCCGACCTTCGCGTCGCCGACGACGACGACGACCTTGAGCTGCGCGGCGGTCGTGCCGGTGGCGGCGGTGGCCGCGGGCACCTTGACCTCGAGCGCCCCGGTCGAGAGCGCCGTGACGTCGGCGTCAGCGACGGTCGACAGCGGGGTGAAGGCCTTGGTCTTGGGGTCGATCGTGCCGAACTTGACGGTCTCCGCCACGAACTTCGTGGGGTCGGTGCCGTCGACGGTGGCCAGGCCGGTGCCCGAGACGAGGATCTTGTTGCCACCCTCCTGCGCCCCGGTGGCGACGGAGAGGCGCGAGACGACCTGCGCCGGCGCCGGGTCAGCGGCGACCAGGAACACGGAGGGCGCGGCGGCGCGGGCGACGGAGGGAGCGGCGGCGAAGGCGGGGACCGCGATGCCGGCGGAGAGCGCGAAGCCGGTGAAGACGGCAGCCATCCGTAGCGTCGTCTTGGGGGCGTGGGACATGGGGAGGTGCTCCTGGTTCTTCCGTGAGTGAGGGAGCGTGCTCACTGAAGATCGGGTCCACCCTCGGCCGACCTGAGCGCGAGATCGGGCCGTCACCCGAACGGCGGTGGCCGCCCGGCTCAGCCGGAGGCGTCGCGAGCGGTCGCCTCAGGGAGCAGGTCGAGCAGCCGATCGAGCAGGGCCACCTGACCGGCGACGAGCTTCAGGCGCGCCACGTCGGGGGCGAACCACTCCGCGCGGTCGATCTCGGGGAACTCCTGCAGGCGGCCCGACCGCGGCGGCCACTCCACGGTGAACGTTCCGCTGCGCACGGCGGCCGCGTCGAGGTCGCCGCGCACCGCCCACGCGGTGACGACCTTGCCGCCGGACTGGCGGACCTCGCCCAACGGAACGGGTTCCCCCGTCGGCACGGGAACCCCCAGCTCCTCCTGGAACTCCCGCACCGCGGTGGCGAACAGCTCCTCGCCGGGTTCGGGTTCCCCCTTGGGGATCGACCAGGCGCGCTCGTCCTTGCGCGCCCAGAACGGCCCGCCCATGTGCCCGAGCAGCACCTCGACGCCTCCGGCCGGGTCGGTCCGGTGCAGCAGGATCCCGGCGCTCTGCTTGGTGGGCACCCGCCCAGTCTGGCGTGCTGCCGGAAGCGTTCCCCCGCGACCCGACGGCGGCGCAGTAGCGTCGCGGGATGCGAGGGCGCGCACTCATCGTGGGCGGGGGCATCGCCGGGCTGGCGACGGCGCGGGGCCTGCTGGCGGGCGGCTGGGACGTCGAGGTGCGGGAGCGCGCCGACGGTCCGCCGACGTCCGGGTGGACGCTCGGCATGTGGCCGCAGGCCCTCGCGGCGCTGGAGGAGCTGGGGCTCGGCGACCTCGTCCGCACCGGGAGCGCCGTCGCGGCCGGCGGGGAGCTGCGGCGGCCCGACGGCCGGGTCCTCGTGCGGGTGACGCCCCGGACGGCCGTGCGGCTCGTCGAGCGCACCGCCCTGCTCGCCGCGCTGGCCGACGGGCTGCCCGACGGCGTCGTGCGCTGGGGTGCTCCCGTCGCCGGTGCGGCGGACCTGCCGGCGGCCGACGTGGTCGTCGCGGCCGACGGGGTCGGCAGCGTCCTGCGCCGCGACCTGTTCCCCGCGGTGGGGCGGCCGCGCGCCCTCGGCACGATCGCCGTCCGCGGGGTCGCCGCCGGACCGGCGACGGCGCTGGCCGAGACCTGGGGCCCGGGTCGCGTGTTCGGCACGACCGCCCGCCTGGACGGGCGGACCAACGTCTACGCGTGCTTCCGCAGCGACCTGGCCGGCCCCGCGGAGCTCGCCTCCCCGAAGGAGCTGCTGCGCCGCGTCTACGCCGGCTGGCACCGCGGGGTCGTGGACACCGTCGAGGACCTCGAGGAGGCCACGCTCGACGCGCGGCCGCTCCTCGACGTGCGCCCGCCGGCGCACACCTCCAGCGGCCGCACGGTGCTCGTCGGTGACGCCGCCCACGCCATGGCTCCCCACCTCGGGCGCGGGGCGTGCGAGTCCCTCGTCGACGCGGTCGCCCTGGCGCGGCAGCTGCGCGGGGCCCCCGACGTCGCGTCGGCGCTCGCGGCCTACGACGCCGAGCGCCGGCGGCCCGCGGCCCGGCTGGTCCGCGCGTCGCGGCTGGTGCACGACGTGAGCACCGCCCGGCGGCTCACCGGCCCGCGCGACCTCCTCCTCGGCGCCGTCGGCCGGGTCGCGGCCGCGCGTCGGGCCCCGGGTGCAGACTGAGCCCGTGGACACCGCGGGCACGGGGACAGCCGACCACCAGCTGGACGTCGTCGCGGACGAGGCCGAGCTGCGGGCGCTGCTGGGCGAGCCGATGCCGGCGGCGCTGGCCAAGGAGCGGTCCCGGCTGCACGACCTGGACCGCGAGTGGCTGGCCGCCTCACCGTTCTGCCTGCTGGCCACGGCCGGCGCCGACGGCACGTGCGACGTGTCCCCGAAGGGTGACCCCCCGGGTTTCGTCCTGGTGCTGGACGACACCACGGTCGCGATCCCGGAACGGCCGGGGAACCGCCGCGTCGACGGGTTCTGCAACATCCTCACCAACCCCCACGTCGGGCTGATCTCGTTCCTGCCCGGCCGCGGGGACACGCTGCGCATCAACGGCCGCGCCCGGCTGGTGCGCGACGCGCCGTTCTTCGACCGGATGGTCGTCCAGGGCCACCGCCCGGTGCTCGCCGTCGTCGTCGAGGTCGAGCAGGTGTTCTCCCACTGCTCCAAGGCGTTCCTGCGCTCGGACCTCTGGAAGCCCGAGACCTGGGACCCCGCGGCCGTGACCGGGCGGGCCGCGATCGCCAAGGCGCTGGAGCGCCCCGAGGCCGACGTCGCCGACCTCGAGCGCTACTACGGCGAGGAGTACGCGGCGGGCCTCTACCGGACGTCGCCCTGACCCCCGAGCAGGCGGCCCTGCTCGCCGCGGGCGACGACCCCGACGCGCTCGTGGCGGCGGTCGACGCCCTCGGCGACGTCTGGGAGCCGGACAGCGCGGCCGTGCTCCTGGACCACGTGCCCCTCACGCACCCCGACGCCCGGATCCGGCTCGCCCTGGTGCGGGCCCTGCCCGGTGGGGCCGTGGTGGCGGGCGGCGCCCTGACCGGGCGGGTCGTCGACGCGCTCGTCGCCCTCACCCGCGACGAAGAGCCCCGGGTCCGCGACTGGGCGGCGTTCGGCCTGGCCCAGGTCGAGGCCGACACCCCGGCGGTCCGCGACGCCCTGGTCGTCCTGCTCGACGACCGCGACCCCGACGTCCGCTCCGAGGCGATGCTGGCGCTGGCCTCGACCGGCGACGACCGGGCGCGGACGGCGCTGCTGGCCCGCCTGGGCAGCGGCACGAACCTCACCCTCCTGGAGCTCGAGGCCGCGGTCGTCCTCGCCGACCCCGCGCTGCACGCGGAGCTGCTGCGCCTCGCGGAGGACTGGGCGGGCGACGACGACGAGTTCACCCCGCTCCTCGACGCCGCCCTGGCCCGCAGCCGGCCGGGCGCGGCGGACGACGCCCACGCGGCCGAGGTCGCCGTGGTCGGGGCGGTCCGCCGTGCCGTGCCGGGACTCGCCCTCCTCGAGCTCCGCGGCGCCTACCCGCGCACGGTGCTGCTGGCCGCGCGCGAGCCCGGCGACGCCCCCGTCCTCGTCCCGCTCTGGGCCCGCGGCGAGGACCCCGGCGCCGACCGGCGCGAGAGCGCCGTGACCGCGGTCGTCGAGGGCCTCCGCCCGCCCTCCCCGTGATCCTCCCGCCCGTGCGGGACCCGCGGCTCGTGACGGAGCGCCGGGGCGGCACCCTCACCGACGACGACCACCACGCCCTCGCCCGGTGGGCGGCCGCGTGCGCCGAGCACGTGCTGCCGCTGTTCGAGGAGGTGGCCCCCCTGGACCCGCGTCCCCGGGAGGCGGTCGAGGCCGCCCGCGCCTGGGCCCGCGGCGAGCGGACGATGACGGCGACCCGCGCCGCCGGCGGGCACGCCATGGGGGCGGCGCGGCCGCTGCGGGGTGCGGCGCGGTGGGCCGCGTACGCCGCCGGGCAGGCCGCGTGCGTCGCGCACGTCCCGGAGCACGACCTGGGCGCCGCGGCTTACGCGATCAAGGCGGTCCGGGCGGCGACGCCGGCCGACGGGGCCTCCGCGCGGGGGCGCGCCGAGCGGGACTGGCAGCGCCGGCAGCTCCCCGCGCACCTCGTCGAGCTCGTCCTCAGCGACCAGGAGCGGCGCAACCACCTCTGCTGGTGCGTCTTCGACGACTGAGCGGCGCCCCGGCCGTCAGGGCCCCGCTTCGGGCGGCACGTCCCCGGGATCCCGCTGCGGGCCGGCCGCCGCGGGGCGGGGACGGTCCTGGCGGTGCAGGCGGACGGCGATCACCGCGACGTCGTCCTCCGGCTGGGGCGGCAGCATGCGCGCCAGCACCCGGTCGACCAGGGTGTCCAGGTCCGGGCCGTCCGCGCCGAGCTCGCGCAGCGTCTGCGCCAGGAGCTCGAGCCCCTGCTGCAGGTCCTGGTCGCGGCGCTCGACGAGGCCGTCGGTGTAGAGCAGCAGCGTCGCCTCCCGCGGGAGCAGGTGGACCGTCTCCTGGCGCGCGCTGTCGGGCACGACCCCCAGCAGCAGGTCCGCGTGCTCGGTGCTGACGACCTCCACCGTGCCGTCGGGGTGCAGGAGCATCGCGGGCGGGTGCCCGGCGTTGGACCACCGCAGCTGCGTCAGGCCCTCGCGGCGCTCGTCCGGGTCCTGCTCCAGCCGCGCCACGATCGCGGTGGCGGTGGTGCCGAGCTGCAGGTGGGCCATGGCCCGGTCGGTCTTGGTCAGGACGCTCGCGGGCGACTCGTCGTCGAGCACCCCGATCGTGCGCAGGACCGTGCGGACCTGCCCCATGGTGGCCGCGGCGAAGGTGTCGTGCCCCAGGACGTCACCGATGACCACGACCGTGGCCCCGCCGGGCTGCACGAACGCGTCGTACCAGTCGCCGCCGACCTGCGCGGCCGTGGCCGCCGGCTGGTAGCGCACGACGACCTGCGTGTGCTCGGACTCGGGCGGGCTGGTCAGCAGGGCCCGCTGCAGGGCCGCGCTCATCCGGCGGTGCTCCGCCGCGTCGCGGCGCTCGACCTCCCGGGCCCCCAGGCGCGCCAGCGTCTGCGCGCACTGGGCGGCGAAGCCCTGCAGCAGCACCTCCTGCACGCCGGAGGGACGCTGGTCCCGGCTCCAGCTCACGGCGAGGCAGCCGAGCCGCTGCTCACCGGTCGTCAGCGGCAGCACCACCCACCACGACTCCTCCCGGTCCCCGCTCCCCTCGGCCGAGCCCGTCACGGGGTGGCGACCGTCGTGACCGAGGACGGCGCGGACGGTGGGTCCGTCCGGGCCGGACGTCCCGGGCCGGTGCGGGCCGCGGCCCGCGCGGGCGGTCTCGCACACCGGCAGGGTGCTGTCGTGGGGGACCGACCCGGGCGACCCGCCGTCGCCGTCGCTGAGGCGCCACGCCGGCCTGCCGGCCTCCTCCGCGCGGGAGACCAGCGTGGTGCTCTCCGCGCCCAGGACCTGCGAACCCGCCCGGACGACGGTCCGCTCGACCTCGGCGACGGTGTCGGCCGCGGCCAGCGCCATGGCCAGCTCGCTCAACCGCGCGAGCTGCGCCACCGCCCGCTCCCGCTCGCCCTGGGCGACCTGCAGCTCCTGCATCCGCCGGTAGAGGTCCCCCTCGACCGCCTGCACCCGCTCACGGCCCAGCTGGACGTCCGCGCGGGCCTGCCGCCGCTCGAGGACGTAGTCGGTGACGTCCTCGACCCGCTGCAGCACCGCCACGACGTCCCCCTCCGGGGAGGTCAGGGGGCAGATGATCAGCGACCAGAACCGGGTGAGCACCTGCTCGGTGGCGAGGTCGCGCACGGCGTACTCGAACAGGGGCAGGGGCACGGTGCGCCCGCTGTCGCGGGCTTCCTCGAAGGCCAGCTGCAGCGGGTTGCGGCCCTGGTCGTCGAGGCTGTCCGGGGCGGGCGGGAAGGCGTCGAACGTCCACCGCCCCAGCAGGTCCCCGCGCTCGCGCCCCAGCAGCTCCAGGTACGCCTCGTTGGCCTCGACGATGACGAGGTCCGGGTCCACGACCAGGTAGGCGGTGGGCAGCGCGCGGAAGAGGTGCGCGACGTCGAGGACCTGCCCGCCGGCTGGTGCGCTCACGCCGTCTCCCGTCGCCTGCCTGGTCCGCCCGCAGCGACCGGGAGCCGGGTCGTCGCCCTCCCTGGTTGCCCGACCATCGTGCCAGGTCCGCACTGCCCCGGCAGATCACTCGTGACGGTCCGTCACGAGCGGCGGAGGTCGGCCCGTCAGCCGCGGGCCAGGGCACCCCGGTCGTCGTCGTCCTCGGGCGGGACGCGGCACCAGCGCTCGACGAGCAGGCCGGCGGCCAGCAGGACGCCGGAGGCGACGAGGTCCGCGAGCCCCAGGACGAGCTGGCTGCGGCGGGCGGCGATCTCGACCGTCGGGACGAAGTGCACGACGTAGCCGGCGAAGAACCCCAGCAGCAGCGCGCCCGCGTACGAGGACGCCTTGGCCAGCGCGGCCGTGCGGGCCGCGCGCAGGGCGTCGATGCGGCGGCTCCGGTCGCCGCGCACCCACTGCCGCACGGGCCAGCCGACGCCGAACACCGCGACGGCGAGCAGCCCGACGGTCAGCACGGTGCGCCACATGAGCTCCGGCTCCGTGCCGCCGCGGGCGGTCCAGATCCGCAGCGCCGACCACGTCAGGGCCGCGACGACGACCGCCACCGCGGCGAGCGCACCCGCGCGCGAGGGCCTCACCGCACACCCGCCGCGTCGGGCGCGACGGCGAGGAGGTCCGCGACCCGGCCGCCGCCGGGGCCCGGGAGCACCGCGTCCGGGTCGACCTGCGCCCACGGGGCCAGCACGAACGCGCGCTCGTGGGCCCGCGGGTGGGGCACGACGAGCCGCTCGTCCGCGGCCACGAGGGAGCCGTAGGTCACGACGTCGACGTCGAGGACGCGCGGCCCCCAGTGCACCTTGGTGCTCCGGTCCAGCCCGTGCTCGGCCTCGACGCGCTGGCACGCGTCCAGCAGGGCGTGCGGGGTGAGCGTGGTGTCCACCAGCACGACGGCGTTGAGGAAGTCCGGCTGCTCGGGGCCGCCCACGGGGTCGGTCTCGACCGTGGCGGACACCGCCGTGACGTCGATGCCGTCGGTCGCGTCCAGCGCGGCGACGGCGGAGGCGAGCACCGCGGCGCGGTCGCCCAGGTTCGAGCCGAGGGCGAGGACGGCGGCGACGGGGCTCACGCGCGCACCCGGCGCACGACGAGCTCGACGTCGTCGAACGGCACGGGGATCGGCGCGTGCGGCTTGTGCACGACGACGTCGACGGCCGCCACGAGCGGCGACGCGGCCAGGCAGCGCGCGGCGACGAGCTCGGCCAGGCGCTCCAGCAGGGCCACCGGCTCCCCCGCGAGGACGTCGACGAGCTCCTGCGCGAGGACGCCGTAGTGCACGGTCTGCGTGAGGTCGTCGGTCGCGGCCGCGCCGCGGACGTCGAGGTGGAGCGCCACGTCGAGGGCGAACGGCTGGCCCAGCACCCGCTCGGACTCCAGGACGCCGTGGTGCCCCACGGCCCGCAGGCCGCGCAGGACGATGCGGTCGAGCACCCGCCCCTCGGCGTCGAGGACGGGACCGGCGGCGTCGAGCGAGCTCACGCGGGGACCTCCTGACCGGCGCCGGACCACGCGGCGGCGACGCGGACCGCCGCGGCCGAGGCCCGCGGCTCGTGCACCCGGACGCCCCACGCGCCGGCGGCGGCGGCGAGCGCGGAGATCGCCGCCGTGGCGTCGTCGCGGTCGGCCGGCAGCGCGCTGACGAACCGCTTGCGCGAGGCCCCGACGAGCAGCGGGCAGCCGAGCCCGGCGAGCTGCGGCAGGGCGCGCAGCAGCGCCCAGTCGTGCACGGCGACCTTGGCGAAGCCCAGGCCCGGGTCGAGGACGACGCGCTCGCGCGGCACCCCGGCGGCCAGGACCGCGTCCAGGCGGGTGGTCAGCTCGGCGCCGACCTCGGCGACGACGTCGTCGTAGCGGGCGAGGGAGGTCATGACGTCGGAGTGCCCGCGCCAGTGCGACAGGACGTAGCGCAGCTCGGGGACCGCCTCGGCCAGCTCCGCCACCGTGGCCGCCATCGCCGGGTCGGCCAGGCCGCCCGAGACGTCGTTGACGACCACGGCGCCCGCCGCCACGGCGGCGCGCGCGAGGCCGGCGCGCATGGTGTCGACGCTGACGACGACGCCCGCCGCGCGCAGGCCGCGCACGACGGGCAGGACCCGGTGGGCCTCCTCCTCGGCGCTGACCCGCACGGCCCCGGGCCGCGTGGACTCCCCGCCCACGTCGACGAGGTCGGCGCCCTGCGCGG
>NZ_VWPY01000027.1 GCF_011839805.1 Kineococcus rubinsiae | reverse complement strand
CTCGGCGGAGTGGGCGAGTGCGGGTGAGGGTGTGGGTGCGTCGTTGACGTTGTCGTGGCCGGCTGCGGTGTCGTTGTCGCGCGTGGTGCTGTTCGACCGGCCGAACCTCGATGACCGGGTGACGTCGGGGACGTTGACGTTCTCGGACGGGTCGTCGGTGGCGGTGGGTGCGTTGGGGGACGACGGGTCGGCGACGACGGTGTCGTTCCCGGCGCGGGTGTCCTCGCGGGTGGTGTTCCGGGTGACGGGCGTCTCCGCGTCGACGAGAAACGTGGGACTGGCGGAGTTCGAGGCGTACGCGGCCGGGTGAGCGCCGCGCCCCGGAGCGGGGCGGCGGGGCTCAAGGTGGACGGCGGACGCGTCGATGGTCCTGGACAGCGGTCGTCCACCGCGACACCTCGGGAGGTGATCGGCGTGAGCAGTCGCAACCACGGGCTGCAGGCCCTCGTGGCGGCCTTCGTCGTCACCGTCGTGTGCGTGGTCCTGCTCGCGCTGCACGGCAGCGGGGCCGACTCGGCGTTCCGGGCGTCCGCCGCGGTGACCAGCGTCGCGCGCGACGTCACCGTCGACGCGGTCATCATCGCGCGCCGGGCCACGACCGCGGAGTACGCCGGCGTCTGCTTCAGCGACGCCGACGGGCGGGCCGTCGACTTCCCCCTCCAGCGCGACGTGCGGCTGTCCACCGTCGCCGTCCCCCTGCAGTCCCGGGGGACGCTGCCCGCCGGCCGCTACACCTTCGCGGCCTGCGCGCGCGTGGGCGACACCTGGTCGAGCCTGGGCGCCGTCGGGCGCATCGACGTCGCGGACGACGCCGTGCTGCACACGGTCTCCACCGCGCTGACGACGGCGCAGCAGCGGCTGGCCGCGATCGCCTCGCCCGCCGCGACGACCGTGGGCCCGAGTGCCGCACCGACGCCCGCCCCGAGCACGGCGCCCCCGACCGAGCCGGCCACCCCGGCCCCCGCGCAGACGCCCGTGGACACCACGCTCCCCGTGGGGGACCTGCCCGGCTGGCGCCAGGTCCTGGCCGAGGACTTCTCGACCCCGCTCGCCGAGGGGAAGTTCCCCGGCCGCCACTACCGCGACCAGTGGCTGGCCTACGACGGGTTCACCAACCCCTCCGGGACACCGCTCTACGACCGCGACGTGACCTCGGTCCACGACGGCCTGCTCGACGTGCGGGTGCGCGAGGAGGACGGGGCCGCCCGGGGCGCCGGCATCGTGGCGCAGGTCAACGGCGACGGCACGTGGGGCGGACGCGTGTACGGGCGCTACTCGGTCCGCCTGCGCTTCGACGCGGTCCCCGAGTGGGGTGCCGCGGTCCTGCTGTGGTCGGACCGCAACGAGTGGCACGACGGGGAGATCGACTTCGCCGAGGGCGGCACCGACGCCACGATCGGTTCCTACAACCACCGCCTCGACGATCCCACGCAGAACGCCCTGGCCGTGCAGACGACGGCCCGGTGGCAGGACTGGCACGTCGCCACGGTGGAGTGGACGGCGTCGGGGGTGACCTTCCTCATGGACGGCGAGGTCACCGGGCACAGCACGGTGTCACCGTCGCAGCCCCTGCACCTCGCGATCCAGACGATCCGGACGACGGCCCCGCTCGCGGGCCGGACGGGGCACCTGCAGGTCGACTGGGTCGCGGCCTGGGAGGCCGTCTGAGGGTCCGCCCTCGCCGCGACGTGGACGGACCCCGCTCGGTGCGCCGCTCACGGCACCGGACGGGGTCCTCCGCGCGGGGTGCGAACGGGCTCTCCAGCAGGGTGTCCCGTCGTTCTCCGGCGGGTTGTGCCGTCAGGCCGCGACGGGGCGGGGCAGTTCCCGGATGCGCCGGGCGGGGACACCGGCGTAGAGGCCGTGTGCTGCGCAGTGCCCGCGGACGACGGCGCCGGCCGCGATGACGCAGTCCGACTCCACGACGCTCCCGGGCAGGAGGACCGCCCGAGCCCCGATCCACACCCGCTTCCCGATGGACACGGGAGAGCCCTCGCCCTGCGGACTGATCCGCCCGTCGTCGTCGAGCGGGTGGTTGGACGTCACGATCATGCTGTCCATCCCGAGCAGGCACCCGTCGCCGATGACCACCGGTGCGTTCGCCTCGACGAAGACGCCCTGGTTCATGAACACGCCCGCCCCCACCGTGAGGTGGGCCGGCCTGCCCGAGAACCGGAAGGACGTCCCGGGCGCGGACCGGACGCTGGCCCCGGCGAGGGCGAACAGGAGGCGACGACCGGCCCCCGGGACGAAGGCGGAACCCCCGATCGAGCTGAACAGGAGCCGGCTGCCCGCGGCCCGCGCGTCGTCCGCGACGGCGGCCAGCACGCGCCGGCCCCTCCAGGCCGCCGCGGCACCACGGCCGTCGACCGTCGTGCGGGCAGGTCGTTCGTCGAGTCGGCCCATGCCGTCGTCGTCCCTCTTCTCTCGCGTGCGGTTCGGAGCGGGCGTCCCACCGCGCGGCGGGCACCGGTGTCCGGTGCCACGACCACGCGGGGGCGTCACACCGAGCGGCGGGCCCGCCAGTACAGGGCGGGGCCCGCGACCATGCCGGCGAGCTCCCGCACGAGCAGGCCCTTCGGCGCCGGCTGGCGGGCTTCCCCGTCGGCGCCGCCTCCGGGCGCGCGCCGCGTCGCCAGCACCGTGCGGGCGAGCTTGACCACCCCCTGCGGGACGGCGCGCAGGACCCCGGCGCGGGTCGAGGGAGTCAGGAGCAGCTTGGCGTAGAACGCCGTGAGTCCCGTGCCGTAGCCGTACATCTGCGCCTGCAGGGCCGCGAGGTCGGAGCGGTGGTGGTGCCACACGACGGCGGAGGGTTCGAAGGCCAGCGCGTAGCCCTCGAGGACGACCTTGACGAAGGCGTCGAGGTCCTCGCCGCCCCGCGTCGGGGCCCCGGCGCCCAGCGCCTCGTCGAAGGCGCCCAGCTCGAGCATCACCGAGCGGCGCACCGCGAAGTTCGCCCCCGTGCCGAACACGCCGGCCGCGAAGGGGTAGAGCGCCCCGCGGTCGCGGCCCCCGGCCAGGTCGAACACGCGCGGTGCGCGCACGGTCGCCCAGGACACGCGCCCGTCGAAGTACGCCTCGAGCGGGGAGTCCAGCGAGGCGGCGGCCGCGAGCCCCGTGACGCACGCGACGTCCGCGCGGCGCGCGAAGCCCCGCACGAGCCCGTGGATCCACAGCGGGTCGACGCGCACGTCGTCGTCGGTGAAGGCCACGACGTCGCCCGTCGCCGCCCGCAGGCCGGTGTTGCGGGCGATCGAGAGGCCCGGGCGCGCCTCCAGCACGTAGCGGAAGCGCGGGTCGCGCGCGGCCAGGGCCTCGACGACCTCGCGGGTCGCCGCGCTGCGCGGGGCGTTGTCGACGACGACGACCTCGAGCCCGGGGTAGGTCAGGGCCGCGAGGTGCTCGAGGCACGCCGCGAGGGTCGCGGCGCGTTCGCGGGTGCAGACCACGACGCTGACGCGCTCGTCGGCCGGGACCGCGGACAGCGGGGCGTCGGCCGGGGCGTGGTCGAGCCCCTCGCGCGCGGGGGCGGGGAGCCCGCCGACGAGCACGTCCCGCGTCAGCGGCGTGCCGGCCGGCAGGTCGACGTAGCCGAGCGGGGTCCCCGCCCGGCGCACCAGGACCCGCACCGTGGCGGCGTCCGCGGGGACGACGGGGGTGTGCAGGGCGTCCGCGTCGAGGTCGACCTCGGTGCAGAACACCGGCAGCAGGGGAGTGCTCACGCGGCGACCCCGAACTTCGGGCCGCGGCGGGCGAGCAGGCCGTAGCCGTAGCCGAGCGCCGTGGTCGCGAACCCCAGCACGACGGCGCCGGACTGCGCGGCGCCGGCCACCTCGCCGCGGGCGGCGCGGGCCAGGCCGCGGCCCACGGCCGCCGGCAGGACCTTCGCCGTGTAGGAGCGCTCGCTGGACAGCGCGTCGTCGGAGCCCACGGCCGCCGCGACGACGGCCTTGGAGTAGCCCTCCCAGAAGCACCGGCGCGTGAAGTAGTCCAGCGTGTGCCGGTCGGCGCGCACGCGGTGGTGCACGACGGCGTCGCGGCGCAGCTCGATGCGCGCGGGGCGCGCCCCGGCGCGGGAGCGGACGCGGATGGACAGCTCCGTCTCCTCGCAGCCGACGGGGTGCTTGCCCACCCGCCCGATGCCGCTGGTGAAGCCGCCGGCCGCGACGACGTCCGCGCGCCGGAAGCCCATGGTGGCGCCGATCGGGTTGCGGATGGACGCGGTGTGCTCCGGCAGGCCCTCGTAGCTGCAGCCCACGACCCAGAGGAACGCCTCGGGGAACCACGCGGGCCGGCCGGGGGCGTCCCACGCCGGTCGCGCCCAGCCGCCGACGCCGACGACGTCGGGGTCGGCGAAGGCCTCGGCGCTGCGGCGCACCCAGTCCGGGTCCGGGCAGGCGTCGTCGTCGAGGAACAGCACGACGTCGCCGGTGCTCGCGGCGATGCCGGAGTTCCGCGCGCCGGAGAGGCCGCGGGCCTCGGTGTTCGCCACGACCCGCACCCCGGGGAACGCGGCGGCGGCCTGCGCGGCCAGCTCGTCGTTGTGGTCGGCGACGAGCACGACCTCGTCCGCCGTCCGCGTCTGGCCCTGCAGCGCAGCGACTCCCGCGATCAGGTCGTCGAAGCGGTCGAGGGTGTACGCGCAGACCACCACGGTGACGGTGCCGGTGGCGGGCACCTCCGCGAGGGGCGCCGGCTGGGGGGTCGTGAGGGTCATGAGGGCCTTCCGGTGGGGAGAACGGCCCCGCGCGAGGCGGCCGTGGCGGCGGTGCGGGACAGGCGGGCGGTCCGGCGGCGGCTGCGGGCGTACGCGGCCGGGCCGACGGGGAACCCCGACAGCTCGAGCGCGGCGAAGCGGGCGGCGGGCACGGGGACCGTGGAGGGGGCGGAGAGGACCGCCCCGCGGGCGGTGGCGACGCCGGCCGGGTCGAGCCGCCGGAGCCGGTTCACGGTGCGGACGGCGAGGCGGACGGTGGCGGCCGGGACCAGCGCCGCGAGCGCGGTGGCGTGCCGGTGGTCGCGCACCACGAGGGCGCACAGCATGGCCGTGAAGCCGATGCCGTTGCCGTGCAGCTGCCGCTCGAGGCCCGCCGCGTCGCGGCGGTGCGTGTGGTGCACGAGGGCTGCCGGTTCGTAGCCGATCGCCCCGCCGGACCACAGGACGTCGACGAGGGCGGCGAGGTCCTCGCCGCCGCAGGCCGGGGTGCCGGTGCCCAGGCTCGTGTCGAAACCCCCGCGGGCCAGGAGCTCACGACGGCGGAACGCCATGTTGGCGCCCGCCCCGTAGGCCCCGACGCCGTAGACGGGAAGGATGTGCGGGGGGCGGTCGTCGTCGTAGCGCACCACCGCGAGCCCTCGTCGGTTCGACCCGCTGATGCGGACGGCCTCGAACGTGCGGGTGCCGCCGAAACCCCCGTAGTGGGCCTCGTACTGCAGCTGGGCGGTGGTCTCGAGCTCGGCGGGCACGACGAGCCCGGTGACGGCGAGCTCGTCGGGGAACCGGGCGAACCGGTCCGCGAGGGCGCTGAGCCACCCCGGGTCCACCGCCACGTCGTCGTCGGTGAAGGCCACCACGTCGGCGTCCGTCGCGGCCGCTCCGGCGTTGCGGGCGGCGGAGATCCCGGGCCGCGGTTCACGCACGCAGCGCACCCCGGGGTGGCGGGCCAGCAGGTCCGGCAGGGGGTCGTGGAGCGTCCGCGTGGTGCGGTTGTCGACGAGCACCACGTCGACGTCGGGGTGGTCCAGGACGGCGAGGCTCGTGAGCAGCCGGTCGAGCTCGTCGACGCGGCCCACGACGGTGGGCACGACGACGGCGATCGAGGGCCGCGGTCCGGGGGCGGGTCCGGCGGGTGCGGAGACGTCCAGCACCGAAGCGGGCAGTTCCGCGAGCACCCGCTCCACGTCGGCGCGGACCAGGGGCAGCGCGACGTCCAGGACGGTGCGCGGCCGGCCGGCCAGGCGGAGCAGCACCTGCGCGCCGGTGTAGCGTCCGGGCGTCGAGGTGTGGACGAGGGCGTCCAGGACGCCGTCGACGACGGCGTCGCGGACGACGGAGCGGTCGAAGGAGGCGGTCCCGTCGGCCGGTGCGGCGGGGACCTCGGCCACGGCCACGAGCAGGGCGGGGGCAGGGCCTCGGGGACGGCTCACGGACGGACCTCTCGCGGGGGGAACTAGCGGGATGCGAGTTCCGTCGTCCGGTGCGGACCGACCTCTCGCCCTTCGACGCTAGGCAGCGGAAGGGGTCTGCGGACGGAGCGTGACCCCGTTGGCGCAACGCCCGGGCCGCTGCGGGACGAGCACGACCCGATCGGCCGTGCCGGCGCTGCGCCGGACGGGTGGCGGCCGAGCCGCGCGCCACCGCCGGGTCTGCGACGGTGAGCGGGTTCCGGCGACGTCGTCGGAGGCGAGGGGGTTCCCGGGTGGTGGTCCTGTCAGGCGCGGCCCGTCGTCGCCGGGCGCGCGACGAGCGCACGGCGTTCCTGCGGGATCTCGCCGCCGCGCGCGGGTGGTCCGAACGTCCGGCCCTGCCCTCGGTCGTGACGCGGCACCCCGTCCCGCGGCTCGCGGGACCCGACCCCGCGGCCGCCGACCTCGTCCTCGGCGGGGCGTGGCGGGGACGGGAGGTGGAACTGGCGTCGGTCCTGCTCCGGCCGGCCGGGCGCCGCGCGGCCGGCGGGCGGCGCCCCGACGACGTCCTCCTGCTGGCGGCCCTCGAGCTGCCGCCCGTGGCCGGCCGGTTGGTGGCCGTGGTCGCGGCGGGCGACCTCGACGTGTCGGGCTCCACGGCGTCCCTGGCGGCGCGGTGCCGGCCGGCGGTGCTCCAGGCGGTGCGGGACGGCGTGCTGGCCGAGGGCGACGGCCTGGCGCTGGGGGAGGGTTCGCTGGCCCTGGCGGGAGCGTGGCGCCCCGCGATCGCGCGCGAGGACGCGGTGGACGCGTGGTTCGCCCTCCTCGTCGCCGTCGCGGAGCAGCTGACGGCCCCGACGGCTGATCACTGAGCGTGAACTGTTGGGGCTCCGCGTCACAGCACTCTCGGTGACTGCTCCGGGAGAGTCACTCACTGCTGCGAACAGGTCACTACGGCTGCACAGCGTTCCGAGAGGTACCTACTGTCGAAGCACATCGAGTCGCCGGTACCGCCGGCGGCAGAACATGGGCACGTGAAGATCCGTCGGGCGTCTTGGTCGCCGTGGCCCGACGGGGAGCGAGAGGCGAAACCGGGCCCCCTGACTCAGGGAGCATCAACATGTCGGAACTCATCGTCACCCACCGCACCGCGGACGCCGTCGAGTCCGCCGCCCCGAACGTCTCCGGGGCCGGCGCAGCGCAGGCGACCACGAGCGGTGCACCGCGCATCAGCGTCATCGTCCCGACCTACAACGAGGCCGCGAACCTGCCCCACGTGTTCGCCCTCATGCCCGACGTCCACGAGGTCATCGTGGTCGACGGCCGCAGCACCGACGGGACCATCGAGACCGCCAAGGCCCTGCGCCCCGACGTCAAGATCGTCCTGCAGAACCGTCGCGGCAAGGGCAACGCCATGGCGTGCGGGTTTGCCGCCGCCACCGGCGACATCCTCGTCATGCTCGACGCGGACGGTTCCGCCGACCCGCGGGAGATCCCGCGCTTCGTCGAGGCCCTGCTGGCCGGCGCGCACTTCGCCAAGGGCACCCGCTTCGCCTTGGGCGGCGGCAGCAACGACATCACCGCTCTGCGCCGCGCCGGGAACTGGGCGCTGAACACCGCCGCGAACGTCCTGTTCGGCACCCGCTACACCGACCTCTGCTACGGCTACAACGCCTTCTGGGCGACGTGCCTGCCGGCGCTGGAGCTCGACCCCTCGGGTGAGAACCGCGACGAGAAGAACTGGGGCGACGGCTTCGAGATCGAGACCCTCATCAACACCCGCATCGCCAAGGCGAAGCTGGACATCCGCGAGGTCCCCAGCTTCGAGTTCGAGCGCATCCACGGCGAGAGCAACCTCAACACCTTCCGCGACGGGTTCCGCGTCCTGACGGCGCTGGTCGCGGAGCGCGTGCGCCCGGCCGCCGACGTCGTCATCGCCCCCGTCGTGCCCGCGGTCCCCGCCCCGGTCGCGCCGGTGGCCGTCCCCGCCCAGGTCGACGTCACGCAGGCCGACGTCACGCAGGCCGACGTCGCGCAGGTCGACGTCGCGCAGGTCGAGGCCGACGTGGTCATCGACCTCACCGCCCTCGAGCTGCGCGCCGACGCGGTCCGCATGGCGAGCTGAACCGGGTGACCGCCGTGCCCCGCCGCGCCGTCCTGGCCGCCGTCCTGACGATCGGGCTGGGCGGCGGGACCGCGGCGGTCGTGCGGACGCGCAGCCCGTCGACGGGGGAGAGCTCGCCGGCGGGTGGCGCGGCGATCGGCTCGACCGCCTACGGCCCCGCCAACGCACTGCCGTTCCGGGAGGACTTCACCCGCGACGCTGCCGAGGGCCACTTCCGTGCCGTGCACGGCGAGCGGTTCGACGTCTACCCGACGGGCTGGCGCGACACCAGCAAGGTGGGCGTCTACCGGCCCGACGACGTGCTCTCGGTGCACGACGGAGTCCTGGACTTCCGCCTGCACACGGTCGACGGGCAACCCGCCACGGCGGCCGTCGTGCCGCGCATCACCGGCTACGGGCAGACCTACGGCCGGTACTCCCTGCGGCTGCGCGCCGACGCGGTCCACGGGTTCAAGCTCGCGTTCCTGCTGTGGCCGGACTCCGAGCGGTGGCCCGACGACGGGGAGATCGACTTCCCCGACGCGGACCTGACCGGTTCGCTCGGCGCGTTCCTGCACCACGCCGATCCGGCGGGCAGCCAGGAGGAGTTCAGCAGCGACGCGACGTTCGAGGAGTGGCACACCACCACCATCGAGTGGAGCCCGGGACTGGTCCGCTTCCTCCTCGACGACGTGGTCGTCGGTTCCTCGACCACGGGTGTCCCGGACACGTCCATGCACTTCGTCCTGCAGACCGAGACGAGCCTGGCCGCGGCCGACGACCCGGCCGCGGGGCCTGCGGCCGGTGCGCAGGGCCACGTGCTCGTCGACTGGCTCACCATCGAGAGCCATCCCTGGTCCTGACCCCGGACGGGGTCGCGCGTCACCCGGCCGCCGAGCCGTCTCGGGTCGGGCCGCAGGGCCGACCGGCTGAACCACGTCCCTCGCCGCTGGAGGCTGAGTCGTTGCTGCACAGTGCCAAGACCCTGTTCGCCTGGTCGGGCCGCCACGTTCGGCCCTGTGCCTCGCGTGCGCCGGGCCGCTCTACTGGAGCCGTGCCCCCCGCCCCCGTCCCGCGTCCCGCTCCGCCCGCCGCGACCGCTGCGGCGGAGGGGGCGCTGTGAGCTCCGCGACGTCCACGCGCGCCGTGCCTCCCGACGAGGGACAGCAGGAGACCGCTGAGGAGGAGCGCTCCGCGCCCTCCGCGGGAGCCGGCGACGGCGACGGCGACCGAGCGGTCGAGGCGGCCAGCGGGAACGCCCTCTTCGGGCGCGGGATGCTCTACGTCGTCGTGGCCGGGATGCAGCTGGTCACGGGAGCCCTCGCGGCACCGGTCCTCGCGCACGTCCTGGACGACCCGGCCCAGCTCGGTTCGCTGGCCACCGCCATCGCCCTGCACCAGCTGCTGAGCGCGCTGCTGCTGGTGGGGATGAACCACGCCATCGTGCTGCGCCGCGCCCAGGACGGTCACGACCACGTCGTGCGTGCCCTGGCGTCGACGGCGATGATCCTGGTCTCGGTCCTGACGCTGGTCGCCTGGGCCGGTGCCGCGTGGTGGGCCCCCGCGCTCGGCATGGCGGACTCACCGCTGCTCACCCTCACCATCCTGTGGACGATCCCGTCGGCCGGCATCCTCGTCTGCTCCGGCCTGCTGCTGGCCGCCGACCGGTTGCGCGCCTTCACCGTCGTCGGGGCGCTGACCGCCATCGGCGGGCAGGTCGTCGGCCTCGCGTTCCTCCTCCTTCAGGAGGGCCGGACGGGGACGGCCTCGGTGACCAGCTTCGCCACCGGCCTCGTGGCCATGGACGTCCTCGGGTGCGTCCTGGGGTTCGTGCTCGTCCGGCCGCGGGTGAGAGGTGCGCTGTCGTGGCGCACCGCCGGGCCGGCCCTGGCCGTCGGTGGCGCCCTGGTCATCGACTCCGTCTCCGTCTTCGCGCTCACCGCCGGTGACCGGATCGTGCTGCAGCGCCTCGCGGGAGCCGAGGAGGTGGGTCGCTACCAGATCGCCTACACGCTCGGCTACGTGGCGGTGCAGGTCATCGGCCTGATGAGCTGGAGCTGGACCCCGCGGTTCGCCGCCATCAGCGACTCGGCTGTGCGCCGGCGCCTCATCGGCGAAGCGCGCGACACCGTGCTGCGGCTGCTCAGCCCCGTCGTCCTGGGGATGGTCCTGGGCGCACCGCTGGGTCTGCGCATCGTGGCGCCGGAGTCCTTCCGCCCCTCGACCCTGCTCCCCGTCGTCCTCCTGGTCCTGCTGAGCGCCTACCCCGTGGCGGCGAGCAGCGCGTCGGGCCGGATGCTCATCACCGAGGGCCGCAACCGGACGCTGGCCGCGTGCACGGTGGTGGCGGCCGCGGTGAACATCGGCTTCAACCTCCTGGCGATCCCCCGCTTCGGCATCGAGGGCGCGGCCGCGGCCACCCTGGTCGCCTTCGGCGTCCAGGCCGTCCTCCAGCGTGTCGTGGTCGGTGGGTGGAGCACGTTCCCGCGCACCCCGCGGCGCGTGCTGGTCGAGGCGGCCGTCGTGATCCTCCTGGCGAGCGCCTCGCTGCTGGTCCCGCAGGGGGACGTCGGCGACGCGGTGCGCTTCGCCCTCGCGGTCGCGTGCCTGCCCTGGTGCGTCGTCCGGTTCCGCCGCGCCCAGCGGTGAAGGCGCCGCCCCGGGCTTCAGGTCCCGTCCCGTCACGACGATGGACGAGGGTCAGCCGGAAGTCGTCCGGCAGGTCCACCGCCCGTGGTGGGCGTGACGTGAGCGGAGGTACCACGGTGCTCGACCAGGTCCCGGTGTCCCCGGCCCGACCCTCGTGAGCGCCCCGGACGTGACGGTGCCGCAGCGGGACCAGCCGGCGACGCCGCCCCGCCGTCGAGCGGAGGCGGGACCCGGCGGTACCGCCCCCGACCTCCGGCACGCGCGGGTCTGGACCCGGCTGCGGCCCCTGCTCCTCCTGTCCCTCGTCCTGGCCCTGACCGTCCCGGCGCTGGCTGCGCTCGACGTCGACGTCCCGGGGCGGCCGCTGCTCGCGGTCGCGTTCGCGGTCCTCGTCCCCGGACTCCCGCTCGCGATGGCCCTGCGCCTCCCGGACCTCCTGGTGACCCTCGCCCTGGCGGTCGCCACCAGCTTCACCTGGGCCCTCCTCCAGGGGACCCTCGTCCTCGAGGTGGGCTACTGGCACCCCGTGGCCTCGTCCTGGCCGGCCGTCCCGGTCGCCGCCGCCGGCGCCTTCGTGGCGTGGCGCCGCTCCCGCGCGTCGGTGCGGGAGCTGCGGGCGGCCGTGGCGCCCGGCCGTCCCCCGCGCAGCGCGCGGGACCTGCTCCGCGCCCGTGCGACGACGATCTGCGGCCTGGCCGTGCTGGCCCTCGCCGGCGGGTCGTGGTGGTGGGGCACGCGCTCGCTGCCCCTGCAGGACGCCGGCGCCCTCGGACTGCTGCCGCTCGTGGGCTGGCGCATCGCCGTGGCCGTCGTCCTGACCGCGGTGGTCGCCGTCCTCGCCCTGCGGCGCCCGCGCCCCGACCAGGTCCTGCTCGTCGGGGCCGTGGTCCTGGTGGCCCTCGTCGGCTACACCACGGCGGCCGCCGTCGACGGTCTCACCAGCGTGCCCACGGCCTGGGTGCACGTCGGCTTCATCCAGTACGTGAGCGAGAACGGGGCCGTCCCGCTCGGTGTCGACGCCCGGTTCAGCTGGCCCGCGTTCTGGGGGGCCGGCGCACAGCTCGTGGCGCTCGCCGGAGTTCCCGACGCGCGCAGCTTCCTCGTGCTCGCCCCGGTCTTCTCGGCCCTGGTCGACCTCCCGGCCCTCCTCGTGATCGGCCGTGCCGTCACGCGCACCCGCCGCGGGGCCTGGGCCGGGGTCGGCGTCCACCTGGTGGCCAACTGGTACCAGCAGGATTACTTCGCCCCCCAGACGGTCGCCTTCACCACGTACCTGGCCGTCCTCGCCACCCTGCTCTGGATGTCGCGGGCCGGTGACGAGGACGTCCGGACGGGGTGGCGGGACCTGCCGCGGCGGGTGCGGACGGCTCTGGTCCGCCTCCCCGACCTCCCCGCGGGAGTCGGGGTCGGCACGTCGCGTGCGGTGGGTGTCCTGCTCGTCGTGCTCGTCGCCGGCATCGTGGTGGGTCACCAGCTCACGCCCATCACCCTCGTGCTGGCTCTGCTCGTCTTCGCCGTCACGGGCCGCACGCGCTACCCGGTCCTGTGGCTGGTGGCGGCCCTCGCCCTCGCGGGGTGGTTCAGCTACGGAGCCACCGACTTCTGGCGCGGCCACCTCGCGGCGCTGCTCGGGGACGTCGGCCAGGTCGGCAGCTCCGTGGGTTCGGGTGTGACGCAACGCCTCACGGGCGACGTGACGTACCAGAGGTCGCAGTACGTGCGCGTCGCGTGGTCCGGCCTCCTGCTCGCCTTCGGGATGATCGGGGCCTGGAGCCTGCGCCGTCGCAGCGGGGCCGTCCTCCTCGCCGGCCTCGCCCTGGCGCCCTTCGGCATCCTCGCCGTGCAGAGCTACGGCGGTGAGGGGGTCATCCGCTGCTTCCTGTTCGCCTCACCCGTGCTCGCCCCGCTGGCCGTGGTCGCCCTCCGGGCGGTGTCGTCGACGCCGGAGCGCGGGGGGGCCGGCCGCGCCGGCGCCCGCCACGTCTCGGCCCGCACCGGTCTCGTGCGCGTCGCGGCGCTCGTGGTCGCCTTCTCCCTGGCGTGCGCGGTGCTGATCTTCACGCGAGGCCTGAACACGGCCTTCGAGCGCACGACGCCGGGCCAGGTCTCGGCGAGCGCCACCTACTACTCGCTCGTGCAGCCGGGTGACGCCATCGGCTACCCCACGGGGTTCCTCGGTCTCCTCCCGTACCAGGACGTCACCTCGACGGTCGGGACGGAACTCGACGTGGACGACTGCGTCGCCGACGGCATCGCGTCCTGCACCGACGACGACCCGCCCCGCTTCATCGTGCTGAGCGCCACCCAGGACTCCTACGGCGTGCTGGTCCAGGGCCGGTCCGCCGGCTGGGTCTGGCGCTTCGGCGACTCGCTGGTCGCCGGCGGCGACTACCGCGTCCTCGAGGCCGACTCCTCCGCGCGGCTGCTGGAGCGCACCCCGTGAGCCACCCGTCCCCGCCCGTCTCCCCGGACCCCCTGCGAGGTCATCCGTGAACAACCCGCTCGCCACCCTCGTCGTGGACGGATCGCTCGACGGCCTGCTGCCCGCCGCCCTCACGTCGGCGCTCGTGGGCTGGCTGGGCCTCGTCCTGCTGCTCGTCGCGGGTGCCCTCGGCGTGGCCGTCGACCTGCACCGGCAGGGACAGGGGAGCGGGGCCCGGCCGAGCGTGTCCGGGACGCGGGGGCGCCGGGCGGGCCTGGTCCTCGCGCTGGCCCTGGGCGCGGCCGCCGCGTTCGCGACCCTCCTGCGGTTCTCCGCCCTGACCTGACCCCTGCCGACCCGTCGGCACCCAGCCCGCCCACCAGGACCCACCCGGTCCGCCAACGCGTCAGGAGGACGATCGTGAAGGTTCTCGCCCACCTGAACGAGCTCGAGCCGCTCGGCGGCGTGGAGCTGTGCGTCCTGCAGGACAGCACGGCCCTGGCCCGGCGAGGGCACCGCGTGGACGTGGCCTTCGGCGCCGACGGATCGCTGCGCCCGGCCTTCGAGCGGATCGGGAGCCGGCTCAACGGCCCGTTCGCCTTCTCCATCGACTACCGGCGCCCGTGGAGGATGGCCGCCACCTACCCCCCGGCGGCCCGCTGGGCGGAGCGTGAGGACGTGGACGTGGTGTGGCTCAACCGGTTCGAGCACATCCTGTGGGGTCAGACCGTCGCCCGGCTGGCTCGACGCCCGCTGGTCTGCACGCTGCACGAGGTCCCGTTCCAGCGGCACCTCGCCCTCCTGGGGGCCGGCGTGCACCACTTCACGGCGGTCTCCGACCACGTGCGGGACGCCTGGATCGCCAACGGCCTCCCCGCCGCGAAGGTGACGACGATCCCCAACGCGGTGGACGGCGAGGAGTACTCGCTGACCCTCCCCGCAGGACGCGCCGAGGCCCGAGCGGCGCTCGGGCTCCCGCAGGGCGTGCCGGTCGTCCTCTGCTACGGACGCATGATCGCGGAGAAGGGCGTCGTCGACCTGGTCGACGCCTGGCGGCGCTACCGGACGCTCCGGCGGGAACGCGGTCTGGCCACGGGGCACCTCGTGCTCCTGGGCGACCCGGACCCGAGCACCGCGGCCGCCACGCGGGACGCCTTCCACGACGTCGACCGCGACGAGGTGCGCTGGTTCCCCGCCACCCGCGACGTCGTCCCCCACCTCCGCGCGAGCGACGTCGTCGTCTTCCCGTCACGGATGGACGAGGCCTTCGGGCGTGTCGTCATCGAGGGCATGTCGACCGGACGCCCGGTGCTCGCCACGCGGGCCGGTGCCGTGCCCGAACTCCTGAGCGGTGGCTTCGAGGACAACCTCGTCGCGATCGGCGACAGCGCCGCCCTGGGGGAGCGGTTGTCCTCCCTCGTCGACTGGCCGGAGTCCGACCCGCACCTCGGTGAGCGGTGTCGCGCGTGGGTGGAGCAGCGCTACCCCTACGAACGTCACGTCGACCAGCTCGAGGACGTCTTCCGGCGGGCCGTCGCGACACGGCGCTCGCCGCGCGGTCCCGTCGCGAGCGCGCGGGCTGACGCGGGGTCCTGAGCGGGACGCACGGTTCGGCCGGGAACTCCCGGACCGTCTCCGCGACCCCTCGCCCCGGCGCGTCGAGGTCCTCGTGACGTCACCGCTGCGACGGCTGTCCCCGTCCGCGCCTCGCCGTCCGGGGCGCGGGCGGGGCCAGGGTCAGGACCTGCGCTGCATCGTGATCCAGTCGATCTGGACGTGCCCGGAGGCCGAGGACGAGGGCCGCCCGGACGTCTCGGTCTGCAGCAGCAGGTGCAGCGGCCGGCTCGGCGAGACGGTGGTGCGGCCGACCTGCCGCCCGTCCAGGAAGAAGGTCACCCCGCTGGGCAGCCACTCGATGACCGCCGTGTGCCAGCCGGTGTAGGTCGCGCCGGTGTTCACCGCCAGGGCGTTCTGGGCCGGGTTGCCCGGCTGGTGGACGAACGCGTTGGCCGTCCCGTCGAGCTCGCCCTCGGGGAAGTCGATCTCCCCGTCGTTCCAGTTGTCGGAGTCCGGCCACAGCATCCACGCCGTCTTGTACCCGGGGACGGCGTCGGCGCGGTACCGGATCGCGTAGCGGCCGTACGTCCACCCGCCCCACTTGCCCGCGTTGGGCAGCGGCACGGGCGTGGCCACCAGGGGCGTGCCGCCCTCGGTGTGCAGGAACATGTCCAGGGCTCCGCCGGTCACCGAGACGACGCGCGAGGGCGTGTAGCTGCCGACCCCCGCGGTGTCGCGGAACCCCGAGTACCCCGTCCAGCGGCTCGAGTAGGCCGAGCCGGGGAAGGAGCCCGTGGCCACGGGCGTGGTGAAGTCGTCGGCGAGGACCGTGGTCCAGCCGGCGGGGGCGGCCGTGGGCATCGCCTGCCCGCTCGGGCTCGACCCGCCCGGCGCCGGGGTCGGCGTGGGGGTGGGCGTGGGGGTGGGCGTGGGCGTGGGCGAGGTGGTGGAGCCGCTCGGCACGACGACGGACTGGCGGGTCGCGAGGTCCAGCCACCGGCCGTCGACGAGGGCGCACGGCCACGCGGAGTAGGTGCCGGCCGCCAGGGTCTGGCTCGCGGTGACGGTCGTCGGGCTGGTCGTGAGGCGGACGTCGGCCCGCGGCGTGAAGTCGCGGTCGCCGCCGCGGGAGTCGCGCAGGCAGGTTCCGGCGAGGGCCGCGGTGACGGCGGGGCTGGCGGTGAAGGTGGCCGTGGCGGTCGCCGTGCTGCCCGACACCGTCACGCGGAGGCTAGGGGCCGCGACGGTCGACGTGGCCGCCGTCGCGGGCCCGGCGCTCGTCAGGGCGAGCGCAGCGGCGCACAGGGCGGCGGTGGTCAGGGCGGTCGAGCGCATGCGGAGTCCTCCGGGGGCGAGGCGGGACGGGGCTCGGCGGAACCGCGTCACGTCTGAGTCGCCCCGGACGCGGGCCAAGTAGTACAGGTCTCCACCGGTTCTCCACAAGACGTCACCGGGGACACCCGTTCGGGTGATGCCGGCCGCCGGGGCGAGCCGGTGACCGCGGCGCGCGGCCTGGTGGACGCGCTCAGGCGGCGCGCGCGTACATGACCGCCCAGTCGACGAGCAGGTGGCCCGACGCCTTCGCGGAGGTGGTGCGGCCGTCGGTCTCGGTCTGCAGGGTCCAGCGCATGGCCGTGCTCGGTGAGACGTCCGAGAAGCCCACGGCGCGGCCGTCGAGGGAGTAGCTGACGCCCGCGGGGGTCCACTCGACCGTGGCGACGTGCCAGTCGGCGTAGGAGGTCCCGGTGCCGGCCGCGAAGCAGTTGCGCGAGGGGTCACCCGGGCAGTGGTTGAAGAGGTCGATCGTCCCGGCGAGCGAACCCTCGGGGAAGTCAATCTCGCCCTTGTTCCAGTCGTCGTCCGTGGGCCAGAGCAGCCACGCCGTCTTGTACCCGGCGACCGGGTCGGACCGGAAGCGCACCGAGTAGCGGCCGTAGGTCTGCCCGTTCCACTGCCCGTCGACCAGCGGCACCGGCGCCGCCACCTGCGGGCGCCCGTTCTCGCTGTGCAGGAACATGTCGAGCGCACCGTCGTGCACCGACAGGACCTTGCCCGGCGCGTAGGTCCCGCGCTTGGCGGTGTCCAGGAAGCCGTCGTAGCCGGTCCAGCTCGCGGAGTAGCTGCGGCCCGGGAAGCTCCCGAGGGGGGCCGGGGTCGTGAAGTCCTCGGTGAAGACCTGTCGCCAGCCCGGCAGGTCGCCCTTCGGCATGGCGGTGCCCGCCGCGGGGGCGGGGGTCGCGATGGGCACGACCGGCGTGCGCCGGCCCGCGAGGGCGGCGAGGCTGGCGCCGCGCACCCCGCTGACGCGGCGCCTCGCACCGGCCGCGTGGGCGGTCGTGAGGGTGCTGCCGCCGGCGACGGCGACGGGCCCGCTGACGGACGTGGCAGCGGTCCGGGCGGGGGCGGCGGACGACGCCGCGGCGGGGACCGCGACCATCCCGGCGGCGAGGACCAGGGCCAGCAGGGGCTTCCACCGTCGCACGAGAACTCCCGGAGCTGAGGGCCGATGCGTCCGTCAGCCGTGACCAGGCTTCTCGACACCGCAGCCGGGAGCTTGAGGCCGCCACGCTGAAGGTGACGCGAATCACAGCCGCCGCTGTACGCAGTCCTTCGCCGCACACGACGACCCGAGCGGTGCTCAGTCGGCCAGGACGAGGCCGCGACCCCTGGGCGTTGCCGAGCAGGGCACCCGAGTCTGCACCGGGGGTCCACCGAGGCGCCGGTCAGACGCCTTCACGTTTCGGGTTCGCTGGCGAAGGTCGGGTGACGCGGCCGTCGGCCCCGGCGGTCTTCGAGGTTCGGCCGCTCGTCGCGGAGACGATGATTGCGGGGCTGTCGATCCTGCGCTGTCGGAGTCCTTCTCCGGATCGGTGAGGTGGTTGATCCTCGCCTCGTGGACGTGCTCGGACGGCTGGGTGAGGTGCGGTGCACGGGGGTGACGCCTCGCTCACCTCGAGGCGAGGCTGAGGCGGCGAGGCAGAGGCGGCGAGGCAGAGACGACCGACGCCCGTTCCCCGCCCTCGCCTCAGCCGGCGCCGCCGCGCCGGACCACTTCGCGGACGGTCCGGATGATGACCTTCACGTCGAGCCAGAAGGTCCAGGACTCGATGTAGTAGTTGTCGTAGAGAGCGCGGTCGTTGATGGAGGTGTTGCCCCGGAGACCGCTCACCTGAGCCAGTCCCGTGAGGCCGACGGGAACGCGGTGGCGGTGCCGGTAGCGCGGGTACTGGGCTGTGAACTGCTCCACGAAGTGAGGGCGCTCCGGCCGAGGACCCACGATGGTCATGTCACCTCGCAGGATGTTCCACAGCTGTGGCAGTTCATCGAGGCTGGTAGCGCGGAGGAAGCGGCCCACCGGACCAACGCGGGGGTCGGCGGCGATGGTCCACGTGGTGTCGCCCGCGTCTGGTGACGCCGGGGTCATCGACCGGAACTTGAACAGTTCGAAGGGCTTCCCGTCCCGCCCGATGCGGATCTGCCGAAAGATCGTTCCCGGCCCACCTTCGCAACGGACGGCGATCGCGCACGCCAGCAGGACGGGTGACAGGAGCACGAGGGCGAGCAGCGACGCCAAGACGTCGAAGCCCCGCTTGAAGCGCCAGGAAGGTCCGTCGACTGCGCGCCGCGGAAGACGGATGATCGGGACGACGCCGATGTGGTCACCCGGGCGGTGGCGGACGTCCATCTCGAACAGTCGTGGGACCAGGAAGACCTCGTGGCGAGTGAGGGCGCGACGGCGGAAGAGCTCCACCAGTTCGGACTCGCGATCAGCGCCGAAGGCGATCAGCAGGATGCCGACGTCGTGTTGGCTCATCAGCTCTTCGAGTTCCGACGTCGCACCGAGCCACTGCACGACGTTCAGGGACACGGGTGGCTGGGAGTCGACGCAACCGACGGGGAGGAGCCCGTACTCCCGGTTGCGTCGAAGAGTTTCGGTCAGCTCCCCGGCCAGCAACCCACCGCCCAGGACGACGATGCGGTGAGCGACCAGTCCTCGGCGTCGGGCTCCGCGGATGGCCCACAGGACGATGGCCCGCAGTGCCAGGTGCAGGACGGCGGCTCCAGCTGACAGGGCGAGGAAGTTTTTCGTCGGTGCGACGTCGGTGACTGCCAGGAAACCAGCCACGAAGAGGGTGGCGACCAGCATCCGCCCTATGAGAGACGGCAGGTCGTCGAGCAGGGAGAGATGGAGCTTGGGCTCGTAGAGTCGGCCGAACGCGAACAGCGCCATCGTCATCGCGGTGCTGAGGATGAACGGGGCGCGGCTCTCCACCTCGAACGGGAGGTAGAAGGCGAGGCAGGCGAAGTCGGCGAGCAGGAGTGCCGCCTTGCTGTTCAGTGAGGGTGACAACCTGTAGGCGCGCCGGTGTGTGCGCTCGACGGCGTGAGAGACGCTGACGGACGGGGCAGCGTCGATCGTCGTCACGCCCTGGTCTGCGGTGTCCGGAGTCAGGCGGTGCTTCCGCGAACCGGCTGGCTTGCGTCCTCGGTTCGAAGGGCTGGAGTCGACGGCGGTCATGAGCCCCCCTGCGGGCGTCCAAGCGAACGGTGAGCAGAAACTAGCAAGTTCTCGACTGTAGGGCGAACATTCGTTGAACAAATCGTGACGAACATCGGCCGAACGGGTCCGTGCGTGGGCAGGGTCGACCCGCGGGTCGGCAATGTACGGGCTTCCGGTACCGACGGGCCGTCGGAAGGCTCGGAACCGGCCCGCAGTCGCTGAGTGCCGAGGAGGTCACCGCGTTCCTGACGACCTTGCTAGCGACGACTCAGGCTGAGCCGACGTCCACACCGCGGTGAGTGAGGAGATCTCTTGCGCACGTGCGTGCGCACACGCCCACGCGATGGGCAGGCGGCGCTGTCGACCTCTGGTTCACCGGCCGGCTGATTCGCTCCGTCCCTTGACGGCGCGCGTCGGCAGGGTCCCGACCGGCGCGAGGACGCTCGCCGCCAGGCCTACGGCCAGCCCCACCAGAAGGCCCACCAACGTGTTTCGCACGACCGGTGGCGCGACGCGTTCGGTGCTCGTCGCGTTGCGGTTCCACTGCTCGAGAGTGAACTGCGGGCCTGTGCCGGTGACTCCCCCGAGGGACTGCACCCTCGATTGCAGAACTGGTCCGAGTGCGTCACACACCTGGCGACTGCGAACAGCTTCTTCGTCGGTGTACGCCACGGTGATGACGGAGGCGCCGGGCGGGCGGCTGACTGCGAGCGCCTCGGTGATGTCGTCCACCGACTGAGGGGCCCCGGTGATGCGCTTGAGGTCACCCGCCACCGCCTCGTCCGGGATGAGCGCGAGCATGTTCCGCACCAGCGTCTCCGTCTGGCTGGCGCTGGCGGTGCTCTCCAGGACGAAGGTGGCTCTGGACACGTAGGTGACCGGCTGCACAGCAGTCAGGAGTCCGGCGGCGACTGCCACGACGACGGTGGCGAGGATGACGAAGAGCACTCTGCGGGGGTCGACGGGGGGCCGCTTCTCGGCACGACGTCCGTGCGAGGTCGTGCGGGTCTCCGTAGCTGAAGTGCTCAAGCTGGCTCCTCGGTTGATGCGGATGAAGTTCCTGGCGCGTCTGAGCTGCCCCTTCGTGGAGCCGGCGCGGACTGGGGGCGGTCGACGCCCACTGCCGCGGCGAGACCGACGAGCATCCAGAGCAGCTTGCTGTTCGGGACGGACAGGAAGAAGGACGCGCTCGCGAAGGCGGCGAGCATCGCGGGCAGGGCCGCCAGGCGAGGATCGCGCCACCAGGTGGCAGGCCGCAGGAGCACGTAGGTGGTGGCGACGAGCAACCACGACAGGCCGACCCCGCCGAGCAGGCCCCGCTCGGCCAGGGCCTCCAGGTAGATGCTGTGCACCTCGATGCCGTCCGGGAGGAGCAGCAGGTGGCTGTCGACCAGGCGAACACCCGGATCGGTCGTCAGCATCTGCACGCTGATCCGCTTGAACCCTCCTGCGCCGACGCCTGTCCACGGGTGCTGAGTGAACGTGTGCCACGCGACGACCCAGATGTCGAAGCGTCCACTGGCGCGGTCGTTCTCGATGCGGCTGAGGTCGAAGCGGTCGCTGGTGCTGGCGCCCGCCCAACCCACCACAGCGATGGCGGCGGCGAGCGCGAGGAAGACCCGGACCCGGAGTTCGGGACGCGTGCGCTGCACGGCGAGGACGATCGCGGTCAGGACGAGAGCCACGTAACCGCCCCGGGACTCCGACGCGACGACCGACGCGGTGAGAGCGACGACCGTCGCGGCCCATGCACGTCGGCCTCTCGGTCCGTCGCTGGTGGCGGCCAGCGTGACTGCGGCCGGGACGGCTGCGACCTGGTACATCGCGTAGATGTTCGCGTCTCCCTGCAGTCCGGCGGCGCGAGCGCCGGTCAGGGCCTGAGCGCAGCCCACGACCACCGCGAACGACGCGCCGAGCACGTAGGTGCGGAGCAGTCCGCGCACCTGTCGCGGCGTTCTCACGAGGGTGGCGAAGGTGGCGAAGAAGGCGAGGGCGAGTGCCGTCTGCCCGAGGGCGAACAACCAGCCGGCGGTGTCCTGCGCCCAGAGACCCGTCGCCACCTGGACCGTGACGAGGACGGCGACCGGGATCCAGATCCGCCGGTCCAGCCGCACCCGGTCGATCGACCCGGGGCGGTAGCGGACCACGACGGCGGCGATCCCCACGACCGCGAGCATGCGTCCCACGGTCACCGACCCGACTCCCACGGACTCGAAGAAGCAGGCGAGGACGAGGAGGTGGGGGACGACCCCCACCCCGACGACGTCGGCAGCCAGGGCGGTCGCTGCGACGCAGAGCGCGGCGATGGCCGTGTGCAAGGGCTGGAGGACGAGACCTCCTGCAACACCGAGTGACAGGACGAGGACCAACAGCAACTGTCCGGCTCTCGCCCTGATCTCGGAGATCCAGGGGAACGGCGACGTGGTCGCACGTCGGCTAACAGATCTCGTCGTTACCACGTCCACCCCCCTCACGACTGGTTAGGCTAGATGAGTGAAGGGTTGACGGGATGTGAATTCTCGAAGACAGCTGCGAATTGACGGAGAGTATGAAACCGCTACGTGCAGTTACACGAGTCCTCCTCGTCGGTCAGGCTGCTCCGGCGCGCGGCGGAATCGCGAGTTTCGTGGAGAACCTCCTCGGGGACGCCGACCTCCGGGAGCATGTGGAGTTCTCCCTGGTGAACACCACGAGGCGTGCCGGACGAGCGGCCGGGCGCGCGACCTTCGAGAACGCGCGCAACGTCGTGGCAGATGCACTGCGGGTCGGCGTCGCTGCGCGCAAGGTCGATGTGGTCCACGTCCAGACGGCACTCCTGCCGAGCCTTCCGCTGCTTCGCGCCGTCCTGCTGTGCGCTGCCGCGAGGACCTCCGGAGCCGCGGTCGTCTGTCACGTGCACTCGGGACGTCTGAACTCGGGGCGAGAGGAGGCGTTCCAGCCCTCCACCACCTACCGAGTCCTGCTCCACGTCCTCGGCGCGACGGTCGACCGGATGATCGCGGTCGCCGAACCGGGACGTGTGGCTCTCCGGGCGTCGCTGCCTGCAACACCGGTGACGACGGTGCACAACGCGGTCGACGTCGCCACGTTCGACGTGGCGTCCCCGGACGCCCCCGGCGCCTGGCCGGTGTACGTGGGGACGCTGAGCCGCCGCAAGGGCCTGGAGGACCTGGTCGACGCGCTGGCCCTCGCCCGAGCGCGAGGCAACGACATCGAACTGGACGTCGTGGGAGGTGGTCACGAGGTCGGCGAGGAGGAGGCGGGACGTCTGCGGGACGTCGTCGCACGATCGGGTCTCACCGTGCGGCTGCACGGATCTCTGGATGCCGCGGGCGTGCGCGACGCCCTGCACCGCGCCAGCTGCTTCGTCCTCCCCAGCCACTGGGAGGGCCAGCCGATCGCGATCGACGAGGCGATGGCGAGCGGGCTCCCTGTCGTGGTGACGGCGGTCGGTGCGAACCCCGACGTCGTGCGTCACGGCGTCGACGGCTTCGTCGTCCCCAGCCATGACGTCTCTGCCCTGGCTGACGCCCTCGAACGCCTCCACGACGACCCTGAGCTGCGGCGCCGCATGGGGACGTCGGCGCGTCAGCGAGCCGAGGAGGAGCTGGACCTGCCGGTCCTGAGGAGTCACCTCCTCGATGAGTACGCGGCTGCCGCCCGGGCCCGTCCGCGGCGGGCGCCGCGCGTCGGGGGCTCGCCGCCCCTCCTGCCCGCCGGGCGGGACGTGTGAGGGTCTTCTGCCTCGCCGAGAGCCCTCCCAGCACGGACGCGCGGTACGGGAACGGCTCGACGATGATCTCCTGCCACCTGCTGCAGAACCTGCCAGAGGACGTGCGCATCGACCTCGCCTACTTCGACGACCGTCCGGTGCCCGTCGACCCCGGCCTGCGGGAGCGGCTGCACTCGGTCGTCAGGCTCCCCGTCCGGGGAAGGCTTCCAGCGCTGCTCCACCAGCCCTTCACCCGGCTGCCTCGGGCGACGTGGCAACGGCAGGTGTCGCGGGAGGTGGTGCGAAGCCTGAGCGCCGAAGCGGACGTCACCTACCTGCACGGCCTGCACGTCTTCGGTCAGCTCGACGCTGTCGAGGGGCCGGTGGTGGCCCACGCCGTCGACCCGTGGTCGGCGTACTGGGCAGAGCGGGCAGCTCACCGCCGCGGGTTGGCCCGCACCTACGACCTCGTCCAGTCGAGACGCGCCGCACGCCTCGAGGATCGTCTGGTCGACCGGGCCAGCTCCGTGGTCGTCGTCAACGCCGGCGACGCCCGGACCTGGGCGGAGCGGAGCGGAGCACGAGTGGTCGCGGTGCCAAACGGCACCGCTTCTCCGGGCGACGACGACGGCGCCGCGGGTCCGCCCGCGACCGTCGCCTTCGTGGGTTCCCTCGACTACCCGCCGAACGTGGAAGCCCTCGACGTGCTGGTGCACGAGGTGCTGCCGCTCGTGCGTCGAGAGGTCCCCGGCGTGCGGCTGGTCGTGGCCGGTCGGCGTCCCACCGCGGACGTCCTCTCCCTGGCGGGGGCGGGAGTCGAGGTGCGTGGCGATGTCCCCGACGTGGTCGAGGTGTTCCGCAGCGCTCACGTGGCCGTCTACCCTGGCCGGACGGGACGGGGGACGAAGAACACCGTGGCCGAGGCGCTCGGCGCCGGCCGACCCGTCGTCGCCTCTGTCGAGTCGTCCCGCGGGCACAGCCCGACGCCTGCCCTGCTCGTCCGGTCGACATCGGCGGAGGTCGCGGAAGCAGTGGTGGCGCTCCTCACCGATCCGGCCACGCGGATGGCCGCGGCTGCCGCGCTCGAGGGGGGGGCCGCGCCACGGCGGTCCTGGCAGTCCGCGGCGCAGGAGTTCGACCGCCTCCTGCGGGCGGCGGCGATCGAGACGGCGAGCCGATGACGTCCGGCCAGACGACGCTCGTACCGCCGACGTCCACGCCGCCCGTCCCGGCGGTGGAGCGACAGGAGCTCGAGCACCCAGCGCCGCAGGACCCTGAACCGGTGACCCCGAGACGCCGCGCCGTCCTGCTCGCGGGGACTGCGACCTTGGCGTCGGCGGTCGAACTCCTCCTGACGTCCGACTCGCTCCGTCCGCAGTCCGGCTCGAGGCCGGGCGGGACGACCGGGGCGACTGCCGACCAGAGGTCCGGCCGGAGGACCTTCCACGTCGCTCCCGGCGGAGACGACCGCGCCGTGGGAGCCTCCGCGGCCCCGTGGGCGACCTTGTCGGCCGCCTTCCGGCGCTTGGAACCAGGTGACCAGCT
Organism: Kineococcus rubinsiae; assembly: GCF_011839805.1. Taxonomy (GTDB): domain Bacteria; phylum Actinomycetota; class Actinomycetes; order Actinomycetales; family Kineococcaceae; genus Kineococcus; species Kineococcus rubinsiae. Next base: position 33,973 of record NZ_VWPY01000027.1, on the reverse strand, counting down.
GTGCGTCTGGGGTGGCGACTACCTCGAGGACGTGGATGTGCCCCTCAACGGTGGAACGGCCGAGGCGGGCATCGTCGTCCGCGCCGCGCCGGGGGAACGGCCCGTGCTGCACGGCCTCCTGCGCCTGCACAAACCCGACTTCTGGACGGTCCGGGGGCTGAACGTCACCTGGCGCCGAGGACTGCGTCCGCGTGACCACCTCGTCAAGGTGGTCGGTGGGGCGCACTGGCAGTTCGTCGAAGCCGAGGTGTGGAACGCGCGTTCCTTCGCCGCCGTCCTGGTGGCGGGTGCTCCGGTGCGGTTCCGGCTCGCGAACCTGCACGTCCACGACACGCACCGTGCCAACGGCACGAACCAGGACCACCTCGTCTACCTGAACTGCGGGACGGGCGGTGGTGTCGTCGAGGACTGCCTCCTCGTGGGCAGCCTGAACGGGCGAGCCGTCAAGGTGGGCCCCGAGGAGCCCGGAGGTGCGGCGGTCGCGAACATCGTGCTGCGCTACAACACCATGGTGGACAACACCGGTCCGTCGAACGTGCAGCTGGCCTGGGACACCTCGAACGTCGTGGTCGAGCGGAACATCATGGTGCACGCTGCTCGTGACCGGGCGAACGTCACGAGCTTCTCCCTCACGGGGCGCGCGAACGTGGTGCGCGACAACATCGGGTGGCGATCCGCGGGCGTCCTCGAGGAGGCGACTGCGGGACTGGCGGACGGGGGAGGCAACTTCTCGTTCGACCCTCGGCTCAGGCCTTCGGCGCGGTTGCGACCGCCGAACGCTGCCCTCGTCCCTCGCAACGTCACCGCCGCTCGCTATGGCGCCGGCTGACCGGTTCACCCCGGTGGCTGCTCAGCGCGCCACCGCGTCCAGCACGGACGCCACGTTGGATCTCCACCAGCGCACGTCGGATGCGCGTTGTGGGGCGCGGTTGAGGTCTGCGGCCACCTGGGACAACCACCAGCTCGTTCCGACCGCCCGCCGGGCGTCCGCCTCGTGGGCCCACTGCGGCCACTGGGACTGGGCCGGCGCCAGGAAGGCGGCACCCTCCCAGGGCGCGGTCCGCCAGACGTCCCCCAGGGATGACCTCCGCCGCAGCCGGACGTCCGTGGCGATCAGGTGCAGCAGGTCAGCGCCAGGCAGCCCGGCCGGCGTCGAGGCGTCCCAGTCGACGACGCCGCTCAACCTCCCGCGTCGGTCGCGCAGGCAGTTGCCGAGCCAGAGATCACCATGACGGACCACGGGGTTCGCGGCGAGCGGGTGATCGGCCAACCGGTCCGCCACGTCCAGCAGCTGTGCGCGCCGGTTCGGGTGCGCGCGTGCCAGCACCTCTGCATCGGTCCGTGCGGTGAACTGCACGGTGCTCGTGGGCAGCCCGCTCAGGAAGGTGGCGATGTCTCGCACGAGCGCCTTCCCGAGCTGCCGGGGTCGGTGGCCGGGCAGGAGGGTCTCGGCCGTCCAGCCCAGCCCCTCGACCGAACCGGCGTCGACGATGCGTGGGACGCCGTCCACGCCGCAGAGCTCCAGCGACCTCAGGACGTGCTGTGCGCGGCGTGGATCGGCGGCGCTGTCCGCCTTCCCGAGCCGCAGCACGAGCCGGCGCGTGCCCGCCTCGAACGTCCAGCGCGCGGACCCGTCAGCGCCGATCGCGGGGGCGCTGACCCGACCTGCTCGGAGGTGCCGCAACACCGTCGCGACCGCAGTGCTCTCAGTGAGGTCGGTCGAGGTGATCCACCCGGCTCCGAGCGCCCGCCGAGCGCCTTCGCGGACGCCTCCGGCCAAGCGCGGGGCGCGCAGGCGCGTCGGGGCTGGGCCCGGTGCGAAGCTGGTCCGGGCCGCGACCAGCAGTGTCTCCCTCCGGAGCGTGCGCAGCAGGACGTGCGCGGGTGCGGCACCCGGGGGCAGTGGGGCGACCACGTCGGACCCGGTCCCCGGCAAGGGGACGGGCGCGTTCACGTGGCCTCCCTGCGTCGCACGGCTGCCGCCCACGACAGCTGTCGGACGCTGCGCAGGGTCGCCTCGGGACCTGGCAGCGTGTCGACGACGATGGCGCGCGGCAGCGAGCGGTAGCCCTGTCGCCACCCTTCGAGGACGGCGGGCGAGTGTTCGCCCTTGCGTTCGAAGAGGACCGCCCCTGGGGCGTCGAGCACCAGCAGCGCGTCGAGCTGCGGCCCCGTGACGCGAGCCAGGACGGCCTCCAGGGCGCCGGCGAGCGCGCCCCTCGGGGGACGCACCGCGACGGCGTCGAGCGGGTGCCGGTCACACAGGACGACGTGGCCGCGCCAGGCGGCCACGTGTGCCCTCACGAGGGGGCGTGCCAGCCGCAGGTGCTTGCGCAGGACGAAGGCGGCTTCGCGAGCGGCCCCCGCTGGGCGCGATGGCGCGCGCGCGACGTCAGTACCCGGACGTGCTGCTCCGCGTCCTGCGGTGCCTGACGACCCGCCGTGGTCGCCGAGGTACACGATCGTCACCGCCACCGGCAACGTCTGTCGCAGGCCTTCGACCACGGTGCCCTTGCCGGCGCCGTCCGGCCCGACGAGGGCGATGACGGGGCCCTGCCGCCGCAGCGAGACCGGCCCGCGCCTCCGCCACCGCTCCGGCCGTGAGACGACCTCCCGCTGTCCGTCGCGCCGCTCCTGCTGATGCCGGTCGACATCCAGCTCAGCCGCGCACCAGACCCCGTCCTTGTGAGTCCGGCGCGCCACGACACCGTCAACGGGCTCCTCCCTGCTGCCGTAGCGGAGGCGGGTGACCAGGTCGAGCTTGATCCACGTCCCCTCTGGCGTGCAGACCAGGAGGAAGTCGTGTCCCGAGTGGCCGGGCGCTCGCCAGTGCAGCCATCCGGCGGCGCGCAGGGCTTGCACCGCAGCCGCCCGGTGCCGGGCGGGAACGAGCACGTCCACGTCCTCCTGGTTGCCCAGCTGATCCGGCAGCCCACCGTTGCGCAGGCAGTGCGGAACCCCCTCCGACTCGAGGGCGGCAAGGGCTTGCTGCACGGAACGCCGGGCCTCCCCGTCGGTGTCCCCGCGAGGCTGACCCGGCCTGAACCCCGGACTCGGCGGAGTGGTTCGGGTGCTCGTGTCGCGGTCCCGGTCGATCATGTGGTCGCCACCTTCCGGCGCCGCAGCAGCGCCACGTTTCCGGGCAGGAACGTCGGAGCAGTCAGGTGCAGGGCTGCGGCGGCCGCCCCGACAGCGAGAGGAACGGCCATCGCCAGGTGCACGGCGTCTCCGACGGGGACCAGGAGCACGGCCCCGCACGTGAGGGCGACGGCTGAACCCGCGGCCAGCGACGGCGCGACGGCGCGCACCAGTTCTCCGGTGCGCAGACCCAGCAGCCTCATCGCCACGCCCTGCATGAGGACGACGAAGGCCGCTGCTGCAGCGACCTGAGCCACGGCCACGGCCACGATGCCCCACCGCGCCACGACCACGAGCACGGTCGCGAGCACGGCGAGTCGGATGCTCGCCACGACCAGGATGATCCGCGGCCGACCCATGGCCTTGTAGACGTCGTTCGTCCCGGCTCCCAGCGAGCGGAGAGCGGCGTAGATCGCCAGCAGCGCCATCGGCACCACCGCTCCTCGCCACTGGCTCCCCAGCACGATAGGAACCACCGCAGGTGACAAGACGGCCAGACCGGCGCCGGCGCAGAGCCCGTACACGCTCTGCGCACGGACGCTGCTGAGGTAGCCGCGGCGCATGCGCACCGGGTCACCGCTCGCACGGGCGTAGAGGGGGAAGGTGACGGAGGAGACGACGAAGAAGGCGTTGATGATGATGAGCTCGGGCACCCGGAAGGCCAGCGTGTACAACCCCAGCTGCTCGACGCCCTGCTGCCGTCCCACGACGAGGTAGTCGATGTCAGCGACCAGCTTGGCGAGCAGCATGCCACCGGCCACCGGAAGTCCGTAGGCGAGGACCAGGCGCAGGTCGGAGCGTCGCACTCGTGCGCCAGTGTGAGCCGCCCGAGCCCGGCAGGTCGTCCAGGCGAGACCGGCGTAGATGCAGGCCCCGACGACGCTGCCCGTGACGATGGCGGTGGGTCCCGCACCGCGCAGGGCGAGGACGACGGCGACGCCGCCCGTGCACAGGGCCTGAGCCAGAGCGAGCACGCCCAGGGTGCGGAACCGCAGGTCCCGGCGCAGCAGAGCTTGCGGCACCGAAGCTGCCGCACCCGCCAGCAGCGCGACGGAGAGCATGCGCACCAGCGGTGCGACCTGCGGGTCCCCGAAGTAGGTGGCGATCGGTGCAGCGAGCAGCAGTGCGCCGCCGCTGAGGAACAGACCGAAGAGCAGGGAGCAGGCTGTCGCCGCGCGGACCACGCCGGCCACCCCCGGACGGTAGATGACCGCCTGGGCCACCCCCAGGTCGGAGACGACGTCGGCGTAGCTGATGAAGACGGTCGCGAGCGCGACCACGCCGAAGGCCTCGGGGGCCAGCAGGCGAGCGAGGACGACGGTGCTGACCGCCACCACGGCCTTGCCGCCCACGTAGGCGGCCCCCTGCCACACGGTTCCCGAGGCTGCGGCCCGGCGGAGGTCACCACCGCCGGCGGTCTCCACGGTGGTCACCCTGCGTTCGACCGCGTCCCGCGCGAGACGGCCACGTCTCGCAGGCCTTGGTAGAAGCCGAGTCCCCAGCCGACGTGCATGGCGGCGAACGCGGCGACAAGCCGGGCTCGCTGTCCTGCACCCGAGACCTGCGGTGCCGTCCGCGCTGTGGCGACGGCGAGGGCCAGGCCGTAGGGAGCAGCCAGCCCCAGTCCGACCCGGGGGCGCACTGTTCCCGCCGCCGCGGCGGTGGCCAGCAGGAGGACGAGTGCCGGCGCTGCCAGGTGCCGAGGGCGGAGGGACCGCGGGTGCTTGGACGCCACCTTGACCTTCCCCCGGCCGTAGCGCCTGTACTGCTGGAAGAGGGCCGCCACGGTCTGCCGGTTCTCCCACTTGATGACGAGCGCCGGGTCGAACAGCAGTTGGTGGCCCGCTGAGCGCACGCGGTAGTCGAACTCGAAGTCCTGGTTGACCCTGAGGTCCTCGTCCCACCCGCCGAGCTCACGCACGACCGAGAGGGGGTAAGCGCCGAAGGGGATGTGCTCCACGGACTGCGCCACCGTCCCGTGGTGGTACGTGGAGCCACCGACCCCGAACCGCGACGCCATCGCAGCGGCGATCGCGTCGCCGGACGGGCCTCCGCCGATCCCGTCCTTGCGGCCACCCACGCCACCCCAGCGACCGGTGCTCAGGTGCGCCACCGCGGTGCGGACGTAGTCAGGGGGGACGCTGGCATGGGCGTCGATGCGCACGAGCCACCGCCCGCGCGCGTGGCGGACCGCGAGGTTGAGCGAGGCCGGGATGATGCCCCGGGGGTTCACCAGGAGCTCGACACGAGGGTCCCGGGCGGCGAGCGCGGTCACGACGGCCACCGTCGAGTCGCTGGAGGCGCCGTCGACCACGAGGACCTGCAGGTGCGGCCAGTCCTGGGCGAGCACGCTGCGCAGGCAGGCCCCGATCGCAGCCTCCTCGTCCTTCGCCGGGATCACGACGGTCACGAGGTCGCCCTCGACGTCGTGCGTGCGGGAGGGGGGCCGGCTCGTCGCCGCGGCGACGATGGCCTGGAGGTCGGTGGTGGGGGGCGGTCCGTCCATGGGCACCTGCTGCTCCTTCGTCCGGTGGGTCCAGAACACGCACGCGCCGGGGCGGTTCCGGGGACCGTCGTCGCGGATCGGTCTGCCGCATTCCGGCAACCCCACGCGTCGGCAGCTTAGGGGTGCACCCGGGCGTCGTGGGGCGTTTCAGCGGTGGAGCCTGGCGGTCCGCGTCCCCCCGCGCAGAGCGGCAGCGCGATGTGGTGGGGGTTCGAGTGGCCGATCGGCGCAACCGAGTACATCGTCCACCGTCCGCCGCGCGTTACGCGGCCCGCTGGAACGCAGGCAGAAACCGCTTAGGGCGGGTGCACCGACGTCCGAGAACCAGGGGGACAGCACAGCCCACCCGAGAGGACCACCCATGGATCTCACCACGTCCGCACCCGGCCCGACCCGGCGTCAGCTGCTCACCTTCGCACTCGCCGCCGCCTACGTCCCGGCGAGCCTCGCGCACGGCGCCGGCTCCGCGGTCGCGGCCACGGCGCGCACCCTCTCGGTCTCGCCGACGGGTTCGGACGCCAGCCCCGGAACGCTCGACCGTCCTCTCCGGACCTTCTCGCGGGCACTGTCCGCACTGCGACCCGGGGACACCCTGCTCGTTCGTGGAGGGACCTACGCGGAACGCGTCCAGAACCCCGTCCTGACCCCGGGGACGCCCGCCGCACGCATCACCGTGAGGGCTTTCCCCGGCGAGCGGCCCCTGGTCAAGGGGCTCCTGTGGTTGCGGAACCCGTCCTTCTGGGACGTGTCCGGGATCGGCGTGACGTGGTCGTCGGCGAACAGCAGAGCTGAGCACATGGTCAAGGTCACCGGCGGTTCGGGCTGGTCCCTGCGCTCGTGCGAGTTCTCCGAAGCGCACTCGTACGCCGCGCTCCTCGTCGCGGGTGCCGCCTCTGACTGGACCGTCGCGGGCAACCACATCCACGACACGCGCCCCAGCAACGGTACCAACCAGGACCACCTCGTCTACGTCAACTCCAGCGGCTCCGGCGGGGTGCTCGAGGACAACGTCCTCGTCGGCAGCGCCAACGGCCGTGCGATCAAGGTCGGCCCTCCGGCTGCGGGTGCAGGGACCGTCGAGGGACTCGTGATCCGCTACAACACGATGTCGGACAACCGAGGGCCGTCGAACGTCCAGCTGGCGTGGGGGACGTCCCACGTGGACGTCCACCACAACGTCATGCAGTTCCCGGCCACCAACCGCTCCGCCGTGACGGCGTACCAGCTCACGGGTTCGGGGAGCACCGTCCACGACAACGTCGTGTGGGCGACGCCGCGTGCCGTCGATGCGTCGTCGGGCGTCCGGGACACCGGTGGCAACCTGATCAAGAACCCGCTGCTCGCAGGCGGCGACCTCCTCGAGGCGTGTTCGGTGCTTCCCGGATACGGAGCGCACGCCTCGCGCTGAGGTCGGGAGGACGGCCGCCGGGCTCTCACGGTAGTTCCTCGCGCACGCTCCGGAGTTTTCCTGACTGCCCTTCGTCATTCTCTCCTGACGGCCCTCGCTGGCTCACCCACATGGGTTAGCGTTCGCGTCGGCCGGCAAGGCCGTCACCGGAAGGCCGGGAGGCCGTCGTGCTGTCGAAGAAGTCCACTCTGATCCGCGCCGTCCTCCTCGTCCTGTCGCTCGCCGTCGGGTCATCGCTCGCCGTGGCGGCGCCTGCCGGTGCCGCCACGGGGGACATCGGCTACGAAGGGCCGTCCTACGCGGGTGCCAAGTACCCGCCGACCCAGGACAAGCCGCAGAGCAAGCTGTGGTGGAACGACGGTTCCTGGTGGGCCGACATGTACGACGCGGCGAGTCTGCGGTGGGAGATCTTCCGGCTCGACCGGTCGACCGAGCAGTGGACCAGCACCGAGGTGCCGGTCGACGTCCGCGCGGGCTCCCTGGCCGACGTCCTGTGGGACGGCAGTCACCTCTACATCGCCTCGCACGCCGTCACGGTCTCGACGGACGAGGCGCCCGTCGCCTCCAAGCCCGGGAACCCGGCCTTCCTCTACCGCTACAGCTACGCGGGAGGCAGGTACGTCCTCGACCCCGGGTTCCCCTCCACGATCACGTCCAACTCCAGCGAGTCGATGACGATCGACGTGGACTCGACGGGTTCTGTCTGGGCCACGTGGACGCAGGTCGCCGGCAGCTCCACGTCCGGCTTCACCAATGCGGTCTTCGCGAACCGCTCGTCCCCGGGCGGTGACTCCTGGGGAGTGCCCTTCATCGTCCCGGTCACCGGATCTGCGGTCGCACCGGACGACATCTCTTCCCTCGTGCGCTTCGCCGGCAACAAGATCGGCATCCTCTGGAGCAATCAGCTGGACGAGACGGTCTACTGGGCCGTCCACGTGGACGGCTCGCCGACGCAGTCGTGGCAGGGGCGCAGCGCTTTGTCCGGGAACTCGTCCGCCGACGACCACCTGAGCATCAGGTCCCTCGACTCGGACGGTCAAGGCAGGGTGTTCGCGGCTGTGAAGACCAGCGCCAACGACGCGTCAGCGGACAAGACCCTCCCTCAGCTGATGCTGCTGGTCTACCGGCCGTCGCTGCAGAACTTCGACGTCCGCACGATCGCCACGGTGGGCGACTGCGTCACCCGGCCCAACGTGCTCCTGGACACCGTCAACTCCCTCGTCCGTGCGTACTTCACCGCGCCCACGGGCACAGGCTGCTCGTACTCCGGGCAACCCGGCACCATCTACGAGAAGACCGCCCCGCTGGACGACCCCCGATTCGTCGCGGGACGCGGTATTCCCGTGGTCCGGGACGGGGATTCCGCGAACATGAACGACGTCACCGGGACGAAGCAGGCCGTGACCTCTGCATCAGGCGTCGTCGTCCTGGCGACCAACAACGCGACCAAGCGCTACTGGCACGCGGACATCCCGTTGGGGTCAGCACAGCCTGCTGCCCCCGTGGCGCAGTTCAGCTCCTCCGCCAGCAGTGGGCAAGCGCCGCTCGCGGTGTCGTTCACCGACGCGTCGACCGGGGTGCCGACGTCGTGGAGCTGGGACTTCGGCGACGGCGCGACGTCCACGGAACGCAATCCCGTTCACAACTACGGGACCGCAGGCACCTTCACCGTGACGCTCGTCGCCACGAACGCGGCCGGATCCGGCACGTCGACCAGGCCTGGACTCGTCACGGTGACGGCAGCACCGGCTGGCGGTTCCTCGTCGGTGGCCTTCCGGGCGGCGAGCGGTGCTGCCAACACCGCGACCACCTCCGTCTCGGTCGACGTGCCCAGCGGGGCGGTGACGGGCGACCTCCTCGTGGCAGCGGTGAGCGTGCGTGGTGCCCCGACGCTCTCACCTCCCGCTGGGTGGTCGCTGGTGCGGCTCGACAGCAACGGCACGACCTCCCGGACCGCCGTCTACCAGCACCGGCTGTCGGCCGGTGACGCCCCGCTCCTCACCTGGCGTCTCTCCAGTGCCCAGGCGGCCACCCTCGGGGTCGTCGCGTACTCCGGCGTCTCGAGCGCCTCGCCCGTGGACGTCGACGCCGGGCTCGTCACCAGCGCTGCGGGACGATCGATCGCAGCGCCGTCGGTCACCACCACCACCGCAGGTGACGTCGTCGTCGGTGTCTTCAGCAGTGCGGTGGCGGCCACCTGGACCCCGCCCGCAGGAACGACGGAACGGGTCGACGTCGCGACGTCCACGACCACCTACAAGGTGAGTCAGTCCATCGTCGACCTCCTCCGCCCCGTGGCTGGCGCGACGGGCACGTGGGCGGCCACCGCCAGCGCGTCGGGTGCAGGCACGGGACAGCTGGTGGCCCTGCGCCCCGGTAGCTGACTGATGGAGGAGGCCGCCGGGGCCCTCAGCCCGGCGGCACATCGAACCCGACCGCTGGTGCTCCCCTCGGCTGACCCGACCCTCGGGCACAGCGATCAGCGACGAGGACGAGCTGCGGCTCGACGAGGCTGCTCGCTGCTGACGCAGACGTCGACTGAGGGAGCCGGACCGGCCTCGTGTCCTGTCGAGAACATCCGTCCAGCTCGGCACGGCGGTCTGGGAGACTGCCTCCGTGACCGCACCGACCACCCGGCCGCCGCTCCCGGCGCGTGCCGCCACCACCCTGGACGACCTCCCGCTGCGCGAGGACCTCCGCGGCGAGCACCCCTACGGCGCACCGCAGCTGCAGGTGCCGGTGGTGCTGAACGTCAACGAGAACCCGTACCCGGTGGCCCCGGCCGTGGTGGCGGAGATCGCCGCGGCCGTCACCGAGGCGGCGGTGGGGCTGAACCGCTACCCCGACCGCGACTTCCTCGACCTGCGGGCGGACCTGGCGCGCTTCCTCGGCGAGGAGTCCGGGGCCCGGCTGGACGCCGCGCAGCTGTGGGCGGCCAACGGGTCCAACGAGGTGATGCTGCACGTGCTGCAGGCCTTCGGCGGTCCCGGCCGCACCTGCCTGAGCTTCGCGCCGACCTACTCGATGTACCCCGAGTACGCCCGCGACACCCTGACGGGCTGGGTGACGGGGCGCCGGGCCGCGCCCGACGCGGCGGACCCGTTCACCCTCGACGTGGGGCACGCCCGCGAGCAGATCGCCCAGCACCGCCCGTCCGTGGTGCTGCTGGCCAGCCCCAACAACCCGACCGGGACGGCGCTGCCGCTGGCCACCGTCGAGGCGGTCCTGGAGGCGGCGGCCGCGGTGCCCGGCGGTGCCGTCGTCGTGGTCGACGAGGCCTACGGCGAGTTCCGCCGGGCCGGGACGCCCAGCGCCCTGGAGCTGCTGCCCGGGCACGGCCACCTCGCGGTGAGCCGGACGATGAGCAAAGCGTTCTCGCTGGCGGGCGCGCGCCTGGGCTACCTGGCGGCGGCGCCCGCCTTCGTCGACGCCCTGCGGATCGTCCGCCTGCCCTACCACCTCTCGGCCGTCACGCAGGCGGTCGCGCGCGCGGCGCTGAAGCACTCCGCGGAGCTGCTCGCCACCGTCGCGGAGCTGCGCGAGCGCCGCGACGAGACCGTCGCGTGGCTGCGCGCGCAGGGCTTCCGCGCCGCGGAGTCGGACGCGAACTTCGTCCTGTTCGGCACGCTGCCCGACCGCCACGCCGTCTGGCAGGGGCTGCTGGACCGCGGCGTCCTCATCCGGGAGACGGGGCCGGAGGGCTGGCTGCGGGTCAGCATCGGCACGGCCGCGGAGATGGACGCCTTCAGGACCGCCCTGCTCGAGGTCACGGGCCGGTCCGACACCACGGGAGAGGACGCACGATGAGCAGGACCGCACGCCTGGAGCGCGCCACGTCGGAGTCCACGGTGCTGGTCGAGCTTGACCTCGACGGCACCGGCCGGACCTCCATCGACACGTCGGTGCCCTTCTACGACCACATGCTCACGGCGCTGGGCAAGCACTCGCTCATGGACCTGACGGTCCGGGCCAGCGGCGACACCCACATCGACGTCCACCACACCGTCGAGGACACCGCGATCGTGCTGGGTCAGGCCTTCCGGCAGGCGCTGGGCGACAAGGCCGGGATCCGGCGCTTCGCCGACGCGACCGTGCCGCTGGACGAGGCGCTCGCGCACGTCGTCGTCGACGTCTCGGGCCGGCCGTACTGCGTGCACGAGGGGGAGCCGGCAGGGCAGGTGTTCCACCTCATCGGCGGCCACTTCACGGGGTCGCTGACCCGCCACGTCCTGGAGAGCTTCGCCTTCCACGCCCAGATCGCCCTGCACGTGCGCGTCCTGGCGGGCCGCGACCCGCACCACGTCGTCGAGGCGCAGTTCAAGGCGCTGGCCCGGGCGCTGCGCTACGCCGTGGAACCCGACCCCCGCGTGGTGGGCATCCCCAGCACCAAGGGTGCGTTGTGAGTGGCGTGACCCCGGCACCGAGCACCTCGGCCGCAGGAGCGGCGAAGAAGGTCGTCGTCCTGGACTACGGCTTCGGCAACGTCCGTTCCGCCGTGCGCGCCCTCGAGCGCGTCGGCGCTGACGTCGAGCTGACCTCTGACCGCAGGGCCGCCCTCGAGGCCGACGGGCTCCTCGTGCCCGGGGTGGGGGCCTTCGCGGCGGTCAACGAGGGCCTGCGGGCCATCGGCGGGGACGCGATCATCGACCGCCGCCTCGCGGGCGGGCGCCCCGTCCTCGGCATCTGCGTCGGCCTGCAGGTCATGTTCGACGCCAGCACCGAGCCCGGCGGCGGCGACCACGAGGGCCTGGGGCAGTGGCCGGGCACCGTCGAGCGGCTGCCCGCCGACGTCGTCCCGCACATGGGCTGGAGCACGGTCGAGGCCGCCCCCGGGTCCGTCCTCTTCGAGGGCGTGCGGGACGAGCGGTTCTACTTCGTGCACTCCTTCGGCGTGCAGCGGTGGGAGCTCGTGGACACCACGGGCGGCAACGTCACGCCACCGGCGGTGACGTGGGCGGAGCACGGGGCCCGGTTCGTGGCCGCCGTGGAGAACGGCCCGCTGACGGCCACCCAGTTCCACCCCGAGAAGTCGGGCGACGCCGGCGCGCGGCTGCTGCGCAACTGGGTCGACTCGCTGAGCTGACCTGTGGACGGCCGCCGCAGCGGGGGTCGCCGCGGCACTAGCGTCGCGCCGTGCCCTCGACCCCGGTGCGGACCCCGGCCGCGAAGCGCTGGGCCGTGCGGGTCCTGGCCGCCCCCTACCCGCGGCGGCACCTGTCCCGCTTCCGGGTGCCGGAGTTCCCCGACCTCCCCGACGGCGACGACCCGCTCTCGGCGGCCGTCTTCCTCGTGATCTGCGTCCCGCTCATCCTCCTCCGGTCCCCGCTGTGGCTGGCCAAGCTCGTGGCGCTGCTGCTGGACCTGCTCGTCGTCGTGGTCCTGGCCCCGGTCCGCGGGGTGGCGCGGATCCTGCTCTGGGCCTAGCCCCGGCGCTGCGCCGCGGCGGCCCGGCGCCCTCGTAGACTCCCGGACCGTGACCACCGAGACCGCCTCCACCGCCCCCGCCACGAGGCTGGAGCTGCTGCCCGCCGTGGACGTGGCCGACGCCCAGGCCGTCCGGCTCGTGCAGGGCGAGGCCGGCAGCGAGACCTTCTACGGCTCTCCGCTCGACGCGGCGCTCGCGTGGCAGGAGGCGGGCGCGGAGTGGGTGCACCTGGTCGACCTCGACGCCGCCTTCGGCCGCGGGTCCAACCGCGAGCTGCTCGCGGAGGTCGTCGGGCGCCTCGACGTCGCGGTCGAGCTCTCCGGCGGCATCCGCGACGACGCGTCCCTGGAGGCCGCGCTCGCCACGGGCTGCCGCCGCGTGAACCTCGGCACCGCCGCGCTGGAGGACCCCGACTGGACCCGCTCGGCCATCGCCCGCCACGGCGACCGGATCGCCGTCGGCCTCGACGTGCGCGGGACGACGCTCGCGGCGCGCGGCTGGACCCGCGAGGGCGGTGACCTCTGGGAGGTCCTGGCCCGCCTGGACGCCGACGGGTGCGCCCGCTACGTCGTCACCGACGTCACCAAGGACGGCACGCTGAGGGGCCCGAACACCGAGCTGCTGCGGGAGGTGTGCGCCCGCACCAGCGCGCCCGTCGTGGCCTCGGGCGGCATCTCCAGCCTCGAGGACCTGCGGGCCCTGCGGGCGCTCGTGGGCGAGGGCGTCGAGGGCGCGATCGTCGGCAAGGCGCTGTACGCGGGCGCCTTCACGCTGCCCGAGGCGCTCGACGTGGCGGGCCGGCCCTGACCAGCACGCGCGGAGCGGCGGGACGCGGCCGCGGAGCGCCCGCGTGAGCGGGACGACCGACTCCGCCGGGGTGCCGTGGGCCGGTCGGGTGCTGCAGCCCAGCCTCTTCGCGGGCGACGAGGGCGGCACGCCCCCGGCCCTGGCCGAGGCCCTGGCCGCGTGGAGCGCCACCCCCGGCGACGCGCTGGACGAGCGGCTGCGGGCCGAGGTCGCCGTCGTGGCGGCGCTGAGCGGCAGCCGCGTGTTCGCGCCGGTCGTGGCGGTGCTGGGGGAGACCGAGGTGGTGGCCGCCGGCCTCGCGGGCGACAAGAGCGCCGACATGGCGCTCGCCGTGATGACCCGGCCGGACGGCGGGCGCGCGCTGCCCCTGTTCACCTCGCTCGCCTCCCTCACGGCCTGGCGCCCCGACGCGCGCCCGGTGCCGGTGCCGGCGGCGACGGCGGCCCTCGCCGCGGGCCAGGAGGAGTGCGAGGCGGCCGTGCTGGACCCGGCCGGTCCCGTCCGCTTCGTCGTGCGCCGCGCGGGCCTGGCCGCGCTCGCGACGGAGACCGCGTGGACGCCCGCGGCGCTGGACCCGGCGGTGCACGACGCCGTCGGCGACGCGCTGGCCGGCCTGCCGGGGCTGCTGCGGCTGCGCTGCGGTGCGGGCGCGCAGGCCGAGGTCCGGGTCTCCCTCGGGCTGGCGGCCGGGCTGGACCGCGAGGCGCTCGACGCGCTGACCGCGGCGGTCGGCGAGCGGCTCGCGGCGTCGCAGGTCGTGGCCGACCGCGTCGCCTCGCTCGAGCTGCGCCTGCTGCCGGCCTGACGCACGACGAGCCCGCCCCCGGGAGGGGAGGGGCTCGTCGTGGGCGGTGCCGAGGGTCAGGAGGGGGACTCGCCCACCTCGGCGTCGCCGGCGGCCTCGGACGCGGACTGCTGCGAGGCCGAGGCGTCGGCGGCCACGGCCTTCTGGCGCTGGGAGATGCTGACGCCCGCGCCGACGCCCGCCGCGACGAGCGCGACGACGGTGACCCACGGCGCGGTGAGCTTGTGGCCCAGCGCGGCGTCGAGGGAGTAGCGGCCCGGGCCCGACAGCGCCAGGGACGCGGCGTTGAGGCCGAGGACGCCGGGCAGCTCGAAGCCGCCGCCCATCGCGAAGAAGCCGTTGGGGCGGTGCACGGTGACCGCGGCGGCCATGGCCGCGGCGACCGCGGCACCGCCGACGGGGGTGGCCAGGCCGAGGGCGAGCAGCGCGCCGCCGCCGGTCTCGGACAGGCCGGCCAGGACGGCGCTCTGCTTGCCGGGGCGGAAGCCCATGGCGTCCATGGCGCCGGCCGTGCCCTCGATACCGCCGCCGCCGAAGGCGCCGAAGAGCTTCTGCGCGCCGTGCGCGACGAGCGTGCCGCCGATGCCGAGGCGGAGGGCCAGGAGCCCCAGGTCCTTGCTGCGGGAATCGCTCACGGGAGTCCTCCTGTGTCGCGGCCCGCCCGGTGGCGGACCCTCATGTCGTAGAACATTCAAGCAGATGGGCGGGGGACCCCGCCGCGGTCGATCGTGCCGGACCTCAGACCACGCTGCCCGTCAGGCGCTCCCCGGGCCCCTTGCCGGGTGCGTCGGGGACCGCGGAGGCCTCGCGGAAGGCCAGCTGCAGGGACCGGAGGCCGTCGCGCAGCGAGCGGGCGTGCTGGCCGCCGACGTCGGGCGCCGACGCGGTGACCAGGCCGGCGAGGGCGGTGATGAGGATGCGCGCCTCGGCGAGGTCGAGGTGGTCCTCGGCGTCGGGTCCCTCCGCGAGGCCGCACTTCACGGCGGCCGCGCTCATGAGGTGCACGGCGGCGGTCGTGATGAGCTCGGCGGCCGGCACCTCGGCGATGTCGCGCGCCGCGGAGGCGGCGCTCTCGGCGACCAGCTCGGCGACGGGGTCCACCGCGCGGTCGTCGGGCTGGGCGCCCTGATGGCCGTCGTGGTGGCCCTCGGGGTGGGCGGCGGGGTGGGCGGCGGGGGACGCGGGGTCGGACGCGGACGTGGGCTCGGACGGCATGCTGATACCCTTTCAGGTGACCGACCGGCCCACGCCACCGGTCCGCGGACGACGCGGACGGGCGACCGAGGGGCCGGAGCGTGAAGCGGAGGCCTACCTCCCACCCTCGGTGCGCGAGCACCACGGGTCCCGGTCCCTCTCCCGTCCGCGGGGGAGTCAGGCGTTGCCGTCGACGGCACCGCCGGATCAGGCAGGCCTCCGTGCGCGTCCGCGCGCGGGGGCCTTCTCCGTGTCCGGCGGCCCCGACGACGTCAGAAGGAGCAGCACATCAGCGAGCCCCGCATCAACGACCGCATCCGTGTTCCCGAGGTGCGGCTCGTCGGCCCCAACGGTGAACAGGTCGGGATCGTGCGCGTCGAGGACGCGCTGCGGCTGGCGGACGAGGCTGGTCTCGACCTGGTCGAGGTCGCCCCCACGGCCCGGCCCCCGGTCTGCAAGCTGATGGACTTCGGCAAGTACAAGTACGAAGCCGACATGAAGGCCCGCGAAGCCCGCAAGAACCAGTCGAACACGATCCTCAAGGAGATCCGCTTCCGCCTGAAGATCGACCCGCACGACTACGCCACCAAGAAGGGGCACGTCGTCCGGTTCCTCTCGGCGGGGGACAAGGTCAAGGTGATGATCATGTTCCGCGGTCGCGAGCAGTCCCGCCCCGAGATGGGCTTCCGGCTGCTGCAGCGACTCGCGGAGGACGTCTCCGACCTGGGTGGCGTCGAGAGCTCGCCGCGCCAGGACGGCCGCAACATGGTGATGGTCATCGGGCCGCACAAGAAGAAGGCCGAGGCCAAGGCCGAGGAGCGTCGCCGCAAGGACATCGAGGCCGCCGAGGCCGCGGAGCCCACCGCGATCGACGCGCCCGCCGCCCAGGTCGACGCCCCAGGTGACCCGGTCGACGCCCCCGCCGACCAGGTCGAGGGGCCCAGCGAGGCTCCCGCCACCGACGAGACGGCCGCCAGCACCACCGCGTCCTGACGCCAGGCGCCCGCCGGCGCCCGGTCCACCGGGCGCCGCGGGCACCAGTCCGCCAGACCCAGCACACAGAGCAGGAGACACCCGTGCCCAAGAACAAGACCCACTCCGGGGCCAAGAAGCGCTTCCGCATCACCGGCACCGGCAAGGTCATGCGCGAGAAGGCCAACAAGCGCCACCTGCTGGAGGTCAAGTCCAGCACGCGCACCCGTCGCCTCTCGATGGACGCCGTGGTGGACCCCGCGGACGTCAAGAAGATCAAGAAGCTCCTCGGCCGCTGAGCGCCTCCCCGGCGCCGGCACCTCCCGCTCGACCTCCCACCCCGCGGACCTCGCGGCCGTCGTCCCGACGGCTCGCTGACCGAAGAGTCCGCGCACTGACAGCAAGGAGCACCCCGTGGCACGCGTGAAGCGCGCAGTCAACGCCCACAAGAAGCGTCGCGTCGTCCTCGAGCAGGCCAGCGGCTACCGCGGCCAGCGCTCGCGGCTGTACCGCAAGGCGAAGGAGCAGGTCACCCACTCCCTCGTCTACGCCTACCGCGACCGCAAGGCGCGCAAGGGCGACTTCCGCCGCCTGTGGATCCAGCGGATCAACGCCGCGGCCCGTGCCGAGGGCATGACCTACAACCGGTTCATCCAGGGCCTGAAGGCCGCGGAGATCGAGGTCGACCGCCGCATGCTCGCCGAGCTGGCCGTCTCCGACGCCCCGGCGTTCGCGGCCCTGGTCGCCCTCTCCAAGGCGGCCCTGCCGGCGCAGACCCCCGCTGCCGCCGAGGGCACCGCAGCCTGAGCACGAACCGTGCCGTCGAACGCCCGGACGCTCCCGTGCTGACCAACCCCCGCGCTGAGCGGGTGCGGTCGGTGCGGGCGCTGTCCGGGCGTTCCGCACGTCAGCGCAGCGGCCGCTTCGTCGCGGAGGGCCCGCAGTCGGTGCGCGAGGCCGTCGCGGCGCACGTCGCCGCGACCGCTGCGGGCGGCCCGGCGGTGGTCCTCGACCTGTACACGACCGACGACGCCGCGGAGCGCCACGGCGACCTGCTCATGACGGCCCACGCCGGCGGGGTGCGGATCACCACCGTCGCTGACGACGTCCTGGCCGCCATGACCGACACCGTGACGCCGCAGGGCCTCCTCGCGGTGTGCCCCGTCGTCACCTCCTCGCTCGCCGACGTCGCGGCGACCCGGCCGCGGCTCGTGGCCGTCCAGGACCACGTGGCCGACCCGGGCAACGCGGGCACCGTGCTGCGCGCCGCCGACGCCGCCGGTGCGGACGCCGTCGTGCTCACCGCGGGCAGCGTCGACCCGTTCAACCCCAAGTGCGTGCGCTCCACCGCGGGCAGCCTCTTCCACCTCCCGGTCGTCGTCGGGGAGACGCTGGAGGCGGTCGTCGCGGCGCTGCGCGGAGCCGGCAGCACCGTCCTGGCCGCCGACGGCACGGGCGAGCACGACCTCGACGACCTGGCCGACGCCGCGGTCGCGGGCGTCGACCGGCCCGGCGTCCCGGACCTGCGGGCGCCCACCGCGTGGGTCTTCGGCAACGAGGCCGCGGGGCTGGACGACGCGGGCCGCGCGGCCGCCGACGCGGTCGTGCGGGTCCCGCTGCACGGCCGGGCCGAGAGCCTCAACCTCGCCACGGCCGCCGTCGTCTGCCTCTACGCCAGCGCCCGCGCGCAGCGCCGCGCCCGCTCCTGACGCGTCGCCGCATCCGCGCCGGCCGCGCCGCGCCGCCGGGCTCGAGGGGCGCGACCGCCGCCATGGCCTAGCCTCCGACCATGTCCGAGGTCCGGGGGGACGCTGGCACCGCCGTCGAGGTGTCCTCCGGCGTCGCGTCCCGGCGCCGGTCGTGACGGCCGCGGACGGCGCCGGCGTGGCGCTCGACGACCTCCCCGACGGCCTCCTGGTCCTCGACGCGACGGGTTGCATCACGGCGGTCAACGCCGCGGCCGAGCAGCTGCTGGGGCGCACCCGCACCGACCTGGTGGGCACCGATGTGCGCCGCGCGCTGCCCCTGCAGGACACCTCCGGTCGCCGCTGGTGGGACGCCACCAACCCCTTCGCCGCCACCGCGGGCCCCGGGCCGGCGGACACGACGGCGGGTGCGCCCGCCGCGGGCCACCCCGAGCGCATGCTCCTGCTGCCCGGGGGCTCCGAGCTCCTCGTCACGGCGCGCTACGTGCGCCTCGAGACCGGCGCGCTGCACCGGGTCGTGGTGGCCCTGCGGGGCACGGAGGAGCGCCAGCGGGCGGAGTCGGACGCCGCGAGCCTCATCGCCACCGTGGCGCACGAGCTGCGCTCGCCCCTGACGTCGGTCAAGCAGTTCACCGCGACCCTGCTGCGCCGCTGGGACAAGTTCAGCGACGCCCAGAAGCGGCTGATGCTGTCCACGGTCGAGGCGGACGCGGACCGGGTCACGCGCCTGGTGGGCGACCTGCTGGACGTCTCGCGCGTCGACGCCGGCCGGCTGCAGGTGCACCGGCGCCCGTTCGACCTGGCGACCCTGGTCCGCGAGCACGTCGAGCGCCTCGTGCTCGCGGGCTACGACGACGACCGCTTCGAGCTCGTGGTCGCCGACGGCCTGCCCGAGCTGTGGGCGGACCCCGACCGCATGGCGCAGGTCGTCACCAACCTCGTCGAGAACGCCGTCCGCCACGGCGCGGGGACGGTGTCCCTGGCGATCGTCCACGTCCCGGGCCCGGACGGCACCGACGGCGACGTCGTCCTGACGGTGGACGACGCGGGGGAGGGCATCTCCGAGGAGAACCGCCCCTACGTGTTCTCGAAGTTCTGGCACGGCGGCCAGCGCAGCGGCACGGGACTCGGTCTCTACGTCGTGCGCGGGCTGCTCGAGGCGCACGGCGGCGGCATCGAGGTCTCCCGCTCCAGCGCCGGGGGCGCGCGCTTCCGCGTGCGGCTGCCCGCGGGCGAACCCGCCGCGGACTGAACGCGGTCGAGGTCCCGGGCCGGCGTCTGGGAGGATCGCCCGCGGGTCCGCCCGGGCCCGGACACGACGGATCGACCGCGGTGAGGAACCATCCCGATGCCTGCTGACCCCGACGCCCCCGGCACGGCACCCGGCGGGAGCGACGCCGACCTCGTCGCGCCGGCCGCGGTGCAGGCCGCCCTCGACGCCGCGCTGGCCGCGATCGCCGCCGCGGGCGACCTCGAGGAGCTGAAGGCCGCCCGCCTGGCGCACGCCGGCGACCGCAGCCCCCTGGCGCTGGCGAACCGGGCGATCGGTGCCCTGCCCGGTCCCGAGAAGGCCGCCGCGGGCAAGCTCGTCGGCTCCGCCCGCGGGCGCCTCGGCCAGGCCGTCGCCGCGCGGCAGGCCGTGCTCGCCGCCGAGCACGAGGAGCGGGTGCTGCGCGAGGAGGTCGTCGACGTCACGCTGCCGGGCCGCCGCCCCGAGCCGGGCGCCCGCCACCCCCTGCCGCTGCTCGTGGAGCGCGTCGCCGACGTGTTCACCGCGATGGGCTGGGAGGTCGCGGAGGGCCCCGAGGTCGAGGCCGAGTGGTTCAACTTCGACGCCCTGAACTTCGACGTCGACCACCCGGCGCGGCAGATGCAGGACACGTTCTTCGTCGCCGACGCCGACGGCGGGGCCGACTCGGGTCTCGTGCTGCGCACGCACACCTCACCGGTGCAGGCGCGCTCGCTGCTGACCCGCGGGGTGCCGCTGTACGTGGTGTGCCCCGGGAAGGTGTTCCGCACCGACGAGCTCGACGCGACGCACACGCCCGTCTTCCACCAGCTGGAGGGCATCGCGATCGACGAGGGCCTGACGATGGCGCACCTGAAGGGGACCCTGGACCACTTCGCGCGGGCCATGTTCGGCTCGTCGGTCGAGACGCGCTGGCGCCCGGCGTTCTTCCCGTTCACCGAGCCCAGCGCCGAGCTGGACCTGCGGTTCTCCCTCGGCCGCGACGCCGAGCGGGGCTGGATCGAGTGGGGCGGCTGCGGCATGGTCAACCCGAACGTGCTGCGCGCGTGCGGGATCGACCCGGACCGCTACACGGGTTTCGCCTTCGGGATGGGCATCGAGCGGACGCTGATGTTCCGCAACGGGGTGACGGACATGCGCGACATGGTGGAGGGCGACGTGAGGTTCTCGAGGGCGTTCGGCGTGGAGGACCTCTCGGCGTCCACGGTCGCCGAGGTGGCCCCGGCCGCCGCCGCGACGGCGGAGGTCGGTCTCTGATGCGCGTCCCGCTGCGCTGGCTCGCCGAGCACGTCGACCTGCTGCCGGGCACCACCGGCCTCGACGTCGCCGCCGCGCTCGTGCGCGTCGGCCTCGAGGAGGAGGGCATCCACCGCGCCGACCTCACGGGGCCGGTCGTCGTCGGGCGCGTCCTGGACCTGGTGGCCGAGCCGCAGAAGAACGGCAAGACCATCAACTGGTGCCACGTCGACGTGGGCCCGGAGCACAACGACGCCGACGGCTCGCGCGGCATCGTCTGCGGCGCGCACAACTTCGCGGCCGGTGACGAGGTCGTCGTCGCGCTGCCGGGCGCCGTCCTGCCGGGCGGGTTCGCCATCGCCGCCCGCAAGACCTACGGGCACGTCTCCGACGGCATGATCTGCTCCGCGAAGGAGCTCGGCCTGGGCCTGGACGGCGAGGGCATCGTGGTGCTCGCGCAGCTGCTCCCGGGCACGGGCGTCACGCCGGGGCAGGACGCCACGGCCCTGCTGGGCCTGGACGAGGAGACCGTCGAGGTCAACGTCACGCCCGACCGCGGGTACTGCTTCAGCGTCCGCGGCATCGCCCGCGAGTACGCGCACGGCACCCGGCGCCCGGTGGCCGACGTCGTGCGCGACCCGGCCGCCGTCGAGGTCGCGGCGGCCTCGGGGCCCGGGTTCCCCGTCCGCCTCGCCGACGAGGCGCCCCTGCGCGGCCAGGCCGGCTGCGACCGCTTCGTCGCCCGCACGGTGCGGGGGATCGACCCCGCGGCCGCCACCCCGCGCCACGTGGAGGACCGGCTGCGCCAGGCCGGGATGCGCCCGGTGTCCCTCGTCGTCGACGTCACCAACTACGTGATGCTGGCGACCGGGCAGCCGCTGCACGCCTACGACCTCGCGACCCTGCAGGACGAGCTCGTCGTCCGCCGCGCGCGCCGCGGCGAGACCCTGACGACGCTCGACGGCACCGTGCGGACGCTGCACCCCGAGGACCTCGTCATCACCGACGAGGCCGTGGGTGACCCGGCGTCCTCGCGCGTCGTCGGGCTCGCGGGCGCCATGGGCGGTCAGGCCACCGAGGTCACGGCGGGCACCACGACCGACGTCCTCGTCGAGGCCGCGCACTTCGGGGCCGTGGGCATCGCCCGCACGGCCCGGCGGCACCGCCTGCCGTCGGAGGCGTCCAAGCGCTTCGAGCGCGGCACCGACCCGCAGGTCTGCGCGGCCGCGGCGGAGCTCGCGGTCCGGATGCTCGTCGAGCTCGGCGGGGGCGTGGCCGACCCCACGGCCACCGACGTCGGTACGCCCGCGCCGCCGGCGGCGCTGCCCCTGCCGCTGGGCTTCCCGGAGCGCATCGTCGGGCGGCCCTTCTCCGAGGACGAGGTCGTCGGGGCGCTGACCGAGATCGGCTGCGCCGTCACCCGCGACGGCGACGAGCTGACCGTCGTCCCGCCGTCCTGGCGGCCCGACCTGGCCCAGCCCGTGGACCTCGTCGAGGAGGTCGCCCGGCTGGCCGGCTACGACACCATCCCCTCGGTGCTGCCCACGGCCCCCGCGGGCCGCGGCCTCACGCCGCAGCAGCGGGCGCGCCGCTCGCTGGCCCGCGCGCTCGCCGACGACGGCTTCGTCGAGGTGCTCTCCTACCCCTTCGTCGCCGCCTCCGTGCACGACGTCCAGCGGATCCCGGCCGACGACCCGCGCCGCCGGGCCGTGCGCCTGGCCAACCCGCTGTCCGAGCAGCAGCCGCTGATGCGCACCAGCATCCTCGACTCCCTCGTGGAGGTGGTGCGCCGCAACGTGAGTCGCGGGCTGCGCGACCTCGCGCTCGTCGAGATCGGCTCGGTCACCCACCCGGTGGCCGGCGCCCCCCGGGCCGCGGTCCTCGGCACCGCCCAGCGGCCCTCGCCGGAGGAGCTCGAGGGCCTGCTGGCCGCCGTGCCCCCGCAGCCGCTGCACGTCGCGGGGATCCTCACCGGCACCCGCCGCGGGCCCGGCGCGAGCGCGGACGGCTTCGCCCGCACGGGCGAGCCGGTCCTCTGGGCCGACGCCGTCGAGGCCGCCCGCACCGCGGCCGCGGCCGCCGGTGTGCGCGTCCACGTCGAGGCGGCCGACCACGCCCCCTGGCACCCGGGCCGCTGCGCCCGCCTGGTCACGGAGCAGGGCCACACGCTCGGCCACGCGGGGGAGCTGCACCCGAGCGTCCTCGCGGCCGCGGAGCTCCCGGCCCGCGCCGCGGCTTTCGAGCTGGACCTCGACGTCCTGCTCGCGCAGGTCGGCGCCTCGGTGCAGGTGGGGGAGCTCTCGGGGTTCCCCGCCGCGACCCAGGACGTCGCCCTGGTCGTCGACGCGGCCGTCCCGGCGGGCGACGTCGAGGCGGCGCTGCGCGCGGGGGCGGGCGAGCTGCTCGAGGACGTCCGGCTCTTCGACGTCTACACGGGCGAGCAGGTCGGCGAGGGCCGCAAGTCCCTCGCCTACGGCCTGCGCTTCCGCTCGGGGGAGCGGACGCTCACCGCCGAGGAGGCCAGCGCGGCTCGCTCGGCCGCGGTCGACGAGGCCGCCCGGCGCACCGGGGCGGTGCAGCGTGCCTGAGCCCACGGGGTCCGGCTCCACCGAGAGGCCCGTCCCCGGCCCCGCCCGCACCGCCCTGGTCACCGGGGCCTCGCGGGGCATCGGCCGGGCCCTGGTGCTCGGCCTCGCCGACGCGGGCCTGGCCGTGGGGGCCGTGGCGCGCGACGCCCTGGCGCTGGACGAGCTCGTCGACGACGTCACCGACCGCGGGGGCCGCGCGGTCGCCACGGCGCTGGACGTCACCGACGACGCCGCCACCCGGGCCGGTGTGCGGGCGCTCGCGGCCGAGCTCGGCGGGATCGACCTGCTGGTCAACTGCGCCGGGCGCATCGAGGCGGACGAGGTCCCCCCGTGGGAGGCCGACCTCGACGAGGTCCGCGCCGTCCTGGAGCTCAACGTCGTGGGCGCCTTCTCGCTCGTGCGCGCGGCGGTGCCCGGGATGATCGCGCGCGGCGGCGGCCGCGTCGTGGACCTCAGCTCGGGCTCGGCGCACCGCGACACCGGCGTGAACGCGGCCTACGGCGCGAGCAAGGCGGCGCTGTTCCGCCTGGGCGGCACCCTCGCCGTCGCGGGCGCGCCGCACGGCGTCCTGGCGTTCGAGGTCTCCCCGGGCGTCGTGCGCACCGACATGACCCTGTCGATGGCCTCGCACGAGGGCCGCACCGAGTGGACCGACCCGGCGGACGTCGTGGCGCTCGTCCTCGCCGTCGCCCGCGGCGAGCTCGACGCGTTCTCGGGCCGCTACGTGCGCGCCGGCGTCGACACCCCCGCGTCCCTGCGGGCGCTCGCGGCGGCCGGTCTGCCGGCCGCGGCCCGCCGCCTCGACGTGGTCCGGCACGGCGCGGACGACCCGCTGGGCTGAGGCGGAGGGCCCCGTCGCGGCCCTGCATGACCACGCCCTGCGGTGTATGGTCATGCACATGACGACGGGAGCGCGGTTCACGGCCGCGGTGGCGGGCGCGAGCGGGTACGCGGGCGGTGAGCTCCTGCGGCTCCTGCTGCAGCACCCCGCGTTCGAGATCGGCGCCCTCACGGGCGCGTCCAACGCGGGGTCGCCGTTGGGGGAGCTGCAGCCGCACCTGCTGCCGCTGGCCGACCGGGTGCTGCAGCCCACCACGCCGGAGGTGCTCGCGGGCCACGACGTCGTGTTCCTGGCCCTGCCGCACGGCGCCTCGGCCGGGCTCGCGGCCCAGCTGGGCGACGACGTCCTCGTCGTCGACCTCGGCGCGGACCACCGGCTCACCGACCCCGCGGCGTGGGAGACCTTCTACGGCAGCCCGCACGCCGGGTCGTGGCCCTACGGGCTCCCGGAGCTCCCCCTGGCCGAGGGCGGACGCCAGCGCAGCCGCCTCGCCGGCACCCGGCGCATCGCGGTCCCCGGCTGCTACCCGACGGCCGTGAGCCTCGCGCTCGCCCCCGGGGTCGCGGCGGGCGTCGTGAGCGCGGACGACGTCGTCGTCGTGGCCGCCTCCGGCACCTCGGGCGCCGGCAAGAGCCTCAAGCCGCACCTGCTGGGCTCGGAGGTCATGGGCTCGATGAGCCCCTACGGCGTGGGCGGCGGCCACCGCCACACCCCCGAGATCGAGCAGAACCTCGCCCTCGCGGGCGCCGCGTCGGTGAGCGTCTCGTTCACCCCGACGCTGGCGCCGATGCCGCGGGGCATCCTCGCCACCTGCACCGCGCGGCTGACGCCGGGCACGGACGCGGCCGACGTGCGGGCGGCCTGGGAGAAGGCCTACGCGGGCGAGGAGTTCGTGCACGTCCTGCCCGAGGGCCGCTGGCCCACGACGGCCGCGGTGGCGGGCTCCAACGCCGCCGTGCTGCAGGTGGCCGTCGACCCGCACGCGGGCCGGGTCGTGGTCGTCGCCGCGATCGACAACCTCGTCAAGGGCACCGCGGGCGGCGCGCTGCAGAGCGTGAACCTGGCGCTGGGCCTGCCCGAGGGCACCGGGCTGAGCGCGGCGGGGGTCGCGCCGTGAGCGTCACCGCCCCCGCGGGCTTCCGCGCCGCCGGCGTCACCGCGGGCCTCAAGCCCAGCGGGAAGCCGGACGTCGCCCTGGTCGTCAACGACGGCCCCCTCGACGCCGCCGCGGCCGTCTACACGTCCAACCGCTGCAAGGCCCACCCCGTCCTGTGGAGCGAGCGCGCGAGCGCCGACGGCCACGTCGGCGCGGTCGTCCTGAACTCCGGCGGCGCGAACTGCTTCACCGGCCCCGAGGGGTTCCAGACCACCCACGCCACCGCGGAGCTCGTCGGTGAGCTGAGCGGTTGCGGCGCAGGCGACGTCGTCGTCTGCTCGACGGGGTTGATCGGCGTGCAGTTCTCCCGGGAGCGGTTGCTCGCGGGGGTCCGGGCGGCGCACGCGCAGCTCGACGCCGAGGGCGGGTCGGTCGCGGCCACGGCCATCATGACGACGGACACCGTCGCCAAGCAGGCCGTGGCCCGGGGTGCGGGGTTCACGGTCGGGGCGATGGCCAAGGGTGCCGGGATGCTGGCGCCGGGCCTCGCGACGATGCTCGTCGTCGTGACCACCGACGCGGTCGCGGAACCCGCCGACCTGGACCGCGCGCTGCGGGCCGCGACGCGCACGACGTTCGACCGCGTCGACTCCGACGGCTGCATGTCCACCAACGACACCGTGGTCCTGCTGGCCAGCGGCGCCTCGGGCGTGACCCCGCCGGCCGCCGAGCTGGACGCCGCGGTGCACGAGGTGTGCGCCCAGCTCGCCCGGATGCTCGTGGCCGACGCCGAGGGCGCCGAGCACGACATCGCCGTCGAGGTCGTCGGCGCGGCCAGCGAGGCCGACGCGGTCGAGGTCGGCCGCTCGGTGGCGCGCAACAACCTCTTCAAGGCCGCGGTGTTCGGCCGGGACCCGAACTGGGGCCGCGTGCTGGCTGCCGTGGGCACGACGAGCGCGGCCTTCGACCCGCAGGAGCTCGACGTGACGCTGAACGGCGTCCCGGTCTGCGTGGGCGGGGCCCCGGGCGCCGACCCCGCCGCGGTCGACCTGGCCCCGCGGGAGGTGCGCGTGCGCATCGACCTGCACGCGGGGACGCAGGAGGCGACGGTGTGGACGAACGACCTCACGCACGCCTACGTCCACGAGAACAGCGCGTACTCGACGTGAGCACCGCCGGGGTGGACGGCCTGGACGCCGCCGACAAGGCCACCGTCCTCGTCGAGGCGCTGCCGTGGCTGCAGCGCTGGCACGGAGCCCTCGTGGTCCTGAAGTACGGCGGCAACGCCATGGTCGACGACGACCTCAAGCGCGCCTTCGCCGAGGACGTCATGTTCCTGCGCACGGCCGGCCTGCGGCCCGTCGTGGTGCACGGCGGCGGCCCGCAGATCTCCGCGATGCTCGCCCGCCTCGGCATCGCCAGCGAGTTCCGCGGCGGCCTGCGCGTCACGACGCGCGAGGCGATGGACGTCGTCCGGATGGTCCTCACGGGCCAGGTCGGCCGCGAGCTCGTCGGCCTGCTGAACGCGCACGGGCCGCTCGCGGTCGGGCTCTCGGGCGAGGACGCGGGCCTGCTGCGCGCGCGCCGCCGTCCCGCGGTCGTGGACGGCGAGGAGGTGGACGTCGGCCTCGTCGGCGACGTCGTCTCGGTCGACCCGGCCGCCGTGAACGACCTGCTCGACGCGGGCCGGATCCCGGTCATCTCCACGATCGCCCCCGAGGTGGACGCCGACGGCGTGCCCGTGGACGGCCAGGTCCTCAACGTGAACGCCGACACCGCGGCGTCGGCGATCGCCGTGGCGCTGGGCGCGCAGAAGTTCGTCGTGATGACCGACGTGGCGGGCCTGTACGCCGACTGGCCCGACACCTCCTCGCTGGTGCGCGAGATCGGGGCGTCGGCGCTGGAGGAGCTGCTGCCGCGGCTGGAGTCGGGGATGGTGCCGAAGATGGAGGCGTGCCTGCGGGCCGTGCGCGGCGGGGTCCCGCGCGCCACGGTCATCGACGGCCGCCTCGCGCACTCGGTGCTGCTGGAGGTCTTCACGTCCTCCGGCGTCGGAACGATGGTCGTGCCGTGAGCGCGGGAGCAGCTCCCGCGCCGGAGCAGAGGGAGGGCCTGGTGGCTGGGGAACTGGACGTGCGGGGCGCCGCGGAGGCGCTGCCGGTCACCGAGGGCAGCGGGCAGGCGTGGCTGCAGCGCTACACCTCCGCGGTGATGGGCACCTACGGTGCGCCGCAGCGGGTCCTGGTCCGTGGTGAGGGCTGCTACGTCTGGGACGCCGACGGCCGCCGCTACCTCGACCTGCTCGCGGGCATCGCGACGAACGCCCTCGGGCACGCCCACCCGCTGCTCGTCGCGGCGGTGACGGCGCAGCTCACGACGCTCGGGCACGTGTCGAACTTCTTCGCCACGGCCCCGCAGGTCGCGCTCGCCGAGCAGCTGCTCGCGGTCAGCCGCGCACCGGCGGGATCGCGGGTGTTCTTCTGCAACTCCGGCGCCGAGGCGAACGAGGCGGCGTTCAAGATGGCGCGCCGCACCGGCCGCCCGAAGGTCGTCGCGGCCGTCGACGGCTTCCACGGCCGGACGATGGGCGCCCTGGCCCTGACCCACAAGCCGCAGTACCGCGCGCCGTTCGAACCGCTGCCGGGCGGCGTCGAGCACGTGCCCTTCGGCGACGTCGGGGCGCTCGGCCGGGCGGTCGACGGCGCCACGGCCGCGGTGTTCCTGGAACCCGTGCAGGGCGAGGGCGGCGTGCGCCCGGCACCGCCCGGCTACCTGGAGGCCGCGCGGCGCATCACGCGCGAGCACGGCGCCCTGCTGGTCCTGGACGAGGTCCAGTCCGGGATCGGGCGCACGGGAGCCTGGTTCGCCCACCAGCTGCCCGGTCAGGGCGACGTGGTCCCCGACGTCGTGACGACGGCCAAGGGCCTCGGCGGCGGCATCCCCATCGGCGCGACGGTCGCCTTCGGCGAGCACAACGCCGCGCTGCTCGGCGCCGGGCAGCACGGCACGACGTTCGGCGGGAACCCCGTCGCCTCCGCCGCGGCGCTCGCGACCCTGCACGCCATCGAGCGCGACGACGTCCTGGCCAACGTCCGGGCGGTGGGCGCCCGGCTGCGCGACGGCATCACCGGTCTCGGCCACCCGCTGGTGGCCGGCGTGCGCGGCGAGGGCCTCCTGCTCGGCATCGAGCTCACCGCCCCCGTCGGGCCCGCCGTGGTGGCCGCCGCCCTCGAGCGGGGGTTCATCGTCAACGCGGTGCGCCCGGACACGATCCGCCTGGCCCCGCCCCTCGTCCTCACGCCCGCGCAGGCCGACTCCTTCGTCCGCGCCCTGCCCGGCGTCCTCGACGCCGCGACCACCCCGGGAGACCCGACATGACCAGCCCCACGACGTCCGCCGGCGGACGGGGCACGGGCGTGCGCCACTTCACGGCCGACGACAGCCTCAGCCCGTCGGAGCAGGCCGAGGTCCTGGCCCTGGCCGCGCAGCTGAAGGCGGACCGGTTCTCCCAGCGCCCGCTCGCGGGCCCGGAGACGGTCGCGCTGCTCTTCGACAAGCCCTCGACGCGCACCCGGGTGTCCTTCAGCGTGGGCGTGGCCGACCTCGGCGGCGCGCCGCTCGTCATCGACGCGGGGTCCTCGCAGCTCGGCCGCGGCGAGCCGGTCGCCGACACGGCCCGCGTCCTCGAGCGGCAGGTCGCGGCGATCGTCTGGCGCACGTTCGAGCAGGCGCGTCTGGAGGAGATGGCCGCGGTCTCCTCGGTCCCCGTGGTCAACGCGCTCACCGACGAGTTCCACCCGTGCCAGATCCTCGCCGACCTGCAGACCGTGGCGGAGCACAAGGGCGTGCTGCCCGGGCTGACGCTCGCCTACCTCGGCGACGGCGCGAACAACATGGCCCACTCCTACGCCCTCGGCGGCGCGACCGCGGGCCTGCACGTCCGCATCGCCACGCCCGCGAGCGACCTGCCCTCGCCCGCCGTCCTCGAGCGGGCCGCGGCCGTCGCCGCGGCGACCGGGGGGTCGGTCACGGTGACGCAGGACCCGGAGGCCGCGGTCGCGGGCGCCGACGTCGTCGCCACCGACACCTGGGTGAGCATGGGCCAGGAGGACCGGGCCGACGACGCGTCCGCCCGCTTCGCGCCCTACAGCGTGACCAGCCGGCTGCTGGCCCTCGCGGACCCGGCCGCCGTCGTCCTGCACTGCCTGCCCGCCTACCGCGGCAAGGAGATCGAGGCCGCGGTCATCGACGGCCCGCAGTCGGTGGTGTGGGACGAGGCGGAGAACCGGCTGCACGCCCAGAAGGCGCTGCTCGTGTGGTTGCTGGCCGCGTCCCGGACCGGGGGGTGAGCTCCCCGTGACGGACCCCGTCGCGCCGCGGGAGACGCCCTCGGCCGCGGGCACCGGCACGAAGGCGTACCGCCACGACCGCATCGCCGCCGTGCTCGGCCGGTTCCCGGTGCGCTCGCAGACCGAGCTCGCGACGCACCTGGCTGCCGAGGGCGTGGTCGTCACGCAGGCGACGCTCTCGCGCGACCTCGTCGAGCTCGGTGCCGTCAAGGTCCGCGACGGCGCCGGCGGCCTGGTCTACGCCCTGCCCGCCGAGGGCGGGGACCGCACGCCCCGCACAGGCACATCGCAGGAGGTCCTCGACGCGCGCCTCAGCCGCTGGTGCGAGGAGCTGCTCGTCTCGGCCGAGGCGTCCGCCAACTTCGTCGTGCTGCGCACCCCGCCGGGCGCCGCCCAGCTGCTGGCCTCCGCGGTCGACCACTCCGTGCTGCCCTCCGTGCTGGGCACGATCGCGGGCGACGACACCGTGGTCGTCATCTGCCGCGAGCCCGACGGCGGCGCCGTCGTCGCCGACCGGTTCCTGGCGCTGGCCCGCCGCACCGAGACCCCCGGCCCGGGTGCGGCAGACTCCGCCCCGACCGGCTGAACACCCTCCGCCCGACCGTCCCACCGCACCCGAGGAGCACCTCCGTGACCGCACCCGCCGACCCGACTCCCGCACCCGGACAGGCGGAGAAGGGCCTCTGGGGCGCCCGGTTCGCGAGCGGCCCCGCCGAGGCGATGGCGGCCCTGTCGAAGTCCACGCACTTCGACTTCCGCCTCGCCCGCCACGACCTCGCGGGCTCCCGCGCCCACGCCCGGGCCCTGCACCGCGCGGGCCTCCTGGACGACGCCCTCCTGCAGGCCCTGCTCGACGGCATCGACGCGCTCGACGCCGACGTCGTCTCGGGTTCCTTCGTGCCCGCGCCCGACGACGAGGACGTGCACTCCGCGCTGGAGCGCGCGCTGGTCGAGCGCCTCGGCGCCGACGTCGGCGGCCGGCTGCGGGCCGGCCGCTCGCGCAACGACCAGATCGCCACGCTCCTGCGGATGTTCCTGCGCGAGCACGCACGGGTCGTCGGCTCGCTCGTCCTGGACGTCGTGCAGTCGCTCGTCGACCAGGCCGGCGCCCACCCGGGCGCGGCGATGCCGGGGCGCACGCACCTGCAGCACGCCCAGCCCGTCCTGCTGGCCCACCACCTGCTGGCGCACGCCTGGCCGCTGCTGCGCGACGTGCAGCGGCTGCGCGACTGGGACGTCCGGGCGGCGGTCTCGCCCTACGGCTCGGGGGCGCTCGCGGGTTCCTCGCTCGGGCTCGACCCGGCGGCCGTCGCGGCCGACCTCGGCTTCGACTCCAGCGTCGAGAACTCCATCGACGGCACGGCCTCGCGCGACGTGGCGGCGGAGTTCGCCTTCGTCGCGGCCATGGTCGGCATCGACCTCTCGCGGATCTCGGAGGAGGTCATCGCCTGGGCGACCAAGGAGTTCTCCTTCGTCACCCTCGACGACGCCTGGTCCACGGGGTCGAGCATCATGCCGCAGAAGAAGAACCCCGACGTCGCCGAGCTCGCGCGCGGCAAGGCGGGGCGGCTGATCGGCGACCTCACGGGGCTGCTGGCGACGCTGAAGGGGCTGCCGCTGGCGTACAACCGCGACCTGCAGGAGGACAAGGAACCCGTCTTCGACGCCGTCGACACCCTCGAGCTCCTGCTGCCCGCGGTCGCCGGCATGGTCGGGACGCTGACGTTCCACACCGACCGGATGGCCGCGCTCGCCCCCCAGGGCTTCGCGCTGGCCACCGACGTCGCGGAGTGGCTCGTGCGCCAGGG
Source organism: Kineococcus rubinsiae (assembly GCF_011839805.1). Taxonomy (GTDB): domain Bacteria; phylum Actinomycetota; class Actinomycetes; order Actinomycetales; family Kineococcaceae; genus Kineococcus; species Kineococcus rubinsiae. The sequence continues at coordinate 2,845 of NZ_VWPY01000027.1, read as the reverse complement.
GGTGCCGTTCCGCACGGCGCACGTGGTCTCGGGGGCGTGCGTGCGGCGCTGCGAGGAGCGCAGCGCGGCCGAGGGGCGCAGCGTGGAGCTGTGGGACCTCACCGACGAGGACCTGGCAGCCGTCTCGCCGCTCCTGACGCCCGCCGTCCGGGAGGTCCTCAGCCTCGAGGGTTCGCTGGCCTCGCGCGACGGCGCCGGGGGCACCGCGCCCGTGCGCGTCGCCGAGCAGCTCGAGGTGGCCCGCGCCGCGGTCGCCGGGCACCGGGCGTGGACGGAGCGCTGACCGGCGCGGCCGACGCGCTGCCCCGCAGCTTCTTCGCGCGCCCGGTCCTCGACGTGGCCCGGGACCTCCTGGGCTGCGTCGTGCAGCACCGCAGCGAGCAGGGGACCGTCGCCGTGCGCCTGACGGAGGTGGAGGCGTACGCGGGGGAGGACGACCCGGGTTCCCACGCCTTCCGGGGCCGCACGCCGCGCACCGAGGTGATGTTCGGCCCGGCGGGGCACGCCTACGTCTACTTCAGCTACGGCATGCACTGGTGCACGAACCTCGTGTGCGGGACCGAGGGCAGCGCGAGCGCGGTGCTGCTGCGCGCCGGCGAGGTCGTCGAGGGCGTCGAGCTGGCCCGCTCCCGGCGTGTGGCCGCGCGCCGCGACGTCGACCTCGCGCGGGGCCCGGCGCGGCTGGCGCAGGCGCTCGGGCTCGCCCGCGCCCAGGACGGCGCCGACGTCTGTGCCGGCGGCCCGCTGCAGGTGCTCCCCGGCGCTCCCGTCGGGGACGACCGGGTCGCGTGGGGTCCCCGGGTCGGCGTCGCGGGCGCCGGGGCACCGACCCCCTGGCGCGCGTGGGTCGACGGGGAGCCCACGGTGTCGCCGTACCGGGCCGCCGCGGTGCGCGCGCGCCCACCGCGTCGCCCGCCGACCGCCTGATCGGGCAGGCTGTGCGCGGGCGGCGGGCGCCCACCCGGGCTCCGGACCGGGCACGACGAGGAGTGGACACCACGTGAGCGACGTCTGGGACGAACTGCAGTGGCGGGGCCTGGTGGCGCAGTCCACCGACGAGGCCGCGCTGCGGGAGGCGCTGGCGTCAGGACCGCTGACCTTCTACGTGGGCTTCGACCCGACCGCGGCGAGCCTGCACGTGGGGCACCTCGTGCAGGTGCTGACGGCCCGGCGCCTGCAGGACGCCGGCCACCGGCCCCTGGTCCTCGTCGGAGGCGCCACCGGCCTGATCGGTGACCCGCGCCCCTCGTCGGAGCGGACGATGAACGACCCCGCGACGGTGGCCGGCTGGGTGAGCGGTCTGCAGCGCCAGATCGAGCCCTTCCTGGACTTCGCGGGGCCGGCGGCCGCGACGATGGTCGACAACCTCGACTGGACCCAGCCGATGTCGGCGATCGACTTCCTGCGCGACGTGGGCAAGCACTTCAGCGTCAACCGCATGCTCGACCGCGAGGCCGTGAGCAAGCGCCTGGCCACGACGGGCATCAGCTTCACCGAGTTCAGCTACGTCCTGCTGCAGAGCAACGACTTCCTGCAGCTGCACCGCCTGCACGGGTGCGGGCTGCAGCTGGGCGGCTCGGACCAGTGGGGCAACATCACCGCCGGCTGCGAGCTGGTGCGCCGGGTGGACGGGGACACCGTCCACGCGCTCGCGACGCCGCTGCTGACGAAGGCGGACGGGACCAAGTTCGGCAAGACCGAGTCGGGTGCCGTGTGGCTCGACCCGGAGCTGACGTCGCCCTACGCCTTCTTCCAGTTCTGGCTCAACGCCGAGGACACGACGGTGGAGGGGTACCTGCGCGCCTTCTCCTTCCGCGGCCGCGAGGAGATCGAGGAGCTGGGTCGCCAGGCCCGCGAGCAGCCGCGCGCCCGGGCGGCGCAGCGCGCCCTCGCCCACGACGTCACGGCGCTGGTGCACGGGGAGGCCGCGGCCCGCGCCGTCGAGGACGCGTCCTCGGCGCTCTTCGGGGGTGCCGACCTGTCGAGCATCGACGCGGTGACCCTGGCCGGTGCGCTGGAGGAGCTGCCCACGGTGGTGCCCGAGACGGCCGACGTGCCGCTGGTGCAGCTGTTCGCCGACACGGGTCTGGCGCCCAGCCGCTCGGGGGCGCGACGGACCATCGGGGAGGGCGGCGCCTACGTGAACAACGTCAAGGTGGTCGACCCCGACGCGACGCTCGCGGACGTGACCCTGCTGCACGGCCGCTTCGCCGTGCTGCGGCGCGGGCGCAAGTCGCTCGCCGCGGTGGCACTCCCGTTGCCGCACTAGGGGATCGGGCCCCGCGACCGAGCGGATTTGCCAGCGGTCGCGGGGCCGTCTAATGTTCTCGATGTCGCCACGACGGGGCGGACGGACTGGGGCAAGCGACCAGGGTCCACCGGCGAGGCGGTAGAGCTGATCGGGTGAGTGGTTTGCACGATGTCCACTCTCGCGATTACGGTAGGAAGGTTGCCCCTTCCACCAACAACTCGCAAGGGTTCGCGGTGAGGGTGCGTCCGGTTCTTGAGAACTCAACAGTGTGCCAAGTGTTGATGCCAATTTGTTAACCCTGGGCATCTGGTGGTCTGGTCCTGCGTTGTGTGGGGTTGGGTTGTCGGGTGTTGAGGATTCCTTTGGTGTTGTGCCTTCCCTGGTTCGTCAGTGGGCTGGGGAGGTTATGATGCCGGGTGAAATGGTTCTCTAATGATTTTTCAACGGAGAGTTTGATCCTGGCTCAGGACGAACGCTGGCGGCGTGCTTAACACATGCAAGTCGAACGGTGAAGCCCTTCGGGGTGGATCAGTGGCGAACGGGTGAGTAACACGTGAGCAACCTGCCCCTGGCTCTGGGATAACCATCGGAAAC
>NZ_VWPY01000026.1 GCF_011839805.1 Kineococcus rubinsiae | reverse complement strand
GTCCTGCTGCACGCCTCCCGCGCCGTGCGCGCCGGTGAGCTCGACGCGCTGCTGGCCGTGCGCCCGGCGCCGCTGGTGGTCCTCGTCGGCCCGGGGTGGCCGTCGCAGCTGCCGCCGTCCTGCGTGCGCGCGGGCTCGCTGGCCGACGCCGTCGCGCGGTGCGCGGAGGCCGTCGCGGCCTGAGGGCGGCCCGCCAGGCGGCTGGGAGGACGCGTGGACTTCCGCGCGGGGCTCAGGTCGACCGGGTGACCTGCCGACACTCACCCTGTGGCGCTCTCGAAGCGCCGCAGCGGGTCCACGGACGGACCCGCTCCACCACACAGGGAAGAGGTAGGCGGTGGCAACGGTCCTGGTCTGCGACGACCTCCCGCTGGCACGCGAGGCGATGCGGCGCATGGTCGCCGCGGTGCCCGGCGTGACACGAGTGGTCGGCGCGTCCTCCGGAGAAGAAGCCCTGACGAGGTGGCCCGTCGAACGGCCCTCCCTCGTCATCATGGACGTCCGCATGCCCGGGATCGGGGGCGTGGAGGCCGCTCGCCGGCTGCTCGCCCGTCATCCCGAGGCGAACGTCCTCATGGCCACGATGGCGGAGGACGGTGACGGCGTGGCTCGTGCCGTGGCGTCCGGCGCCCGCGGCTACCTGGTCAAGGACGTGTCCCGCGAGGAGCTCGCGACGGCCGTCCTGCAGGCCCTGCAGGACGTCTCGCGTCGCCGGGGTGGCAACCGCACCCGTGCGGTGCTGACCGGTCGTGCGCCCGTTCTGACCGAGCGTGAGCAGCAGGTGCTCGTCGGGATGAGCCGCGGACGCAGCAACGCCGAGATCGGCCGGGAGCTCTTCCTGTCCGAGGACACGGTCAAGACGCACGCCCGGCGGCTGTTCCGCAAGCTCGACGCGGCAGACCGCGCACAGGCGGTGGCTGTGGGATTCCGCTGGGGCCTCGTACGGTAGAGGCGTGAGCCCTGGGGGCGAAGAGGCCGGTGGCCCGCCCGTTGCAGACGCCGAACGGCGTTCCGGCGGCGGTGTAACACCGCCCCGGCCTCCAGCGATGACCCCAGTGGATGCCGGGGGGCTCCAGGAACTGGCGACGCGCGCCCTGTCGGGGGAACAGGGCGCCGTCGCCGACCTCCTGGCAGCGGTGCGCCGGCTCGTCCACCGCTACTGCCGGGCCAGGCTCGGGCGACTGCCCGGAGCCGATCACGCCGCCGAAGACGCGGCACAGGAGGTCTGCATCGCCGTGCTGACGGCACTGCCCCGCTACAAGGACACGGGCCGGCCCTTCGAGGCGTTCGTGTACCGCATCGCGGCCAACAAGGTCGCCGACGCGCAGCGGGCCTCCTACCGGGCACCCGTGCCCACCGACGAGGTCCCGGACGCGGCGACGTCCGAACCGGGCCCCGAGCAGCTCGCCCTGGACTCCTTCGACGCGGCCACCGTGGGCCGCCTGCTCGACAACCTCCCGCCCAAGCTGCGGGAGATCATCACCCTGCGCGTCGGTGCCGGGATGTCGGCCGAGGAGACCGGCCGCGCCCTGGACATGACCGCGGGCGCCGTCCGCGTCGCGCAGCACCGCGCGATGCAGCGGCTCCGGAAGATCGCCCTCGACGAGCAGAGCCTGGAGGTCGCACCGTGAACGACGGAGACGGCCCCGACCTGCCCGAGGGCCCCACGACTCCCGACGGCCCCACGGCGCCCGAGGGCCCCGCCGCGGGCGACCGCGGGCACCTGCGCGACGGCCACCTCCGCGACGTGCGCGCCGGGCACCTCCGCGACGGCCACCTGCGCGACGGCCACCTCCGGGACGGCCACCTGCGCGACGGGCACCTGCGCGACGACCTGCTCGCCGACGTCGGCGCGCTGCCGACCGTCCCCGACCTGCTGGCCACCGACGCGCTGCTCGACCGCCTCGGCCGCCACCAGGCCACCGAGGGCGACCTGCGCGACACCGTCGCCGGGCTGCTCGACCGCTTCGCGCGCCACGCCGACCCCGAGACCGCGGGGGTGCGCGGCCTCGAGCTGCCCACCGTCGAGGACCTGCCCGCCGCGCCGGTGACCTCCGACGCGCCGCGCGTCCTGCTGGCCCGCCGCCGCACGATCGAGCGGCTCGGGCGCGGCACGGCCGCGGCCTGCGCCGTGCTCGCGCTGTTCGGCGGCACCGCCGCCGTCGCCGCGACCGGCGGGTCCGCCCTGCCGTCGCTGCCGGCGATCGCCCCGGCCGCGAGCGCCGACGGGCAGCCGCTCAGCATCGGCGGCAGCATCCTCACCTTCATCACGGGCACCACCGAGGACCGCGCCGAGGCGACGCTGCACCGGCTGCGGGCCCAGGCCACCGGCGGGGACCGCGGGCAGGCGGTCGCGGCCGCCGCGGCGGCCCGTCAGCTCGCCCAGGACCTGCGCGCGTCCGGCGCGTCCGCCGTGGTCGTGGCCCGGGCCGACGACTTCGCGGAGCGGATCCAGGGCGCCCTCACCAGCGGGGGCGACGTCGACCAGGCGCTCGCCGCGACCGCGCCGCCGCAGGGCGTCGCCGTCGGGCCGTTCCCCGCCCCGCCGACGGTCAGCACGCTGCCCTACGTGATCACTGAGGGCTTCCGGCGGACCGCGGGCGGCGCGCCCGGCATCCCCGGCGTCCCCTGGGCCCCGAGGAGCCCCACGGCCGCGCCCACCGCGTCGCCGGGCAGCTCGACCCCGCCCGCGGAGGCGCCCTCCAGCAGCGTCCCGGTGCCGTCGCCGTCCTCGACGGCCGTCGTCCCGGCGCCGCCGCGCTCGGAGCCGGCCCCCACCCGCACGGGCGGCGGTTCGTCCTCCTCCTCGGGCGGGTCGTCCGCGGGTCCCACGTCGCCCGCGCCGGCCCCGTCCTCGTCGTCGCCCGTCGTGACGCCTCCCACGCCCACGACGGAGGCGCCGGTGCCGACCTCGGAGCCGGTGCCGCCGACGTCGGACCCGGTGGTGACGCCGCCGCCGCTGGCGACGGAGCCGCCCCCGACGACGGAGCCCGAGCCGACGACGCCGACCGCCCCGCCGACCGCCGTCGAGCCGTCCCCCACGGACGCCCCGCCGGTCTCCTCGGAGCCGACCCCGTCGGAGGTCCCCGTGCCCACGGAGGAGCCCCCGGCGCCGTCGGAGGACGTCTCCACGACCTCCTGAGCGGGACGTACCATCGTCGGGTGAGCGAGCAGCCCCGCAGTGACGAGACGTCGGCCACCGGATCGCCCGCCGAGGGGGCCGGGCCCTTCGGGCTGATCGGCCTCACCTACGACGACGTGCTCCTGCTCCCGGGGGAGTCCGACGTCATCCCCTCCGAGGTCGACGCGTCCACGCAGGTCTCCAAGCGCGTCTCGCTGCGGATCCCGCTGCTGAGCTCCGCCATGGACACCGTCACGGAGTCGCGCATGGCCATCGCCATGGCGCGCCAGGGCGGGCTGGGCGTCCTGCACCGCAACCTGTCCGCCGAGGAGCAGGCCAACCAGGTCGACCTCGTGAAGCGGTCCGAGTCGGGCATGGTCACCTCGCCCATCACGACGACGCCCGACGCGACGCTCGCCGACGTCGACGTCCTGTGCGGGCGCTACCGCATCTCGGGCGTCCCGGTCGTCGACCCCGACGGCACGCTGGTCGGCATCGTGACCAACCGCGACCTGCGCTTCGAGTCCGACTTCAGCCGGCCCGTGCACGAGGTCATGACGCGGATGCCGCTGGTCACCGCGCCCGTGGGCGTCTCGCCCGAGGACGCGATGCAGCTGCTGCGCACCCACAAGGTCGAGAAGCTGCCGATCGTGGACGCCCGCGGCCGCCTCACGGGCCTCATCACCGTCAAGGACTACGTCAAGAGCGAGCAGTACCCGCTGGCCACGAAGGACGCCGACGGCCGGCTGCGCGTCGCCGCCGCCATCGGCATCTTCGAGGACGCCTGGAAGCGCGCGATGCTCCTGGTCGACGCCGGGGTCGACGTGCTCGTCGTGGACATGGCGCACGGGCACTCCCGCGCGGTGCTGGAGATGATCTCCCGCCTGAAGTCGGACAGCGTGGCCGCGCACGTGGACGTCGTCGGCGGCAACGTCGCGACGCGCGCCGCGGCGCAGGCGCTCGTGGACGCGGGTGCGGACGGCATCAAGGTCGGCGTCGGCCCGGGCTCGATCTGCACCACCCGCGTCGTGGCCGGCGTGGGCGTCCCGCAGGTCACCGCGATCCACGAGGCGTCGAAGGCGGCCCGCCCCGCCGGGGTGCCCGTGATCGGCGACGGCGGCCTGCAGTACTCCGGCGACATCGCCAAGGCCCTCGTGGCCGGGGCCGACACCGTGATGCTCGGCTCGCTGCTCGCGGGCTGCGACGAGAGCCCGGGCGACCTGGTGTTCGTCAACGGCAAGCAGTTCAAGTCCTACCGGGGCATGGGCTCCCTCGGCGCGCAGCAGACGCGCACGGGTGGCCGCTCGTTCTCGAAGGACCGCTACTTCCAGAACGACGTCGCCTCCGACGACCGCTTCGTGCCCGAGGGCATCGAGGGCCAGGTGCCCTACCGCGGCCCGCTCGCGGCCGTCGCGCACCAGCTGGTCGGCGGGCTGCGGCAGTCGATGTTCTACGCGGGCGCCCGCACCGTCCCGCAGCTGCAGGACGTCGGCCGCTTCGTCCGGATCACGCCCGCGGGGCTCAAGGAGAGCCACCCGCACGACATCCAGATGACCGTCGAGGCGCCCAACTACTCCGGCCGCTGACGCGGACGGGGCGCTCGCGGCCAGCGGGTAGCCTTCCCTCTCGTGCATGAGATCGAGATCGGCCGCGGCAAGCGGGGCAGGCGTGCGTACAGCTTCGACGACATCGCCATCGTCCCCAGCCGGCGCACGCGCGACCCCGAAGACGTCTCGACGGCCTGGCAGATCGACGCGTACCACTTCGAGATCCCGGTGCTGTCCGCGCCGATGGACTCGGTGGTCTCGCCCGCCACGGCGATCGCGATGGGCCGCCTCGGCGGTCTGGGCGTCCTCGACCTCGAGGGCCTCTGGACGCGCTACGAGGACCCCGAGCCGCTGCTGGCGGAGATCGCCTCGCTGGACGCCGCGGTCGCGACCCGGCGCATGCAGGAGATCTACGCCGAGCCCATCCAGCCCGAGCTGATCACCCGGCGCCTGGCCGAGGTCCGCGACGCGGGCGTCACGGTCGCCGGCGCGCTGTCGCCGCAGCGCACGCAGGAGTTCTGGAAGGTCGTCGTCGACGCGGGCGTGGACCTGTTCGTCATCCGCGGCACGACGGTGTCGGCCGAGCACGTCTCGGGCCGCAGCGAGCCGCTGAACCTCAAGCGCTTCATCTACGAGCTCGACGTGCCCGTCGTCGTCGGCGGCTGCGCGACGTACACCGCCTCGCTGCACCTGATGCGGACCGGCGCGGCCGGCGTCCTCGTGGGCTTCGGCGGTGGCGCGGCGCACACGACGCGCACCACGCTCGGCATCCACGCGCCCATGGCCAGCGCCGTCGCGGACGTGGCGTCCGCACGCCGCGACTACATGGACGAGTCCGGCGGCCGGTACGTGCACGTCATCGCCGACGGCGGCGTCGGGACCTCCGGCGACATCGTCAAGGCCGTGGCCTGCGGTGCGGACGCCGTGATGATCGGCGCCGCCCTGGCCCGCGCCACGGAGGCCCCCGGCCGCGGCTGGCACTGGGGCCCGGAGGCGCACCACGCGGTGCTGCCGCGCGGTGAGCGCGTGCACGTCGGCACGGTCGCCCCGCTGGAGGAGATCCTCAACGGGCCGGGCCGCGCCGCGGACGGCACGACCAACCTCGTCGGCGCGCTGCGCCGCTCGATGGCGACCACGGGCTACTCCGACGTCAAGGAGTTCCAGCGCGTCGAGGTCGTCGTCTCGCCCTACCAGCCCACCTGAGGCGCGTCAGCGCCCCAGCGCGGCGGGCAGCCGCCCGAGGTCGCTGACGACGACGTCGGGGGCGGTGCACACGGCCGGCCACGGCGCGCCCGCGCGATCCACCCACGCGGTGCGCAAGCCGACCTGCGCGGCGCCGTGCAGGTCCCAGGGGTGGACGGCGACGAGCAGCGTCTGCTCCGGGGTCGTCCCGCAGACGTCCAGGGCGTGGCGGTAGGCCGCCGCGGCCGGCTTCCAGGTCCCGGCCTCGTCGAAGACGCCGACCACGCGCTCGACGTGCTCGCGCACCCCGGCGCGCGCCAGCACGGCCTCGGCGACCGCGGGGGAGCCGTGCGAGAGCGTGGCCAGGCGCAGCCCGGCTCCGGCCAGGGCGCGCAGCCCGGGCGCCACGTCGGGGTGCGGCGGCAGCTCGCCCAGGGCCGCGACGAGGCGGTCCGCCGCGCCCGGCAGCGCCGCGTCGTCGACCACGCCGTGCAGGACGGTGAGCGCCGCGGCCCGGGCGACGTCCGCGAACGGCGCGGGCGTCCCCGCCGCGAGCAACGCGAACCCGTCGCGCAGGACCGCCGCGAACCACGTCGGGGCCAGGTGCGCGGAGGCGCCGAGCGCGGTCAGCGCCGCCCCCAGGGCCGCGGTGTCCGACAGCGTCTCGTTGACGTCGAGCAGGACGAGGCGGACGTCGCTCAGGGGGTTCACGCCCCCACCCCACCGCGCGGCGGGTCCTCCTGCCAGTCAGCCGCCGTGTCGCTCAGCCGCCGTGCCAGGACCGCCACAGCCGGGCGTACGGGCCGCCCGCGTCCACCAGCTCGTCGTGCGTGCCCAGCTCGGTGATCCGCCCGGCCTCGACGACCGCGATCCGGTCGGCGTCGTGCGCCGTGTGCAGCCGGTGCGCGATCGCGACGGTCGTGCGGCCCTCCAGCACCGCCGCGAGCGTCCGCTCCAGGTGCCGGGCCGCGTTCGGGTCCAGCAGCGACGTCGCCTCGTCGAGCACGAGGGTGTGCGGGTCGGCCAGCACCAGGCGGGCCAGGGCGACCTGCTGCGCCTGCGCGGCCGAGAGGGTCACGCCCTTCTCCCCGACCGGCGTCTGCAGGCCCTCGGGCAGCGCGCGCGCCCACTCCAGCGCGTCGACGGCGTCCAGCGCGGCCTCGACGGTCGCGTCGTCGGCGTCCGGCACGGGCAGGGCCACGTTGTCGCGCAGGGTCGCGGCGAACACGTGCCGCTCCTGGGTGACGAGCGCGACCTGGCGGCGCATCTCGTCCAGCGGCAGCCCGGTGACCTCGGCGCCGCCGACGCGCACGGAACCCCGCGTGGGCGGGGTGATGCCGGCCAGCAGCCGGCCCAGCGTGGACTTCCCGGCGCCGGTCGGCCCGACGACCGCGAGGCGCTCGCCGGGGGTCAGCCGCAGCGAGACGCCGTGCAGGACGGGGCGTTCCGGGGTGTAGGCGTAGCCGACCTCGTGGGCGGTGACCTCGTCGGAGACGGGGGAGTCGCCGCTGACCGTGCGGTCCGCGTCGACGGCCGAGAGCCCCACGACGCGGGCGAAGGACGCCTGGCCGACCTGCAGCTCGTCCCACCAGATGAGCAGCTCGTTGATCGGGCCGACGAGCTGGCGCAGGTACAGGACGACCGTCGTGACCTGCCCGACGGTCGCGAGGTCGTGGCGGACCAGGAACCCGCCCCAGACCAGCGCGGTCACGACGGGCAGCAGGTAGGACATCTCGATGGTCGGGAACCACACGGTCCGCAGGCGCAGCGTGTACCGCTCGCGCGCCACGGTCCGGCCGATCACCCGGTCCAGCAGCCCGATGCGGTGCTCGGCGAGGGACAGCGCCTCGACCGTGCGCACGTTCTCGACGTTCTCGCCGAGGGTCGTGGAGATCCGGCCCCACGACGCGCGCTCGGCCGCGTAGGCCGGCTGCGCCCGGCGCAGGTACCAGCGGGTGCCCAGCAGCAGGCCCGGCACGCCCGCCACGATCGCGAGCGCCACCAGCGGCCCGGACAGGAACGCGGCCACGACCGTGAGGGCGGTCGTGATGGACGCGACGAGGATCGCGGGGGCGCCGTAGCGCACGGTGTAGCTGAGCGCGTCGACGTCGTTCGTGGTGCGCGAGACCAGGTCACCCGTCCCGGCCTGCTCCACGACCGACAGCGGCAGCGTGGTGGCGCGGTTCAGGAACTCCTCGCGCAGCTGCGCGAAGACCTGCTCCGCGAGGACGAGGGAGCGCTTCCGGGCGACACGGGCCAGGACGGCCTGGACGACGACGGCGGCCACGAGCAGCGCCACGGCGACGTCGATCGCGCGCAGGACGCCGTCGGCGTCGGCGCCCGGACGGCCCGACCGGACCGCGCCCACGACGTCGTCGACGAGCCCGCCGAGCAGCCACGGCCCGGCGAGGCCCGCGAGCGCGGCGGCGGAGTGCAGGGCGAGCATGACGAGCCCCGCCCGGCGGTGCTGGCGCACCAGCCGCCGGACGTCGCGCAGGACGTGCGCCCGGTCGGCGACGGGCAGGGTCGTCGCGTCGGGGGTCAGGTCGAGCGGGTCGGAGTTCCTCTGGTCGGCGGTCTTCGGGTCGGGGGCGCTCACGCGTGCTCCTCGGTGCGGGGGCGGCGGGCGGCCTGCGCGGGGACGGGGGCGCCGGCGTCGCGGGTGACGAAGCGCCGGTAGTCGGGGCGGGTGGCGAGCAGCTCGTCGTGGCGGCCGGCCGCGACGACGTGGCCGTCGCGGACCCACTGCACGAGGTCGGCGTGCGGCAGGACCAGCGGGCTGGCCGTCGCCACGACGGTCGTGCGGCCGGCGCGCGCGGCCCGCAGCCGGGCCGCGATCCGGCCCTCGGTGTGGGCGTCGACCGCGCTGGTCGGCTCGACGAGGACGAGGTTCTCGGGCTCGCGCAGCAGCACGCGGGCCAGCGCGAGGCGCTGCCGCTGCCCGCCGGACAGCGACCGCCCGCGCTCGGTGACGGCGGCCGCGAGCCCGCCGTCGACGGCGTCGAGGACGTCGGTGCCGTCGGCGACCTGCAGGGCCCGCAGCACGTCGGCGTCGGGGTGGGCGTGCTCGGGATCGACCTGCTCGCGCAGGGTCCCGCTGAACAGCTGGGCGTCGTCCTCGGCGAGCAGGACGCGGCTGCGCACGGCGGCGACGGGCAGCTCCCGCAGCGGGACCCCGCCGAGGGTGGCCTCGGTGTCGTCGTCGAACCGCGTCAGCCGGCGGCCCAGCTCGGCGGCGAACTCGGGCGGGTCGCTGACGACGGCGGTGAACCGGCCCGCGGGCGCGCTGACCCCGGAGACGGGGTCGGCGAGCGCTCCCGCGGGGGCGGTGGCCATGCCGGTGTCGGCGAGCAGCGGCGCCACCCCCAGCAGGGTCGTCAGGCGCCGGGCGGCGACGAGGGCGCGCGCGTACTTGTCGGCGGCCTCCACGAGCATCCGCAGCGGCGAGGTGAGGAACGCCGCGTAGCCGTAGAGGGCCACGAGCTCGCCGGGCGTGACCTCGCCGCGCACGGTCGCGCGCGCGCCGGCCCACACGAGCGCGGCGACGAGCAGCCCGGGGACGAGGATCTGCAGCGCCTCCAGCGACGCCTCCCAGGTGGCGACGCGGACGCCCGCGGCCCGCACGCGCTGGCTCTGGCGGTGGTAGCGGTCGAGGAACATCTGCTCCCCGCCGACCCCGCGCAGGATCCGCAGGCCGCGCACGGTGTCGGTGCCCAGGGAGGTGAGCTCGCCGCTCAGCGTGCGGTGCAGGCGCTGCCGGGCCTGCAGCGGGCGCAGGACCAGCAGCAGCACGACGAGCACGACCGGGATCCCGACGAGCACCAGCAGCCCGAGCGGCACCGAGGTCTGCAGGACGAGGACGGCGACGACCACGACGGCCGCCAGCGAGGCCACGGCGCGCTGGGTGACGTCGTAGGCGTCGGCCAGGCGCGGCCCGTCGGAGGCGATGCTCGCGAGGACCTCGCCCTGCGGCAGCTCGTGGGAGACCGCGGTGCCGGAGCGCGCGGTGTGGCGCCCGACCTGCTGCAGCGTCCGGAAGCAGGCGGTCAGCCAGTTCGTGACGCCGTAGCGGTGCCGCACGACGGCGGAGACGGTGGTGACCACGGCGAGGGCCAGGACGACGCCCGCCCAGCGCAGCAGCGCGCGGTCGTCGCCCGTCAGGACGCCCTCGTCGAGCGCGCGGCCGATCGCGGCGGGCAGGACCGCCTGCGAGAGCAGCCAGACGACGCCGAAGAGGGTGCCGACGAGCAGGGCGCCCCACTGCTGGGCCGCGGTGCGCAGGAGCAGGCGCACGGGGGAGCGGGCGTCGGGGACGCCGGGGTCGATCAGGGGGAGGTGCCGCACGTGCATCGACGGTAACCGTGTTCCGCCGCCGCCTCCACGCGGTTTCGCGCCGCCCCGTCCCCTCCGCGATCATGCAGGTAGTACCTGCATGATCACGGAGGGAGCGGGTGGGACGGGGGGCCGGTGCCGGGCGGATAACCTGGGGCCCGTGACCCAGGACGCCGGACGCGCCGCCGAACCCCCGAACTTCGACCCCCCGCCCGGGTCCAGCCCGGAGGACGTGGGCCGGGACCTGCCGGTCGTCGGGGAGGCCTCCGCGGAGGCCGCGGCCGAGCGGGAGCACCGCCCCGTCCTGGTCGTCGACTACGGCGCCCAGTACGCGCAGCTCATCGCCCGCCGGGTGCGCGAGGCGGACACCTACTCCGAGATCGTGCCGAGCTCGATGTCGGTGCAGGCCATGCTCGCCAAGGACCCGGCCGCGGTGATCCTCTCCGGCGGCCCCGCCAGCGTGTACGCCGAGGGCGCCCCGCAGGTCGACCCGGCGCTGTTCGAGGCCGGCGTGCCCGTGCTGGGCATCTGCTACGGCTTCCAGGCCATGGCGGCCTCCCTCGGCGGCGAGGTCGCGCAGACCGGCCGCCGCGAGTACGGCGGCACGACCGCCCGCGTCGCGGACTCCTCGGCCTCGACCCTGCTGCGCGACCAGCCCGCCGAGCAGTCGGTGTGGATGTCGCACGGCGACTCCGTCGCGCGCGCCCCCGAGGGCTTCCGCGTCGTCGCGCAGTCCGAGGGCGCCGAGGTCGCGGCGTTCGAGGACGACGAGCGCCGCCTCTACGGCGTGCAGTGGCACCCCGAGGTCAAGCACTCCGCGCACGGCCAGGACGTCCTCGTGAACTTCCTGCGCCACGGCGCGGGCATCCCCGCGGACTGGACGACCGGCAACGTCATCGAGGAGCAGGTCGCCCGCATCCGCGCCCAGGTGGGCGACGGCAAGGTCATCTGCGCCCTGTCCGGCGGCGTCGACTCCGCCGTCGCCGCGGCGCTGGTCCAGCGCGCGGTGGGCGACCAGCTCACCTGCGTGTTCGTCGACCACGGCCTCCTGCGCGCGGGCGAGGCGGAGCAGGTCGAGCAGGACTTCGTCGCCGCGACGGGCGTGAAGCTGCACGTCGTCGACGCGGTGCAGCGCTTCGCGGACGCCCTCGCCGGGGTCAGCGACCCCGAGCAGAAGCGCAAGATCATCGGCCGCGAGTTCATCCGCGTCTTCGAGGTCGCGGCGCGCGACGTCGTCGCGGAGGGCGCGGCCGACGGCGGCGAGGTGAAGTTCCTCGTGCAGGGCACGCTCTACCCCGACGTCGTGGAGTCCGGCGGCGGCGAGGGCGCGGCGACGATCAAGAGCCACCACAACGTCGGCGGCCTGCCCGACGACCTGGCGTTCTCCCTCGTCGAACCGCTGCGGGCGCTGTTCAAGGACGAGGTCCGCGCCGTGGGCGTGGAGCTCGGCCTGCCCGAGGCGATGGTGTGGCGCCAGCCGTTCCCTGGCCCGGGCCTCGCCATCCGCATCGTCGGCGCGGTCACCCCCGAGCGCCTCGCGACGCTGCGCCTGGCCGACGCGATCGCCCGCGAGGAGCTGACGCGCGCCGGCCTGGACCGCGAGATCTGGCAGTGCCCGGTCGTGCTCCTCGCGGACGTCCGCTCCGTCGGCGTCCAGGGCGACGGCCGCACCTACGGCCACCCGATCGTGCTGCGCCCCGTGAGCTCCGAGGACGCGATGACCGCGGACTGGACGCGGCTGCCCTACGACGTGCTGCAGCGCATCTCGACCCGCATCACCAACGAGGTGCCCGAGGTGAACCGGGTCGTCCTCGACGTCACGAGCAAGCCGCCGGGCACCATCGAGTGGGAGTAGGCGCCGCAGGCGCTCAGGCGTCAGGCGTTCCGGCGGCAGGCGGTCAGACGGCGACGAGCAGGTCGTCCATCTGGTCCATGGCGAGGCGCATGCCCTCGGCCATGCCCATCTCGACGAGCTGCTGCATCTGCTCCGCGTTCGCGAAGCGGGAGACGCCGGTCATCCGGCAGCCCTCGTCCGTGGCCTCGAGGTCGACGCGCGTCCGGGTCACGGGCATCGCGTCGTCGCGGGTGCCGTCGGGGTGGGCGAAGCCGTCCTCGAACTCCAGCGAGCGCGGTTCGTCGACGGCCGTGACGTGCCACCACCCGTGCGCCTCGCGCCCCTCGGGCCCGGTCATCCAGTAGTGCGACCGCCCGCCGACGGCGAGGTCGTGCTCGGCGAAGGTGGCGGGCCACGTCGGCGGCCCCCACCACCGCTCGAGCCGGCGCGGGTCGGCCCACAGCCGCCAGACGGCCGCCGGTGGCGCGGCGAACTCCGCGACGATCGTGAACGTCAGGGATTCGGGGTCGGGGGTGGTGCTGAGAACGGTCACGGCGCGTCCCTCCGGGTCGGTGGTGCTGCGGGTGCGGTGCGGGCCTCCTCGGCGAGGAGGCCCTCCATGCGGTCGATCCGGCTGCGCCACAACGCCTCGAACTCCGCGAGCAGGTCCGCGGCGGAGCGCAGGGTGCCCAGCTCGGCGCGCACCACCTGCTCGCGGCCGCGGCGGGTCTTGGTGACGAGGCGGGCCCGCTCGAGCACGGCGACGTGCTTGGCGACGGCGGCGAAGCTCATGGCGTAGCGCTCCGCGAGCACGGAGACCGAGGCCTCCTGCTGCGTCAGGAGGCGGCGCACGATGTCACGCCGGGTGGCGTCGGCCAGGGCGGCGAAGACGCGGTCCACGGCCTGCGGCCCCTCGGACCGGTCGACCCCATGTACAACCATGCGGTTGAACGTAGCCCTGCGGGCTCGTCGGGACAAGGCCTCGGCGCCCGCGGGAATGTTTGAACCTGCAAAGATGCTGGTCCGGCCATGAGCGCACCGAGCACCACCGCCACCGCCGTCGTCGCCACCGCCTTCGGAGGGCCCGAGGTCCTCGCCGTCGTGACCCGGGACGTCCCTGCGCCCGGCCCGGGCGAGGTCACCGTCGAGGTCCGCGCGATCGGCACCAACCCGATCGACTACAAGCTGTTCAGCGGCGCGATGGGCGCCGACCCCTCGACGCTGCCGCGGCCCGTCGGCCTGGAGCTCGCCGGCGTCGTCACGGCCGTCGGTGACGAGGGCGGGCCGGTCGCCGTGGGCGACGAGGTCATCGCCTCGGGCGTCCGCGGCGCCTACGCCTCGGCGGTCACCGTCCCCCTCACGGCGCTCACCCCCAAGCCCGCGTCGGCCTCGTGGGAGGAGGCCGCGGGCGTCCTGCTCGTCGGCGGCACCGCGGCCCACCTGCTCGCCGCGACCTCCGTCGCCGCGGGGGACACCGTGCTCGTGCACGGCGTGGCCGGGTCGGTCGGGCTCGCCGCCGCCCAGCTCGCGCTGCGCGCGGGCGCCACCGTCGTCGGCACCGCGGCCCCTCACCGCCACGAGGCGCTGCGGGGGTTCGGCATCGTCCCGGTCGCCTACGGCGACGGGCTCGCCGACCGCGTGCGCGCCGCGGCGCCGCAGGGCGTCGACGTCGCGCTGGACACCGTCGGCACCGACGAGGCCGTCGACGTCTCGCTCGAGCTGGTCGCCGACCGCACCCGCATCGCGACGATCGCCGCCTTCGGCCGCGCCGCCGAGGCCGGCATCGCGCTGCTGGGCAGCGGCCCCGGTGCCGACCCGGGCACCGCCGTCCGCGACGCCGCCCGCCCCGCCCTGGCCGCCGCGCTGGGCGCGGGGGAGCTGCGGGTCGTCGTGGCGCGCACCTTCCCGCTCACCGAGGCGGCCGCCGCGCTGACCTTCCTCGCCGAGGGCCACGCGGGCGGCAAGGTCGTGCTCGTCCCCTGAGGCGGGTCCGCTCAGGAGGAGGCGCGGCTCAGGCGGCGTGGAACGCGCGGGCCAGGCGCTTGACGGCGTCCGGCACGTGCGCCGCGTCGAGCCCCGCGACGCACAGCCGCAGGTGGGCCGCGTCCTCCTCGGCGACCACGTAGTGCCGGCCCGGCCCGACGGCGACGCCCTCGGCGAGCGCCCGCCGGGCCAGGTCGGCGTCGTCGGTGCCGCGCGGCAGCCGCAGCCACAGGGAGAACCCGCCGCGCGGGCGGCGGTAGGTGCACTCGGGCAGGTCCCGGGCCAGGGCCGCCGTCAGCGTGTCGACGCGGTCGGCGAGGGTCGCGGCCAGCGTGCGCAGGTGGGGACCCCAGCCGGCGCCCGTGACCAGCTCCACGGCGGCCTCCTGCAGGGGCCGGGAGACGAACAGGTCGTCGACGATGCGCAGCGCCGCGATGCGCTGCATCACGGGCCCGCGCGCGACGACGCAGCCGATGCGCAGGCTGGGCGCCGCGCTCTTGGTGAGCGAGTTGATCGTGATGACGCGGCCGTCGGCGTCGTCGCGCAGCAGCGACGGGGGCGGGGTCGGGCCGTGGCCCAGCCAGCGGGCGAAGTCGTCCTCCACGACGAAGGCCCCCGCGGCGGCGGCGATGTCGAGCACGGGCCGCCGCCGCTCGGCCGCGAGCACGTGCCCGTCGGGGTTGGCGTAGGTGGGCTGCAGGTACAGCACCCGCGCCCCCGTCGTCGCGAACGCGCGCTCGAGCAGCTCCGGGCGCACGCCGTCCGCGTCGGTCGGCACGGGCACGGGGACGAGCCCGGCGCTGCGCAGCAGCGAGATGACGCCGGGGTAGCCGGGCACCGCGACCAGGACGGGGCTGCCCGCGGGCACCAGCGCCCGCAGCACGGTCGACAGCGCCCCCTGCCCGCCGGGGGTGACGAGGACGTCCTCGCGGTCGGCGCCCAGCTGGCGCGCGAACCACGAGCGCAGCTCGCCGAGGCCCTGGTGCGGCGGGACGGACCACGCCTGCGGGCGGCGCGCGGCGCGGGCCGTGGCCGCGGCCAGCCGCGAGGTGGGCTGCAGGGAGGCGTCGAGGTAGCCGCGGGCCATGTCGTGCACGTCCTCGGGGGGCTCCGACAGCGCCGCGACGATGCCGGCCGCCTGCACGGGGGAGGCGCCGAGCGCCACCCGCTGCCAGTCGGTGTCCGCGGCGCCGGTCGCGGCGGGGCGGGCCACGAAGGTCCCGGCCCCCGGGCGGGTGGACACGGTGCCGTCGGCGACGAGCTGGTCGATGGCGCGCTGCACGGTCACGGGACCGACGCCCAGCTCGGTCACGAGGGCCCGGCTGCTGGGCAGCTTGGCGCCGGCCGGCAGCGTCGTCGCGCGGGCCCGCAGGGTGGCGACGACGCGGTCGACACTGCTACTGTTGTCCATGAACAGAGACAATAGCGCTATCACCCGCCACCACGATAGCGGTCAGCGGTGAGCGCCCTGGTCGTCCTCGCGGTCCTCGTGCTGATCGCGGTGCTGGCCCCGCGCCTCGGTGCGGACACCCGGTGGGACGGGGCCGGTGTCCACCCCGACCGCCCGGTCCGCGCCCACCGCCGTCCCCGGCAGGCCGCGGCCGCCGCGCCCCGGAGCGCCCGCCGCGCGGCTCCCGCGCTCCGCGACGTCTGAGGCCGGCGACCCGGCTCCGGGTCGCCGCGCCACGGCCACGTAGCCTGGGGTCCGTGACCCCGACCGCCGGTGCGAGGGTGACGGCCCGCTCCGTCACCCTGACGCTCGTCACGGTCCTCGTGGTCTGCGTCCTCGTCGCGCTGGGCATCTGGCAGTGGCAGCGCGGGCACGTCATCGTCACCGAGCCCCCCGCGCGGGAGGCCGCCGTGCCCGTCGGGCAGGTCGTCTCCGGCGCCGCGGCGTCCGGCACCCCGCAGGCCGCGCTGACGGCCGACGAGGTCGGCCGGCACGTCACCGTCGGCGGGACCTTCGACCCGCAGGCCGACCTCCTGGTGGCCTCGCGCCGCCTCGACGGCCGCCCCGGCTCCTGGGCCCTCGGCATCGTGCGCACGCCCGACGGCTCGGGCGTCCCGGTCGTGCGCGGCTGGGTCCCGCAGGGCACCCCCGCCCCGCCCCTGCCCACCGGGCCGGTCGTCGTCGACGGGGTCGTGCAGGCCCCCGAGGGCAGCGACATCGCCGAGACGACGAAGGCCCTGCCCGCGGGCGAGGTCAGCGTCGTCAGCGCCGCCCTGCTGGTCAACGTCGTCGACTACCGCCTCGCGAACGCCTACGTCACCGACAGCGCGCCCGCCGCCGGGCTGCTCGCCGTCCCGCCGACCGACCCCGGGCAGGCCAGCCGCCGCCTGGACTGGCGCAACCTCGCCTACGCGGCGCAGTGGTGGGTGTTCGCGGCCTTCACCGTCGTCGTCTGGCGCCGCGCCCTGCGCGACGACCGCGAGCTCGCGGCCGAGCGCGCCGGGGACGTCCCCGGCGGCGAGCCGCTCCCCGACGAGGCGACGCCCGACGAGGGAGTGCCCGCCGCGGGGGCGACCCCCGACCCGATCCGCACCACCGGTCCTGGAGGACGAGACGACATGAGCAGCGCCCGATGACGACCGGACCCGCGACCGACGCGGGCCTGCGCAGCCACCCCAAGATCGCCTCGGCCCTGGTGCGCTACCGCGTCATGGCCTGGCTGACCGGGGTGGGGCTGATCGTCCTGACCTACGCGCTGCTGCGCTACGTCCCGGGCCTGGAGGGCCTGCCGCACGCCGAGGCGATCAGCCGCGTGCTGGGCCCGATCCACGGCACGTTCTACATCCTGCTGCTCATCACGACGTTCGACCTCGGCACGCGCGTGCGCTGGCCCTGGACGCGGATGCTCCTGACGGCGCTCGCGGGCACGATCCCGTTCCTGTCGTTCTACGCCGAGCGCAAGAACCAGGCCGCGGTCAAGAAGCAGCTGGCCCGGTGACGCGCCGGTGACCGCACCCGGGACGACGTCCGGACCCGCTGCGCTGCAGCGCGTCGCCGTCCACGTCGCGCTGCGCTCGCGCGACGAGCTGCTGGTCGGCGCCGACGGGGTGCTGCCGTGGGCCGTGCTGCGCCACGGCGAGTCGCCGGCCGCGGGGGCGCAGCGCGCGCTGACCGCGCTGGCCGCGCCGCCCGCCCGCACGGGAGCCCCGCTGGAGATCCGCGACGCGGTGCGCCGGGTGGTGCACGCGGGCGCCGACGTGGACGTCCACACCGTGCACGTGGTGCTCGGCGCCGAGGTCACCGACCACTCGGTGCGCGACGCCGCCCGGCCCGCCCGCTGGGTCGCGGCCGCCGGTGAGCGCCCGCTGGTCGCCGACGAGCTCGTGGAGGTCGGGGAGGCGGAGTTCGCCCGCCTGGCACCCGCGGGCGACGGCGTCGAGCGCCCGGTGCTGCGCCAGCGGCTGGCCGCCTACGCCGTCGTCGTGAGCGCGCGCGACGAGATCCTCCTGACCCGGCTGTCCACCGTGACCCCGAGCCCCGGCCGCTGGACGCTGCCCGGCGGCGGCGTCGACCACGGCGAGCACCCCGTGGCCGCGGCCGTGCGGGAGGTGCACGAGGAGACGGGCATGGACGTCGACGTCGACGCCCTCGTCGACGTCGGGTCGGAGCACTTCACGGGCCGCTCGCCGCGCGGGGTCCTGGAGGACTTCCACGCCCTGCGCGTCCTCGTGACGGCCACGGCGCGCGAGGTCCGCGTCCCCGAGGTCCTCGACGTGGGGGGCAGCACCGACCTCGGGTGCTGGGTCCCGCTCGACGAGGCCGCCGGCCTCGGGCTCGTGGGGGTCGCCCACCGCGGCGTGCAGATCGCTCAGCGTCGACGGAGCGCCACGCTGCGTTCATGAAACACGGAGTTCACGTCCAGCGCATTCCCCGCGACGGGTAGTGACTGGCAGACTCCGCCCGCGTGACCCTCCGCACCCCCCCTCCTGTCCGCACGCGCGCCGCCGGATCGCTGGCCGCCGCGACCCTGGCCGCCGCGGCGCTCGCGGGCCTCGGTGCCGCGCCGGCCTCGGCGGCGACCGCCGCCCCGCCCGCGGCCGGCGTGGTCGCACCGGTGCTGCCGGCGCCGGCCGCGGGCCAGACGCAGATCCAGATCGGGGCCTTCAACGACCTGCACGGCCGGCTCGAGGCGCCCGAGGAGACCGACGACGGTCAGCCGATCGGCGGGACCGCCCAGCTGGCCGGGGCGCTGGACGCGATGCGGGCGCAGCAGCCGAACACCCTCGTCCTGTCGGCGGGCGACAACATCGGCGCCTCGACGTTCACGTCGTTCATCCAGCAGGACGCCCCGACGCTCGCGGCCCTGAACGCCATGGGCGTCGTCGCCTCCGCCGTCGGCAACCACGAGTTCGACCGCGGCTACGCCGACCTCGTCCAGCGCGTCGGCGTCGAGGGGCAGCCGGGGGCCGCGGGCGCGCCGCCGCTGGCGGACTTCCCCTACCTGGGCGCCAACGTCCTCGTGCGCAGCACGGGCCGGCCCGCGATGCCCGGCTACGCCGTCACCGACGTCGGCGGGGTGCGCGTCGGCGTGGTGGGCGTCGTCACGCAGCAGACGCCGAGCCTCGTGGCGCCGGACGGCATCGCCGACCTGCAGTTCACCGACCCGGTCGCGGCCGCGAACGCCGTCGCGACCCAGCTCTCCGACGGCGACGCCGCCAACGACGAGGCGGACGTCGTCGTCCTGCTGGCCCACGAGGGCTCCTCGGGCACCGACTGCGCAGGAGTCGGCACCGAGGGCGCGTTCGGGCAGATCGTGCAGGGGGCGTCCCCGCAGATCGACGCGATCGTCTCCGGGCACACGCACATGCTCTACGACTGCGAGTTCCCCGTGGCCGGCAAGGCCGTCCCGCGCCCCGTCGTCTCGGCCGCCTCGTACTCCACGGCCGTCGACCGCCTCGTGCTCAACGTCGACGACGCCACCGGTGACGTCGTCGCGCAGGCCCACCAGGTGCTGCCCGTCGAGGGGTTCACCCCGAACGCCACCGTCGCGGGCATCGTCTCCGACGCGGTCGCGTTCGCGGCCACGGTGGGCGCCCAGCCCGTCGGCCGCATCACGGCCGACATCACCCGCGCGTTCGCGGGCGGGGAGACCGACCGCGGCACGCCGTCGCCGCTGGGGAACCTCATCGCCGACGCGCAGCTGCAGCAGACCGCCGGCGCGGACGCCCAGATCGCGTTCGAGAACCCCGGCGGGATCCGCGACGACCTGCTGTTCAAGGCGTCCGGGTCCGAGGGCGACGGGGTCGTCACCTACGCCGAGGCGGCTGCCGTGCAGCCGTTCGCGAACTCCGTGGTGACGCTGTCGCTGACCGGGGCGCAGGTGCGGGAGGTGCTCGAGCAGCAGTGGCAGCCCGCGGGTTCCTCACGGCCGTTCCTCGCGCTGGGCGTCTCGAAGGGGTTCGCGTTCACCTACGACCCGGCCGCCCCCGCGGGGGCGCACGTCGTCTCCGCGACCCTCGACGGCGCGGAGCTCGATGCGGCCGCGACCTACCGCGTGACGGTGAACAGCTTCCTCGCCGCGGGCGGCGACAACTTCACGACGCTCGCCGAGGGCACCGACCGCGCCGAGCTCGGCCGCACGGACCTCGAGGCGTTCACGGCCTACCTGGGCCTGCCGGAGAACCAGGGCCTCGCGCCCGACGAGACGCCCCGCGCGAGCGTGGCCGTCCCGGCGCCGGGCCCCGTGCCGTCGCCGTCGGCGCCCGTCGTGCCCGCGCCCGTCGTGCCCGCCCCCGCGCCCTCCGCGTCGGCGAGCGCGCCCGCCCCGGCGCCCGTGGCCGTGGGCTCGGGCGGCCGGCTGCCCACGACCGGCGTGGACGTCGCCCCGCTGCTCGCGGCCGGCGGTGCGCTCGTGCTGTCCGGCTCGCTCGTGCTCACCGCGGCGCGCCGCCGCCGCACCCGCGTCTGAGCGGGACGGCGGACCGCCGCGTCCGGCCCGCCCTCAGGAGCGGGTCGGCGCCGGGCCGGCCCCCGCGGAGCCCGCGGGGGACCGGCCGGCGCGCGGGGTGGGCGCACCGCGCTCCAGCGCCGCGCCCTCCACGTCCAGGGTCGGCAGCCAGTGCAGCCACCGCGGCAGCCACCACGCGGCCCCGCCCAGCAGGGCCAGCGCCGCGGGCACCGCGACCATCCGGACGACGACGGCGTCGGCGAGGATCCCGATGGCCAGCGCGAACGCGATCGGCTTGAGCGTCGCGTCGCCCTCGGGCACGAACCCGGCGAAGACCGCGAACATGATGGCCGCCGCGGCGAGCACCACGGGCGCGGCCTGCCGGAAGCCTGTGACGACGGCCTGGCGCGGCTCGGTGCCGTGCGCGTGCGCCTCGTGCATGCGCGAGACCAGGAACACCTGGTAGTCCATCGCGAGGCCGAAGAGGATCCCGACGACGATGATCGGCGCGAGGCTCAGCAGCGGCCCCGTCGTGTCGGAGAGGACCAGGTCCTTCAGCCAGCCCCACTGGAAGACCGCGGTCGTCGCGCCGAGCGAGACGCCGATGGTCAGCAGGAACCCGAGGACCCCGACGACGGGCACGAGGATCGAGCGGAAGACGAGCACCAGCAGCACGAACGCCAGCCCCACGACGAGCACCAGGTAGACGGGCAGCTCGTCGGCGAGCTTCGCGGTGACGTCGACGCTGACGGCCGTGGCGCCCGTGACGTAGGCGCGGGTGTCACCCGCGGGGTCGGCGGCCAGGCGCGCGCGCAGGGCCTTGACCAGGTCGGAGGTCTCCTCCGACTGCGGGCTCGTGATGGGGATGACGGTGACCAGGGCCGCGGTCCCGGTCGGGTTGGGCTGCGCGGGGGTGGCGAGGGCGACGCCGGGCAGGGTGCCCGCCTCGGCCGTGACCGCGTTCCCGCGGGCCACGGCGTCCGGGCCGTCGACGAGGACGACGAGCGGTCCCGTCACGCCGGGGCCGAAGCGGTCGGAGAGGATCTGCGTGGCCCGCGCCTGGGTGCTGCCGGGCGCCGGCGGCTGGTCGAGCGAGGTCTGCATCGAGAACACCGGCAGGGCGATGACGCCGAGGGCCAGGACGGCCACGACGAGGCTCGGCCAGCGGTGCCGCGTCACGGTGCGGCCCCAGTGGCGGAACAGCCCGCGCTCGGTGTCGGTGGCGAAGGCCACGTGGCGCCCGCCCCGGTGGGTCACCGCGCGGCGCGCGCTCGGCGGCAGCGCCTTCGGGCCCACGTAGCTGAGGACGGCGGGCACGAGGGTCAGGGCGACGAGGACCGCGATGACGACGGTGGCGGCCGCGGCCAGGCCCATCTCGGTGAGGAAGGGGATGCCCGCGACCGAGAGGCCCGCGAGGGCGATGACGACCGTGGTGCCGGCCGTGAGCACGGCGGAACCCGCCGTGCCGACGGCGACCGCGACCGCCTTCCCGACGTCGAGCGGCTCCTCGGGTTCGCGGTGCCTGAGCAGCTCGGTGCGGAAGCGCGTGAAGATGAACAGGGCGTAGTCGATGCCGACGGCCAGCCCGAGCATGACCGCGAGGATCGGGGTGGTCGACTGCAGGTCGACGAACCCCGTGAGTGTCGTGACGCCGAGGGCGCCGATGCCCACGCCGACGACGGCCGTCAGCAGGTTCATGCCCGCGGCGACCAGCGAGCCGTAGGTGATGCCGAGCACCACGAGCGCGGCGACGACGCCGACGACCTCGCCGATGCCCCCGACCTCGGTGACCGGCACGGTGGCCTCGCCCGTGACCTCGGCCTGGAAGCCCTGGGCGCGGGCGTCGGCGACGACGTCGAGCAGGGCCTCGCGCTGCGCGTCGGTGATCTCGGGGGCCTGCGCGGCGTAGGTGAGGCTCGAGTAGGCGGCGCGCTGGTCGGCCGAGACCGTCGGCGCGCCCGGGTCCAGCGGGTTCGTGGCGCTCGCCACCCCCGGCAGCGCGCCGAGCTCGGCGACGACGCCCGCGAGGGCCTGGGCGTTCGCGGGGGTGGTGATCTGCTCCTCGCCCGGCGCCTGCAGGACGACCTGGGCGCCCGCCCCGCCGCCGCCCGTGCCGAAGCGCTCGTCGATGAGCTTCAGCGCGGTCGTCGACTCCTGGCCGGGGATGTCGAAGGTGGAGATCGTCTTGCCGGACAGCGTGGCCGCGCTCACGCCGGTGCCGACGAGCACGAGCAGCCAGACGACGACGACGACCAGGCGGTGGCGGTGCGCCCCCAGCCCGAGGCGGTGCAGGAAGGTGGCCATCAGGTGGTCCTCTCGTGCCCGAGGGCGTCGTAGCCGGTGGCGATGATCAGGGGGCGCACGTCGGCCGCGGGGGCCTCGCCGCACGCCAGGGACGTGACGGCCAGCGCGCCGAGGGCGCCGACGACGCGCAGCGTGCGCTCGGTGGTGCCCTCCGACGGCGCGGCGAAGGCGCGGAACAGGCCCTCGGCGATCTCCTGCAGGCCGGTGAACACGGCGGTGTCCGGCCCGGCGCCGACCGCGCCGAGCATGAGGGCGACGTAGCCGGGGCGCCGCAGCGCGAGGTCGGTGACGGCCGTGACGACGGCGAGGTCGCGCGCCGGGCCCGGCGGCCGGTCCTCGACGTCGCGCGTGATGGCGCCCACGAGGTCGGCGCAGCGCGTCACGGCGGCGACCTGCAGGGCCTCCTTGGTGGGGAAGCGGTGCAGCAGGCCGGTCTTGGAGTAGCCGACCGCGTCGGCGATGCGCTGCACGGAGGTCTGGTCGAAGCCGTGGCGGGCGAAGAGCGCGGCGGCGGTCTCGACGATGTCGTCGTCGATCTGCTCGCGGGTCGGACGGGGCACGCCACCAGGGTAGACGCGTTCCGGACCGCCGCAGTCCGGAACGGACCGGTCCGGTCCACCCGGGCGCGCGCGGTGGGACCCTCCCGCGGAGCGCGGGCGGCCCGGGACACCAGTGAACCGCGCCGCGCCCGGGGCCGCGCGGCGGCCGGTGTCGTCCCCGCGGCCTACCCTGGGACCACGATGAGCACACTCTTCGACGACCTCCCGCTGGGTGGACCCGGCACCTCCGGCGCGCCCGCGTCCCCCTCCCGGCCCACCCGCCGCGGCCCGGACGCGGCGTCCCTGCTCGAGGGGCTGAACCCGCAGCAGCGCGAGGCCGTCGTGCACGCCGGCTCGCCCCTGCTCATCGTCGCCGGGGCCGGCTCCGGCAAGACCCGCGTGCTGACGCACCGCATCGCCTACCTGCTCGCCGAGCGCGGCGCGACGCCCGGGCAGATCCTCGCGATCACCTTCACCAACAAGGCCGCCGCGGAGATGCGCGACCGGGTCGCGGCGCTCACGGGCGAGCACATCGGCCACGGCGGCCGGAGCATGTGGGTCTCGACCTTCCACTCCGCCTGCGTGCGGATCCTGCGCGCCCAGGCCGCCCAGCTGGGGCTGCGCACGTCGTTCTCGATCTACGACTCGGCCGACTCGCAGCGCCTCATGGCGCTCGTCGGCCGCGAGCTCGACCTGGACCCGAAGAAGCACGCCCCGCGGGGCATGTCGGCCATGGTCAGCAACCTCAAGAACGAGCTGGTCGACGAGGAGACGTACTTCGACCGGGCCCACTCCGAGCAGGGCAACGAGACCGAGCGCAGGCTCGCGGCGGCCTACCGGCTCTACCAGGCGCGGCTGCGGCAGGCCAACGCCCTCGACTTCGACGACCTGATCATGTCGACCGTGCACCTGCTGCAGGCGTTCCCGGACGTCGCGGAGCACTACCGCCGCCGGTTCCGCCACGTGCTGGTCGACGAGTACCAGGACACCAACCACGCGCAGTACGTCCTGGTGCGCGAGCTCGTCGGCGGGTCGGTCAGCGAGGAGGCCGCGCGCTCGGGGCTCACGGCCGCCGACGGCAGCGTCGTGCGCGAGGGCTCGCGCATCGCCGTGCCGCCGGCCGAGCTCACCGTGGTCGGCGACGCCGACCAGTCGATCTACGCGTTCCGCGGCGCGACGATCCGCAACATCGCGGAGTTCGAGAAGGACTACCCCGACGCGCGCACCGTGCTGCTGGAGCAGAACTACCGCTCGACCCAGACGATCCTCTCGGCGGCCAACGAGGTCATCAAGCACAACGAGGACCGCCGGGCGAAGAACCTCTGGACGGCCGCGGGGGCCGGCGAGCAGATCGTCGGCTACGTCGCCGACGACGAGCACGACGAGGCCGCGTTCGTCGCGGAGGAGGTCGACCGCCTGCACGACGCGGGGCAGCTGAAGTACTCCGACGTCGCGGTGTTCTACCGGACGAACGCGCAGTCGCGGGCGCTGGAGGAGGTCTTCGTCCGCACGGGCCTGCCCTACAAGATCGTCGGCGGCACGCGGTTCTACGAGCGCCGCGAGGTCAAGGACGCCATGGCCTACCTCCGGCTGCTGGCGAACCCCGACGACACCGTGAACCTGCGGCGCGTGCTGAACGTCCCCAAGCGCGGCATCGGCGAGCGCGCCGAGGCGGCGATCGTCGTGCTCGCGGAGCGGGAGAAGGTCAGCTTCGCCCAGGCGCTGGAGCGCGCCGAGGAGGCCTACGGCCTCGTCACCCGGTCGCTGACGGCGATCAAGGGGTTCACCACCCTCGTCTCCGACCTGCGCACGCTGGCGGAGTCCGGGGCGGCGCCGGCGACGGTCCTGGAGGCGGTGCTCGAGCAGACCGGCTACCTGGCCGAGCTGCGCGCGAGCCACGACCCGCAGGACGAGAGCCGCGTCGAGAACCTCTCCGAGCTGGTCGCCGTCGCCGAGGAGTTCGCGGAGACCGACCCCGAGGGGACGCTGACCGACTTCCTCGAGCGCGTCTCGCTGGTCGCCGACTCCGACCAGATCCCCGACGCGGAGGCCGAGGCGCAGGGCGTCGTCACGCTCATGACGCTGCACACCGCCAAGGGCCTGGAGTTCCCGGTCGTGTTCCTGACCGGGATGGAGGACGGCACGTTCCCCCACCTGCGGTCCCTGGCCGACCCCGACCAGCTCGCCGAGGAGCGGCGCCTGGCCTACGTGGGCCTGACCCGGGCGCGCGAGCGCCTGTACCTCTCGCGCGCGACGACCCGCAGCGCGTGGGGGGCGCCGCAGCAGAGCCCGGCCAGCCGCTTCCTCGACGACGTGCCGCCGGACCTCGTGGACTGGAAGCGCGGTGCCGCCTCCGGCTTCGCGCCGGTCTCGGCGCCGTCCGCGGGCGCACGGCTGTCGCAGCGGCCCGGCGTGCGCTCGCCGGGCAACCGGCCCGTCATCGCCCTGGCCCCGGGCGACCGCGTCACGCACGACTCGTTCGGCATGGGCACCGTGGTGCGGATCGAGGGCGAGGGGGACAAGACCGTCGCCCACGTCGACTTCCGCACCGAGGGCGTCAAGCGGCTGCTGCTGCGCTACGCCCCCGTCACGAAGCTCTGAACGGGGCGCGAGTCGTCTGACGTCTGGGGGTCCCCTCTCGCCGGGAGCCGCCGGAGGGAGTTGGATGGGGCCCATGGACTTCCGCTACCTCGGGGCCTCGGGCCTCAAGATCTCCGAGATCACCTACGGCAACTGGCTGACGCACGGCTCGCAGGTGGAGAACGACGCCGCGATCGCGTGCGTGCGCGCCGCGCTGGACGACGGGATCTCCACCTTCGACACCGCTGACGTCTACGCCAACACGAAGGCCGAGACCGTCCTCGGCCAGGCGCTGAAGGGTCAGCGCCGCGAGTCGCTGGAGATCCTCACCAAGGTCTTCGGGCCGACCGGTCCCAAGGGGCACAACGACACGGGCCTGTCCCGCAAGCACATCACCGAGTCGATCAACGGGTCGCTGCGCCGCCTCGGCACCGACTACGTCGACCTGTACCAGGCGCACCGCTTCGACTACGAGACGCCGCTGGAGGAGACCTTCCAGACCTTCGCGGACCTCGTCCGCCAGGGCAAGGTCCTCTACGTCGGCGTCAGCGAGTGGACGGCCGACCAGCTGCGGGCCGGCCACGCGCTCGCGAAGGAGCTGGGGATCCAGCTCATCTCCAACCAGCCGCAGTACTCGATGCTGTGGCGCGTCATCGAGGGCGAGGTCGTGCCGACCTCGCGCGAGCTGGGCATCTCCCAGGTCGTGTGGTCGCCCATCGCCCAGGGCGTCCTGACCGGCAAGTACGTGCCGGGCGGGGAGCTGCCCGCCGGCTCGCGCGCCACGGACGAGAAGGGCGGCGCCAGCATGATCAAGCGGTTCATGGACGACGACGTCCTGACCCGCGTGCAGGCGCTGAAGCCCATCGCCAAGGAGCTCGGCCTGTCCATGGCCCAGCTCGCCATCGCCTGGGTGCTGGCCAACGACAACGTGGCGACCGCCATCATCGGCGCGAGCCGCCCCGAGCAGGTGCACGACAACGTCCGGGCCGCCGGTGTGCGCCTGAACGCGGAGACCCTGGGGCGCATCGACGACGTCCTCGGTGGCGTCGTGGAGCGCGACCCGGCGAAGACGCTCGAGAGCTCGCCGAAGACCCGCGAGGTCTGAGCCGCAGACGACGGGCCCGTCCCCCCAGGGGGGCGGGCCCGTCGTCGTCGGTCCGCGAGCGTCAGGCGGACGGGCTCTGCAGGACCGTGAAGGTGGTCTCGCGGCGCAGGTGGAACCCCAGCGCGGAGTAGAGCCGGATCGCGGAGGTGTTGTCCGCGGCCGCGTGCAGGAACGGCGTCTCGCCCCGCGCCCGGATCCCGGCCGCGACGGCGCGCAGCAGGTGCGAGGCGTACCCGCGCCCGCGCACCGACGGATCGGTGCAGACGGCGCTGATCTCCGTGGCCCCCGGCGGGTGCAGGCGCTCCCCGGCCATGGCCACCAGCCGGCCCTGCTCGCGGATGCCCAGGTAGGTCCCGAGCAGGCGCGTGCGCGCGCCGAAGGGCCCGGGCCGCGTGCGCTCCACCAGGTCGAGCATCGCGGGGACGTCCGCCTCGCCCAGCTCCACGACCGCGGGGTCGCCGGGACGGGCCGGCCCGGACGCCGGCGACCCGAACCCGGGCGCCGCGACCATCTGGACGCCCGGGATGGGCCGCGTCGTCGTCCACCCGGCGGGCGGCGGCCCGGGGAGCCCGACGAGCACCACGGTCGCCGCCGGGCCGGCCAGCGCCGCGAGCCCCGCCCAGCCGGCCGGGTCGGCGGGGTCGGCCAGCCCGGCGAACGGCGACACGTCGGCGGGGTAGCGCGCGGCCGGCCCCGCGAGCTCGGCGAGGTGCGCGTGCGCCGCACCGAGGGAGGCCCACACGGGGTTGTCCAGTCCGGGGTCGTCGGAGCCGGAAGGGGGAGCGGTCGTCACGCGGCGATCCTGCCAGGGGCCGGACGGCCACCCGGGTGGTGGTGATCGTCTGGCCGCGCCGGGCCGCCGGGGCGCGGCTACGGTGATCCGCGACGACGACGTCCAGCGAAGGAGCAGCAGGTGGCCTCGGTCCTCGACCGCGAACGCACGATCGCCCCACCGGGGTTCAACCGGTGGACCATCCCGCCCGCGGCCCTGGCGGTGCACCTGTGCATCGGGCAGGTCTACGCGACGAGCGTGTACAAGAACGCCCTCGTCAAGCACTTCGACGCGACGAACACCTCGATCGGCGTGGTGTTCTCCATCGCCATCGTCATGCTCGGGCTGTCCGCGGCCGTGTGCGGGACGTGGGTCGACCGCAGCGGCCCCCGCAAGGCCATGGCGACCGCGGCGGTCTTCTGGGTCAGCGGGTTCCTCATCGGTTCCCTCGGCATCGCCACCGGCCAGCTCTGGCTGCTGTACCTCGGCTACGGCGTGGTCGGCGGGATCGGCCTGGGCATCGGGTACATCTCGCCCGTCTCGACGCTCATCAAGTGGTTCCCCGACCGGCCGGGCCTGGCCACCGGCATGGCCATCATGGGTTTCGGCGGCGGCGCCCTGGTCGCGAGCCCGCTCTCGACGCGGCTGCTCGGCGTGTACGACCCGGCCTACGACTCCTCCGTCGCGGGCAGCGTCCCGACGGGGTCCGCGGTGGCGCTGCTGTTCCTCACGTTCGCCGTCCTCTACGGCCTGTTCATGAGCTACGGCGCCGCGACGATCCGCGTGCCCGCGCCCGGCTGGAAGCCGGACGGCTTCGACCCGGCGTCGGTGACGTCGAAGGCCCTCGTGACGACCGCGAGCGTCTCGGCGCGCAACGCGATCCGCACGCCGCAGTTCTACCTGCTGTGGGTCGTGCTGTTCTGCAACGTCACGGCGGGCATCGGCATCCTCGAGCAGGCGTCCCCGATGATCCAGGACTTCTTCCGCGGCGCGGACGGCACGTCGAGCATCGCCGTGGCCGCGGCCGGGGGTTTCGTCGGGCTGCTGTCGATGGCCAACATGGCCGGCCGCTTCGTGTGGTCCTCCACGTCCGACGTCATCGGCCGCAAGCCGATCTACATGCTCTACCTGGGCGTCGGCCTGGTCACCTACCTGCTGCTGGCGCTGTTCGGGCAGAACAGCACGGCCCTGTTCGTGCTCTTCGCCGTCGTCATCCTGTCCTTCTACGGCGGGGGTTTCGCGACCGTCCCCGCCTACCTGCGGGACCTGTTCGGCACGTTCCAGGTCGGCGCGATCCACGGCCGGCTGCTGACGGCGTGGTCCGCGGCGGGCGTGGTCGGGCCGCTCATCGTCAACGGGTTCCTCGACGCGGAGGGGACGCCCGGGCGGCTCACCGCGGAGGCCTACCGGCCGGCCCTGCTGACCATGGTGGTCCTGCTGGCCGTCGGGTTCGTCGCCAACCTCCTGGTGCGCCCGGTCGCCGAGCGGTTCCACGAACCCGTGGGGGAGACGTCGCAGCGCGAGGGGAGTGGTCAGGCGTGAACGGCACCGGACGGGTCGTGCTCGGGTGGGCCCTGGTGGGGGTCCCCCTGGTCTACGGGGTCATCGAGACGCTCGCGCGGGTCTCGAAGCTCTTCGCGGGCTGAGGCACCCGCGACGCCGCCGTCAACCCGCGGGTGGGCGGCGGCGTCGTGCTACCCCGGCACGACCACCGCGACGGCGACGACCACCGCCCACACCAGCCAGAGCGCGGCGGGGCGGCGCAGGTCCGGCACCACGGGGGCGCGGTCCGGCCCGACCGCGCCGGCGCGGGCCTGGAGCAGCACCGCCCGCAGCTGCGGGCCCGTGCGCCAGCCGCAGCGAAGCACGGTGGGCAGGCGGGGACCCGCCGCGCTCACCAGCAGGTCGTCGCGGCCCTCGACCGTGACGGTGACGGCCCCCGGCGGGGTCTCCTGCACCGCGAGGACCCGCGACCACGGGTCGGCCTCGACCCCGCCCCACGACCCGAGCGACCAGAACCCGCGGTCGTCCCACCCGACGCGCGGGCGCAGAGTGCCGCGCCAGGCGAGCTCGAGGGCCAGCAGGCCGACGAGGCCGGCGCTCACCGGCTGCGGCAGGAACCCGCCCGTCAGGTCCCCGACCCAGGACAGGCCGACGGCGCTGATCACCAGCGCCGGCAGGACGAACGGCCAGGCGAGCGGCCACGGCAGGTGGTGGCGACCGCCCGCGGCCACGGGGCCGTCCAGCGGCGCGACGTCGCGCGGGGCGAGGTCCGCCACCGGGACGGGGCCGTCCACCTCCGGCTCCGGCAGCACCAGCGGTGGTCCGTCGTCGGCCGCGAGCGCCGGGCCGGCCGGCGACAGCCACGCGCCTTCGTGGCGCACCGTGCACCAGGACCCGTCGGCCGGCACGCCCGCCACCTCGACGTCCACGACGTCCGGCAGGTCGCCGGACCAGTCGTCGTCGAGCAATTCTTCCTCGTCGTCGTCCTCGTCCACGGCCTCCTCGAAGGGGTGGCCGGCCCAGACGAGGGGGACGGCGACGACGGGCGGTGTGCCGGGCCCGCCGTCGGCGGGGTAGACCAGCGCGACCCCCGGCAGGAGGCGGGCGCGGGCGCGCAGCAGCGGCTGCGGGCGGGTCCGGAAGCTCGCCGCCCGGTGGCGGGCGCTCCGGCGCGCGGCCAGGGCCGCGGCCGCGAGGCCCGCGAGGACCCCGGCGCCGGTGCTCGCCCCCCAGCCGTCGTAGGGCTCGGCGACGGCCCGGAAGTCGTCCGGTCCCAACTGCCACAGGGCCGTCCGGGAGGCGAGGGGGTGGTCGACGTCGTCGTAGACCTCGACGTCGACCCGCCGGCCGCTCCCGGCCAGCTCCACGGTCAGCGTGAAGCCCTCGTCGCCGGGGTGCGCGACCACCGTGCCGCTGACGACGGGCGCGGACCGCTCCCGCGCCCCCTCGTGCGCCTGCAGGCCCACGGACAGCAGGGTCAGCAGCGCGGCGCCGGCCAGGGCGGCGACCGCGAGCGGCCCGACGCGCCCCGGCAGGTGGGGGAGGTCGTCGGGGCGCACCGCCACGGTCGGCGCTCCGGGGCCCAGCAGCCGCTGCTGGTCGGCGGGGCGGGCGGCGCGGCGGAGCACCAGCGCCGCCTGCAGCGCGACGTGCCCCAGGAGGAGCAGCGGGACGAGGGGCCCGGTGCCCGTGTCCCACCCGATGGTCACGAGGCCCCCGAGCAGCGTCGCGGCCAGCGCGACGGCCCGGACAGGGCCGTCAGGCAGGCGCCCGCGATCAGCAGCCCGAGCGCCGCGTTCCACCCCGCGTCGGGCGTGCAGGGTACGGCCGCGGTGCAGGCGTCGGCAGGCGCGTCCAGGACCGCGGCGACGACGACCACCAGGCTCACGAGGGGCAGGGTGGCGTGCGCCCACCACGGCCGGCGGCCGGTGCGGGTCAGGGCGGCCGCGAGGCCGGTGTCGAGGGGTGGTGCGCTCACCTCCCGACGTCGTCCCACCGCCCCCGGGTGTTACGGGTGAGGGCGGTGGGACTGCGCCGGTCAGGCGGTGACCCGCTGTTCAGGCCGTGACGTCCACGAGGCGCTCGAAGAGGAACTCGTAGGGCAGGTAGGAGGTCTCGTACTCCTCGCCCGTGGTGTGCGGGTGCAGCTGCGACATCTGCAGCAGCCGCCAGCCGTCCAGCAGCGCCGCCAGGCCGGTCTCGTAGGGCGGGGTGTCGCTGTCGCCCGTCGTCGGGTGGGAGCGGCCCGTGCCGTCGTAGCGGGTCCAGCCGATGACGGTCGAGTCCAGCGCGGACGTGCCCAGGTAGAGCACGAGGACCTGCTGGCGCAGGTGCGGCGTCGCGGACGGCGTCGCGAAGGACTCGTCGACGCCGAGGGCGGGACGGGTGCCGGTGGTGGTCATGCGTGCCCTCCCGGGGACGGGGTTCTGCGGTGGGGGGTGCGGTCTCGGGGCGCGGTGGTGCTCACGCGACGCCCCAGCCGTCGGACGGCGCGTGCGAGCCCAGCCGGACGTCGGTGGCGCCGGGGGCGATGAACTGCGGGGACAGCGTCTCGCGGGTGAGGTAGTAGTCGATGTCGAACTCCGCGTCGCCCGTCAGCGTGCGCCAGAGCTTCGCGCGGTTCACGAGCTCCAGGCGCCCCTCGTTCGCGTCGGTCCACCCGAAGGAGGCCCGCAGCTCCTCCCGGACGCCGGGGGAGTCGATGTCGTCGGTGTTCCACAGCCGCAGCTGCCGCACGGTCGGGTTGAACCGGATCTTGAACATGTAGCGGGGGACGTCGGAGTCGTTGCGGCGCCCGCCGTGCCAGATGCCGTGGTGCAGGAACACCACGGTGCCCGCCGGGCACGTCAGCCGCGTCTGGCCCGCGAGGTTCTGGTAGCGGCCGATCCCGGTCTGGTTGATCCGGCGCAGGTGCGTGCCGGGGACGCTCAGCGTGCCGCCCTGGTCGAGGGTCACGTCGCGGGGGTAGTACATGAGCTGGACGTCGAACGCCGTCGTGCGCGTGTCGAGGATCGCGTCGCCGTGCATGTTCTGCGCCTCGCCGCCGCGCGGCGGCCGCACGTGCACGGCGTGGTGGTCGATCGCCGGGTCCGGGCCCACGAGGCTCTGGATCGCCCCGGCCACGGCGGGCAGGGAGATCAGCTCGCGCACGAAGGATCCCGGCGGGAACGCGGTGTCCAGCGGGGTGCCGTACGGGTGTCGCGGGATCCCCGCGTCGAGGACCTCCACGGCGCGCTCGTTCACGGCCGCCGGGACGACGGCCTCCAGCGCGAAGCTGCCGTGGGAGACGAAGTGCGCCATCTCCACGGACGTCATGAGGTTCTTGCGGTCGACCAGGGTCGTCACGGGCCTGCTCCTGTCCTCGCCTCGGCCTGCGGGTGGCGTCCGGGGCCCGGACGCCGCAGTCCTTCCCCGCCACCGTGGCGCGCCGGAACCCCGCCTGTCGTGGTCGCAGGCGCGCAGGCACTGGTAGAAAACCTGCATGACGGCCCGACCGGTGCCCGCGCGGCCCGCCGCGGTGGCGCTCGACGTCTCGCAACCCCCCGAGGTGGTCAACCAGGGCCGGGGCACCCACGGCGTGCTGCGCTCGGAGGACGTCTTCCAGCTGCCGCAGCTGTGGTCGCTGCACCTGTACGGCTACGCGGCGGACCTCGAGGTGGACGGGACCCCGCACGCCATCACGCCGGGCTGCGTCACGCTCGTGCCGCCCGCGTCGCTGATCCGCTACCGCTACCACGGTCCCTCGCAGCACCTCTACGCCCACCTGCGGGCGCCCCGCCTGCCCGCCGCGGACAGTCGGGCCGCGGCGTCGCGGTTGTCGGTCCTCATGCACCCGGGCGCCGACCTGCCCCGGATCACGGAGCTGATGGAGTCGGCGGTCGCCTCGGCCGTCGCGCGTCCCGAGCGGACCCGCGCGGACGTCTGGACGGTGCTGCTGCGCCTCGCCGACCGGGTCGAGGCCGCGCCCGCCGACCCGGCCGGTCGCCCGGACCGGGTGCCGGACGTCCACCGGGTCCCGGACTACGTGGCCGCGACGGTGTCGGTGATCGAGCGGCGCCTCGCCGAGCCGCTCACCGTGCGGGACGTGGCGGCGGCCGTCGGGGTCTCGCCCGGCCACCTCACGCGGGTGTTCTCCGCCCGCACGGGCGAGACCGTGGTCGGGTACCTGCGCCGCCGGCGCGTCGAGCACGCTCGCCACCTGCTGACCAGCAGCACGATGTCCATCAGCGCGGTCGCGGCGTCTGTGGGCATCCCGGACCTGCAGGCGTTCAACAAGACCTGCCGCGCGGTCACCGGCTCCTCGCCGCGCGGCCTGCGGGCCGGGGTGTGAGCCCTTGCGGGGGAGCAGGAGTCAGGCGGCGGCGTCGCGGCGGCGGGTGCGCGCCCCGCTGACGACCAGCACGACGACGGCCAGCGCGGCGCCCCCGGCCGCGCCGTAGGCGAACCCGCCGGGGAACCCGTCGTCCGGGGCGGCCCGCACCACGCCGGCGAGGAACGCCGCGAGGAGCAGCAGGTAGGGGACCAGCCGCGGGGTGAGGACCCGGGCCGGCGCCTCGACGGCCACGCCCAGCCTGCGGGCGTAGACGAGGCTCACCCAGCTGACCGCCCCGACGAGGCAGAACAGGGTGATCGCGTACGGCAGCGACTCCTGCCCGCCGATCCAGACCATGGCGGTCGAGGCGGCCAGGCCCAGCCAGAGCATGAGCTGCAGACCGACCGCGGACGCCTCGTTCCAGACGTCGCGCTGCCGCTCCTCCCGGTAGAAGGGGCTCGTCAGGTCACCGACGCGGGCGGCCGCGCGCAGGAACCAGTCGTCCTGCACGTCGTCGACGTCGACGTCGTGGATGTCGTCCTCGTGCTTCACGAGTGCACCTCCGTGTCGTGGGAGCGGCCGGACGGGGCCGCGGGGTCGTGGCCGAACAGCTCCTCGACGCTGCGGCCCAGGTGGGCGGCCACGGCGAGGGCGAGGTAGACGGACGGGGCGTAGTTCCCTGCCTCGACGGCCACCACGGTCTGGCGGGTGACGTCGACGGCGGCCGCGAGCTCGGCCTGGGTGAGCCCCAGGGCCGACCGGGCCGCCCGGACGCGGTTCGCGCGTCCCGCTGCGGAGGTTCTTCCCATGCCCCGAGTGTCAAGGCTACCGGACACGATGTCAAGGGAACCAGACACGGCGGGCGAGGCGGGTCGGCGATCTCCCCGTCACCGGGTGGCCGCCGGGCGTGACGCGCAGTACGTTCCGCGCGCCCTCACGACGACGTGAGCGCGCTCGCACGACGACGTGAGGAGGACGACCATGCGCATCTCCCGGAGGCTGGCCGCTGCGGCGCTCGCAGTACCGCTGGCCCTGTCGATGACGGCGGGTTCCGCGCAGGGAGGTTCCCGGCCCGGCCACCCCCACCCGGGGGGCTGCCGGCAGTGGATCGCCCTGACGTTCGACGACGGCCCCAGCTCCTACCGGACGCAGACGCTCGAGACGCTGCGGGAGAAGCAGGTCCCCGCGACGTTCTTCGACGTCGGCGTGCGGGTGGCGGCCAACCCGCAGTTCGCGGGGTTCGAGGCGCGCGAGGGGCACCTCGTGCTCAACCACACCTGGGACCACCCGCGGCTCACCACCCTGACCGCCGAGGAGGTCCGCTCGCAGCTCGCGCGCACGGAGCAGGTGCTGGCCCGCGCCGGGGCCCCGCTGCCCTTCCGGCTCGTGCGCCCGCCGTTCGGCGCCACCGATCCGGCCGTCGAGAGCGCGTTCACGGCCGAGGGCTACGCGTTCGTCACCTGGGACGTCGTCGCGGTCGACTGGGACGTCGCGACGACCAGCGAGGAGGTGCGGGACACGATCGTGCAGGCGCTGCGCCCCGGCCTGGTCGTCCTCATGCACGACGGCCCGATCGACTCGGCCGCGGGCGCCGCGGACGAGGCCGCCCTGCCGCAGGTGATCGACCGGGCCCGGGCGCAGGGGTACTGCTTCGGGCAGCTCGACGCCGAGGGGGAGGTCGTGCGCGCCCGCTACCGCGGAACCCGGGCGCCGGTCCCCGAGGTCATCAACCCCGTGCCGTACCTGCCGCTGACGGAGACCAGTCGCGGGCAGCTCCCGCCGGAGCCCTACGTCGTCGTGGACCCGGCGGCCCAGAACTGATCGTGCAGACCTGATCGCGCGGATCTGCTCTTGCGGGCGTGATCGTGCGGGCGTGGACGCCGCGTCGGAAGGGCGGGAGTTCCGGGGACCGGCCGCCGGCGGTTACCGGGTTCCCGCCTGCCCGGCGGCGGTTCGCGGGCCGCGGCGGGCCCGGGTGCCGAGTTCCGCGTTCCCTGGAACTCGGCTGGACAGCGGCCCGGGTTCGGGGAAGCATCCGGGTCCACCGGCCGGACGGCCGGATCTGCCAACGGAGGTGGACATGACTCGTCCCGGCCGGAACCCGCGTTCCGCGATCGCCACTGCTGCCCTGCTCACCGCGTCGCTCGTCGCCGCCGGGACCGGCGCCGCTGCGGCCGCGAACTCCACCGGGGACTCGGGGACGGCGGGTCACGGCCGCCACCGGGCCACCGGGAACTGGGTCTCCGGGTGGCAGGGCAGTCCCACCGCCGGCGGCACGTTCGACCCCGCGAGCTGCCCCGCCGACACGGGCCTGGCGGACCAGACGGTGCGGGACGTCGTCCCCGTCAGCGTCGACGGCGACCGCGTGCGGGTCCGGGTCTCCAACGCCTTCGGGGCCGCCCCGCTGCGCGTGGGTTCCGCGTCCGTCGCCCTCTCCGCCCGCGGCGCCGAGGCCGTGCGGGGCACGGTGCGCCCGCTGCGGTTCTCGGGCAGCGCCTCCGTCCTGGTGCCGGCCGGGGGCGAGGCGCTCAGCGACCCCG
Organism: Kineococcus rubinsiae; assembly: GCF_011839805.1. GTDB lineage: Bacteria > Actinomycetota > Actinomycetes > Actinomycetales > Kineococcaceae > Kineococcus > Kineococcus rubinsiae. Next base: position 24,440 of record NZ_VWPY01000026.1, on the reverse strand, counting down.
TCGACCTGAGCGTGCAGGCGCTGCAGCGCCTCGCGGTCAGCGTCTACCTCCCCGAGGCCACCGGCCCGGCCACCCAGCACAACAACTCCCGGGAGACGAACTACCTGGCGGCCGGCGACCACTCCGCCGACCGGACCCCGGCCGCGTTCACGACACCCGTCACGTGCTGGATGTTCGCCTCCGGCGTCGACGTGGAGGCCGCCCGCCGGGTGGTGGGCACCGTCGTCGCGCTGGGGGACTCCATCACCGACGGCGACCAGTCCAGCATCGACGCCGACGCCCGCTACCCCGACTTCCTCGCCCGCCGCCTCGACGCGCGGCGCGGGCCCACCCTGGCCGTCTCCAACGCGGGGATCGGGGGCAACGAGCTGCTGCGCAACCGCGTCCCCGAGCTGTTCGGCGTCTCGGCCGCCGGCCGGCTGCCCCGCGACGTCCTCGCGCAGGCCGGGGCGCGCTCGGTGATCCTCGTGGAGGGCATCAACGACATCGGGGCCGAGGCCGCGCGGGCCGAGGACCTGATCCAGGCGGACCAGCAGATCATCGCGCAGGCCCGCGCGGCGGGGCTGCGCGTCTACGGCGCCACCCTCGTGCCGTTCGGCGGGTCGAACGCCGTCTACGGCGCGGACTACGGGACCCCCGCCGGCGAGGCCGAGCGCCAGCGGCTCAACGCGTGGATCCGCACGTCGGGTGCCTTCGACGCGGTGTTCGACCTGGATGTGGCGCTGCGCGACCCCGCCCACCCCGACCGGCTGCTGCCCACCTACGACAGCGGTGACCACCTGCACCCCAGCGACGCCGGGTACGAGGCGATGGCGGCCGCGATCGACGTCGACCGCCTGGTGCGCGACGCCCAGGGGGCGCAGGGCCGGCCCTGACACCTCGTCCTCCCACCGGGTCGCCGCACCTCGTTCCCGCCCGCCGTCTCCGCCCCGGCTCCGACCGTGCGCCGCCACCTCGACCGGGGTGGCGGCGCGCGGTGCGACGGCCGGGGGTGGCGGGCCACCGCGTCCGGGCTGAGGGGCAATGCCCCGCGGGGCGGGTCTAGGGTGCTGGACGCCCGGGTGCGGCCTGGCGCCACGCCTGGCACCCGACCCCGACGACGAGGAAGACGAGGATCGCTGGTGGACCTCTTCGAGTACCAGGCGCGCGACCTGTTCGCAGCGCACGGAGTGCCCGTGCTGGACGGGAGGGTCGCGACCACCTCCGAGGAGGCCCGCGCCGCGGCCGAGGCCATGGGCGGCGGCACGGTCGTCGTCAAGGCCCAGGTGAAGGTCGGCGGACGCGGCAAGGCGGGCGGCGTGAAGCTCGCCCACTCACCCGAGGAGGCGGCCGAGAAGGCCGGCGAGATCCTCGGCATGGACATCAAGGGCCACACGGTCCACCAGGTGATGATCGCCGAGGGCGCGAAGATCGCCGAGGAGTTCTACTTCTCCGTCCTGCTGGACCGCTCCAACCGCACCTACCTGGCCATGGCCAGCGTCGAGGGCGGCATGGAGATCGAGCAGCTCGCGGTGGAGCGCCCCGAGGCGCTGGCCCGCGTCGCCGTCGACGCCCTCACCGGCATCGACGCCGCGAAGGCCGCCGAGATCGTCGAGACCGCGGGCTTCGCGCCCGAGCTGCGCGAGCAGGTCGCCGACGCGATCCAGAAGCTGTGGACGGTCTTCGTCGCCGAGGACGCGACGCTGGTCGAGGTGAACCCGCTGGTGCGCACCGAGGACGGTTCGATCGTCGCGCTCGACGGCAAGGTCACCCTCGACGAGAACGCCGACTTCCGGCACCCGGCCCACCTCGAGCTGGTCGACGCCGCCGCGGCGGACCCGCTGGAGGCCAAGGCCAAGGAGATGGGCCTGAACTACGTCAAGCTCGACGGCGAGGTCGGCATCATCGGCAACGGCGCCGGGCTGGTCATGTCGACCCTCGACGTCGTCGCCTACGCCGGCGAGGCCCACGGCGGGGTCAAGCCCGCCAACTTCCTCGACATCGGCGGCGGCGCCTCGGCGCAGGTCATGGCCAACGGCCTCGACGTGATCCTCAACGACGCCCAGGTGAAGAGCGTGTTCGTCAACGTCTTCGGCGGCATCACCGCGTGCGACGAGGTCGCCAAGGGCATCGTCTCGGCGCTGGGCATCCTCGGCGACGAGGCGACCAAGCCGCTCGTGGTCCGCCTGGACGGCAACAACGTCGAGGAGGGCCGCCGCATCCTCGCCGAGGCCGCGCACCCCCTCGTCACCGTGGTCGACACCATGGACGGCGCGGCCGACAAGGCCGCCGAGCTCGCAGCGACCGGAAAGGCCTGATCCGTGGCGATCTTCCTGACCTCTGACAGCAAGGTCCTCGTGCAGGGGATGACGGGCTCCGAGGGGCGCAAGCACACCCAGCGGATGCTGACCTCCGGCACGAAGATCGTCGGCGGCGTGACCCCCGGCAAGGGCGGCCAGAGCGTCGACTTCACCGGCGCCGACGGCTCGCCCGTCGCGGTCCCCGTCTTCGGCTCGGTCGGCGAGGCCCGCGAGGCCACCGGCGCCGACGTCACCGTGATCTTCGTGCCCGCCAAGTTCACCAAGGGCGCCGTCATGGAGGCGATCGACGCGGACACCCCGCTCGTCGTCGTCATCACCGAGGGCGTCCCGGTGCACGACTCCGCGGAGTTCTACGCGCACGCCGCGGCCAAGGGCACCTCGCGCCTCATCGGCCCGAACTGCCCCGGGCTCATCAGCCCCGGCAAGTCGAACGCGGGCATCATCCCGGCCGACATCACCCCGCCCGGGCGCATCGGGCTGGTCTCGAAGTCGGGCACGCTGACCTACCAGATGATGTACGAGCTGGCCGACATCGGCTTCTCCTCGGCCGTCGGCATCGGGGGCGACCCGGTCATCGGGACGACCCACATCGACGCGCTGCAGGCGTTCCAGGACGACCCCGAGACCGACGTCATCGTCATGATCGGGGAGATCGGCGGCGACGCCGAGGAGCGCGCCGCGAAGTACATCGAGGAGCACATCACCAAGCCGGTCGTCGGCTACGTCGCCGGCTTCACCGCGCCCGAGGGCAAGACCATGGGCCACGCGGGCGCCATCGTCTCCGGCTCGGCCGGGACCGCCCAGGCCAAGAAGGACGCCCTCGAGGCGGCCGGGGTGAAGGTCGGCAAGACGCCGAGCGAGACCGCGCGCCTGGCCCGGGAGCTCGTCCAGTCCCTCTGAGCCACCGCAGCACCTGATCGACCGCAGCACCTGATCGACCGCACCACCACGGGCCCGCCGGGTCCGGGCCGGCACACCCGGCCCGGCCGGCGGGCTCCGTCGTGGGGGGAGTCCTCCGCCGGGGGTCTCGTCGTCGGCGCTCCGGGGGGCGGTGGGCCGGCCGTGCGCGGGAGTACCGTCCGAGTTCCGGGGAGCGGACCGGCGACGGCGCCACCACGCCCGGCTGAGACGAGGGTGATCGCATGTTCGTGCCCGGCGTGGACGAGGCGGTGGCCGAGGGGCCGCTCGCCGACTGGTACCGGACCCAGCGAGCGGCCTGGGGGTTCCTGCCGAACTACGCCGCCGCGTTCTCCACGCGGCCCGACGTGGCCGCGGCCTGGCAGGCGCTCAACGCGACCGTGCGGGAGGGGATGGACCGCCGGCGCTTCGAGGTCGTCACGATCGCCGCCGCCCGCGCCCGGCGCTCGACGTACTGCACCGTGGCGCACTCGACGTTCCTGCGGGACGTCTGCGGTGACGACACCACCCTGGCGGCGCTGGACCGCGACCCGAGCGGTGCCTCGCTGGAGCCGCAGGACCGCGCGGTGTACCGCTTCGCCACGAAGGTCGCGACCGACGCGGCCTCCGTGCAGGAGCGCGACGTCGAGGAGCTGCACGCCGCCGGTCTCTCGGACGCCGACGTCGCCGACGTCGCCGACGTCGTCTGCGCCGTCGCGGCCCGCAGCTTCTTCACGACCGTGCTCGACGGCCTCGGGGCGCAGCTGGACGCGCGGACGGCGCAGACGTTCCCGCCGGACCAGCTCCGCAGCATGGTGGTCGGCCGCCCCGTCGCGCCCTGAGACCGAGGCGCGACCGCCGCCCGCGGCGTCCGGGGGCGGCGCGTCGGTCCGCCGTCCGGGGAGGCGGGCGCGGGAGCATGGCGGGGATGTCCGAACTCCTCGACCGCCCCTCCCGCGACCGCTCCGACGTGACGGCCGCGGACCTGCTGCCGCTGCTGACCGCCGCCGTGCGCGCGGTCCTCCTCGTCCTCGTCCCGCTGCTCGTCGCGGCGGTCGTCGGCTGGATCGCCGCCGTCCGCTCGACGTCGTCGATGGCCGCCGTCGTGCGGGTCGGCGCGGACGTGTGGCTGCTCGGCCAGGGCAGCCCGCTCGCCGTCGTCGGGACCACCCCGGTCAGCGTGGTGCCGCTGGGCGTCACGGTGCTGTCGGTGCTCGCCGGGCGCCGGGCCGTGCGCTTCTGGGTGCGCGACCAGCGGGAGAACGAGCGGGGCGTGCCGTTCTGGCGCGGGGTGGGCACCTTCGCCGGCGCCTACGGGGTGCTCGCGCTGCTCGTCGCCCTCCTGTCCCGCAGCTCCGTCGCCGCCCCCTCGCCGCTCGCCGCGCTCGCCGGGGGCGCCGTCGTCGGGGGACTGGGTGCCGCGGCCGGGGCGTGGGCGCACCGCGGCGGGCTGCCCGCCGCGCTGCCGCCGTGGGTCGCGGCGGCCCTGCGCCCGGCCGTCTCGGCGACCGCCGTGCTCGTCGCCCTCGGCTCGCTCGCCGTCCTCGCCGCGCTGGCCGTCCACCACGACGACGTCCTGCTGCTGCACCGCGCGCTCGAGCCGGGCCTGCTCGGCGGGGTCCTGCTGACCGCGGGACAGGCGCTGCTGCTGCCGACGCTCGCGGTGTGGGCCCTCGCCTGGATCAGCGGCGCGGGCTTCGCCGTGGGGGTCGGCACCTCGGTCGCCCCGGGCGGCACGTCGCTGGCGACCCTGCCGACCATCCCCGTGCTGGGCGCGCTGCCCACGCCGGGCGTCAACCCGGTGGCCGCGCTGGCCGTGGTGCTGCTGCCCGTGCTCGTCGGCGCCGGGGTCACCCTCCTGGAGACGCGGCGCACGCCCCGCACCGACGGGCTGCTGCACCGCTGCGGCACGGCGGTGCTCACCGCCGCCGGGGCCGGGGTCCTCGTGCTCCTCCTGGCGGCCGCGGCGAGCGGGGCCGCCGGGTCCGGCCGGATGGCCGACCTCGGCCCGGCGCCCGTGCTCACGGCGCTCGCGGTCGCCGGTGAGGTCGCCGCCGGTGGTCTCCTCGCCGTCCTGATCGCCCGCGGGGTGCGGCGCCTGCGGGGCCAGACCGTCGACGTGCGGCTGCCTCCCGGTGCGGCCGGGCGCAGCTTCCTCGGTGGCGACCGGCCGGAGCGCGGCGGGGAGTAGGCGCTCCTCAGGCGGCGCGCAGCGCGGCCAGCGTCGAGCGCACGCGCTCGTACGTCGTCTCCGGCACCGGCCCGTCCAGGCGCAGGGCGAGCACGGCCGCACCGAGCAGGCCGTCGTCGGCCGCCCGCAGCCGCAGCCCGGTGAGCGCCTCGGTGAGCGCGGCCGAGCGCGGCACACCCGCCCCCGTGAGCCCGCGCCGCCAGGTGCTGCCGCCCGCCACGAGGGTGGTTCCCGGCTCCAGGCGCAGGGCCCGCAGCAGGGCCGCGACCGCGTCGCCGGCCTGCTCGACGAGGCCGGCGGCGACGGGGTCCGGGTCGGGGCCCGCGGCCGCGGCGAACGCCGCCGGCGCGAAGCGCGACAGCAGCAGGGGCGGCCGCGCGTAGAGCGCGTCGAGGAGCCGGTGCAGGTGCTCGGGGCGGCCGTACCGCGCCTCCTCGCCGGGCACCACGCCCTCCGCGGCGAGGACGGCGGCGGTCAGCGCGGTCGGCGGGCCGGACCCGTCGAGGTGGGCCACGACGGCGCGCACCACGTGCAGGCCGGTCCAGTAGCCGGAGCCCGCGTCGCCGAGCAGCCAGCCGCTGCCCCCCACGACGCGCAGCAGGTCGCCGTCGGCGATGCGCCCGGCGACCGATCCGGTGCCCGAGACGAGCCCGGCCCCGGCGGCCTCGGCCGTGCCGGAGGAGTACATGGCGAGCAGGTCGCCGACGCGGCGCAGGCGCGCGGCGGGGCCGGTGTAGCCGACCGCGGCGCCGAGCTCGGCCACGGGCAGCGGCCCCTCGCCCCCGGCCAGCGCGACGACGACCCCGCCGACGTCCGCGGTGCCGAGGCCCGCCTGGGCGAGGGCGTCGCGGGCGGCGCCGGCCAGGGAGGCCAGGGCCGTCGCCGTCCCGGCGGAGGTGGGGTTGCCCGGGCCGGCGCGCCCGCAGCCGCGGCAGGTGCCGTCGGCGTCGAGCACGACGGCCCGGGTGCTCGTGCCGCCGGCGTCGAGGGCGAGGAGGTGATCGCTCACCCCCGCCTCACTTCAGGCTGCCCGCCGCCACCGAGCCCTGCAGGCGGCGCTGGAAGATCACGTAGACGACCAGGACGGGCAGGATCGTCATCACCGCGGCCGCGAACAGCGCCCCGAAGTTGACGTTGTACCCGGCCTGGGAGGAGAAGGAGGCCAGGCCCTGGGTCAGCACGAACTTGTCGGGGACCGTGTTGAGCACCACCGGCAGCAGGTACTGGTTCCACAGCCCGACGAGGTTGAGGATCGCCACCGAGGCCATGCCGGGGCGGGCCATGGGCAGCATCACCTGGAAGAAGGTGCGCCACTCGCTGGCCCCGTCGATGGACGCCGCCTCGGCGATCTCCGCCGGCAGCTCCTCGAAGAAGCTGAGCAGGAAGAAGACCGTGAACGGGTAGGCGTAGGCCGAGTAGGCCATGATCAGCCCGGGCAGGGTGTTGAGCACGCCCAGCTGCTGCAGGACGAAGAACAGCGGCACCACGGCCAGGAAGATCGGGAAGGTCAGCCCGGCCAGGATGAGGTTGCGGATGAGGCTGCGCCCGGGGAAGTCGAAGCGCGACAGGACGTAGGCGCTCATGGCGGCCGTCAGCATGGTGATGACCAGCGCGCAGGCGACGACGACGACCGAGTTGAGGAAGTACTTGCCGATCCCCGCCGTCGTCCACGCGTCGGCGTAGTTCTGCCACCGCCACGTCTCGGGCAGCGAGAACGGGGAGGCGAAGATCTCCCGCGAGGTCTTGAAGCTCGACATGAGCGTCCACAGCAGCGGCACGGCGATGACGACCGTCCAGATGCTGAGGACCGTGTGCGACGTCGCGCTGACGGCCCGCTCGGCCGGGGGTGACCGGCGCTCGGGCGCGGGGGTGCCGGCGGCCGGGGCCGTGGGCGTCGTGGTCAGGGTCACCGCAGGACCTCCGCCTTCTTCTCTCTGCCGAGGAGCTTGCCGACCGCGAAGACGATCCCCACGAAGACGAACGTGATGACCGCCAGCAGCACGCCCATGGCGCACGCCAGGCCGAACCGGCCCTGGCGGAAGGCCGTCGAGTAGATCTGCTGGGTGATGACGAGCGTGGAGTTCTGCGGCCCGCCTCCGGGGTTGAGCACGGACACGAAGACGAACGCGTCGAGCGCGAAGATGCCCAGGTAGATGTAGGCGCTGCGCAGCGCCCCGGTCATGCTCGGGGCGGCGATGGACACGGCGGTGCGGAAGCGGCCCGCGCCGTCGAGGCGGGCCGCCTCGAAGAGCTCCGCGGGGATGCCCTTGATGGCCGCGACGAAGAGCACCGTGTAGAAGCCGACGAAGGTCCAGACGATGACGGCGACGGTGGCCGCCATCGCGGTGGACGCGTCACCGAGCCACGGGTAGTCCTCCGCGCTGCCGAACCCCAGCGACGTGAGGATGCCGTTGAGCAGCCCCGCGCTGGGGTCGTACACGGCCGCGAAGATGATGCCCGTGGCGATGGCGGGGACGATGTAGGGGAAGAAGGACACGACGCGGTAGAAGCTGGAGCCGCGCAGCCCCCGCACCCCGCCCGTCGACGAGCCGCCGAAGGTCACCAGGCAGGCCAGCGCGAAGCTCAGGACGAGCGTCAGCAGCGGGACGACGACCAGCAGGGTGAGGCTGTTGCCGACGGCCTTGAGGAACGTGGCGTCCCCCAGCAGCCGGGTGTAGTTGTCCAGCCCGATGAAGTCCTGGGTGGCGGTGAAGCCCGACCACGACGTCAGCGAGTAGTACGCCGCCTGCAGGAACGGGTAGATGACGAGGGTCAGGTACCCGAGGAAGGGCAGGACGAGGAACACGACGAACAGGCTGATCCGGTCGAAGGTCCAGCGTCGCCGCCCCCGGACCGGGGGCGTCTTCCGGCGCCCCGTCGCGGGGGCGGCGCCGATGATCGTCAATCAGCTCACCGAGACCTTCACCACGGAGTCGTCCTCGCGCACCTTGTCGGTGATGTCCTGCATGCCCGAGGTGAGGCCCGCGACGTCCAGCTCGCCGGACAGGAAGCTGTTCCAGACGACGAGCATGTCGGTGTTCAGACCGTAGATGTCGACGAAGTTGTGCGTGAACGAGTCCTCGCCGGCCTTGTCCAGCATGGCCACCTGCGAGGCCAGCGCCGTGGAGCCGAACGCGTCGGAGGGCACGGTGTCCTTGACGATGGTCGAGGACAGCTTGGTCTTGGCGAAGTTCGTCGCCGCCTCCTTCGACAGCATGATGCGCAGCGTCTCGAGGCCGCCGGCGGCGTTCTTCGCCTTGCTCGGCACGACGAAGGGCTCACCGGCGCTGGCGTGCAGGGCCTCGGCGGGCTTGGAGGCCGACGCGGTGGCCGCCGGGGCGGGGATGCCGGTCATCTGGAAGTCGGCGGCCGTCTGGTCCTTCATCTCGTTCTCGATCCACGAGCCCGAGGGGTAGAGCACGGCCTCCTGGGCCTGGCTCCACTGCGCCTGCGCCGCGGTGAACTGCGTGCCGGCGCCGCCCGGGCGGAAGTAGCCGGAGGAGACGGCCGTGCCCATGGCGGTCAGGACGGCCTGCACGGCGGGCAGGCTCCAGCAGTCGGCCTCGAGGTTGCCCAGGGCCTTGCGGACGTCGTCGCCGCCCTCCTTGATGGCGGAGTCGATGGCCAGCGTCAGGTAGTACGTGGCCGCCTCCTTGCCCCAGCAGAAGAGGTACTTGCCGGCGGCCTTGACCTTCTCGCCCAGTGCGAGCGCCTCGGCCCACGTGGTCGGCGGGGTCCAGCCGTTGGCGTCGAAGAGCGTCTTGGAGTACCAGAGGCCGTAGACGGTGAGGACGTAGTTCAGCTGCACCATCTTGCCGTCGTACATGTCGTCGGCGAGCATCCCCGGGTACAGGGAGTCCTTGATGACGGTGCCCTCGAGGTTCTTGGCGTCGACCAGCGACGTGAGGTCCGTGAGCTGCGCGGCGATCGTGGCCAGGCCGATGAGGTTCGCCCCGGAGTTGTCGAGCAGGTCCGGCGGGTTGCCGCCGACGAAGCGCGGCTGCATCTGCTGCGAGATCTGGGTGGACGGGGTGACCTTCACCTCGCCGCCGTGGGCGGCGGTGTACGCGGCCGAGGCGAAGGTGACGTAGTCGGTGCCGTAGCCGCCGTCGAAGATGACGGCGTCGACGGTGGAGTCCTTCGCGACACCGAAGGGGTTGTCCTCGCTCACCTCTCCGGCCGGCGGGGCCGACGACGCGTCGCCGGAGGAGCTGCCGCCCGCCGCGCAGGCCGAGAGGCCGACGGGCAGGGCGACGCCGAAGGTCGCCAGTCGCAGGAAGCGACGGCGGGCGACGGCGGTGGGGACGATCTCGGTCTCGCGGCTCACGGTTCTCCTCGTTTCGATCGGTTCAGCAGGGACGGGTCAGGCGGAACGACGGATGCGGGTCCCGTAGCGGGCCTCGAACCCGAGGTTGCGGTCGTGGCCGCCGGGCACGTTGGCGGAGACGTACAGCGGGGCCTCGGCCCCGGCGGCCGTGAGGGCCGCGGTGGTGGCGATGGTCAGCAGCTGCGCCAGGTAGGCGGAGGTGATGGAGGAGACGGCGCCCACGGTCACGTCCCCGATCGAGTCCAGGGTCGCGTCGCCCAGCGGGGCCCGGTTGTCGAGCACCACGTCGGCGACCTCGCTGAGCCGCAGCCCGCTGGGGTGCAGGGCCGGCACGGCCGCCGTGTGCAGCAGGCTGGTCACGGCGATGACGGGGTGCCCGTGCTCCTTGGCCAGCAGGGCGAGACCGACGATCGAGCCGTTGACGCCGGAGTTCGAGGCGATGACGAAGACGTCGTGCTCCTCGCGCTCGACCGTCGCGAACAGGTCCGCGGCGATGTCCGGGTCGCGCTCCAGCGGCGGCTCGCCGAACAGCTCGCGCAGCTCGTGGGAGCCGACGAGGACGGCGTCGCGCAGGGCGATCTTGTTGGTCGGGATGAGCCCGCCGGCGCGCCCGGCCATCTCCATGGCGAACGCCTCGGAGTGCCCGGTGCCGAAGGCGTGCACGACCCCGCCTGCGGCGACGCAGTCCGTCAGCAGCCGGACGGCCTCGTCCAGGCCGCCGGCCGAGGCGTCGTCGGTGATGTCGGCCAGCCGGCGCGCGACCTCCCCCTGGAACGCCTGGAAGTGCGGTGCGGAACCGGTCACGGGAATCCTCCAGACGTGGTCACCGGGGCGCCTGCGGAGCAGCCCCTGCGTGGTCGTTGCGTTGCGCTCATTCACGCTCTAGCGTGGTGGTGGATGAAGCATTCAAGTCTCCGGATGCCGTGTCAAGGACTTCAGGCTTCTGTAACCGGAGCGTCATGTGGCGGGGCGCCTCATCCGGCTCCCGGCCCGGTGGTCGTGGCGCGGGGCGCAGTCGCGGGACGAACCGGAGGTGGGCGTCGTGACGCAGGTGCACGTGCGCGAGGAGGACCCGGTCCAGCTCATCGAGCGGGTGCGGCCGGCGCTGTCGCCGTCCCTGCGCCGGGTCGCCGACCTGGTGCTGGCCGAGCCCGGGCTCGTCGAGGAGTGCTCCGCGGCGGAGCTCGCCCGCCGCGCGGGTTCCTCGCAGGCGGCCGTCACGCGGTTCTGCCAGGCGCTGGGCCTGGACGGCTACCAGTCGCTGGTGCTCGAGTTCGTCCGCGAGCACGGCCGCCGGGCCCGCGACTCGTTCCTGGGCGGTTCCCCGCTGGGCGGGGAGATCCTCCAGGGCGACGACCTCGACCGCGTCGTCGCCGTCGTCAGCTCGGCCGACATCCGCGCGCTGCAGGAGACCGTCCGCTCCCTGGACCACCGCGCCCTCGAGCGCGCGGCGCAGGCGATCGCCCGCGCCGGCCGCATCGACGTCTACGGCGTGGGCGGCAGCTCCACGATGGCCGCCGACGCGGAGATGCGGCTGTTCAGCATCGGGTGCACGGCCCGCAGCTGGAGCGAGGTGCACGCCGCCACCACCTCCGCCGCGCTGCTGACGGCCGCCGACGTCGCCATCGGCATCTCCGACTCGGGCTCGACGCGCGAGGTCTGCGAACCTCTCGAGACGGCGGGGCGGCGCGGCGCGACGACCATCGCGCTCAGCCGCGACCCGGGCTCGCCGCTGGCGATGCTGGCCGACGTGAGCCTCACCGTGACGGGGTCGTCGACGGGGTTCCGCGACGGCCCCATGGCCAGCCGGCACTCGCAGCTGCTCATCGTCGACTGCCTCTACGTGCGGGTCGCGCAGCTGACCCACGGCCGGGCCACCGCGGCGCGCCGGCTCACCGAGCACATCCCGCTCGACCACGTCGTCGCGGGCGGCCGGGCCCAGCGCCGGCGCCGCGGCTGAGGGCCCCCGGCTCCGGTCGGGCGGCTGCGCCCCGTCGGATGTCCACGGTCCGGTGGCCGGGCCGCGGGCGACTATCGTGTGCGCACGTGCCGCCCCCCGAGGACCAGCCCGACGCCCCCGTCCGCGTCGTCGTCCTCGCCTCCGGGTCGGGCTCGACGCTGCAGGCCCTGCTCGACGCGCACGACCCCGCCTTCACCGTCGTCGCCGTCGGCTCCGACCGGCCCGACGCGGTCGCGCTGCGCCGGGGCTCCGACGCCGGGGCCGAGACCTTCGTCGTGCCGCCGCGCGAGCACGCCGACCGCGCCGCGTGGGACCGCGCGCTGACGGAAGCCGTCGCGGCGCACCGCCCGGGGCTCGTCGTGCTCGCGGGGTTCATGCGGATCGTCGGCGCCCCGCTGCTCGACGCGTTCGGCGGGCGCATCCTCAACACCCACCCGGCGCTGCTGCCCGCCTTCCCCGGCGCGCACGCCGTCCCCGACGCGCTCGCCCACGGCGTGCGGGTCACCGGCTGCACCGTGCACCTCGTCGACGCCGGCGTCGACACGGGCCCGATCCTCGACCAGGCGGCCGTCCGGGTCCTGCCCGGCGACGACGAGGCGAGCCTGCACGAGCGCATCAAGCAGGCCGAGCGCGTGCTGCTCGTCGAGGTCGTCTCCCGGCTCGCCCGCGAGCGGCGCGACGACCCCGCGCTCCGACGCTCCTGAGCGCACCCCCGAACCGCACGACCGCACCGCACGACCGACCTGCAACACCGACCCGAGAGGACCACCCGGAGCCGATGGCGGACACCGCGAGCACCGAGAAGCAGCCCGTGAAGCGGGCGCTGGTCAGCGTCTACGACAAGACCGGGCTGGAGGACCTCGCCGCCGGGCTGCACGCCGCGGGCGTCGCGATCGTCTCGACCGGGTCCACCGCCTCGCGGATCGCCGCGACCGGCGTCCCCGTCACCCCGGTGGAGGAGCTCACGGGCTTCCCCGAGTGCCTGGACGGGCGGGTCAAGACCCTGCACCCGCGGGTGCACGCCGGGATCCTCGCCGACCGGCGGCTGCCCGACCACGTCCGCCAGCTCGCGGACCTCGGGATCGAGGCGTTCGACCTCGTCGTCGTGAACCTCTACCCCTTCGCGGAGACCGTCGCCTCGGGCGCGGAACCCGACGCCGTGGTCGAGCAGATCGACATCGGCGGGCCGTCGATGGTCCGCGCCGCGGCGAAGAACCACCCGAGCGTGGCCGTCGTCGTCGACCCGGCCCGCTACGGCGACGTGCTCGCCGCGGTCGCCGCGGGCGGTTTCGACCTGCCCGCCCGCCGCCGCCTCGCGGCCGAGGCGTTCGCCCACACCGCGGCCTACGACACGGCGGTCGCCGGGTGGTTCGCGGAGCAGACCCTGGCCGACGACGAGCAGGGCTGGCCCGCGGTGACGGGCAGCGCGCTGACCCGCTCGGCCGTCCTGCGCTACGGGGAGAACCCCCACCAGCAGGCCGCCGTTTACTCCGACCCCACCTCGGTGCCCGGCATCGCGCAGGCGGTGCAGCTGCACGGCAAGGCGATGTCGTACAACAACTACGTGGACGCCGACGCCGCGCTGCGGGCGGCGTTCGACTTCACCGGCCCGGCCGTCGCGATCATCAAGCACGCCAACCCCTGCGGCATCGCCGTGGGTTCCGACGTGGCCGACGCGCACGCCAAGGCCCACGCGTGCGACCCGGTGTCCGCCTACGGCGGCGTGATCGCCGCCAACCGCGAGGTGTCCGCGGCGATGGCGGCGCAGGTCGCCGACGTGTTCACCGAGGTCGTCATCGCGCCCGGGTTCTCCGCGGAGGCCCAGGAGGTGCTGCAGCAGAAGAAGAACGTGCGCCTGCTGCAGCTGCCGGAGGGCTACGCCCGGCAGGCCACCGAGTGGCGCCAGGTCTCCGGCGGGGTGCTCGTGCAGACTCTGGACCGGATCGACGCGGTCGTCGAGGCGGCCGAGGGTGAGCCGGGCGGCGACGAGCCGTCCCGGTGGGCGCTCGTGAGCGGCGAGGCCGCCGACGAGGCCACGCTCGCCGACCTGGCCTTCGCCTGGCGGGCCGTGCGCTCGGTGCGCTCCAACGCGATCCTGCTCGCCGCGGGCGGTGCCTCCGTCGGCGTCGGCATGGGTCAGGTCAACCGGGTCGACTCCTGCCGCCTGGCGGTCGACCGGGCCGGGGCGGAGCGTGCCACGGGCGCCGTGGCCGCCTCCGACGCGTTCTTCCCCTTCGCCGACGGGGCGCAGATCCTCATCGACGCGGGCGTGAAGGCGATCGTCTCGCCCGGCGGGTCCATCCGGGACGCGGAGGTCGTCGCGGCCGCCGCGGCGGCCGGCGTGACGCTCTACTTCACGGGGTCGCGGCACTTCGCGCACTGAGACCGCCTGCCACGCAGCACGGGCCCGTCCGCGGCAGCGGACGGGCCCGTGGTGCGAGCGGAGGTGGGTCAGTCGGTCGTGGACCCACCGGTCGGCGTGACGCCCGCGGCCGCGAGCAGGAACGCCGTGCCGTTGGGCTGGCCGACGCCGGTCACGTCGTCGTAGCCCTTGCGGACGAAGATCGACTGCTTGTCGTTGATCGAGCGCAGCGTCGTCGTCGTGCCGCCCGAGGCGTCGACCCCGTTGGTGAAGTCGACCCGGACCACGGCGCGCAGCTTCTTCGACGCCGAGTCGTGGTAGGCCGAGGTGCCCGCCAGGTCGTAGAGGAAGTAGTTCGCGAAGCCGCGCGGGCGGCCGGCGATCTGGTCACCCAGCGCCATGATCCCGGCGACGACGGGGGAGGCGAGGCTGGTCCCGCCGATGCGGTACTCGCCGTACTTCACGGAGCCGTCGGGGAAGGTCTGGGTCTGGCCCACGAGCATGCCGGTGTTCGGGTCGCCGATGGCGGAGACGTCGGGCACCGCGCGGCCGGGCTGACCGCCGAAGTACTCCGAGATCGAGGCCGGGACGACGCCCTGCTGGTAGGACGGCTGCGCGAACAGCTGGCTCACGCCTCCGCCGCCGCCGTACTGGTAGGTGCCGGGGAACGCGGGCGTCCAGTTCTTCCCCGTCGCGTCCAGCGCCGAGCGGCCGGTCGACCAGCCGGTCTCGAAGCTGCGCTTGCCGGCCTTGTCGATGCCGATCGAGGTGCCGCCGACGGCGGTCACGAACGGGTCCGAGGCGGGGTAGTCGACCTGGCGGGAACCGGTGTTCGCCGTCTCGTCGCCGTTGTCGCCCGAGGAGAAGTAGACCCCGATGCCCTCGATCGCGGCCTGCACGAAGGTCGCGTGCTGGGCCCCGATGCTCGCCGGGTCGAGGTCTTCGCCGGTGTCGCCGTAGCTGTTGCTGATGATCGAGGCGAGGTGGCCGTCGACGACCTTGCGCACGGCCATGTCGATGTCGGCGTCCTGGCAGCTCGCGGCGCCGGAGAACAGCACCTTCGCGCCGGGGGCCAGGCCGTGCACGGCCTCGACGTCGAGGGTCTCCTCGCCGTACCAGCCGGACTCGCCGCAGGGGTCGTCGCCGTTGACCGGGTCGGAGTAGCCGTAGCCGTAGGTGTAGGACGCGGGCTTGAGCTCGGAGAACTGGCCCTTGGCGAAGGGCTTGTCGCCGTGACGGGTCGCGTAGGTGTTCGCGTCGGCGAGGATCGTGGGGGAGTTGTAGGCGTCGACGATGGCGACGGTGACCCCGCGGCCGTCGATCTTCGCGGACGAGTTCTGCACCTTCTGCACGTCGTAGGCCGAGCGCAGCTGGGAGGGGACGTAGCCGCAGGGTGCGTACGGCACGACCTGGCCGTCCGCCGTCGGCAGCGTCGTGGCGAGCTTCTCGCCGAAGTAGGTGCTGCAGGGTCCGGAGTTCACGAAGGCGGGGCTGGGCGGGGCGGGGGAGGACTTCGTGACCGGGGCCTGCGTGAGGCCCTGCACCGCACCGACGAGCGGGGCCAGCTGCGTGGGCAGCTTCACCTCGGCCGCGTTGGCCCGCACCACCTTCCCGTCGACCTCGTACTGCTTGAGGTCGACGCCGAACAGGGACTCGGCCTTGGCCGCGGTGACGGCGATGCTCACGTAGCGGTTGGTCGGCGAGGTCGCGGTGACGTGGACGCCCTTCGACGTCAGGTAGCTGACGACGGAGCGGACGGAGGCGTCCGTCGCCGCGAAGCGCTTCGCGTACTCGGCGGGGGACAGGAACGCGCCGTGCTGGGCGCTGGACGGGTCGGACACCGCGGCGGCGAGCGCCTCGGCGCCGGCCGCGTCGCGCAGCCGCAGGTCCAGCGTGAGGGACAGCGGGGTGGCGGCGGGGGTGTCCGCGACGGCGCGGCTGGTCTCGGTGAAGGAGGCCCGGGAGCCGGAGAGCAGCGTGACCCCGGGGGTGTCGGCCGCGACGGCGGCGGAGGCGAAGAGGGGGACGGCCAGGGCGGCCGCGGTGCCGGTGAGCACCGCACGGTGGAGAGGGCGCAAGAGGTGACTCCCGTGGAGGTTCTGCAGGGCAACTACTCGGTGCGCCGGACAGTAGGCGTTCCGCGGCCCCAGCTCTAGACCATCCGTCACGACACGTCGCAGCCCGTGCCCTCGTGTGGCGTTCGGGGGTGCCGGCGCCCCTCCGGCCGACCGCGCCGGGCACTAGCCTTCCCCCGTGGCCGACCCTGCCGAGCGCGTGCGACCCCCCGGCGGCGCGGTGCTGGTCGCCCTCGTGGCGGGGGTCGCGCTGGCGCTGGCGCTGACGTGGATCGCCGGGCCCACCGCGGGAGGCGTCGTGCTCGGCGCGGACCTCGCCACCGCGGCCGTCCTGCGGCTGGTCCTGCCCGTCCGGGTCGCCGGCGCGCTGGCCGTGCGCTCGCGGCCCGTCGACGTCCTCGTGCTGCT
The DNA here is from genome assembly GCF_011839805.1 of Kineococcus rubinsiae. Lineage (GTDB taxonomy): Bacteria > Actinomycetota > Actinomycetes > Actinomycetales > Kineococcaceae > Kineococcus > Kineococcus rubinsiae. The sequence continues at coordinate 7,920 of NZ_VWPY01000026.1, read as the reverse complement.
CGTCCTCGCCGTGGCCTGCACGTCCCTCGCGTGGGTGCTGCCCGTCGAGCCGTGAGGCCCCCCGGGCGCCGTCCCCGCGCCCGCCCGCCCGGATCTGCGGTGAGGACCCCCGGCGGCGCCGGCGGGGGCTATGGTGGTGCCCGCCATCCAGAGCGGCCGAGAGACCTGGCTCGTCGACGCCGCAGCAACCGTGGGAGACCACAGGTGCTACCGCCAGGACCGATGGGAGAGGAACACCATGTCCGAGCTGAAGTTCGCCTACTGGGTCCCCAACGTCTCCGGCGGGCTCGTGGTCTCGACCATCGAGCAGCGCACGAGCCACGACCCGGCCTACAACATCGAGGTCGCCAAGGCGGCCGAGCGCGTGGGTTTCGAGTACGCCCTGACGCAGGTCCGCTACGCGGCCTCCTACGGCGCGGACGCGCAGCACGAGTCCACCTCGTTCTCCCTCGCGCTGCTGCTGGCGACGCAGCGGCTGAAGGTCATCGCCGCGGTCCACCCCTACTTCTGGCAGCCCGGCGTCCTCGCGAAGTTCGCCGCGACCGCGCAGGAGCTCACCGACGACCGGCTCGCGCTGAACGTCGTCTCCGGCTGGTACAAGGGCGAGGCGACCTCGCTGGGCGTCCCGTGGCTGGAGCACGACGAGCGCTACCGCCAGTCCGAGGAGTTCATCGAGGTCCTCCGCGGCGTGTGGACCCAGGACGGGTTCAGCCACTACGGAGACTTCTTCCAGGCCCGCGACATCACCTTCCGCCCGCAGCCGCGGTCCCAGCCGGAGATCTTCCAGGGCGGCAACTCCGATGCGGCGCAGGCCATGGCGAGCCGGGTGAGCGACTGGTACTTCATGAACGGCAAGTCCGTCGCCGGGGCCGCCGAGCAGGTGCGTGACGTCCGCGCCCACGCCGAGCGCGCGGGGCGCACCCTGAAGTTCGGGCTCAACGGGTTCGCCGTCGTGCGCGAGACCCGCGAGGAGGCCGAGGCCGTCCTCGAGGAGATCATCGACAAGGCCGACGCCACGAAGGTCGAGGGCTTCCGCGCCTCGGTGCAGCAGGCCGGCAACGCCACCGGCAACCGCAAGGGCATGTGGGCCGACAGCGAGTTCCGCGACCTCGTGCAGTACAACGACGGGTTCCGGACGGGCCTGGTCGGCACGGCCGACGAGGTCGCCCGCCGGATCCTCGCCTACCGGCTCGTCGGCGTGGACCTGCTGCTGCTCGGGTTCCTCCACGTCAAGGAGGAGGTCGAGGCGTTCGGCGAGCTCGTCATCCCCCGCGTCCGCGAGCTCGAGGCCCGGCTCGTGGCCGGCGAGGACCTCGGCCTCGGCGCCGAGCTGGACGAGGCCGTCGCCGCGGCCGGCGGCCCCGCGGCCCCCGCCCTCGTCTGAGCGCGGCCGCCCGGCGGGGCGTGGTGGTCGTCGCGGCGGCGGCGACGTACGGTCAGGTCTCCGCCCCGACCCCCGGAGGTCCCGTGACCGCGCCGCTCCCGCCCTCGACCACCGCGCCCGCGACGGTCGAACTCGTCGTGCTGCTCGACGAGGACGGCACCCCGTGCGGCACCGCGCCCAAGGCCGAGGTGCACCACGCGGACACGCCCCTGCACTTGGCGTTCTCCTGCTGGATCCTCGACGCGGAGGGCCGCACGCTGCTGACCCGCCGGGCCGACGTCAAGAAGACGTGGCCCGGTGCCTGGACCAACAGCTTCTGCGGCCACCCCGGCCCCGGGGAGGACCCGGTGGACGCGGTGCACCGCCGCGCCGCCGACGAGCTGGGGGTCCGCGTCACCGACGTGCAGCCCCTCGTGCCGGACTTCCGCTACCGGGCGGTCATGCCCGACGGGACCGTCGAGAACGAGATCTGCCCCGTGTTCAGCGCGCGGCTGCTCGACGAGCCGGCCCCGGACCCCGACGAGGTCGGCGACTGGCGCTGGTCCCCGATGCACGAGCTGCGCCGCGACGTCGCGGCCGACCCGGCGCCCTTCAGCCCGTGGCTGCTGGAGCAGCTGCCGCAGCTCGACGCCTGACGCCGGGGGTCCGGCGCGGCGGGCCTGACCCGGCGGGCCCGAGGCGGCGGGCATGACCCGCCGGTGGGTGGGCAAGGGGACGGCACACCCCCGCTGAAGGAGACCCCCGTGCAGACCCCCGCCACCCGACCGTTCGCCGTCGTGACCGGTGCCTCCAGCGGCATCGGCCTCGAGCTCGCCAAGCAGTTCGCCGAGGGCGGCTACGACGTCCTCCTCGTCGCCGAGGACGAGGCCGTCCACGACGCGCCCGCCCAGCTCGCCGGCACCGTCTCCGCCGAGGTGCTGCGCACCGACCTCCGCACCGCGGAGGGCGTCGAGCAGCTCTGGCAGGTCGCGACCGCCGGCGGCCGGGCCGTCGACGCCGTCGCCCTGCACGCGGGGGTGGGGGTCAGCGGCACGTTCGTGGACACCGACCTCGACGACGAGCTGCAGATGATCCGGCTCAACGTCGACTCCGTCGTCCGGCTCGCCAAGCACGCGGCCCGGCACATGGTCCAGCGCGGCGAGGGGAAGCTGCTCTTCACGTCCTCCCTCGCGGCCCGGGTGCCCGCCCCGCACCAGGCGGTCTACGGCGCCAGCAAGGCGTTCGTGCAGTCCTTCGCGCAGGCGCTGCGCCAGGAGGTCGAGGGTTCGGGCGTCGTGGTGACCGCGTTCCTGCCCGGCCCGACCGACACGGAGTTCTTCGACCGCGCCGGGGCGCAGGACACGAAGATGGGCCAGACCTCGCTCAAGGACGACCCCGCGAAGGTGGCGAAGCAGGCCTACGCCGCGCTGCAGAAGGGGCGCGACCACGTCGTGACCGGGTCGCTGGCGACCAAGGTCCAGGGGGCCGTGGCCAACCTGCTGCCGAACGCGCTGACCGCCAAGGGCCAGGGCAAGCTCGCCGAGCCCGGTTCCGGCGACTGACCCCCGACCCGCCCCCGCCGTGATCGTGCAGGTGGTCCCTGCACGATCACGGCGGGAGGGTGGGTCAGCCGGGCAGCACGCGGCGCAGGACGCCCTTCGCCGTGGCCCCGGCGCGGTAGGACTGCACGAGCTGGGCGTTGCAGACGATGTTCGCGGCGGCCAGCCCCGGGACGAGCAGCTGGCTCCAGCGCTGCCGGCGCTGCCAGCGGGCGAGCCGGTCGGGTGTGGAGGCGGCGGGACGCGAGATGTCCCGCACCTCCAGCGGCTGCCCGCTCGCCTGGATCTCCTCGGCGATGCTGCCGATGCGGCGCCCGCAGTAGGCGGCGTAGCCCGTGGCGACCGCCCCGGTCAGGACGAAGCCGATCTTCAGCGCCCCCACGCTGCCGTAGCCCTGCTGCGCGGCGATGCGGTTGCCGGACGCGGCCGTGAGCTGGGCGCCGGCGACGAGGACCGCGCCGATGCCCGCCCACTGCGCCGGGGCGAAGCGCCGCCACGCCGACGTCGCGACGCGGATGCGGTCGTAGGGGTCCGGGAGGTCGTTGCCGGCCTTGTTGGCCCCCGCGACCCCCATCACGGACCCCCCGAACCACAGGGCGGAACCCAGGTCGTGCACGGCCTGGGCGGTGGTGTGGTCGTCGGCGCTGCTCATGGGGTCTCCTCGTCTCGCACGGCTGATCGGGTCGTGAGTACCCGCGCGCCCGGCGCCGAAACGGCGGGCACGTCAGCCGCGGCCGTCGGCCTGCCGCTCCTCGGCGATGCGGTGCGGCACCCGCAGCAGGCGCACGGCCGTGACCAGCACGAGCCCGCCGGCGAGGTTGCCGAGCGCGGACCAGCACAGCAGCCCGAACCAGTGCGCGTAGCCGAACGGCGCCCCGACGTGCAGCGCCGCGAACAGCAGCAGCGAGTCCAGGACGCAGTGGAACAGCTGCGCGCCGGCCAGCAGCGCGCCGAAGAGGACCGCCGGGACGAGCTTCACGCCCATGCTGTCGGTCGCGTGCTGCATGCGGGTCATGAGCGTGATGACGGCGCCGGCGAGCACGGCGAGGCAGAAGGACCGCAGGTCGTAGCCCAGGTCGGCGTAGTGCTGCGCGCTGGTCAGGACGGTCGGGTGCAGGTCCGGCAGCGCCTGCACGATGAGCCACGTGATGACCCACCCCGCGAGCAGGTTCGCCACCAGGGTGACGCCCCACAGCCGCAGCAGCTTCGCGACGCTCCCGCGCCGGGCGACCAGCGCGGTCACGGGAACGAGGAAGTTCTCCGTGAAGAGCTCGCTGCGGGCCAGCAGCAGGGCCACGAAGCCGAGGGAGAAGGCGAGCCCCGCCAGCAGCGTGCTGCCCGTCTGGTGCTCGACGACCAGGTAGGCCAGCACACCGGTGCCGACGTCGATGCCGCCGAGGAGGCCGACGCTGACGAGCGGGAGCAGCGGGCGCTCGAGCCGGTCCTCCCCCTCCTCGACCAGGCGGTCGAACGCGTCCTCGACCTCGGGTTCGGGCTCGGCGGGACGCTCGGTGGGGGAGGACGGGCCGGCGGAACCGGTGGGGGTCACGGGTGCTCCTCGGCAGGGGGTCTGACCGCCGTGAGGTACCCGCACCGGGCGCCGGCATGCGGGTGCCCGCGCGCCGGCGTCTAGGGTCAGCCGATGGGGGCCGCGTACTCCTCGTCGGTGACCGGGGTCATCCAGTGCACGACGGCGTGGTCGTCGTCGCCCTCGTTGATGGCCACGTGGACCATGAGCCGATCCGGGCTCGCGCCGTGCCAGTGCTCCTCGTCGGCCTCGAACAGGACGCGATCACCGGGGCGGATCACCTCGACGGGCCCGCCCCGGCGCTGGCAGAGGCCGACGCCCTCGGTGACGAACACCGTCTGGCTCAGCGGGTGGCGGTGCCAGTGCGTGCGGGCGCCGGGCATGAAGTGCACGAGGTTGGCGCTGACCCGCGACGGGTCGGGGGCGCCGGCCACGACGTCGATGTACACGTCGCCGGTGAACCAGTCGGCGGGCCCCTTGACGGTGGCGACGGAGCTGCGGGTGATCTGCACGGTGTTCCTCTCGTGACGGCCCCCGCGGGGGCCGGGTCGGTGACGTCGGGACGACGGGATCAGGCGGCGGGGACGCCCGCCCGGGTGGTGCGGGGCCGGGCCAGGGCCAGGCCCGCGATGGAGACGACGGTGCAGACGATCATCAGCACCGCCATGGGCACCGCGCTGCGCTCACCGCCGAGGCCGGCCAGGGGGGCGACGAGCCCGGCGGCGAGCCACTGCACGAAGCCCAGGACGGCGGAGCCGGTGCCGGGGTGCTCGGGCACCTCCGCCGAGGCCAGCGCCCCGGCGTTGGGCCCGATCAGGCCCGCCGTGGTCATCAGCACGAAGAAGGCGACGACGGCCACGACGAGGGGGGTGTCGAAGAGGAGCGCGCCGGCCAGCATGGCCAGCCCCGCCGCGAGGGCGGGTCCCTGACCCGCGGCGATGACCCGGCGCGTGCGCACCCGGCCGGCCAGGCGGGCGGCGACGAGGGCGGCGAGCGTCATCCCGAGCGCGTTGGCGGCGAAGTCGAGCGAGTAGACCACCGGGGACAGCCCGTTCATCGACTGCAGCACGAAGGCCGAGGTGGAGACGTAGGCGAAGATCGCCCCCATCGAGGCGCCGGCGACCAGGACGTAGCCGACGTAGCGGCGGTTGCGCAGGACCTGGCGCCCGGCCCCCGCGAAGGCCCGCAGGCCGCCGCCGCGCCGCCGGGCGGGGGGCAGGGTCTCGGGCACGACCACCAGGACGGCGAGGACCATCGCCACCCCGAGGCCCGCGAGGGTCCAGAACGAGACCCGCCAGTCCGTCAGCTGCAGGATCGCCGCGCCCAGCAGGGGCCCGGCGATGGGGGCGATCCCGCCGACGGCGGCGATGACGTTGAGCACGCGAACGAGCTGCGCACCCGACGCGAGGTCGACGACCACGGCGCGGGCGACGACCATCGCCCAGCCCCCGGCGAAGCCCTGCACCGCACGGGCGGCCATCATCACGCCGATGCCCGGGGCCAGGGCGCACGCGACGGACGCCGCGGTCAGGACGACCACCGCGGCGACCAGGGGCCGCTTGCGCCCGCGCTGGTCGGAGACGGGGCCGCCGACGAGCTGGCCCAGGGCCATCCCGACGAAGAAGGTCGTCAGCGTCAGCTGGACCTCGGTCGCCGTCGCGGCCAGGTCGTCGGCCACCGCGGGGAACGCCGGGACGTACATGTCGGTGGCCAGCGGGGCGATGGCCGTCAGGAAGACGACCGTCGCCACCAGGGCCGGGGCGATCGCGCCCGTCCCGGCCGGGGCTCCCGCCCGGGAGGCGACGCGCGGCCGGCGCCCCTGCGCGGGGACTCCCGGTGGGGCCTGCTGACCTGCTCCACGCACGCGGACGTTCTCCTCCCTCGACGGCGGGCGACTCCCGGACGGGAGGCCCACGGCACCAGGGAACACCAGGGCCCGGGCGGCCGGGAGTCCCTGCGGGAGCAGGTACCGGCAGGGCACCCCTGGGCACCGCGGCGCGAGGCGTGCCCTGCCGGTACGCCCCTGCTCCGGGACTCCCGCGCCGTGCGCCCGGCACGTTGACTGGCCCGCGGGGCGGCCGCAGCCGCGACTTCCCCGGGCCGACGAGAGGAGTGCCGCCGTGCGAGAGGTCGCCGGGAACACCGACGGGGAGCACGGCCCACCGGTCCGCCCGCCCACCGGTCGCCGGGGGCCGCGCCGGCGGCTCGCCGCGACGTCTCCCGCCGCGGCGCTGGTCGCGGTCCTCGCCGCCGGCTGCGGTGCCGCGTCCCCCGCGTCCCCGGCCGCGGCTCCCGGGACCACCTCTGCCGCGACCACCCCAGGATCCGCGACGACCCCGGGACCCGCGGCGAGCGGGGTCCGGTCCCCGGACCCCGGCGCGGAGGGCGACGTGCGGGTGCGCCTCACCGTCGGCGACGAGGAGCTCGGCGCCACCCTGACCCCGAGCGCCGCGACGCGGGACCTCCTCGCCCAGCTGCCCGTCACGGTCGAGATGGGGGAGCACGGCGGGGTCGAGAAGACGGGTCCGCTGCCGTCGCGCCTGTCCCTGGACGGTCAGCCCGCGGAGGCGGACCCCGACGTGGGGGACGTGGGCTACTACGCGCCGGGTCAGGACCTCGTCCTCTACCACGGCGACCAGTCGTCCTACCCCGGCATCGTCGTGCTGGGGCGGCTGGGCGGCGATGCGGCCGCGCGGCTCGCCGCGCTGAGCGGGCCGGTGTCGGTGACCGTCGCCGCGGGGTGAACGCCCGGCTCAGCCGTCGGCGTCGAGGCGGAGGACGACCGCGCCCGGGATGGAGGCGTGGGCCCCCGGGCCGGGCGTCAGGAGCAGCACCTGCGCGGGTGGCGCGACGAGCCCGAAGACGGCGCCGAGGCGGTGCAGCCGGTCGGGGTCGGAGTGGCCCAGGACGTCGTCGAGGACGACCGGGACCCCGTCGTCGGGGTCGACCAGGGCGGCGCAGGCCAGCCGGGTGAGGACCGCGAGCTGCTCGCGGGTGCCCGTGGACAGGTTCTCGTAGCGCACGGTGCGGCCCGCGAGGGTGCGGCTGACGATGCGGAGGTCGTCGTCGAGCTCGACGCGGAACGTGTCCCCGAAGACCACGGCGCCCAGCGACTCCAGGCGCTCGGAGAACGGCGCGACGTAGCGCTGCCGCGCGTCGGCGCGGTGGCGCTGCAGGACGTCGCGCAGCAGCCGGGCCGCCTCCGCGCGCCGCGTCAGGGCCGCCGCCTCGCGCGTCGCGACCTCGAACGCGGTCTCCGCGGCGTCGGCCGCGTCCTGCCTACCCTCCCGGCCGGCGAACTCGAGGCGGACCGTGACGGTGGCGAGGTCCTCCTCGGTGCGGGCGAGGTCGGCGCCCGCCCGCTCCAGGACCGCCTCGGCGTGGGTGAGCAGCGCGGCTGCGGACCCGCCGTCGGCGCCGGCGAGCTCGGCCGCCGCCGTCGCGGCCGCGGTGCGGGCGGCGGCCAGCGC
>NZ_VWPY01000025.1 GCF_011839805.1 Kineococcus rubinsiae | reverse complement strand
GCCCACCGCCGTCCGGGGGCGGTCGCGGCCGCGCTCGGGCTGGCCGCAGCCGCCCTGGCCTGGCCGGTGGGCGCGGGGACGCCGTCGGCGCGCCGGTGCCGGCGCCGGCCGCCGGACCGGGGCTCCGCGACCTCCCCCGCGTCCCTGGCCACGGTCCCCGCGCCGGCCGGGGGTGCGGCGTGAGCGCGCCCGTCCCGGACCGGGGCAGCGTCGTGCTGGGCGCCCTCGGGGACCGGGCCCGGGACCTGCACCCGATGCTGCAGCGGCGCTTCGGCGTCTCGACCGCGGCCGGGTACTCCTGCGTCGGCCGGGGCGTCATGGACCGGGTGTGGCACGGGCCGTCCTGGACGCTGCCCTTCCTGCACCTGGGCGCCTGGCGGAACATCCTGGTGCCGGACTCCGCGACCGACGTGCCGTTCAGCGTCGAGAACTACGCCTACGTCGACTCCTTCGGGCGCGAGACGGTCACCGTCGTGCGGACGTTCGAGATCGCCCCGGGCCGCCGCCGCCGCTTCGACGCCACACTGGTGGCCGACGGCCCCGGCCGGGTCCTGGACTACCTCGGCACCCACCAGCACCTGGCCGTCGACCTCGTCCCGTCCGTGCTGCCCGACGGGAGCCTGCGCATCGTCTCGGCGGCGCAACGCTTCTACGAGGGCAGGGTCGCCTTCCGGTTCCCGATGCTGCTCTCGGGAACCGCCGAGCTCACCGAGGGCTGGGACGAGGAGCGGGAGCGCTTCACGATCGACGTCCGGGTGAGCAACGAGCGCTTCGGCCCGCTCGCCGGGTACGCGGGCAGCTTCACGTGCGAGTTCCCCGAGGTGACGGGCGACGCCGTGCCGCCCGCCGTGCGCCCGCTGCGGGAGGAGTCCCGCCGCTGAGGCTCCCGGGCCCGGTGCTCACAGCAGGAGGGCGAGGACCGCGACCACGACGGCGAGCAGCAGCAGGCCCAGCGCGGCGGGGACGGACCGCGGCTGGACCCGCTCGCCGCCGAGGCGGTCGTAGACGCGGCGCAGGCGGCGGGCGATCTGGCGGTGCCAGGTGACGCCGGCGGCGAGCAGGAGCAGGCAGGGCACGCAGTAGACGACGCCGTAGAGGGCGAGGACGACCAGGCCGCTGCCGCGGGAGACGTCCGCGGCGTTGAGGCGCTCGATCGCGATCAGGTAGGGGAAGGCGTTGGGCAGGTCGGCGCCGGTGACCAGCACCCCGAGGGGGGCGGCGGTCCAGGGCCCGAACCAGGCCGGCAGTTCGACTGCGGCGCGGGTCCGGGTCCGCAGCCGCCGGGCGGCGCTGACGAGGAGCACGAGGGCGGCCAGCAGGAGCGCACCGCGCCGGACCCACGTCGCCGCCCCGGCGACGTTGTCGCCCAGCGCCGCGCTGCCGAGGAAGAGGCCGGCCCCGACGGCGACGACCACGAGGTAGGCGCCGGCGACGTAGGCGAGGGCGCTGAGCCCGGGCCGGCGCAGCGGCGCGAGCAGGATCAGCGCAACCCCGGCGATCGTCGCGGGGTTGAGGGAGTCGAGGGCGGCGAGCCCGGCGATCGCCCCGAGGAGGCCGGCCGTCAGCATGGCGACGACGGTATCTCACATGAGACTTCAACGTCTCAGACGACTAGGCTGCCCCGGTGACCTCCACCCCCCGCCGCGCGCCGTCGCCGGACGCCGCCGTGGACCTGTTCGGTGACCCCGTGGCCGCCGCGGCCGCCCGGCACCTCGCGCTCGCGCCGGCCGCGTCCATGCAGGAGCTGGCGGAGGCCGCCGGGGTGAGCCGGGCCACCCTGTTCCGCCGCTTCCCCTCCCGCACCGCGCTGGTGGCGGAGCTGTGCGGGGCGGCGGCGGAGGCCTACGTGCGCGCGGTGGAGGGGGCGGCGCCCGGGAGCGGGAACCCGCGCGAGGCCCTGGCCCGGGTCGTGGCGGCCCTGGGACGGCTGGCCGCCGTGGCGGGGCTGCTGGGCCTGCAACCGCTGCAGGAGCACGTCGAAGCGGCCCTGCTCGCCCGGACCGCGCAGACGGAGGACTCGCTGCGGCGGCTGGCGCGCCGGGGGCAGGAGAGCGGGGACTTCCGGGTGGAGGTGGACCCGGAGTGGTTCGTCTCGATGCTGACGTGGTTGCTGGTGGGCGCCGCCGACAGCGTCCGCCTCGGCCGCCTGACGGCCGCCGCCGCGCAGCGGCACGTGGCCGCGACGATCGAGGTGTCGCTGACCCGCGTCAGCCGTTGCTCCTGACCCGGACGTCGTGGCGGGCGTCCTCAGCCGTCAGGGCGATCCGCTTGGCCCGGGTGGCGGGCGTCTTCGCGGAGGCGATCCAGCGCAGCACGTTGCGGCGGGTCGACGGCGGGAACGCGGCGAAGAAGGCCTCCGCGGGCGAGCGCTCCCGCAGCGCGGCGGCGAGGCCCTCGGGCACGACGAGGTCGTCGACGTCCGCCATCGCGTCCCACGCGCCGCTGCGCTTCGCCTCGACCACGCCGGCCAGGCCGGCGGGGTGCATCCGTCCCTCGGCGGTGAGCCGCTCGGCCCGGACCTGGTAGCTGCGGGCCCACGGCCGGGTGCGCCGGGGGCTGACGAGCTGGCGGCTGCGCTCGTCGTCGATCCGCCGCCGGATCCCGTCGATCCAGCCGAAGGCGACGAGCTGGTCGAGCACCTGCTCGTGGGTGACGTACCGGTCCGGGACAGCCTTCTTCCACGTCACCAGCCAGACGGCCTCCTGCTGGGCGTGGTGGGCGAGGAGCCGGTCGTGCAGCTCCTGCTCGGACGTCACCTCGACGTGGGTGAAGCGGTCCTCGGGCCGGGGCGCCGGCTCCCCGATCACCGGGGGCACCCCGACACGGAGCCGGAGCTCGCGCCCGGCCGTCGGCGTCGTCGTGCTCCTCCGGCCATGCGCCGACTCTCCCACCGCCGCGTCAGCCGGCTCCCCCGAACGGCTCTGGACATCGTGAGACGTCGCGCGCAAGATGTGAGTGGACGCTCACTCACATCAAGGAGACGCGATGCCGGCCATCACCCTCGACGCCCTGACCCGCCGCTTCGGCGAGCGCACCGCTGTCAACGCGCTGACCGTCGACGTCCCGCAGGGCGGCGTGGTCGGTCTCGTGGGGCCCAACGGATCGGGCAAGTCCACGCTGCTGCGGATGCTGCTCGGGCTCGTGCGCCCGACGTCCGGCCAGGCCACCGTGCTGGGACACCCGATCTCCGCGCCCGCCCGCTACCTCGGCCGCGTCGGGGCCCTGGTGGAGAGCCCCGCGTTCGTACCGGGGCTCTCCGCCCGGGCGAACCTGCTGTCGCTGGCCCACCTGCGCGGGCTCCCCGCCCGGCGGGTGGACGAGGTGCTCGAGACCGTCGGGCTCACCGGCCGGCAGCGGGAACCCGTCAAGCGGTTCTCGCTCGGGATGAAGCAGCGCCTCGGCATCGCGGCGGCGCTGCTCCCCGATCCCGACCTGCTCCTGCTCGACGAACCGACCAACGGGCTCGACCCCGCGGGGATCGTGGAGGTCCGCCGCCTGCTGCGCGACCTCGGCTCCTCGGGGCGGACGGTGCTCGTCTCCTCGCACCTGCTCGCCGAGATCGAGGCCGCGTGCGACTCCCTCGTCGTGATCCGCTTCGGCGACCTCGTCTACGACGGGCCGACCGCGGGACTGCTCGCCCGGGGCACGTCCCACGTCGACGTCCTGCCCGAGCACGAGGCCGACACCGCTGCGCTGCAGGCGGTGCTGCGCGCCGCGGGGTGGGACGTCGCCGCGACGCCGGCGGGCGTGCGCGTCGAGGGCCCCGACGGCGTGGACGGCGCCGCGGTCAACCGCGCGGCCGCAGCCGGCGGCGTCGTCCTGCGCAGCATCGTCGCCACCCGCGACAGCCTCGAACACGTCTTCCTCGCCCTGACCGGCTCCTCCGACGGCGAGCTCGCCGCCGCCCGGACCCAGGCCGCCCCCACGACCACCCCCGCACCGAGGAGCCGACGATGATGCTGGTCGACGAGGTCCGCAGCGAGTTCACGCGCAGCCGGCGCCGTGGCGTCCTGATCGGCTGGCTCGGCCTCACGGCCGTGTTCGCCGCCCTGGTCGGCACGCTGCTGCCCGGGATCGTCGCCGACGGTCCCGGGGGGCCGGCGACGGGTCCGGGCGTCAGCTTCCCCTCGCTCACGCAGCTGCAGGGCAGCGACGGACTCACCGCCGGACTCAGCACGGGCGCCGCGATGTTCGGCGTCATCACCCTCGCCTTCTGGGCCGTCCTCACCGCGAGCGACCACAGCACGGGCCTGATCCGGCTGCTCGCCTCGGCCCAGCCGCGGCGGTGGCGCCTGCTCGTCGGCAAGGTCCTCGCCCTCACCGTGTGGACCGCCGTGGCCACCGTCGTCGCGCTCGTCGTCACCCTGGGCATCGCCCCCGCGGCCGCGTCGTCCGCCGGCGTCGACACGTCGGCCTGGAGCAGCGCCACCCCGGGCGCCGTGGTGACCGCCGCCGGCGACCTCTTCCTGACCCTCCTCGTCTGGGGCGTGATCGGCCTCGTGCTGGCGACGCTCACCCGCTCGGCGGCCATCGCCGTCTCCGTGGGCGCCGGGTACGTCCTCGTCGTCGAGGGGGTGCTGAGCTCGGCGCTGGGGTCGCTGGGCGACCACCTGCCCGGGGCGACGCTGACGGCCCTGGCCGCCGGGGGGACCGCCACCGTCACCCACGCGACCGCGCTGCTCAGCGGCGCCGCCTACGTCGTCGTGGGGCTCGGGGCCGCGCTGGTCGTCCTGACCCGCCGGGACATCACCGACTGAGCGGGAGGATGGGCCCGTGACGGCCAGGGGACAGACGACGCGCGCGAAGCTGCTGCACGCCACGAGCACCGTCGTGCGCGAGGTGGGCTACAGCGGGACGACGGTCCGGGCCGTGGCCCAGGCCGCCGGCGTCGCGGAGGGCACGATCTACCGGCACTTCCCGGACAAGGCGAGCCTCCTGCTCGCGGTCGTCAGCGAGCAGAGCGCGCCCGTGGTCGAGTGGATGACCACGCTGCCCGCGCGCGCCGGCGTGGGCGAGGTGGCCGACACGCTCACCGACTGCCTCACCCGCCTGGCCGGGTTGCGGGAGAGCGTGCTGCCGCTGGAGCTCGCGATGCTGACCGACCCCGAGCTCGCCGCGGCCCGCGACCGCCGCGGTCCCCCGCCCGGCACGCCGGACCCGCCCCGCCTGCTCGGGGCCTACCTCGCCGCGGAGCAGGCCCGCGGGCGCCTGCGTCCCGACGTCGACCCGCAGGAGGCGGCCGTCCTGCTGCTCGTCACGCTGTTCGGGCTCGCCGCCTCACCACCCACCCCGGCCGCCGGGATCCCCGTGCTGACCGTGCGGCGGACGGTGGACCTGCTGCTGACGGGGCTCGCGCCGGGCTCCTGACCCGTGGCCGGCGAGAGCGCCGCGGTCAGCGACCGGAACCGCCGGACGGCGCCCCCGGGGGCAGTGCGAAGTGGGGGTTCTCGATGACGCCGAGCACCCCACCGCCCGGTTCACGCACGGTCGCCGTGCGGATGCCGTCGCCGACGTCGCGCAGGTCGCCGTGCGGCGTGGCCCCGGACGCGAGCAGCTCCGCCAGGGCGGCCTCGGCGTCGGGGACGCCCCAGTAGGCGACCGGCCCGGTGGCCGGGTCGGCCTCCGGGTCGAGCCCGAGCTCGTACCCGCCCACCGAGAACCCGACGTAGAACGGCTCGTCGAAGTACGGCTCGAGGCCGAGGACCCGCCGGAACCAGGCGGTGCTGGCCGCCAGGTCGGGGGCGGGGTGGATGACCGTGCGCAGTCCGAGGAACATGGCGTGTCCTTCCGGGGGCGGTCGGGCGACCGCCGCTGCGCGCATGCTCCCCCGGGGGTGCGACACGACCGGTCGCGTCCCAGGGCTGGTCCACCACCTCGCCGGGAACCGGCGACGGAAGATCTTCGGGGGAGATCCAGGCCGAGCTGTCGATCCGGCGGCACGATGTTCGTCGTCGCTGATGACGGAGCCGGACTGACCGGCCCGCGACTCAGTGCAGGAGGCAGCTCCATGGCCAAGTACGCGATCCTCATCTACGAAGACCCGACCTCCTACGCGAACGGGTCACCCGAGGCGTGGGCCGCGGTGACGGACGCGCACACCGCGTTCGTCAACCAGGTCTTCGCGCTCGGTGGGTGCCTCGCAGGTGGGGAAGCACTCGCGCCCACGACGACGGCCACCACGATCAGGGGTGGCGGCACGGTGACGGACGGACCGTTCGTCGAGACCAAGGAGGCCTTCGGAGGCTTCTACGTCGTCGAGGCGCGCGACCTCGACCACGCCCTCGAGATGGCCAGGCTGTGCCCGGCCCCCGGCGGCGGCGTCGAGGTCCGCCCCGTCGTGGACGCGACGAGCAACCCGTTCTGACCGCTCCCGGCGAAGGACCGACCGCGTCCGCCGTGCCGGCGGACGCGGTCGCTGCCGCGCTGGCGCAGGCCCACCGCTCCGAGTGGGCCGTCGTCCTGTCCGCCACGGTGCGCGTCGCGGGCGACCTGGACCTCGCGGAGGAGTGCGCGCAGGAGGCGTACGTCAGCGCGCTGCAGGCCTGGACCCGGGACGGCGTCCCGCAGCGGCCCGGCGCCTGGCTGACCACGGCCGCGCGGAACAAGGCGCTGGACCGGTTGCGTCGCGAGACCACCCTCCGGCGCAAGCTCCCGCTGCTCGTCGAGCCGGCGACCGTCGACCCGCACGAGACGGCCGACCCCGACCGGCCCGACGCCGCGGTGCCCGACGACCGGCTCCGGCTGGTGTTCACCTGCTGCCACCCCACCCTCGCCCCCGAGGCCCGCGTCGCCCTCACCCTGCGCCTGGTCTGCGGCGTCCCCACGCCCGACGTCGCCCGGGCCTTCCTGGTGTCCGAGCCGACGATGGCGGCACGGATCACGCGGGCCAAGAAGAAGATCTCCGCAGCGCGGATCCCCTACCGGGTCCCGGACCGGGCGGAGCTGCCCGAGCGCCTGGACAGCGTGCTCACCGCCGTCCACCTCCTCTTCAGCACCGGCCACACGGCCCGCGACGGGGACGCGCTCGTCCGCGGGGAGCTCTGCGACCGGGCCCTGCACCTCGCGCGCACCCTCGCCGCGCTGCTGCCCGAGCAGGCCGAGACCCGCGGCCTGCTGGGCCTGCTGCTCCTCACCGACGCGCGCCGGGCCACCCGGACCGACGAGCAGGGCCGGCTGCTCCTGCTCGCCGACCAGGACCGGACGCGCTGGGACCAGCGCGCCGTCCTGGAGGGACTCACGGTGACGGCCGGGGCGCTGGCCTCCGGCCCACCGGGGCGGTTCACCCTGCAGGCGGCGATCGCCGGCGTGCACGCGGTGGCGCCGTCCCTGGAGCAGACCGACTGGCCGCGCGTCGTGCACCTCTACGACCGGCTCCTGGCGGTGTGGAACACCCCGGTGGTCGCGCTCAACCGGGCCGCCGCCGTGGCGTTCGCCGACGGTCCGGCCGCCGCCCTGCCGCTCCTCGACGAGCTGGCCACCGATCCCCGGCTCGCCGACTACCCCTACCTCCCCGCCACCCGCGCCGACCTGCTGCGCCGCCTCGGCGACGCCGCCGGCGCGGCCCGGGCGTACCGGCGCGCGGTGGAGCTCACGGCGAACGCCGCGGAGCGCGCCTTCCTGGAGCAGCGCCTGGCCGAGGTCAGCCGCGTCGCCGGCGCCACTCCAGGACACGCACCCCCACGAACCCGCTAGGTTCGGCGCTCCGACCCCGCTGGAGGAGAACCCGTGACGCTGCCCACCCAACCGGCCGAGCGGCACCGCGCGGTCGCCGCGGGGTTCACGACCCGGGTGGTGGGCGCGAGCGACTGGGACGCACCGGCTCCCGTGCCCGGCTGGCGGGCCCGCGACGTCGTCGCGCACCTCGTCGAGTGGGTCCCGGAGTTCCTGCGCAGCGGGACCGGACTGGTCCTCGACCGGGGACCGTCGCCGCAGGACGACCCCGTCGCGGCCTGGCTCGTGCACGTGGACGCGGTGCAGCGGCTGCTCGACGGGCCGGACGCGGCCACGCCGTTCCGGCACCCCCACGTCGGGGAGATGCCGCTGCCGGACGCCGTCGACCGGTTCTGCACGACCGACGTGTTCCTGCACACCTGGGACCTGGCCCGCGCCACCGGGCAGGACGAGCGGCTGGACGAGCAGCACTGCGCCGAGCTGCTCGCCGGGATGACGCCGATCGAGGAGCTGCTGCGGACCTCCGGGCAGTACGGGCCCGCGGTCCCCGTGCCGGCCGACGCCGACGTGCAGACCCGCCTGCTGGCCTTCATCGGCCGGGACCCGCTGCGCAGCAACGGGTGATCAACAGGGACTGAGCGGCGCGTCAGGACGCGGCGGCCGCGAGCAGCAGCCCCACACCGCCCGCGGCGACCGCCAGGACGAGGGTCCCCGCCGCGTTCCCCACCGCGGCCCGCACGTGCCCGCTGCGGGCCAGCCGTACCGTGTCGACGCTCGTGGTGCTGAACGTCGTGAAGCCCCCGCAGAACCCGACGCCGAGCACGAGGCGCCAGGCGTCGTCGGCCCCGTCGCGCACGAGTCCGGTCAGCAGGCCGAGCAGGAACGACCCCAGGACGTTCACGAGCAGGATCGGGAGGGGGAACGTCCCCGGCCGCCGCGCCCGCAGCTCCGCGTCGACGACGAACCGCGCGACGGCGCCGAGCCCGCCCGCGAACGCCAGCAGGAGGATCACGCCGGCCGCCCGCGGTGCCGCGAGCCCGCGACGGCCACGCCGGCGAGCGCCGCGAGCAGCCCGGCCGCGACGCTGCCGGCGCCGTAGGCCAGGGCCGTGCCGGCGGTCCCGTCGCTCAGCAGGCCGTCGACCTCGACCGCGAGGCTGGAGAACGTCGTGAACCCGCCGCAGAACCCGGTGCCCAGCCCCAGCCGCAGGGCGGTGCCGCGGGCGTCCTCGGGGCCGCGGCGGGCCAGGGCCTCCAGCAGCAGGCCGAGCAGGAACGAGCCGGCCACGTTGACCGCCAGCGTGGCCAGCGGCCACGCCCCGGCGGCCGGCACGAGCCGCGCGGTCCCGTAGCGGGCCAGGGTGCCGAGCGCGCCGCCCGCCGCGACGAGCGCGAGCAGGCGGGGGTCCCGGTGGGGCGGGGTGGGCACGGCCCGACGCTAGCGGGGGCGCGGTGCGGGAGGATGGGGGCGTGAGCACGTCCGAGCTGATCGGCGGCGCCGTCCTGCACGGCGGGGACCGCGCCACCCTGGAGTGGGTGCGGGAGTACCCGCACTCCGTCGCGACCCTGTGGACCGCGCTGACCGTGCCCGAGGTGACCCGCCAGTGGTGGGCGGACCTGCGGGCCGACCTGCGCCCCGGCGGCGACTTCTCGCTCATGTGGCTCTACGGGCCGCCCGACGGGCTGGAGTGGTGGCCCGGCGAGGTCGTCGTCCTCGACCCGCCGCGGCTGCTGGAGCACACGAACTCCGAGCACGGCCGTCTGCGCTGGCAGCTGGAACCGCTGGACGCGGGGGCGCTGCGCGCGCGGACCCGGCTGACGCTGACGAACGAGCTCGAGGGCGACGACGAGTGGGTCCCCATGTCGCTGGCCGCGTGGCAGCTGCAGCTCGAGCAGCTGGAGCGCGCGCTCGAGGGCGAGTCGCCGCACTGGACCACGTGGCCCGCCGACCACGACCTGCGCCTGCGGCACCTGCGGGCGGCCTACGCCGCGACGCTCCCGCTGGGCGGCTGACCCCCGGGACGCGACTGCGCCGGTGACGTCGAGACGTCACCGGCGCAGGTCAGGCGTCTCAGGCGGGGGGCATGAGGACCGAGTCGAGCAGGTACACGGTCGCGTTGGAGGTCTGCACGTTGCCGCAGATGACCTTGGCGGACCCGTTGACCGTCATCGCCTCGGGGGTGCCGGCGACCTGGACGGTCTTGCCCTGCACCGTCGGCACGGCCCCGGCCTGGATCAGCTGCTCGGGGGTCATCTTGCCCGCCACGACGTGGTAGGTCAGGACGCTGCTCAGGGTCGCTGCGCCCTCGGGGGTCTTGAGGGTGGCCACGACGTCCGCGGGCAGGGCCGCGAAGGCGGAGTCGACGGGGGCGAAGACGGTGAACTCGCCGCCGTTGAGGGTGTCGACGAGGTTCACCTGCGGGTTCAGCTTCCCGGAGACCGCGGCGACCAGCTGCGTCAGCAGCGGGTTGTTCGAGGCGGCCGTGGTGACGTTGGCCTGGGCCATGCCCTCCACCGACCCGGCACCCGAGGGCACCTGGGCGGCGTAGTCGGCGCAGCCCGCGCCCACCGGGGTCCCCGCGGCCATCGTGGAGCTGGACGACATGCTCTCGCTGGGGCTGGAGGACGTCGAGGAGCTCGAGGACATCGAGCTGGACGAGCTCGAGGCCGTGGTGCCGGCCGCGTCGTCGGAGCCGCCGCAGCCGGCGAGGCTCAGACCGAGAGCACCCGCCAGGGCCAGGGCGGAGAAGGTGCGCGTGCGGGTCGAGGTCGTCATCAGCTGGAGCTCCTCAAGTCGTCTTCGCCGTCGAGGCCGACGGCGATCCGTCGCCACCACCCCCGACCTCCGCGACGCGGCGAGAGTCCCTCCTCGGACAGCTCGTCGCGGCGGCGGACCGTGCTCCGTCGGGGCGGACGATCAGCCGTTCGTGGCCCGACCGTTGCGCTCAGTGACAGGTTAACAGCAACGAGTGATGCTCAGGTGATCGTGAAGAACTTGCTCGGCCAGCCCGAGGACCCGTCCGGGATCGGCTTGACGACGTCCTCGGTCTGCACCTGACCCGTGGCGTCGGTGGCGCGGGCGCGGATGGTGTGGCTGCCCGCGGTGGCGCCGTCCCAGGCGTACGTCCACTGCACCCAGGTGCTCGTGCTGACGGTCGGCACCAGGGTCGCGTCGGCCCAGTCCCCGTCGTCGATGCGGACCTCGACCCTGCTGATCCCGCGGGTCTGGGCCCACGCGACGCCCGCGATCGGGACGGTCTGCCCGGCGGGGATCATCGCGAACGACATCGGCACGTCGATGCGGGTGGCCGTCTTGATGGGCGCCTGCTCCGCCCACCCGCGGTCGGTCCAGTAGGCGGTCTGGGCGTCGAAGCGGGTGACCTCGATCTCGGTGATCCACTTGCACGCCGAGACGTAGCCGTAGAGGCCCGGCACGATCATGCGGGCCGGGAAGCCGTGGACGTCGGTGAGCGGCTCGCCGTTCATCCCGATCGCGATCATCGCGTCCCGCCCGTCGGTGACGGCGGCCACGGGGGTGGAGATGGTGAACCCGTCGACCGAGCGGGAGAACAGCATGTCGGCCTCGGGGCGCACCCCGGCGCGCTCCAGCAGGCGCGCCAGCGGCATCCCCAGCCAGCGCGCGTTGCCGACGAGGTTGCCGCCCACCTCGTTGGAGACGCACGTCATCGTCATCCACCGCTCGACGAGGTCCTCGCCCAGGAGGTCGTCGAAGGTCACGGTGATCTCCCGGTCGACCATGCCGTGGATGCGCAGCGTCCACCCGGCCACGTCGACCTGCGGCACCGACAGCGCCGTGTCGACCCGGTAGAAGTCCTTGGCGCTGGTGACGTAGGGCGTGATGGCGTCCACGGAGTCGAGGCCAGCCGGCAGGGCCGGGGCCGCGGAGGAGGGCCGGGGCAGGACGATCCCGGCGCGGGTGGCCGCCACCGAGTTCGACCGGTTGACCGCCGTGCCGGCCCCCGCGGTCAGCGCCGCCGCGCCGGCCACGGCGCCGAACAGCACCGAGCGGCGCGACAGCGGGCCCGTCGCGGCCGGCGTCCTGGCGTGCAGCGCCCGGACCAGCAGGAGCAGGGCACCCGCACCCGCGAGCGTCCCGACGGTCGAGGGCAGCCAGCTCAGCGCCGTCGCGTCCGGCCGGTTCACGGTCGCCCCCACGGCCGCGAGGCCCAGCAGCAGGACGAGGGCCAGCCCCACCCGCAGCCGGCGCAGCGCCACCAGGCCGATGACGACGAAGAGCAGGACGAGGGTGACGTAGAGGCTGCCCAGCAGGACCGCCTTGTCCGCCTCGCCGAACTGCCGGATCGCCCACTCCTTCAGCCACTCCGGGGTGCGAGTGATGAACTCCTGGCCCACCCCCAGCACCGGGTCCGCCGAGCGGGTGACGAAGGAGGCCAGCAGGGTGCCGACGCCGAGGGTGAGGCCGCCGGACAGCAGTCCGGCCAGCACCGCCGCCAGGCGCGACCGGTGGCGGCTCGGCCTGGTGGCCCTGGCGTCCGGGTCTGCTCGACGGTGCACGTCGTCTCCTCGTCCAGGGCGGCCGGCGGCGAACTGCCGTCGGCTCACCTCCCTCCTTCGGAACGGAGGGGCCCGCAGATGAGCCCGACGCGGCACCTCTTTCCCGCGACGTCACCGCGGGGCCTCTCGACGCGGCGCCATCATGGCCGGGTGACCGCACCCCGTCCCCGCCCCTCCCGCACGCCCGGGGAGCCGCGCCCGTGAGCGTCGTCCACGTCCGCGTCGTCTGCCCGCCCGCGCTGACCCCGGCCGTGCTGGACGTGCTGCGCGCCGAGCCGGGGTCGACGAACGTGGTCGCGCTGCCCGGGGCCGCGCTCGAGCCGGCCGGGGACCTGCTGCAGGCCGAGGTCGCCCGCGAGGCCGCCGACGGCGTGCTGCGGCGGCTGAAGCGCCTCGGCGTCACCGACGCCGGCTCGATCGTGCTGGAGACCGTCGAGCTCGCCGTGGGCTCCGACGTGCGCCGGGCCGAGGAGGACGCCCCCGGCGAGGGCGACGACGCCGTGGTCTGGGACCAGCTCGCGGCCGCGGCCGACGGCGGGGCGACGAACTCCCTCAGCTACTACGCGTTCCTCGTGCTGGCGACGCTCATCGCGGCCGTCGGGCTGCTCACCGACAGCCAGGTCCTCATCGTCGGCGCCATGGTGCTCGGCCCCGAGTTCGGCCCGCTCGCCGCGCTGGCGATCGCGGTGGTCCGGCGCCGCCGCGACCTGGTCGCGGGGCCGCTGCGCGCGATCCTGCTGGGGTTCCCCCTCGCGATCCTCGTGACCGCCGGCGGGGTCGCCCTGCTGGACGCCGTCGGCCTGGTGCCGCCGGAGTTCCTCGACGGCCGCCGCCCGCTGACGTCGTTCGTGGCCGCGCCCGACGCGTTTAGCGTCATCGTCGCCCTGCTGGCCGGGATCGCCGGGACGCTGTCGCTGACGTCGGCCAAGGCGGGCCCGCTGGTCGGCGTCTTCATCAGCGTCACGACCGTCCCCGCCGCCGCGGACATCGCCGCGGGCGCCGTCACGGGTCAGTACGGCACGTCGGCCGGGGCCGTCGTCCAGCTCTTCGTGAACCTCACCTGCATCGTCGTGGCGGCCGTCGCGACGCTGGCCGTGCAGCGCGCGTTCTGGCACCGCGCCCAGCGCCGCGACCCCGCGCAGGTCCCCGTCAGCTGAGGCTGCGGGCGATGCGGCGCAGCAGGTCCGGGGTGTCGTCGGGCGGCAGGACGACCTCGACGAGCGCGGGGCGCCCGGGGACCGCGCGCACCTCGGCGAGCGCCTTGACGAGGTCCGCGCCCGTGCAGACCCGGTGCGTCGCCGTCCCCGGTGCGCCGAGCGCCGCGGGCAGCTGGGTCCAGTTCCACGCCAGGACGTCCTGGTAGACGGCGTGCGGGCTCTGGATCTCCCGCTCGACGGTGTACCCGTCGTTGTTCAGGACGATCACGGTGAGCGCCGAGGCGCACGTGAGCAGCCGCCCGAGCTCCTGCACCGTGAGCTGGGCCGCGCCGTCGCCGATCACGAGGACCGTCTCGCGCTCGGGCCGGGCCAGCACCGCGCCGAGCGTCGCGGGCAGCGTGTAGCCGATGGAGGACCAGACGGGCTGGCCCAGCAGGTCGCTGCCGTCGGGCAGCGTGAGCTCCAGCGCCCCGTAGAACGCGGTGCCGGCGTCGGCCACGAGCAGCGTGCCGGGCGCGAGCCAGTCCTGCAGCAGCGGCCAGAGCTCCGCGTGCCGCAGCGGGGTGTCGCCCGCCTGCGGCACCGCGGCCCGCTCGGGCGCCCCGGGCCCCGCGGCGGGCGGCGCGCTCGTGAGCTCCCGGGCCTGCAGCACCTGCTCGAGGATGCGCAGGGACTCGTCGAGGTAGACGCCGTAGAACACGTCGCCCGCGATGCGCGCGTGGTCCAGCTGCAGGTCCACGGCCGCGCCCGGGTCGAAGGCGTGCGTGAAGGAACCCGTGAGCAGGTCGGTCAGCACGACGCCCGCGAGGACCAGCGGGTCGGCCGTGTCGACCCGCTCACGCGTCGCCGGCGCCGTGGTGTGCGCGCCCGCGTAGACGCCGAGGTTCGCGGGGTGGGACTCGTCGAGCATCGCCTTGGACGCCGACTGCGTCGCGACCGCGACGCCGGGCTGCGCCGCGATGGCGCGCACGCGCTCCTCGAGGTGGCGCCGGTGCAGCCGGGGGCCGGCCAGGACGGTCAGCTCCGCGGTGCCGTCGAGGAACGCGGTGAGGGCGCGGGCGAACTCCGCGGCCGTGTCGGCGTCGCTGCGCAGCACGCGCAGCGGCCGGGCCAGCGCCCCGGCGGGGACCAGCGAGCGCGCCACGTCGACGGGGATGCCCAGGTACACCGGCTTCGACGTGCCGACCGCGGTCAGCAGCGCCTGGTCGATGCTCCGGGCGGCGGTGGCGGCCCGCAGGACCACGGCGCTCGCGCTGACCTCGGCGGCGATGCGCACGAAGTGGGAGAAGTCGCCGTCGGCGAGGGTGTGGTGCAGCAGCGCGCCGGACGCCTGGGCGGTCGTCGCGGGCATGCCGACGACGTGCACGACGGGCACGTCCTCCGCGTAGCTGCCGGCCGTGGCGTTGACGGCGGACAGCTCCCCCACCCCGAACGTCGTGACGACGGCGGACACCCCGCGCCGCACGCGGGCGTAGCCGTCGGCCGCGTAGCCGGCGTTCAGCTCGTTGGCCGAGCCCACCCACGCCAGGCCGCCGTCGGCCAGCAGCTCGTCGAGCAGGGCCAGGTTGAAGTCGCCCGGCAGGCCGAACAGGTGGGCGACGCCCAGCTGCTGCAGGCGGCGGGCGAGGTAGGCGCCGACGGTGACCGTGCCGGCGGGCGTGGAGGCGTCCATGCCAGCGATGAGACCCCAGCCCGGTCGATGTGGGCAACCGCCGTCGCGTGCGCTGGTCGGATCGACCAGTGGGCCTCCCTCACGAGCCCCTAGAGTGGTCGGGATGACCACGTCCGCGGCCTCGCTCGACGCCACCGACCGGCGGCTGCTGCTGGCGCTGGACGCGGATCCGCGCGCCACCGTGCAGCGCCTCGCGCAGGACCTCGGCCTGGCCCGGGGCACCGTGCAGGCCCGGCTGGAGCGCCTCGGCCGCGACGGCGCCCTGCACGCGCACTCCCTGCGGGTCCCCCTCGCCCACCTCGGGCTGCCGCTGCGCGCCGTGGTGACGGCCGACGTCGACCAGGACGAGTTCGACCGGATGATCGTGGAGATGGCGCAGATCCCCGAGGTCGTGGAGTGCCTGGGCATGTCGGGCGAGAGCGACCTCATGATCCAGATCGCCGCCCGCGACGCCGACCACATCTACGACATCACCCAGCGGATCCTGCGCTGCCGGGGCATCCGCCGCACGGCCACGTCGATCGTGCTGCGCGAGCTGCTGGGCTTCCGGGTCGAGCACCTGCTCACCCCGGCCGGCCCACCGTCCTGACGCGCCGGAGGCGCGCGACGACTCGGCGCGCGGGCCGCGATCGGTCAGGATGGAGGGCACTGCCCGGCCGGTGAGGCGCCCGGCGAGGAGGCGAGCGAGGAGGACGCGTGGCGCAGGAGCCCCCCGGCGAGGATGCCGACCGGAGCGACGCCGCGCTCGCCGCCGCCGCGCTCACGGGGGACGCGGCGCGCACGACGGCCGCACGCCGGCTGCGGCCCGGGCGGGACCTGCCCGGCCTGGACCGGCTGGCGCGCCTGGCCGCGCAGCTGCTCGGCACGTCCTCCGCGCAGGTCTCGCTGCTGACCGACGTCGACGACGTCGTGGGGGGAACCGGCCCCCAGGCCCACCGCCCGGGGGACGAGGGCCCGCTCGACCAGGCGCTGTGCTCGCTCACGGCCGCCGCCGGCGGCCCCCTGGCCATCCCCGACACGTGGTCCGACGCCCGGGTCTCGCAGCTGGCGCCGGTGAGCGCCGGGAGCCTGCGCTCCTACCTCGGGGTCCCCCTGAGCGTGGGCGGAGAGGTCGTCGGCGCGGTGTGCGTGGGCGGAGCGGACGTGCGGAAGTGGACCGGGCAGGACGTCGACGTCCTGCAGCAGGTCGCGGCCGCCGTGGGCGTCGAGCTGGAGCTCGCGGCGCTCGGCGACGACTACCGCACGAGCCAGGCGCTGCTCGAGGTCGCGGTGCAGGCCGCCGGCATCGGCACCTTCGACCTCGACGTCGCCACGGGCCGCCTCGTCTGGGACGACGTCATGTACGCACTGTTCGGCCTGCTCCGCGAGGACTTCGGGGAGGACCTCGGCGAGGCGATGGCGAGGGTCCACCCCGACGACCGGCAGCAGGTGTCCGACGACGTGGCCGCGGCCCTGGAGAGCGGGGTGTTCGTCTCCGACTACCGGGTGCTGCTGCCCAGCGGGGCGTGGCGCTGGCTCGAGGGGCGCGGGCGGACGCTGGTGGACGCGGAGGGCCGGTCGGTGCGCCTGGTCGGGGCGGTGCACGACGTCACGGCCCAGCGGCAGGTGAGCGAGCGGATCGCCTCCGCGCTGGAGTCGCTGGCCGTGGGCTACGTGGTGCTCGACTCGGCGTGGCACTTCGTCTACGTCAACGCCGAGGCGGAGCGCATCACCGGCACCGACCGCTCGGGGCTCCTGGGCCGCACCCTCTGGGAGGCCTTCCCCGCCACGGTCGGCACGGAGTTCGAGGAGCGCTACCGCCACGCGGTCGAGACGGGCCGGCCGGAGGTCTTCGAGGCCCACTACCCGGCCCCCCTGGACATCTGGGTCGAGGTCCGGGCCGTGCCGGAGGCCGACGGCCTGGCGATGTACTTCCTCGACGTGACCGCCCGCACCCGGGCGCAGCAGGCCGCCGAGGCCGCCGCCGCGCGTCTGGACCTGCTGGCGCGCGTGACGGCGGAGCTCACGGAGACCTTCGACGCCGACCAGGCCGTCGCCCGGCTGGCCCGGCTGGTGGTGCCCGCGATCGCGGACTGGTGCATCGTCACGCTGGTCGACGACGACGCCTCGACCCTCCCGCCGGGGCGGGCCGGCCGTCCCTCCGGCCGGGCGCCGGACTGGCGCCGCGGGCTGCGCGACGTCGGGAGCTGGCACCGCGACGAGACGCAGCTCCCCCTCCTGGAGGCCTACACCGCCGCGCGCCTGGGCGACCTGACCGACGGCGCGTTCCTGCAGCGGTCCCTGCGCGAGGCGACCCCGGTGCACCTGCAGGACGCGACCGCCTCCATCGCGGCCGTCCTGCGCCCCGAGGGCGAGGCCGTGGGGCACCTGCGCGCGCTCGCCCCCGGTTCCGCGGCGGTCTACCCGCTGCGCGGGCGGGGCCGCACCGTCGGCCTGATGACCCTCTTCGCGGGCGCCGAGCGGGCCCCCCTGAGCGCCGAGGAGCTCGCGACGGCGGGCGAGGTGGCCAGCCGCGCCGGCCTGGCCCTGGACTCCTCGCGCCTGTACCGCCAGCAGCGCGACCTGGCCGAGGGGCTGCAGCGCTCCCTGCTGTCGGAGCCGCCGGAGCCCGACCACGGGCGGATCGTGGTGCGCTACGTGCCCGCCGCCGAGGCCGCGCAGGTGGGCGGCGACTGGTACGACGCGTTCCTGCAGCCGGGCGGGGCGACCGTCCTGGTCATCGGCGACGTCGTCGGCCACGACACCCAGGCCGCGGCGGCCATGAGCCAGGTCCGGACCATCGTCCGGACGCTGGGGGCGATGGACGACGAGACCCCCGCGCAGGTGCTGACCGCGGCCGACCGGGTCCTCGCCACCCTGCAGATCCCGACCACCGCCACGGCCATCGCGGCGCGCCTGGAGCAGGACGAGGACGAGCGGGCGCGCGGCGTCACCCGCCTGCGCTGGTCCAACGCCGGCCACCCGCCCGCCATGGTCGTCAACGCCGACGGCAGCGTGCTCCCCCTGACCGGCCTGCACGCCGACCTCCTCCTCGGGGTCGTGCCCGGCACGGAGCGCACCGACTACGAGGTCGTCCTGGACCGCGGGTCGACCGTCGTGCTCTACACCGACGGCCTGGTCGAGCGCCGCGACCAGTCGCTGGCGGTGGGCCTGGAGCGGCTGCGGGCGCTGCTGCAGCGCCTCGCCGCGCAGGACCTCGACCTGGACACCCTCGTCGACCGCCTCCTGGCCGGGCTCCTGCCCTCGCGCAGCGAGGACGACGTGGCCGTGGTCGCGGTGCGCCTGCACCGCCAGGACCGCCCCCGCCCCGCCGAGGCGGGCCCGGAGCGCACGCCCCCGCACGTGCCCGGCCCGCCCGGGGACGTGCCGGGCACCGCCGGGTCCCCGCCGTGAACGGCGCGCGCAGGCGAACTCCTCGCTAGTCTTCGGCCACTGCACGTCCGCGGGACCCGGCCGGAGAAGCCCGGGATCCGGCGGGAGGGTTGGAGCCACAGCCCGCAGCGCCTCCGGCGGTGGACGCCGGGGACCACCGGCCTCGCCGGTGGACGCAGCGGGGTGGACGGAGCACGACGTGGACGCCAGCAAGGAGCGCGGGGCCGGGGTCCCCGGGGAGCCCGGCGGACCCGGCCCGGACCAGGACGCCTTCGACGAGCTGGGCCGCCTGCTGCTGCGGGGCCGCACGCTGGAGGAGGTGCTGTCCCGCCTCACCGAGCTCGTGGCGGCGACCGTGTCCGGTGCCGACCAGGTGTCGCTGACCCTGACCGGCGACGGCGGGGCCCGCACCGCCGCGTCGAGCGGCCCCCTGGCCGTCGACCTCGACCACGTCCAGTACCGGCTGGGTTCCGGGCCCTGCCTGGACGCGGCCCACGACGGCGCGGTCGTCCGGGTCCCGGACACGGCGGACGACGCCCGCTACCCGGAGTTCGCCGCCGCGGCGCAGCGTGCGGGCGTGCGCTCGAGCTTCTCGGTCGGCCTGCCGGGCGGGCCGCGGGCGCCCGGCGCGCTGAACCTGTACCGCGTCGAGGAACCCGACGACGTCGACGAGGAGGGCGCCCGGCTCGCCGAGCTGTTCGCGAGCTTCGCGGCCGTGGCCCTGGTCAACGCCGCGGGGCCCGACCGGGAGCACCGGGTCCGCTACGTGCACGTCGCGATGCGCAACCGCGCGGTCCTCGACCAGGCCACCGGCGTCGTCATGGCCCGGGAGTCCTGCGACGCGGAGCAGGCCTACGACCGGCTGGTCGCGGCGGCGCGCGCCCAGGACCGGCCGCTGCTGGAGGTCGCCGCCGCCGTCGTCGCGGACCTCGACCGGGGCGGGCCGCCGGGCGCGCCCTGACGCCCGGCTGCACCTCCCGCCCTCCCCCACTACGGTGGACGGACCTCCTGTCGAGAACCCGTGCAGGCTCCCGCACGCACCCCCCAGGAGCAGACCGTGGAACTGGTCGAGCGCTTCACCCGGACCTGGACCGCCGAGGCCTCGGACACGGGCGACGAGCTCCTGCCGAGCCTCCTGGCGCGGGCCGCGGCGCGGGTGCTGTCCGCGGACGGGGCCGGGCTGAGCCTCATGAGCGGCCCGGGGCTGCGCCTGCCCCTGGGGGCGAGCGGCGAGGACGCCGCGACCGCGGAGCGGCTGCAGTTCAGCATCGGCGAGGGGCCGTGCTTCGAGGCGCACCAGCAGGGCCGGCCGGTCACCGTGACGGTGGAGAAGCTGACCGAGCGCTGGCCGGTGCTCGCGGGTCAGCACCTGGGGTGCACCCCGTTCCGGGCCGGCATCAGCACGCCGCTGCGCCAGGGCGCCGAGCGCTTCGGCGTCCTGGACCTGTACTTCACCAGCCCCGAGGCGCCCCAGGGCCACGACGTCATCGCCGCGCAGCTCATCGCCGAGGTCACCGCCGGGGTGCTGCTGGAGACGCTCGGCCCGGACGCCGAGAACGGGGACGCCCCGGCCGACGGGGTGCCCGCGGCGTGGCTGGACTCCCCCGCGATCCGCCGCCGCCGCGACGTGTGGGTGGCGGTCGGCATGGCCAACCTCAGCCTGCGGCAGTCCAGCGACGACGCCCTGGCGACCCTGCGGGCGCACGCCTACGCCGAGGGCTGCACCCTCGACGAGCTGGCCCACGAGGTGGTCGCGGGCGGCGTCGACCTCGAGGGCCTGCGCGCTGACGTCGAGACCTGAGGCGCGCTCAGCGCCGGGCCTCCAGCCCCCGGTAGGCGCGGTAGCGGGCGACGAGCCGGGGCACGGAGCTGCCGAGCGCCAGGCCGGGGATCCCGTAGCCGAGCGCCGAGACCCAGCCGGAGGACCGGCCCCCGACCGCCTCGACCAGGCCCGTGACGGCCAACGCCAGGCAGACGGCCACGATGAGGCCCACGGCCACCGTGACGGTCAGCACCACCCGGGCGTTCACGCCCGGCATGCGGCGGCTGCGCAGGACCCACCAGGCCGCCAGCACGGCGGCCACCACCAACGGAGCCGCCAGCTGTCGCACCCGCGGATCCTACGGTCCTAGAGGCGCAGCAGACCGCCCACGCGCACGACGGCCGTCCCGGCCTCGTCGGAGGCGTCGAGGTCCACCTCGGCGACGACGGCCCAGTCCCGGTCGCCCGCCGGGTCGTCGAGCACCTGCCGGACGTACCAGGCGCGCGGGGAGCCCTTCGGGTCCGGGCCGGAGCCGTCGTCGACCTGCAGCAGGTGCGGGCCGCGGGCGTCGGGGCCCGTGCCGATCGCGTCGTGCTCCTCGTAGTAGGCGTCGAGCTGGTCGGCCCACGCGTCCTCCGACGGGGACCCGTCGAGGGCGGCCAGGGCCGCGGGACGGTCCAGCGCCGCCAGCTCGACGAAGCGGAACATCGCGTTGCGGACGAGCACGCGGAACGCGCGGGCGTTCTTCGTGACCGGCGGCACCTCGTCCTCCTGCGGCGCGAGGGCGTTCTCCACCGCCTCGCTCCCGTCGAGCCCCGAGCGCAGCCGCTCCCACTCCGCGAGCAGGCTGGAGTCGGTCTGGCGCACGACCTCCCCGAGCCACTCGACGAGGTCGGTGAGCTCCTCGGTGCGGGCGTCCTCGGGCACGGTCTGGCGCAGCGCCTTGTAGGCGTCGGCGAGGTAGCGCAGCACCAGGCCCTCAGAGCGGGCGAGCTGGTAGAACGCGACGAAGTCGCCGAACGTCATGGCGCGCTCGTACATGTCGCGCACCACCGACTTCGGGCGCACCTCGTAGTCGGCGACCCAGGGGTTCCCCGCCCGGTACTCCTCGTAGGCCGCGCGCAGGAGTTCCGCCAGGGGCTGCGGCCACTCGACGTCCTCGAGGAGCACCATGCGCTCCTCGTACTCGATGCCCTCCGCCTTCATGCGGGCCACGGCCTCGCCCTTGGCCTTCGACTTCTCCGCCAGCAGCACCTTCATCGGCTCGTCGAGGGTGCTCTCGATGACGGAGACCACGTCGAGGGCGTAGGTCGGGGACTCCTTGTCCAGCAGGTCGTCGAGCACCGCGAGGGCGAACGGCGACAGCGGCTGGTTCAGCGCGAAGTCCAGCTGCAGGTCCACCACGAGCCGCACGGTGCGCCCGTCGGGCAGCGGGTGCGGCAGGACCTCCGCGACGCCCGCGTCCAGCAGCGCGCGGAACAGGGCGACCGCACGGCGCACGTGGCGCACCTGCAGCTTGCGGGGTTCGTGGTTGTCCAGCAGCAGGTGCCGCATGGCCTCGACCGGGTTCCCGGGGCGCTGCAGGACGTTCAGCAGCATCGAGGTCGTCACGCGGAAGTGCGACGTGAGCTGCTCGGGCTCGGCGACGACGAGCTTGTCCATCGTGGCCTGCGACCAGGAGACGAAACCCTCCTGCGCCTTGACCCGCTGCACCTTCTTGAGCTTCTTCGGGTCGTCGCCGGCCTTCGCGACGCGGCGCGCGTTCTCCACCTCGTGCTCCGGCGCCTGCACGACGACCGTGCCCGCCGTGTCGTAGCCCGCGCGCCCGGCGCGGCCCGCGATCTGGTGGAACTCCCGCGCGCGGTAGTGCCGGGTGCGGCGGCCGTCGAACTTCGTCAGCCCCGCGAACAGCACGGTGCGGATCGGCACGTTGATGCCGACGCCCAGGGTGTCGGTGCCGCAGATGACCTTCAGCAGCCCCGCCTGCGCGAGGGTCTCCACGAGGCGGCGGTACTTCGGCAGCATCCCCGCGTGGTGGACGCCGACGCCCATGCGCAGCAGCCGGGACAGGACCTTGCCGAACCCGGCCGCGAACCGGAACCCGCCGATGGCCTCGGCGATCGCGTCGCGCTGCTCGCGGGTCGCGACCTTCGCGCTGGTCAGCGACTGCGCCTGCTCGACCGCGGCGGCCTGCGTGGAGTGCACGACGTACACGGGCGCCTGGTTGGTCTGCAGCAGCTCCTCGACGGTCTCCTGCAGCGGCGTCGTGGCCCACGAGTAGTGCAGCGGGACGGGGCGGTCGACCGACGTCACGACGGCCGTGGGCCGGCCCGTGCGCCGGGTCAGGTCCTCCCGCAGCCAGTCGACGTCGCCGAGGGTCGCGGACATGAGGACGAACTGCACCTGCGGCAGCTCGACGATCGGCACCTGCCACGCCCACCCGCGGTCGGGGTCGGCGTAGAAGTGGAACTCGTCCATGACGACCTGGCCGACGTCGGCGAAGGCGCCCGAGCGCAGCGCGACGTTGGCCAGGACCTCCGCCGTGCAGCAGATGATCGGCGCCTGCGGGTTGACCGACGCGTCGCCGGTCATCATCCCGACGCGGTCGGCGCCGAACGTCTCGACCAGGGCGAAGAACTTCTCGCTGACCAGGGCCTTCAGCGGCGCCGTGTAGAAGGACCGGACCCCCGCCGCGAGCGCCGCGGCGTGCGCCCCGGCCGCCACGAGGGACTTGCCCGAGCCCGTCGGCGTCGAGAGGACCACGTTGCTGCCGGAGACGACCTCGATGAGGGCCTCCTGCTGCGCGGGGTACAGCTCGATGCCGCGCGAGGTGACCCAGTCGGTGAACGCCTCGTGGACGGCGTCGGGGTCGGCGGCGGCGGCGCTGCCCGCGACGGGCAGGAGGTCCGGGAGGAACGGGGCGGCGGGTGTGGTGGTCATGGCCCCCCCATGGTCTCAGCTGGCGGGGCCGGCGACCGGACGGAGCCCGGCCCTGCGTGCAGGGGGCCTCGTGGGGGGTCCGTCAGACGATGAAGCCGTCGGCGCGCGCGGCGACGCAGGCCGCGGCGCTGGAGTTCACGCCGTACTTGCGGCGCACGCCCGCGAGGTGCTGGGCGACGGTGTTCGCGGCCAGGCCGAGGCGCTGGGCGACGACGGAGCCGGGGCAGCCGTCCGCGACCAGCTGCAGGACCTCGCGCTCGCGACCCGTCAGCGTGACGCTCGCGCGCGCCGGCGCCCCCTCGCGGGTGCGCTCGAGGGCGCGGTAGCTGCTCTCGGCGAGCAGGACGAAGCGGTTGCCGGCCGCGTCCTCCACGACGACGCGGCGGTCGCCGAGGGCGACGCCGTCCAGGACGGAACCCCACCACTCCGGCGGCAGGGACACCGTCTGCTCGGTCAGGACGCTGCAGTGCTCAGGCATTGGTGCGGGTCTCCTCGTGGCGTGCCCCGGTGGTGCTGGGCCCCGGTTCTCGGAGGCCTCGACGACGAGGGGGTCACCCGACGTCACGCTACGGACTCGTCGCCCCCAGGACCATCCTTGACCGTGGGCTGACACCACCACCCGTTCGCCACGCTGCCCGGAGCAGCGGATGTCACGGTCCGCGCGTGCCGGGACGTCGGACGGCTGGGACAGTGACGGCATGGACCTCGGAACCTACGGCCTCTGGCGCGGCGCGGCCGTCGTCGACGCCGACTTCGCGCGCACCGCGGAACGCCTCGGCTACGGCACCGTCTGGATCGGCGGCTCGCCCGCGGGCGACCTCGCGCTGGCGGAGGAGCTGCTCGCGGCGACGGAGCGGATCGTCGTGGCCACCGGCATCGTCAACATGTGGGCGACGAAGGCCGAGGAGGTCGCGCCCTCCTACCACCGGCTGGCCGAGCGCTTCCCGGACCGCTTCCTGCTGGGCGTCGGCATCGGCCACCCCGAGGCCACGCAGGAGTACCGCAGCCCGATGGAGACGATGGTCGACTACCTCGACGCGCTCGACCGGGCCGGGGTGCCGAAGGAGGGCCGCGTGCTCGCGGCGCTCGGCCCGAAGGCGCTCGCCCTCGCCGCGGAGCGCACCCGCGGCACGCACCCCTACCTCGTCCCGCCGCAGCACACGGCGGCCGCGCGCGAGGCCGTCGGGCCGGGCGTCCTCGTGGCGCCCGAGCAGAAGGTCGTGCTGGAGACCGACCCCGAGCGGGCCCGCGCCGTCGGCCGCCCCGTGGTCGACCAGCCCTACCTGCACCTGACCAACTACCTGTCGAACCTGCGCCGGTTCGGCTGGAGCGACGCGGACTTCGCCGACGGCGGCAGCGACGAGCTGATCGACGTCCTGAGCGTGCACGGCGACGTCGCCACCGTCGCGGCGGGCCTCACCGCGCACGTCGACGCGGGCGCGGACCACGTGTGCGCGCAGGTCCTCACCGCGCCGGGCGTGGACATCGTGCCGGTGCTCACCGCCATCGCCGAGGAGCTGCACCTCGCCTGAGCGCGCTCACGAGCGCCCGGCTCAGGGGTCGGGTGCTCAGGGGGCGGGGTAGACGAACGGCGTCGTCGTGGCGACGGCGACGAAGCCGAACCGCTCGAGCAGCGGCCGGCTGTCGGGCGAGGCGTCCACCTGCAGGTACCGGACGCCGAGCCCGGCGGCCAGCTGCGCCCGGCGCGCGACGAGGCAGCGGTAGACGCCGCGGCGGCGGTGGGTGGGCAGCGTCGAGCCGCCCCACAGGCCCGCGAACCCCGACTCGGGGACCAGCGACAGCCAGCCCGCGGCCACCATCCGGTCGCCCTCCTCGGCGACGAGGATGCGCACGAGCGGCTGCTCGCCCTGGGAGCGGGAGAACAGGTCCTCGGCGAGCCAGGACCAGTCGTCGCCCCAGATCTCCGTCTGCAGCTCCGCGACCCGCCGGGCGTCCTGCTCGCTGCACGTCTCGCGGACGGTGAGGCCCTCGGGCACGTCGGTGGGCAGCTGCAGCAGCGCGTCGACCTCGGCGACCAGCACGGTCTCCGGGTCCTCGGCGGCGAACCCGGCGGCGCGCAGGCGCTCGGGCAGGTCGGCGGGGGTGTCGTAGTCCCAGGTCTTCCACTCCAGCGACCGGCCGCGGGCCGTGAAGGCGTCGCGCTGGCGGGCGATGAGGGCGTCGAGCTCGGGGCCGGTGACGCCGAGGTCCGCGGGGGTGCTGACGAAGCCCCGCTCGGGGTACCAGACCCGGGTCAGCGGCCCGTCCTCCTCGGCGATCACCCCCGTGGGCAGCGCGGCCACGTGGGGCCGGCGGGCGGCCGCGTCGTAGGCGGCGAGGAGGGAGGCGGTGTCCGGGGCGATCGCGTCAGGCACCGTCACACGCTAGGACACGACGGCGCCCGATGAGCAGGGGCAGGGCCAGGACGGCGACCAGGGCCGCCCACGCGATCCACGGCCCGGCCTCCCGGCGGTAGCCGAGGGTGACCGCCTCGACGGCCGGGGACATGCCCTCCACGAGGCCCGGGACGTAGGCCACGGCCAGCAGGGTGAGGCGGACGACGAGCACGCGCTCGAGCACCACCGGCGCCGCGGCGACCAGGGCGAGCGGACCCCACAGGAGCAGGTCGTACCAGGGCAGCTCGTAGGGGGCGGCGACGAGGTAGCCCAGCGCGAGCACGGCCGTCACCCCGGCCGCCTGCCGGTCCGGCGGGACGTCGAGCACCAGCCGGCGCCACCACAGCGCGGCGACCGCGGCCATCAGCAGGAGGGTGCCGGGCAGCAGCGCGCCGCGGGGCAGCCCGGCCTCGACGAGCGGGCGCCAGACGGTGGCGAGCGAGACGTAGCGGCTCGCGGTGCGCGTCTGGTCGTAGGCGTGCGCCCCCGCCCACACGTGGGCGGGCACGAGCACGACGAGCGCCCCCACCGCCCCGCGCAGCAGGAGGCCGGCACCGGGGCCGTCGCCGCGGCGCCGGGCCAGCACCCAGGCCACGACGACCCCCGCGGCGACCGCGCCGTAGGGCAGCTTCGTGCCCACCGCGACCCCCAGGGCGAGGCCCGCGAGCAGGGGCCGGCGCGGGGCGAGCAGCAGCGCCGCGAGCGCGGCCGCCCCGGCCAGGACGTCGACGTGCGCACCACCGGCGCCGACGGTGAGCAGCAGCGGGTTCAGCGTCCACAGCACCCCCGCGCGGGCCCGGGCCGCTGGCCGGTCCCGCAGCGCGCGGTCGAGGCCGAAGGCCGCCCCCGTCCACGCCAGGACCACCAGGGCCTGCCCCCACCACACCGTGGCCCGCACCGACGGACCGCCCAGCAGCGACGCGAGGGCCTGCAGGGCCGTGCCGACCGGCCCGTAGACCGACGGCGTCGAGCGCCACGGGGCCCGCACGGCGGAGGCCACCGGGTCGCTCCCGCCCGCGAAGGCGTCGGGCGCCTGCACGTACGGGTCGCCGCCCAGGGCCGCGATCCGCCCGTAGGCCGCGTAGCTCAGGTGGTCCGCGGACCCGACGGGCGGCACGAGCAGCACGACGAGCGCCGCGAGGCCCCCGGTGAGCAGGACCCGGCCCGGCCGGGGCCGCCACCCGCGCCCGACGGCCGCGAGGCCCAGCAGGACGGCGGTGCCGCCGAGCAGCCAGGACGCCGCGAGCAGGACGCTGACGACGGCCGAGGAGGGGTGCAGGCCCAGGTCGAACGGCGGACCGCCGCCCGGCCCGAGGTCGGGCGAGGCGGCGGAGGGGCCGGCGGCCGCGACGGCCGCCCACAGCAGCAGGGAGACCGCGGCGGCCGCGAGGGCGGTCCGGGGCGGTGTGGTCCGGGGCGGGGCCCCGGGGACCTCAGCCGCCACCGAGCAGCAGCCGGCGCCGGCCCAGCGCGAGGGCGACGTCGCGGTACTGGGCCGCGCGGTGCAGCTGGGCGCGCCAGTCGGTGCCGCTCACGCGGTGCTGCAGCTCGCACGGCACCTCCTGCACCCGCAGGCCCGCGCGGAGCAGGTCGATCGTCATGGCCGTCTCCACGCCCCAGCCGCGGGCCAGGGGCAGCGCGGCCTCGAACGCGGGGCGGGTCAGGCAGCGCATCCCCGACAGCGGCTGCTGCGGAGACCAGCCCGCCGCGCGCAGGGTGCCGCGGCGGGCCAGGCCCACGACCAGCCCGCGGCCCCCGCCCGCGGCGGACTGCCGGGGCAGCACCGCGATCGTCAGGTCCGCCGCGCCCGCCAGGACGGGCCCGGTGAGCGGAGCCGTCCGCACGGCGGTCTCGGCGAGGTCGGCGTCGACGAAGAGCAGCGGGCGGGGTCCGGTGCCCGGGCGCGGGGTCGAGGCCTCGGCGGCGGCGACGGCGCGGGCGCCGGTCTGCATCGCCGCGGCCTTGCCGCGGTTGCGCCGGTGGGCCACCACGAGGGCGCCCGCGTCGCGCGCCCGGCGGGCCGTGCCGTCGCGCGAGCCGTCGTCGACCACGACGACCAGGTCGGCGACCTCGAGGGAGCGCAGCGACTCCACGGTCCGCGCGATGCGCTCCTCCTCGTCCTTGGCGGGGACGACGACGGCGACGGTGGGGGACGGGCGGACGCTCGCCGAGGCGCTGGGGGACGTCACACGGGGGAGGCTAGCGCTCCGCCCCGAGCAGGCGGAGGACGAGCACCGTGACGTCGTCGTCGACCTCGACCCCGCGCCCGAGCTCGGTCATGAGCTCGTCCGCGACCGCCGCGGCGGTGTCCTGCGCGCCCGGGCGGCCGGCCTCGCAGCGCCCGGCCGCGTCCCCCAGCACCGCGAGCGCCGCGTCGAGACCCTCGGTGAGGCCGCGGGTGCGCGTCTCGACGAGCCCGTCGGAGAAGACGCAGAAGACGGTCCCGTCCTGCAGGTGCACGTCGAGGACGTCGGCGCGCTCGTCGCCCGCGACCCCCAGCGGCACCCCGGGCGGGACGTCGAGGTAGCGGCTGCCGGCGGCGTCGGCGACCAGCGGGGGCAGGTGCCCGGCGCTCGCGGCGCGCAGGTGCCCGTCGGCGGAGAGCAGGCCGTAGAAGAGGGTGACGAGGTCGTCGGTGCCGCTGACGGCGAAGCACTGGTCGAGCCCGCGCAGCACGGCGCTGGGCCGCGGGTCGATGAGCGCGAGCGTGCGCACCTGGGTGCGGACCTCGCCCATGGCGGTGGCGGCGCGCGCCCCGCGGCCCATGACGTCGCCGAGCACGACGGCGACGAGGTCGTCGTCGAGGGCGATGATCTCGGCCCAGTCCCCGCCGACCTCGCTGCCCACGCTCGTCGCGGTCCGGCGGTGGGCCTGCAGCCAGTCCACGGCGGGCAGCGGGCCGGGCTGCAGCGCCTCCTGCAGGATCGAGGCGGTGCTGCGCTCGGCGTCGGAGAGCAGCTGGCGCTCCAGGGCCGTGGCGGCCTGGCGGGCGAAGGCGGCGAGGAACTCGCGCTCGGCCGCGTCCTCGGGCTGGGGCTCGTCGAAGGACAGCAGGAGGACGCCGACCTGGCGGGGCCGCGAGCACAGCGGCAGCAGCGCCCACGCCACCTCGCCGCGCGCGACGGCGTCGGCGAAGGCCTCGGGCGCCCAGTGCGAGCGGTCGTCGGCCACGTACTGCTCCGTCAGGAAGGCCCCGCCGGAGACCTCCAGCGCCGCGACGACCTCGAGGTGCTGCGCGCCGCTCCAGGGCATGGC
Organism: Kineococcus rubinsiae; assembly: GCF_011839805.1. GTDB lineage: Bacteria > Actinomycetota > Actinomycetes > Actinomycetales > Kineococcaceae > Kineococcus > Kineococcus rubinsiae. Next base: position 31,539 of record NZ_VWPY01000025.1, on the reverse strand, counting down.
GTCCAGCGGCTGGCGCCCGGCGTCGCGCTGCCAGGTGTGCAGCGGGACCTCGTGGCCGCCCGGGTCCTCGGGCAGGACCGTGAGGGCGGCGCGCACCGCGTCGGCGCCGTCGACGGCGGCGGCCAGGACGGCGGCCACGACGTCGTCGTGGGTGTGCACGGAGGCGAGCGCGCTGGTCAGCGCCTGCAGCGTGCGCGTGCGGCGCTCCCCGCGCACGCGCTCGGTGACGTCGACCGCGGAGCCGATCCACTCCTGCACGGGGGCGTCGGAGCCGGCGCCCTCGGCGCGCACGGGGACGGCGGAGGTGGAGATCCAGCGCCACCCGTCGGGCGTGCGCAGGCGCAGCGTGTAGGCGAGCCGAGTGCCCTCGACGGCGGCGCGGTTCCAGGTCTCGATGACGGCCGGCAGGTCGTCGGGGTGGACGTCGTCGCGCCAGCCGACGGGCATCACGGGTCCGTCGCGGCGCGTGAGGGCGCGCCAGCCCGGCAGGTCGCTGGTGAGCCCGACGCCGGGCTCGGCCGTGAAGACGTCGAGGCTGCCGGCCTCGGCCAGCGTCCGGTAGCGCTGCTCGGAGCGGGCCGCGGCCTGGACGGCGTCGCGGGCGGTGTCCAGCAGCTCCGCCCGCTCGACGGCGAGGGCGCACTGCCCGGCGAGGGCGGTGGCGAACTCCAGCTCGAGCTCGTCGAGGGAGCCGGGACGGTCGAAGCCGAAGCGCAGGACGCCGACGAGCCGGCCGCGGGCGAGCATCGGGACCATCGCCCAGGACAGCTCCCCCGTCGCCACGACGAGGTCGTTGAGCCCCCCGTCGAAGCGGGTGCGCAGCTCCTCCACCGAGCGGATGAGGACGGGCCGCGCGGTCCGGGCCGCCTCGGCGCTGGGCGTCGAGGAGTCCAGGGGCACCGGGTGCCCGGGCCCGTAGGGGTCCGCGCCGTCGACGGCGTCGGGCAGCTGCGGCAGGAGGAGGTCGGAGTCGGGGTCGTGCACCGAGACGCCGCAGCTGCTCGTGCCGAGCACGGCGTGGGCGGAGCGCAGGACGGCCGAGACCGCCCCCGCGACGTCCAGCGCCGCCGCGAGCTCCGTCGCGGTGCGCTGCAGGAGGTGGACGTGGAGGGCGCCGCGCGACGCGGGCGCCGACCTGGGCTCCATCCCTCGGCACTCCGTCTCATCACGTGCACATCTAGTTACGCGCAGTAGTTGAGGGACTCTAACGCGAGACGGCGCGCCTGGGGAGGTGGTTCGGGGTCACTGGGCCGCACGGGTGAGCGCTCTCACCGCCCCAGCGTCAGCGGGGGTGGTGCCGCGTGGGGCCGCCGAAGGACGCCCACACCGTGCGGGAGAGGTCCTTGAGGTTCTCCACGACGCCCCAGTCGTCGGCGAGGCCCTCGACGATCCGCAGACCCCGGCCCGACGTCGCGGACGCGTCGGCCGTGCGCGGGGTCACGCTGCGGCCCGGGGCGCCGCCGTCGGTCACGGCGATCTCGACGTGCGGCTCGGTGTCGCCGACGACCTCGCACTGCACGTGGATGCCGCCGTCGCCCAGGGGGCGTGCGTGGCGCACGGCGTTGCCGACGATCTCCGACAGCACGATCTCGATCTCGGCCTGCGCCGTCTCGTCCAGCCCGGCCCCGTCGAGGACCCGTCGCAGCACGTGCCGGGCGCGGGGCACCGAGGCGGGGTCGTGCGCGAAGGAGGCCCAGTGGGTCGCCGGCACGGTGCGGGGGCCCGTGCGCATCCAGGTCTCCTCTGACAGTGGGACCAGTGGTGTGAGGAGCATGACGCACGAAGTGGTACCCGGGCGGGCGACAGGTCAAACACGCCACTTCGTCGACGCTGCGCCACCGGTGGTCAGCGGTGTGCGACCGGAGGCCCGGCGGCGGCAACAGGGCCGAAACACGCCCGTCACCGCGCGCCGGTCCCGTGTGACGCGCCGGTGAACACCTGCGCCCGGAGCTGCCGCCGCCGCGGCGCGCGTGCCACGGTGATCGTGGAGGTGCGCATGAAGCTGCCCGTGCAGACCTGGTTCGACAGGTCGACGTCCCGCGCCAGGGACTGGCCCATCGACCGCCTGCGCGCGCAGAAGGCCGGGACGCGCGTGAGCGTGGTGCTGGCCGCCCTGGACGAGGAGGCGACCGTCGGCCGCGTCGTGAGCATGGCCCGCCAGCTCGCGGAGGACACGGGCCTGGTCGACGAGGTCGTGGTCGTCGACTCCGGCTCCCGCGACGCGACCGCCGAGGTCGCCGAGGCCGCGGGCGCGGTCGTGCACCACCGCGACGACGTGCTGCCGGAGACGGGCTCGCGGCCCGGCCGCGGCGAGGCGCTGTGGAAGTCCCTGGCGGTGACGACCGGCGACGTCCTCGTCTTCGTCGACGCCGACCTGCTCGACCCGCAGCCGCAGCTCATCACGGGCCTGCTCGGCCCGCTGCTGCACGACCAGGGCGTCGAGCTCGTCAAGGGCTGCTACGACCAGCCGCTCAAGGGCACGGGGGAGACCTCCGGCGGCCGCGTCACCGAGCTCGTCGCCCGCCCGCTCGTCAGCCGGTTCTACCCGGAGCTCGCCGGGGTCGTGCAGCCGCTCACCGGCGAGTACGCGGGGCGGCGCCGGCTGTTCGAGGCGATTCCGTTCTCCGGCGGCCACGGCGTGGAGATGGCCATGCTCATCGACACCCTGGAGCTGCGCGGGGTCGCGGCGATCGCCCAGGTGGACCTCGGCCGCCGCCAGCACCGCCACCAGGACACGGCCGCGCTCGGCCGCATGGCGGCCCACGTCACCCACGTCGTGCACCAGCGGGCGGGCGTCGCCGACGCCGGTGACGCGCCGTCGATCACGCAGTTCGCGCGCGACGGCTACGGCCACTACGCCCCGGTCACGCACGCCGTCGACGTCTCCGAGCGCCCGCCCATGATCAGCGTGGACGCCTACCGGCACCGCACGGCGAAGGTCTCCTGACCCCGGCCCGACGGCGGCCGCCCCTCAGATGACCTCAGGCTCCCGGCCGTTCTCCGAGACCATCGCGCCGCCGGACGCGGCCCACGCGCCCATGCCGCCCTCGACGTTCACCGTGTCGTAGCCGTGGCCCTGCAGCCACTCCGCGGCGCGCTGCGAGCGGCCGCCGCCCCGGCACACGACGTGCAGCTGGCCCGCGGGCAGCTCCGCGAGGCGCTGCGGGACCTGCGCGAGGGGGATGTGGAGGGCGCCGGCGAGGTGGCCGGCCTCCCACTCGTCGTCCTCGCGGACGTCGAGGACCTGGGCGTCGGACGGGAGGGCGGCGGCGGGGACCGCGGGCAGCTCGGGCACGAGCGCCACGGTAGGACACGCGCCCGGCGCCCACGCGGGCGGCGGCCCCCCGCGGTGCGGCATGCTCGGCACGCCCGCTCACCGGTCCACCCCCCGACCTCCGGGAGCGGCCCCGGAGGGCGTCGTGACGGAGCCGGTGGACACCACCCCCTACCCGGCGGACCCGGTGGCCACGTGCGACCTCACGATGAAGGGCGGCGTGACGAGCGGGGTGGTCTACCCCGCGGCCGTGTCCCGGCTGGCCCGGACCTACCGCATCGTCAACGTCGGCGGCGCCTCCGCCGGGGCCATCGCGGCCGCCCTCACCGCGGCCGCGGAGCACGCCCGCGCCGGGGGCGACCCCACCGGGTACGACCGGCTCGAGGCGGTGTCGGCCGAGCTGGCCGGTGCCGTCCCCGCAGGCGCGAGCGCGGCGACCGCCCCGGCGACCGGCCTGCTCGCGCTGTTCCAGCCCGAGCCCCGCACGCGCCCGCTGTTCGGCGTCCTGCGCGCCGCGCTGGACGCCGCCGCGACCGGGCGGTGGACGCGGACCCTGGCGACCGCGCTGCGGCAGGAGGTCACGTCGTCGTCGGGGTGGTGGCGCTCGGTGCTGCCCGTCGTGCCCGGCGTCCTCGTCACGGCCCTGGCGGTCCACGACCTGCGCGCGGCGGCGGCCCCGGCCGCCCTGGCCGTCGTCGTGGCGGTGCTGGGGGTCGCCCTGCTCGTCGGCGGCCTCGCGGCGGGCATCGGGTGGGCGCTCGTGCACCGCCTGCTGCGCGAGGTGCCCGCCAACGGCTTCGGCCTCGTCAACGGCATGGGCGGGACGGACCCGCAGCCGGCGCTGACCCCGTGGCTGACGCAGCGCCTCGACGAGATCGCCGGGCGCCGCCCCGACGAGGGCCCGCTGACGTTCGCCCACCTGTGGGGCGCGCGCACCCCCGAGGAGGAGCAGGCCCTGCTGCGCGACCGCCGGTCCCGCCGCGTGAACCTCGAGGTGATGACGACGGACCTCGTGCAGGGCCGGCCGCGGCGGTTGCCGGTGCTGGACGTCGGGACCCCCGCCGAAGAGCACCTGTTCTTCGACGTCGCGGAGTTCCGCGGCCTGTTCCCTGCCCGGGTCCTCGAGGCGGTGCTGAGCTCTCCGGAGGCCGCGCCGCCGACCGTCGTCACCGGCGTCCACGACGTCGTCGCGGTGCTCGCCGCCCGGCGCGGCCTGCACCGGCTGCCGCGCGCGGGGCTGCCCGTCGTCGTGGCCACCCGGATGAGCCTCAGCTTCCCCGGCCTCGTCAGCGCCGTCCCGCTGCACGAGTTCGACGCCGCGACGCCGGGGAACTCCACGGCGGTCGCGGCGTGGGCGCGCTGGCTCGACGACCGCCGGGCCGCCGGGCTCGCGACGTCCGCCGCCGACGTGCTGACCGGGGCGCCCGACGTCGGCGTCGAGCCGGAACTGCTGCGCACGTGGATCTCCGACGGCGGGATCACGTCGAACATGCCGCTGCACTTCTTCGACGCGCCCCTGCCCACGCGACCGAGCTTCGCCATCAACCTGCAGGCGCAGCGGCCGGGAGAACCCCGGGTCAGCCTCCCGCGCGGTGGGGACGGCGGCGGGTCGCGGCTGCGCAACCCGTTCGCGCAGGCGGCGGTGCCGACGCTGCCGCCGTTCGTCGCGGCGATCGCGCGGACCATGCAGAACTGGGTCGACAACGAGCAGATGCGCATCCCCGGCTACCGCGAGCGCATCGTCTCGGTGCACCTGCGCCCCGACGAGGGCGGCCTGAACCTCGCCATGCCGGCGCCGCTGATCCGCACCCTCTCCGGGCTCGGCCGCGACGCCGCGGGCCTGCTGCTGCGCAGCTACCACGACGGGACGGCCGAGGGCTGGGTCGACCAGCGGTGGATCCGCTACCGGTCGCTCATGGCGATGCTGGAACGCCTCTTCGCCACGGTCGACCGCACCGACGACCGGCCCGACCCCGCGACGCCCGTTCCGACCTACGAGCAGATGCGCGAGGGTGCCTTCCCTCCGGACGTCAGCCCCTTCACCCCGGAGCAGCAGGCCTGGGCGGAGGTGCGGGCCGCGGAGCTGGTGGCGCTGGCCCGCACCTGGCCCGCGCCCGTCGTCACCGGCGACGGCGTCCAGCAGGGCTCCTTCACCGACGGGGAACCCGCGCCCGTGCCGCACTGGCGGGCCCAGCCGGAGCTCTGACGCCGACCCGAGGTGACGGGCCGCTCCGCAGCGTGGGGCCGCTGACCCGGAGGGGTGGTCGGCCCTGCGCCGCCCGGGCGAGCGGCTGCCGCGCGGCCCGCGACGCGGCCCGGCGCCGCCCTACGGTGCGGGACGTGACTGCTGCGGACGCCCTGCGGGTCGAGGCCTCCCGGCTGCGGGAGGGCGCTCGCGCGCTCCGCGCCGGCGCCGAGGACCTGGACACCGAGGTCCGCGGCGTCGCCGCCCACTACCCCGTGCCGAGCCCCACGCTCTGGTCGGGCCCGGCCGCCGACACCTTCGCGACCGGCCTCACCGGGGCCCGCGCGGCCCTCGGGGCCGTCGCGCGCGACGTCGTGGCCCACGCCGAGCACTGCGAGGCGCTGGCCGTCGCGCGCGAGCGCCAGGCCGACCAGCTGGAGCTGGCCGCGCGCGCCGCGGCGCTCGCCCCCTCCTGAGGAGCGGCTGAGGAGAGGGAGCCGGTCAGCGCGGCGACAGCTGGGCGCGGTCGACGACGGCGTCGCAGATCCGGACGAGGTCCTCGAACAGCAGCGCCGACGGCACGGGCTGCAGCCTGGCCACGCTGGCCGGACCCTCGCCCTGCGTGCGGACGACGTAGGTCCCGGCGGCGCCGGCGTTCAGCAGCAGCCGGTCGGCGTCCAGCCCGTCCGCGTGCAGGGTGCAGAGGAACCACGGCTGGGCCCACGCGCGCAGCAGGGCCGCGTCGGCGTCGGCCGGCGGCGGGGTGCGCGGGTCGGCGGCCCGCCGGGCGAGCAGGTCCTGCGGGAGCTCCACGGCACCGCCCGCCGACCACGCGGGCCCCAGGCCGACGAAGCCCGCCAGCACGACGGGCAGCAGCGAGGCGTCGACGACGTCCACGGTCACGACGCCCGCCGCGTCCCGCAGCTCTCCGCCCCGCGGGTCCGCGGGCAGCTCGCCGGGCGCCGCGGTGGTCACCACGAGCGCGTCCGCCCCGTGCAGGGAGACGTCGAGGGCGAGGGGCGCGGCCCCGCGGGCCGACTCCAGGCGCAGGTGCCCCGTGCGCTCGCGGGCGAGGGCGACGAGCCCCGCGCCGTCCTCGCTCGGCCGGCCCCCGGCGCGCAGCAGGCCCGCGGCGACGAGCTCGTCCCGGAACTCCGGCGCCACCCGCCGGCGGGCGCCGGCGAGGTGGTCGAACGCCGCGCGGCTCAGCCGCAGCCCGGCCGCCGGCGCCGGCTGGGCCTCCGCGACGCGGGCCAGGTCCTCGAGGTCCTCGCCGCGGGCGGCGAACCAGGGGTCCCGGCGCGGGCCCTCGGCCGGTTCCCCGGCGGCGGGGACCTCGGCAGCCGTCGGCGCGTCCGCGCGGACCCCGTCCACGACGGCCCCGACCAGCGGCCGCAGCGCGGCCCACTGCAGCAGCGGGAAGCTCGCGGTGACGGTCACGCCGTGGCCGTCCACGACGGTGACGGCCTGCAGGACGGCGATCGTGGCCCGCCCCTGCCGGTGCGCGAAGAGGAGGCGGCGGCCGGTCAGCGGTCCCGTCGCGGGGTCGTCCGCGCTGACGTCGTAGGCCAGGACGCGGCCGTCCTCGACGCTCGCGAGGGCGCCGGCCAGCGCGGCCGTGCCGAGGGCGGCGGCGTCGACGCCGGGGGCCAGGGGCACCCGCGACGCGGTGACGGTGGGGCGGAAGCGGACCTCGGCGCCGCCCGCGGACCAGGCGCGGTCGGCCGCGATCGTCACGTGCCCGGGCGGGCCGTCGACGCGGGACCAGCCGGCGGGCAGGGGCAGGCGCAGGCCCGACGCCGGGTCGGAGACCTTGCCGCCCGTGCGGACGTCGTCGGCGCTCACCAGCGCGTCCCGCGCCGCAGCGGCCGCCACCGGGCGGCCTCCGCCTCGGGGCGGCCGGCGTCGACCCAGGTGCGCAGCCACGCGGGGCGCAGGAAGCGGGGCAGCCACACGAGCCCGACCAGGCCCACGGCCCAGCAGAGGACGGCCGCCACGAACAGGGCGCCCAGCCCGACGGCGGCGGGCGGCGACAGGCGGCCCGGCGAGGACGACAGGAGGGCGACGACGGAGCCGAGCAGGCCACCCGCCCCGAGCCACAGGACGCCGAGCGGCGTGTACGGCCCGAACACCCCGGTCACCGCCAGCACGCGGGCGAACCCCGCCGCGTAGAGCGCCCCGGACGTCAGCAGGGCCAGCGAGCAGACGGCCCCGACGAGCGCGGGCGCGATCACCCGAACACCTTCTTCCACAGCGCGTGACCGCCCTCGCGGAGGACGCGGCCGCCGGCCTTGCCGGCCTTGCTGCCGACGAAGGCGCCGATCGCCCCACCGACGAGGGCCCCGCCCACGGTCCCGACGACGGGGATCGGGATGAAGCTGCCGACGGTCGCCCCCAGCTGGGCGCCGTAGATGCCGCCCGCGACCGCACCCACGCCCTCGGTGGCGGCGACGGCGGACGCCTCGGCGACGCGGCGGCCCGTGCCGTACTCGGGGTGGTACCGCTGGTCGTGCTCCCACTGGCCGGCGAAGGAGTCGTAGACGGTCAGCCCGGCGCCCACGACGCCCAGGGCCCTGCCGCTGGTGCGCGCCCACGCCGGCGGGCGCCCGAAGCCCCCGGTGGTGAGGAACCGCTCGCCCGGCTGGTGGACGTCCGGCCCCTTCGACAGGGCAGTCACGACCTCGACGGCCGGGTCGGCGGACGACCCGACCGGCACCAGCAGGCCCGAGGGCCGCTGCACGAGCGGGACGCCCCGCACCTGGTCGACGACGTTCGCGGGCCGGGTGAAGTCGAGGTCGAGCAGGATCGACCCGGGGGCCGGGAGCGCCAGCAGGGGCTTCCGGTAAGCCGTGAGCAGGCTCTGGCTCAGCCCGAGGGGCACGGCGCCGAACTCGTCGGAGCGCAGCATCCGCTCGATGTTCGCGGTGACCGACTCGTCGGTGCGCACGGCGAGGTTCCCGGGGTCGGGCATCCAGAACCCGAGGCCGAGGAGCTCGCGCAGCGGGACCTCGACGTCGACGTACTGCTGGGCCCGCTCGCGGGCGACCCCGGCCAGCGCCGCGAGGTCCTCCTCCACCGCCCACGCGCGGCTGCGCACGGCCGGTCCCGGGCCGGCGAGCGCGCTCAGCCCGTCGAGGCGCTGCTGCAGCTCCCGGGCCCGGCCGCCGAGCGCGGCCGCGGCCGTCGCGGTGGCGGCGGACATGGCGAGCACGCCGTCGGGGTCGATGGCGACGAGCGGCACGAGCGGGGACCTCCGGGGACGGCGGGCGACTGGCGTCCACGGTAGGTGCCGGGTGCGCCGCGCGGCCCGGGCGCGGGACTTCCGCCCCGGACACCGCCCGATCGGCGCAACCGCCTGGCTCAGCGCAGCCGGTACCTCAGCGCAGCTCTGCGGGCAGCGGTTCGGCGTGCAGGACGGTGAGGCCCGTGACGGCCCGGGTCAGGACGACGTAGAGGCGGCGCAGCCCGGTGCGCTCGTCGGGTTCGCCCGCGACGATCGCGGCGGGTTCCACGACGACGACCCGGTCGAACTCCAGGCCCTTGACGAGGCTCGCGGGGGCGAGCGCGACGCGGCGCGGGGTGTCCTCGTCGGGCCGGTCGAGCCGGGCGAACTCGACGCCCGCCGCGGTCAGCGCCGCGGCCGCCTCCTCCAGCGCGGCCGCGGCGACGACGAGGCCGACGGAACCCTCCTGCGCGACGAGGCCCGCGACGACCGCGACCGCGTCGGCGACCGGGTGCGGCGTCGCGACGACGTCGAGGTGGCCCGGGTCCTCGCGCACCGACGTGGGGATGCTCAGGTCGGGGGCGATGCGGGGCAGCAGCTTCGCGGCGTAGTCGATGACCGCGGACGGCACCCGGAAACCCCGGTCGAGGACCTCGAGCGTCGCGTCGGGCTTGCCGAGGTGGCCGAGGACCTCCTCCCAGGACCGCGCCGACCACGGGGTCGTGCCCTGCGCGATGTCGCCGAGGACGGTCGCGGCGCCCGTCGAGCACCGCCGGCCGACGGCGCGCAGCTGCAGGGCGGAGAGGTCCTGCGCCTCGTCGAGGACGACGTGGGCGCGGGACGGCGTGCGCTGCAGCGCCTCCGCGACCTCGTCGAGCAGGACGGCGTCGGCCGGGGTCCACCGCGCCGCCCCCGGCGTGCGCGGGGGCTTCGCCCACGCCAGCAGGGCCCGCTCGGCGTCGTCGAGGACGCCCTCGGAGTTGGCGGCGAGGAAGTCCGGGTCGGACAGCAGGCGGTGCAGCACCTTCGCGGGGTCCTGCGGCGGCATGAGCAGCTTGGCGGCGCGCTTCACCTCGGCGCTGCGGGCCACGGCGTCCTGCACGGCGTCGTCCGGGGCGTCCCCCGCCGCCTCGAGCAGCTGCAGCACGGAGTGCGCGAGGCGTTGCGGCAGCAGCGTTCTCGCGGCCTCGTAGCGGATGCCCCGCGAGCGCAGCTCGGCCAGCAGGTCCTCGACCAGGTAGCCGGGCACGCGCCAGCGGCGGGTCCCGCGCGTGACGACGACCGCGCCGTCGGGCAGCACGTCGCGCGGCACCGCGACCGCGGACCAGACCGCGCGGTGGACCACCTCGGCGAGCCGGGCGTCGCCCTTCAGCGTCGCCACGTCGGAGGGGTCCTCGCCGCGCACGAGCACGGCCTTGCGCCCGTCCGCGGCGCGGGTGACGAGGTCCTCGACGGTGCTCTGCTCGACCTGCACCTCGCCGAGCGCGGGCAGCACCGCGGCGATGTGGCTGAGGAAGGCGTGGTTCGGCCCGACCACGAGGACGCCCTGGCGGGTGAGGCGGTCGCGGTGGGCGTACAGCAGCCAGGCCGCGCGGTGCAGCCCCACGGCGGTCTTGCCCGTCCCCGGCGCCCCCTGCACGCAGACGGTCGTGGCGACGTCGGCGCGCACGAGGACGTCCTGCTCGGGCTGGATGGTCGCGACGATGTCGCGCATGGGCCCGGAGCGGGGCCGCTCGATCTCCCGGGCCAGGATCGCGCTGGCGCGCCCGTCCTCGTCGGGCGCGACGGTCGCCAGCAGGTGCTCGTCCTCGTAGGCCGTCAGGCGCCCCTGCTCGACGCCGAAGCGCCGCCGCACCACCACGCCCTCGCGCTCCGCGCGGCTCGCCCGGTAGAAGGCCCGGGACACCTCGGCGCGCCAGTCCACGACGACCGGGTCGCCCGCGTCGTCGGTGACGTGGCGGCGGCCGATGTGGAACCGCTCGCCGCCGTCGTGGTCGGTGCGCCCGAAGAACAGCGTGGTCGCCGGGTCGTCCACGAGGCCGGCCGCGCGCTGGGCCAGCGCCCAGGCGAGCGCCTCGTCGGCGATCGCGTCCCCGCCGTCGGGCGTCAGGGACAGCGTGTGCAGGCGCATGCGCTCCAGCTCGGCGCGGGCGCGGTCCAGGTAGCGCTGCTCCTCGGCCAGCACGTCGGACGGCGGGACGTCGGGCACGGATCCTCCGCAGGGGGTGGGGGTGGGCCCACGACTCTGGCACGAGAGGAGCACGCTGAGCGACGACGCGAGGGAACCGGCGCCGCGCGGCTCGCGTCGGACCCCCGGCACGCCCCGCAGGGGCGGCCCGCGACGCAGGAGGTCACCATGGTGAGCAGGAGCACGACGCGGGGCACCGCACGCGCAGCGGTGGTCCTCGCGGCCACCCTCGCGCTCGCGGGACTCGCGGCGTGCGGCGAGCAGCAGGCAGGAGGTCCGCCCGTGACCAGCAGCAGCAGCGGCGACGCCGTCACCCCGAGCGCGAGCAGTCCCGCCGCCGGCGACGCGACGGCCGCGGCGGAGCAGTCGATCACCGTGACGGTGGACGACGGCAGCGGCGGGAAGCAGACCTGGACGCTCACGTGCGGGGCCGACGGCGCCCCCGGCGGGGACCACCCCGACGCGGCGAACGCCTGCGCCGCCCTGGCCGCCCTCCCCGACCCGTTCCGGCCCGTGCCCAAGGACATGGCCTGCACGATGGTCTACGGCGGCCCGCAGACCGCCACCGTGCAGGGCCGGTGGGGCGGGAAGGACGTGCTCACGACGTTCAAGCGGACCGACGGCTGCGAGATCGCCCGGTGGAACCGGATCGCCCCCCTGCTGCAGCCCGGTCAGCCCGTGACGGCGGGCACCCACGCCGGCTGAGTCCCCCCGGCCGGCGCGGGGCGGTCACCAGCCGACGACGCCGTGGCGGTCGCGGAACTGACCGGTCGGGCCGTCGGAACCGATCGAGGCGAGCTCCACGATCGCGTCGGTGCCCTCCGTGATCGTCTGCGGGCCGCTGTTCCCGTTGAAGTCCGTCGCCGTGTACCCGGGGTCGACGGCGTTGACCTTCACGCCGGGCAGGGACTTCGCGTACTGCGTGGTCAGCATCGTCACGGCCGCCTTCGACGACGTGTAGAGCGGCGCCGCGAACGAGGACTCGACGCGCGCCGCGTCGTGGGTGGCCTCGAACGAGCCCATGCCGCTGGAGACGTTGACGACCACGGGGTTCGCGGACGTGCGCAGCAGTGGGAGGAACGCGTGCGTGACGCGGACGATCCCGACGACGTTGACGTCGAACACCGCGGTGGCGTCCGCCGCGGTCAGCTCGTCGGTGGGCTTGTGCGGGCCGCTGACGCCCGCGTTGTTGACGAGGACGTCGATCGTCCCCTCGTGGGCGGCGACGTCGGCGGCGGCCGCCGCGACGGACGCGTCGTCGGTCACGTCGATCTGGACGAACCGCGCCCCGAGGGCGTCGGCGGCGGCCCGGCCGCGCTCGACGTCGCGGGCGCCGACCAGGACGGTGTGCCCGGCGGCGATGAGACGGCGGGCGGCCTCGTAACCGAGGGACTTGTTGGCTCCGGTGATGAACGTGGTGGTCATGGGCCCACTGTGCGGCCGAGCGGGAGGGGCGACCAGTGCCCTGCCCGACGGTAGGACGGGCAGTACCAGGACGGCCGTCCCGGCCCGGGGCACCATGGTCCGCGTGGACGAGACCCTGGGTGCGGCCCTGCGCCGCTGGCGCGACCGGTTGTCCCCCCGCGACGTCGGCCTGCCCGAGCGCCCGGGCCGGCGGGCCGTGGGGCTGCGCCGCGAGGAGCTGGCCGACCTCGCCGGCCTGTCCGTGGACTACGTCGTCCGGCTCGAGCAGGGCCGGGCGACGAACCCGTCGGCGCAGGTCGTCGCGACGCTGGCCCGGGCGCTGCAGCTGCAGCCCGGGGAGCGCGACCACGCCTACCGCCTCGCGGGCCTGCTCCCGCCGGCCCAGGGGACGATCTCCACGCACGTCCCCGCCGGGGTGCAGCGCATCGTCGCCCAGCTCGGGGAGTTCGCGGTCGGGGTGTTCAGCGCCGACTGGACCCTGCTCACGTGGACGCCGACCTGGGCCGCGCTGATCGGGGACCCGAGCCACCGCACGACGAGGGAGCTCAACCTCCTCCGCGCCGTCTTCACCAAGGGGTCCAGCGGGCTGTCGTCGTGGCCCGTGCGCCAGGCCGAGGAGGGGCTGCCGAGCGCGCTCGTCTCCGACCTGCGCGGCGCCCTGCTCGACTACCCGCACGACCGGGGCCTGGCCGCACTGGTGACCGAGCTGCGCACCACCAGCCCTCGGTTCTCCGCGCTGTGGGAGCAGGGCGCCGTGGGCCGGCACGTCTCGTCCCGCAAGACGGTCGAGCACCCCGACGTCGGGGACATCACCTGCGACTGCGACGTCCTGTCCGTCCCCGGCAGCGACCTGCGGCTGGTCGTCTACACGGTCGCCGCGGGTTCAGCGGACGCGGAGAAGCTGGAGTTCCTGCGCGTCACGCGGGGAGTTCCCGTGGCCCCCGAGGTCTGAGACGGGTGGAGGCCGCGGAGCGCGCCCGCGCCCTGGCCGCCGCGTCGGCCAGCGCGTCCTCGCTGGGCCTCGTGGTCGACGAGGCCGTGGTCCTGCAGGACTCCAACCGGCTCACCGTGCGGCTCCTGCCCTGCGACACCGTGGCCCGCGTGACGTCGACGGCCCACCGGGTCGCGGCGTTCGAGCTGGAACTCGTCCGGCGCCTCGCCGAGGACGGGAGCCCGGTGGCCGCACCCGAACCCCGCGTGCCGGCCCGCATGCACGAGCGGGACGGTCTCGGGGTGACGCTGTGGGCGCACCACGAAACCGCCGACCCGTCCGTTCCGGAACCCGCCGCCTACGCCGACGCCCTCGCGCGGCTGCACGACGGCCTGCGCCGCGTCGACCTCCCCGCGCCGCACTACGCGGGGCGGGTTCAGCAGGCTCTGGCGCTCCTCGCGGACCGCGAGCTCACCCCGGACCTCGACGACGCCGGCCGCGAACTGCTGACCCGGACGCTGCGAGGCCTGCCCCGGGTGATCGACGGCGCCGGCCGCGACGAGCAGCTGCTGCACGGCGAACCGCACCCGGGCAACGTCCTCACCACCGCCGAGGGTCCGCTGTTCATCGACCTCGAGACCTGCTGCCGCGGCCCCGTCGAGTTCGACGTCGCCCACGCACCCGACGCGGTCGCCGACCACTACCCCGGCCTCGACCCGGACGTCCTGCGCGCGTGCCGGGTGCTGACCCTCGCGCTGGCCACGACGTGGCGCTGGGACCGCGACGACCGCCTGCCGGGCGGACGGCAACTCGGGCTCGAGTGGCTCGCCCGGATCCGGTCGATGGTCTAGTGACCAGGTGTCAGGCCGGTTCCTGAGCTCACCCACGAGAGCAGCAGGAGCTGCGCCTCGGCCAGCGAGGCGACGACGGCGTCCGCCGCCCGCAGGTCGCCTGCCTCGTGGGAGGTGGTCACGGCCACCACCCGCATCCCCGCGGCTCGCGCGGCGTCGACGCCGGCGGGCGCGTCCTCCACGACCAGGCAGTCCTCGGGCCGCACCCCGAGCAGCCGGGCGGCCAGCAGGTACCCCTCCGGGTCGGGTTTGCCGCGCGTGACGGAACGCCCGTCCACCAGCACCGCGGGCAGCGGTAGTGCCCCCGCGCTGAGTCGGGCCCGCACGGAGGCGGCGTCGCCACTGGTCACCACCGCCCAGCGGTCGGCCGGCAGCTGCGCCAGCAGCGGCGCCGCGTCGGGGAACACCGGGAACGCATCGGGCAGCTCGGCGACGAGGGCCACCAGCCGCGCGTACTCGGCGTCGGCGTCCAGGTGCGGAGCGACCTCGGCGATCGTGTCCACGGGCCGGCGCGCGGGAGTGGCCGCGAGCACCGCGACGGGATCCAGCCGGTGCAGGGCCGACCACCGGTCCCAGACGCTGCGGTACCCCTGGTGGGAGTTCACCAGCACCCCGTCGGCGTCGAAGAGGACCACCCGGGAGTTCTGCGAGGACGGCACGCCTCATCTTCCCCCACGAGCTCCGCATCCGCGCCGGGGTGGGGGACACCCACGACGACGGGTGAGGAACCCTCACGGAAGTGACTCTGGTTGCGGGACAGTGGTTCCCGTAGACTCGTACACGTGTTCGAAGCAGCTGCGCTCCCCGCACCCGACACCCTCCCGGGTGCCGGGGACGCCGCACTGGTCGACCTGCTGATCACCCTCGACCGCGAACGTTCCCGCATGGACGCCCTCGGGTTGCACGCCGTGGAGGAACTCCGCCGGCGGCGAGTTGCGGAACACCCGGGCCTCGCCCCCGCGGACGGAGGTTCCGCTGAGCCGGTGCAGCTCACCGGGGAGCAGGTCCTGGCCAGTGAACTGTGCGCCGCGTTGCGCATCGGGCACGGCACCGCCCACCACCGCATCACCCAGGCGAAGACGCTGACCGAGGACCTGCCGGCCACGCTGGACGCGTACACCGCCGGGGACCTCCACCACGGCCACGTCAACGCGATGCAGGACGCGGCCGCTCTGCTGACCGCCCCCGTCGTGGCCGTCGACGGCGACGAGGGCGAACCCCTGTACTCCGAGGACGCCCTGCGCGTGGCGCGGGCGGAGCTGGAGAAGACCTGCCTGGAGGGGGTTCAGCGCCTCAGCCGCGCCCAGCTCAGCCGACGCCTCACCCGGAAGCTGCACAGCCTCGCGGCCGGGCACACCCGCCGCACCAGGGCCACGCGCGAGGCAGGCCGTTTCGTCCGGATCGAGGCCTGCGACGACGGGGTCACCGCCCACCTGACCGGGGTGCTCCCGCTCGCTGAGGCGTTGCGGCTCGACACGTTCCTCACCGGATGCGCCGACGCCACGAACCCGGAGAACCCCCGTGGCGTGGACGCCGACGGTCGCTCCCACGCGGCCCGCCGGGTCGACGCGCTGCTCGACCTGAACACCGGCCGCGGAACCTCCCCGTCGGTGCAGGTCAACGTCACCGTCGCGGCCACCACCCTGCTCGGGCTGGACGACGAACCCGCCGAAGTCGTCACCCCGACCCTGTCCCTGTCCGTTCCCGCTGAGGTCGCCCGCGACCTCGCGGCCTGCGGCACCTGGCGTCGCATCCTCACCGACCCCACCGGGACCGTGATCGACGTGGGGGACCGCACCTACCGACCCTCCGCGAGGATCGCCCGCAGAGTTCAAGCCCGGGACACGACCTGCATCTTCCCCAGCTGCACGCGACCGGCACAGAACTGCGACCTAGACCACGTCGTCCCGTTCGCCCAGGGTGGCGGGACCACCGCGGAGAACCTGGCGCCGGAGTGCCGGCATCACCACCGCCTCAAGACCCACACCCGCTGGCAGGTCAAACCCTTGCCGAAGCGCGGCTGGCGGTGGACCTCCCCCACCGGCCACACCTACGACACCAGCACCGATCCCCCGCCCTACTGACGGCTGGAGGAGCGACCAGCCGCGACTCGGCGAGGCGTGCCCCGGAGGGGGCCATCAACGGGACGTGATCCACCGCAACGGCTCCAGGTTCCGGTGAGACGACGAGAGCCACCCCGGTCGGCGCGTGGCCGGCCGGGGTGGCTCCGTGCAGGTGGTTCTAGAGGATCAGCGGTGAGCGGAGTCCGCGCGGCCGGTGTGGTCGCGGTCCTCGTGGTCGTCGCCCTCGATCTCCTTGGCGAGCAGACCCGAGCCGATGGCCCAGATCGCCGCACCGATGATGCCGACGAAGACGCCGATCTGCGCGCTGAGCTCGTCGCCGCGCTCGAGGCCACCCATGGGGTTGAGGGCGAACAGGATGCACTGCAGCGTGGCGGCGATGCCGACCGCCATGGAGACGAGGGTCAGCCCGCGGTGCTGGCCGCGGCGGGCGCGCTTGCCGGCGTAGACCATCGCCAGCAGCAGGCCGATGCCCAGGTAGGCGATGAAGGGGACCAGCGAGTCCGTCTCGTACCCCGTGCGGGAGGTGTCGGTGTTCTCGAGGTGCACCCAGTTCAGGAGCGGGGAGATGTTGAAGACGACGATGCCGAGCGCGGCGACGGCCAGTCCGCTCTTCTTCGCGGTGCGGACCGTGCGGGTCGTGGTGTTGGGCGTGGCGGTGTTGGCCATGGTGGTGTCCTCAGTGATCGTGTGTGGCGTGACGAAGGGTGCAGGGTTCGCGGCTCGATGACACCTGGCGGCCCCGGAGGGGCCGCGGCACGATGCGCTGGCCGCGCTGCACAGGTGCGGAACGCGTCCTGGGCAGCCCTGCAGCTGGTCGCCGCCGTCTGGCGTCGTGGCCCAGCTGTTCGTCTCTATCCCACCCGTGTCTGGAGTGGTCGTGCTCGCCCGGAGGAGAAGGCGGAGGTAGTCCTTTAGGACTACCTGCAACCAGACTGTCGCACACCTTCGGGGCATCGCGCGCGTCGAGCACCGTCCGGGGCCGGCGTCAGCGGTCCGTCCTGCGCAGCGCGCTCGCCCGGACCGCCTCTCCCGCTGGACCTCCAGGCCGCGCTCGTGCGACCGGTCAGCGCCCCGCGGCCAGGACGCGGGCGGCGTCGCGCTCGGCCGCGGTGTTCGCCGTCCCGGCGCGCGAGCCCGCGAGCTTCGCGGCGATGTGCTCCCCGACGGTGATCGGTGGGTAGGTGGGGTCCGCGCCCGGGTCCACGCACGTCGGGAGCGCGGCGATCACGGCGTCCACGTTGCCGTCGTGGAAGAACGCGGCGGAACGGCGGCGCTCGATCGTCCCGTCCACGATCGGCGGCTTGACCCGGTGCAGGGTGGACGTCCAGCGCTCGTTCGTCCACCGCGCCATGAGGTCGCCGAGGTTCACGAGCAGCGCCCCGTCCGCGGGCGCGACGTCGTGCCAGGTGCCGTCGGAGGCGAGGACCTGCAGCCCCCGCACCTGGTCCGCCCACAGCACCGTCACGATGCCGTAGTCGGTGTGCTCCCCCATGCCCGTGAGGTCGCCGTCCAGCTCGACCTCGCCGGGCGGGAGCGCGTAGTTGTTCATCCGCAGCACGTCGAGGGAGTGGTCGGTGGACGCGTCGAAGAACCCGCGGGGCAGGCCCAGCGCGTCGGCGAACACGGTGGTCAGGACGCGGGCGACGCGACCGGCCTCCGCGAACCAGGCCTCCACCCCGGCCCGGAACCCCGCGGCCTCGGCGGGCCAGAGGTTCGCGGCCTGGTCCTCGACCCCGACGTTAAACGCCTCGAAGAAGTCGTTCATGCGGCTCGCCGACTCGACCCCGAGGCTGAGGCTCAGCGACTCGCTCTTGGGCGGGCTGTAGCCGCGGTTCGCGGGGGAGCGGTAGGTGCCCTTGACGTCGGCGGGCAGGGCGAAGAAGCCGTCCATCGCGCGGGTGAGCCCGTCGACGGCCGCGGCCGGCACGCCGTGCCCCGTGATCTGCACGAACCCGACCGTGCGGCAGGCCTCGTCGAGGGCCCGTGCGGTGGCCGCCCGCTCGTCGTCGGTGCCGTCGCCGACGTAGGGGCTGATGTCGACCGTGGGGACGGTGAACTGCTCGGCCATGGGCCCTCCTCGGTGGGTGATAGCTCAGAGATATCATCCGGAGGTGCCTGCCGACCAGACCCCCGCCGAGGACGACGGCCTCGCCGCGCTCGTGGGCGCGGCCGTCCGCGACCGCCGGGAGCGCGCGGGCCTGTCCATGCGGGCGCTGGCGACCCGGGTCGGGATCAGCCAGCCGTTCCTGTCCACGATCGAGCGGGGCCTGTCGTCGCCGTCGATGTCGACGCTCTACCGGATCGCGACCGGCCTCGGCGTCGCCCCCGGGGACCTGCTCCCCGGCCCGCCCGCCCCGACGGCGGACCGGGGCGGCGTCACGGTCGTCCGGTCCGGCGAGGCGCTCCCGCTGCCCGCCTCGGACGACCCCGGGGCGGCCGTGGGCCTGGCCCGGCTGGCGCGGCCCGGGCTCGGGCTGGAGGTCGTGGAGTACCGCGTCGCCCCCGGCGAGCACCTCGGCGGGTGGTTCGACGCTCCCGGGGAGATGGCCGTGCTCGTCCTCGCGGGCGCCCTCGACGTCGAGGTCACCGGCGCCGGGACGTGGCGGCTGGCCGCGGGCGACCTGCTGCACCAGCCCGGCCACCTGCCCCACCGCTGGACCGCCGCGGGCGACGCCCCGGTCCACCTCGTGCTGGTCGGCTCCCGCCGGCCCGCGTGAGGAGGACGCTCAGGCGGCGCGGTGGAACCAGCTGCGGGGCCCGGCGTGGTGCACGGGGACCACGACCCGCTCCGGGACCGCGGGCCGCACGACCGCCGGCCGCGCGGTGACGACCACGAGCCGGGAGGCGTCGCCGAAGCGCGCCCCGCGGGGCGCGACGAGCAGGTGCCCCGACTCCCGTCCCGCGCGCGCCGCGCGACCGCCCAGCGCCAGGACGGCGACCACGAGCACTCCGACCACCACGACCACCCCCGTCAGGACCGCTGCCACTGCACCCACCCCGACCACCTCCTCGACACCCTCGTTCCGACCCCTCCAGGGTGCGCCGGAACCCCGTGCCCCGGCATCGGAGGAGAGACGGAGACGCGGTGTCCTCCCGGGGGAGGACACCGCGTCGCGGGAGGTGGAGGCGCGCTCAGGCGGCGGCCTCCTCCCCGCTCGCGAGGAACTCGTCGCGGGCCGCGACGCCGATGTCGGGGGCGTCGGTGAACAGGCCGTCGATCCCGGTGGCGAAGTACGCGACCCCCAGGTCCAGCACGCGGCCGTAGGCGGCCGGGTCCGTCCCCGTGCGGTAGTCCACCGGCAGGAACGAGTTCTCCGGGCGCAGCGTGTAGGGCACGACGTCGAGGCCGGCGCGGTGCGCGTCGGCCACGAGGCGGCTGGGGGTGCCCAGCGTGCCGTCGGCGTTGCGGGGGATCACCTGGTCCAGCGACGGCCCGAGGTCGGTGACGTAGCGGGAGATGGTCTTCAGCGACTCCGGCGTCAGCAGGTCCGCGTACGTGCGGGGGTCGCCTGCGGCGACGAGGTCGGCGGGGGCCCCGGTGGCCGAGGTGAGGAACACCGAGTCCGCGCGCAGGCCGTAGCGGCGGCGCAGCTCGCGGAGGTTGGTCAGCTCGAACGACTGGACGGTGGCGACGGAGCCCGGGCGGTTCAGCCGGTGCTTCTTCAGCGCCGCGACGACCTTGGCCTCCATCGGCAGGCCGAGGCCCTGGAAGTACGTCGAGTGCTTGATCTCGGGGATGATCCCGATGCTGCGGTCGAGCTCGGCGGACAGGTCCTCGCGCTCGTCGAGGACCTCCTCGAACGTCGGGACCTCGAACCGGCCGTTCCAGATCGTGTTCTCCTGGCGCAGGTCGGGCAGGCGCTCGACGGCGCGCAGCGTCTTGATCTCGGCGAGGGTGAAGTCCTCCGTGAACCAGCCTGTCAGCTCGACCCCGTCGACGGTCTTGGTCGTCTTCCGGTCGGCGAACTCGGGGTGGCTCGCGACGTCGGTCGTCCCGGAGATCTCGTTCTCGTGCCGCACCACGAGCTGGCCGTCGGAGGTGGAGACGAGGTCGGGCTCGATGACGTCGGCGCCCTGCCGCGCAGCCAGGTCGTAGGAGGCCAGCGTGTGCTCGGGGCGGTACGCGGAGGCTCCCCGGTGGCCGACGACCGTCGGCTCCTCGGAACGGCTCGCGGTCGCGGGCCCGACGGGCAGCAGGACGGCGGCGCTGACGCCGACCGCGAGGACGGTGCGGAGCCGGCGGCGGTGCCGGCGGGGGCTCTGAGGTGTGGTCACGCGCCGCAGTGAACTCTCCCGGGTTGCTGTGCGCGACCTGAGGACGGTGAACTCCCGGTGGCGGGGAGGCGGCGCTACTTCAGCAGCCGCGACATCCGGCGGTCGGCCAGCGTCTTGCCGCCCGTCTGGCAGGTGGGGCAGTACTGCATCGACCGGTCGGCGAAGGAGACCTCGCGCACGGTGTCGCCGCAGACGGGGCAGGGCAGGCCCGTCCGGCCGTGCACGCGCATCCCGGCCCGCTTGGCGTCCTTGAGCTCGCTGGCGGGTTTCCCGCCGGCCGCGGCGATCGCCTCGTGCAGGACCTCCTGCAGCGACGTGTAGAGCGTCTCGACCTCGGCGTCGGAGAGCTTCCCGGCGGAGGCGTAGGGCGACAGCTTCGCGGCGTGCAGCACCTCGTCGGAGTAGGCGTTGCCGACGCCGGCCAGGACCGACTGCTCGCGCAGCAGCCCCTTGACCTGCTGGCGCGAGCCGGCCAGCAGCTTCGCGAAGGCGGGCAGGTCGAAGTCCGCGGCCAGGGGGTCCGGGCCGAGCGAGGCGATGCCCGGCACCTGCAGCGGGTCGCGGACGATGTGCACCGCGAGGCGCTTCTGCGTCCCCGCCTCGGTCAGGTCGAACCCCGGCGGCCGGTCCTCGGCCTCGTCGTCCTGCGGGGCGAGGCGCACCCGCAGCGCCACGGGGTTCTTGCCGCCGGGTCGCAGCGGCGCCTTCGGCAGGGCGTCGGAGTACCGCAGCCAGCCCGCGCGGGACAGGTGCACCACGAGGTGGAGGCCGTCGACGTCGACGTCGATCCACTTCCCGTGCCGGGTGACGCCCGCGACCATCAGCCCCGCGAGCGCGGTCGGCGGCGGGTCGAACGTCTTCAGCACGTTGATGGCGGCGACCTCGACGTTCGAGACGACGCGGTCCACCAGCCGCTCGCGCAGGAACGCAGCGAGCGCCTCGACCTCGGGGAGTTCCGGCACCCGACCAGTGTGGGGCAGAGTCCTACCGTGCGTCCCCTCCTCGTCACCTACCGGTCCGTGATCGTGCTCGTGGTGCTGGCCGGGGTCCTGTGGGAGCCGGCGGCGCGCTTCGACGACCCGCAGCTGGGCTTCGCGGGCCTCGGCACGAAGCTCGTCTTCTTCACGATCCAGAGCAACCTGCTGCTCGCCGCGATGGAGGCCGTCTCGGTCCTCGCCGCGCTCCGGCACCGGGCGCAGCCCTCGGGGTGGGTCGTGGGCGGGGCGACGTTCTTCGTCACCATCACGTTCGTGATCTACAACACCGTCCTCGTGCCGGGCGGCGGGGAGGGCGCGGTGCTGCTGTTCTCGGGGCGGCCGAGCTCGGACCTGCTGCACGTCGTGGCGCCGCTGCTCGCGATCGTCGACTGGGTGGCCTTCCGCCCGCACCCGGGTGTCCGGGCCCGCCGGAGCCTGCTGTGGCTGGCCTACCCGATCGCCTACCTCGTCTTCGTCCTCGTGCGCGGGACCCTGACGCTCGGTCCGCCGCACTACCCGTACCCCTTCGTGGACGTCGACGAGATCGGCTACGACGGCATCGCCCGCTCGTTCGCCGTGCTGGCCCCGTCCTTCGCGGTGCTGGCCCTCGCCTTCTCGGGGATCGACCACCTCCTGGGCCGCACGCGCGCCCGGCGACCCGCGCCCGACGCCCCGGAGGAGCGGGCTCCGGTGGGACGGGAATGACGGGTGTGGGGACAAGGGACGCGGCGGGTGATTGACTGTCAGTGACGCCGTGATGACTCGACTGGCACGGAAGGCACCCGGCGCGGGGCGACACCTCGCGCCCCCGACGCACCTGGAGGTCGAGGGCCCCTTGTTCCGCGTGGTCCTCCCCCCCACCCCGAAGTCGGTCGGCGTCGCCCGCTGGCTGATCGGTGAGTGGTGCGCGCCCTGGGTGCGGGCGCACGAGGTCGAGGAGGACACCGTCGAGTCGGTGCTGCTGCTGGCCAGCGAGGTCATCACCAACGCGGTCGTCCACGGCGACGGGATGGTGCACGTCAGCCTGGACCGGCCGGGGTCCTCCGCCCTGCGCATCGAGGTCGCCGACGACGGCGGCGGGATGCCGCTGATCGGCGCGCAGCGCGAGGACGCCGAGAGCGGGCGCGGGATGGCGATGGTGGAGCTGCTCTCCAGCCGCTGGGGCACGGACCTCGCGGTGGGCCCGCTCGGCAAGGTCGTCTGGTTCGAGGTCCCCGTCGCCTAGGCGACGACGGCGTCGCGGCCCGCCGCCCACGCGACCGCGGCCTGCACGGCGGCGAGCAGCGTGAGGACGGCCAGCGGCACCGTCCAGGACCCGGTGGCCGCGTGCAGCGCGCCGATCGTCACGGGCCCCGCCGCGGCCAGCAGGTACCCGACGGACTGCGCCATCCCCGACAGGGCCGCCGCGCCCGCGGCGTCCGCGGCCCGCGCGGAGATCGCCGACAGCGCCAGCACCACCGTGGCCCCGCCGCCGAGCCCGACGACGACGCTCGCGAGACCCGTCTGGTGCGGCGCGACGAGCAGCAGCAGGAACCCCAGCGCGGTGACGAGCGACGTCGCGACGGACGCGCGGCGGCTGCGGGTCACGCTGCTCGCGACGAAGGGGATGGCGAGGCTCGCGAGGACCCCCGCGCCCTGCATGAGCGACAGGTGCCAGCCCGCGGCCGCGGCGCCGAGACCCGCCCGGTCGCGCAGCACCGTCGGGAGCCACGCGACGAGCACGTAGAACGTCACCGACTGGCAGCCCATGAACGCCGTGACGGCCCAGGCCAACGGCGAGCGCCACGGCGCGCGGACGTGCGCGCCCGGGGCGGTGACGGGTTCCGCGCGCCGCAGCTGCGCCGTCCACACCGCGGCCGCGAGCAGCGCGGGCGCCCCCCAGACGGCCAGCGCCGTGCGCCACCCGCCGGGCAGGGTGTCCGCGAGCGGGACGACGGCGCCCGCGGCGACGCTGCCGACGAGGCCCATGACCACGACGTACCCGCTGGTCATCACCGCCACGCGGGACGGGAACTCCCGGCGCAGCAGCGCGGGCAGCAGGACGTTGACGACGGCGATCGCGACCCCGAGCACCGCGGTGCCGGCGAACAGCGGCACGACCCCGGGCGCCGAGCGCAGCGCGCAGCCGGCGACGAGGAGCAGCAGCGCGGCGAACAGCGTCCGGCGCAGGCCGAGGCGGCCGGCCAGGCGCGGCACGACGCCGGAGGCCGCGGCGAAGGCGAGCAGCGGCAGGGCGGTCAGCAGCCCCGCGGCGGTGGAGCCGAGGTGGACGTCCGCGGAGATCGTCGGCAGCAGCGAGCCGACCCCCGTGATGGGGGCCCGCATGACGCAGGCGACGAGGACGATCCCGGCCAGGAGCAGAGCGGTGGAGCGGCGCGGTCCCATGGTGGTTCCAGTGTCCCAGGGCAACGGCGGCCCCGGGCGACGGCACCGCTCAGGACCGGCGGCGGGACTCCCGGCGCAGGTAGACGAGGCCGAGGACGGGCAGGACGAGCGGGACGTAGCCGTAGCCGCTGCCGTAGCCGGACCAGACGGTGGAGTCGGGGAACGCCTGCGCGTCGGCGAGGCTGAGCGTCCCGACGACGAGGACCCCGAGCAGCTCGACGCTGCAGGCCGCCCAGGCCACGCGCCGCCAGCGGGCACCCGTGCGGGCGAGGCCGAGGGTGGCGAGGACGTAGACCACGCCCGAGAACGCGGACAGCACGTAGGCCAGCGGGGCCGCGTCGAAGTCGGTGGCGATCTGGACGGCCGCGCGGGACACCGCGGCCACGGCGAAGACCGCGTAGAGGGCGACGAGCGCGCGGCCGAGGCCCGTGGTGCGCCGCGCGGGGCGCTGCGTCCGCTCGCTGTTCAGACCGCGCTCGCTCACGCCGTCACCTCGAACAGCAGGTACATCCGGTAGACCACGACGACGACCGCGAAGCAGCCGACGGCGAGGACGAGGGTGCTGGGCCGCGAGCGGTCGGCGAGCGTCCAGAACGTCGCGGCCGGGATCATGAACGGCGCCACGACGAGGTAGGCGATGGACGTCGCGAGCTCGACGGGCCGGGTCCCGGTCACCAGGGCGACGACGGCGGACACCACGAGCACCAGCAGGGCCAGCTCGACGACGGCGAGACCGACGAGGTGCGGGCGCTGCACGCGCTTGTCCAGCGCCACGGTCACCACGGCCCAGACCGTCATCGCGAACGCCAGCGCGCAGACGACGGCGACGAGGGTCCCGGACACGAGACGCCACTCTACGACCCCCCTCCCTCCGTGATCATGCAGGGATTACCTGCATGATCACGGCGGGTCAGGGGGTTCCCGACAGGTCCGTGCAGGGGCGCAGCGCGGCCTTCGCCTGGACGGCGGCGTCGGCCGCGGCGCCCTCGAGGGGCACGGGCAGCCCGGAGCGGATCTGCGCCGGCCGCCACTGCGCGGCGCTGACGCCGCCGCGGCCGGCCAGTGTCAGGTGCAGCACGCCGCTCTGCGTGGTGGCGCCGGTGCCGCGGGCGTAGAAGACGAAGTTCCCGAGCCCGTAGTCGACGAACGCGCGCCGCTCCCCCGCCGAGAGCCAGCCCTGGCCGAGCTGGCGGTGGGCGTGCGAGCCGACGACGGCGTCGGCCCCCGCCGCGACGAGGGCGTCCGCGAGCTCCTGCTGCGCGGGCAGCGGGCACTCGTCGAGCTCCTTGCCCCAGTGCAGGAGGACGACGACCGAGTCGGCCCCGCCCCGGGCGGCCTTCACCGCCGCGACCAGCCGGTCGCGGCCGGCGGCGTCCTGCACCGACGCGAGGCCCGGCTGGTCGTCGGTCGCGGTCCACGCGCGGGCGAGGGAGGTGTCGAGGACCTGGGTCGCGTCGAAGACCGCGAGCCGGTGCCCGCGCACGGTCGTGGTCCACGGCCGGAACGCGGCGGCCGCGTCCGTGCCGATGCCGATGAGGGGCAGCCCCTCGGCCTTCCCCGCCGCCAGGGTGTCGGTGAGCCCGACCCGGCCGTAGTCGAGGCCGTGGTTGTTCGCGACGCCCGCCACGTCGACGCCCGCGGCCTTCAGGGCCCGCAGCCCGCTCGGCGGCGCGCGGAACGTGTACTTCTTCCCGGCGGGAGTCCCCCGGTCGGTGATCGCCGTCTCGACGTTGACCACCGTGACGTCGGCGTCGCCCAGGACGCCCGCGACGGCGTCGAGGCCGCCGGGTTCCAGGGCCTTCGCGCTCGTGCCGGCGAAGTGGACGTCGCCCGCCACGTTCAGCGTGATGTCGGGCGGCGTCGGGGGCGCCTCGGGTTCCGGGTCCGAGCAGGCGGTGGCGAGCAGCAGGAGGGTCAGTGCCCCGGCGGTCTGCAGGGCACGCGGGCGGGAGCGGTGACGCACGAGACGACCTGTCCTTCGGCGGTGGGTGCGGCCACTGTGCACCCGATCGCCGTTGCTACGTTCACGCCGTGCCGGAACTGCCCGAGGTCGAGTCCGCCCGCCAGGTCATCGAGCGCGCCGGGCTGGAGCGCACCATCGCCGACGTGGACGACAGCGACACGTTCGAGTGCCGCCCGCACGCGCCCGGCGACCTGCGGAAGGCGCTCGTGGGCCGTCGCCTCACGGCCGCGCACCGGCGGGGCAAGACGATGTGGTGCGACACCTCCGGCGACGGGCCGGCGCTGGGGATCCACCTCGGCATGAGCGGGCGCATCGTGGTCAGCCCGCCGGCCGACGGCGCGGGCGAGGTCGTGGTCGGCGGCGACTACGGCGGCGACAGCCGCGACGAGAGCGGGGACGACGGTTCCTGGGCGCCCTGGAACGACCGGGTCGTCAGCCGCAACCCCGTGAAGCCCGAGTGGTACCGGTTCACGCTGGTCTACGCCGACGGCGGGCAGCTGCGGCTGTTCGACAAGCGCCGGCTCGGGAGGGTGCGGCTGGACCCGGACGTCGACGCGCTCGGCCCCGACGCCGAGCAGATCGGGCGCGAGGAGTTCCGCGAGCGGATCGGGAGGGGCAGCGCGCCGCTGAAGGCCCGGCTGCTGGACCAGTCCGCGATCGCCGGCATCGGCAACCTCCTCGCCGACGAGGTGCTGTGGCGCGCCCGCCTGAGCCCCCGCCACCTCTCGGGAACGCTGCGCGAGGAGGAGCTGGACGAGCTGCGGCGGGAGCTGCGCGCCTCGATCCGGCACGCCGTCCGCCACGGCGGTGTCCACACCGGCGAGGTCGTCCCCCACCGCAAGCCCGGCGGGCACTGCCCGCGCTGCGGCGCGGAGATGGTGCACGCCACCGTCGGCGGGCGCAGCACCTGGTGGTGCCCGGCCGAGCAGGTCTGAGCCCCGCCCGCCGGGGCGCGGGCTACGCCGCCAGGTGGGTGCGGAGGACGTCGCGGACGGTCGTCCAGGTCTGCGGGCCGTAGCGGTCGTCGTCGACGTGGTGCAGCTGCGCCTGGCCGCTGAACATGCTGGCGAAGTACTGCAGGCCCTGCCAGGCCGGGAAGGGTTCGTCGGGGTCCTTCGAGAGGGCGCGGCCGATCCGGCCCATCGCCGAGAGGGTTCCCGCCGTGCCGGCCCACTGCAGCCGGAAGGGGGTTCCCGTCAGCTCCGTCATGGTCCGCGCGACGTCCCGGGCGGTGACGCGGGAACCCGCGACCTCGACGACGCGGGGGGCGTCGGGGTCGAGGGCGACCAGCGCGGTGGTGCGGGCGACGTCGTCCTTCGTCGTGAAGTCGAGCACCTGGTCGGCCGAGCCCCAGAACAGGACCCGGCGGCGGCCGAACAGGACCATCGGCGCCTCACCGGTCAGCAGGTCGGTGAACATGCCGCTGAGCACCGAGGTCGCCCGGACGGGCGCCGCGTCGAGGTCGGCGGCGAACTCCCGGCGGAGCTCGAAGTTCCGGTTGCTGCCCGGGGTGATCCGGCGGTAGTCCGCGGAGTAGTCCGACGGGACGAACCGCGGGACGCCGGCGGCGACGGCCGCGGCGAGCAGCGCGCGCTGCGCGTCGACGATGACGGGCCGGGTGCCGCTGACGGCCGAGACGACCACGTCGGCGCCGGTCGCCGCGGCGGTCAGGGCGGCGGAGTCGGAGTAGGCGGCGGTGACGACCTCGACGCGGGGCTCGTCGCCGAACAGCTCGGCGGCCGTCGCGCTCCCGGGGCGGGTGAGGACGCGCACGCGGGCGTCGCGCAGGAGGAGTTCGCGGACGATGCGTCGGCCGAGGTCGCCGGTCGCGCCGGCGACGAGGGTGGTGGTCATGGGCGTGGGTCGTCCTTCGGGGTGTCGGGGGTGCAGGGCTGGGGGTCGCCGGCCGTCAGCGCGACCCGGGCCAGGAGGCGGCGCAGGTGGATCTGCTCGGTCGCGGTGAGGTTCCGCATCAGGGCGCCCTCGACGTCGCGGAGGGCGACGCGGGCGGCGGCGAGCAGCGAGCGGCCCGCCGCGGTCGGGTGGACCTGGCGGACGCGCCGGTCGGCCGGGTCGGGGCGCCGCTCGACGAACCCGCCGGCCTCGAGGGCGTCGACGGCGTAGGTCATCTGCGTCTTGTCGATCCCGAGGCGGTGCGCGAGCGCCAGCTGCGAGGAGGGCTCCTCGGTGGTGACGGCCACCAGCACCTGGTACCCACGCGGGCCGCCGGGGACGTCGGCGACCGCACCCGTCGCGGACCGCGAGAAGCCCGCGTACACGGCGGGCAGCGCCCAGCCGAGCTCGGTCTCGATCCCGCCGGCGTCCCAGTCGACCTCCACAGAACGTCTCATACCGAGACTGTACGCCGCGCTGATCGTCTCGTGCAACGATTGTCTCTCCACAAGACGATTTACCCTCGGAGGAACCCCATGACCGCCGTCACGCCCTTCCTGCTCGACGTCCCGCAGGCCGACCTCGACGACCTCCGGCGGCGCCTCCTGGCCACCCGGTGGCCCGACGCCGAGACCGTCGACGACACGTCGCAGGGACCCCGGCTGGAGAAGGTCCGGGCGCTCGTCGAGCGCTGGGCGACCGGCTACGACTGGCGGCGGACCGAGGCGCTGCTGAACGGCTGGGGCCAGTCCACGACGAGCATCGACGGTCTCGACGTCCACTTCCTGCACGTCCGCTCCGCCGTGCCGGGGGCACGCCCGCTGCTCCTCACGCACGGCTGGCCGGGGTCCGTCCTGGAGTTCCGCCACGCCGTCGGACCCCTGACCGACCCGGAGGCCCACGGGGGTTCCGCCGCGGACGCGTTCCACCTCGTCATCCCGAGCCTGCCCGGGTTCGGGTTCTCGGGGAAGCCGACCGCGACCGGCTGGAACCTCGCCCGGACCGCGCGGGCCTGGGCCGTCCTCATGGGGCGCCTCGGGTACCAGGACTGGTTCGCGCAGGGCGGTGACCTCGGCGCGTCCGTCACCGCGGAACTCGCGGCCCTCGAGGCCGCGGAGGGCATCGGCCTCGCCGGCGTCCACCTGAACATGGCCCTGTTCCAGCCCACGGACGACGAGGCCCGCGACGCGACCGCCGAGGAGCGGGTGATGCTGCAGGAGAGCGGCTACTACTGGCAGGTGCTGTCGGCGTACTCGCAGCAGATGTCGACCCGGCCGCAGACGATCGGCTACTCCCTCAGCGACTCCCCCGTCGGGCTGGCGTCCTGGATCTACGCGATGTTCCAGGACGTCGGGGGTTCCCACGACGAGCACGGCGACGCCGAAGCGCTGTTCAGCCTCGACGAGATGATCGACGACGTCATGCTCTACTGGCTGCCCAACGCCGCCGCCTCCGCGGCGCGGATGTACTGGGAGAGCGCCCGGACCGGCTGGGCGTCCCCGGGAACCGTCGAGGAACCCCTGACCGTCCCCGTCGGCCTCAGCGTCATGCCGGGCGAGTACGTCCGCCGGTCGCAGCGGTGGGCCGAACGTCGGTACGCCGACCTCGTGCACTTCAGCGAGGTCGCGCGCGGCGGCCACTTCGCGCTGCTGGAGCAGCCGGAACTCCTCGTCGCGGACATCCGCACCACGTTCCGCGGCCTCCGCTAGACGTCCCCCGGCCCGCCCTGCTCACGCCTCCCCGCACGTGCGCAGCGCGAGCAGGGCCAGGGTGCGCGCGGACAGGAGCACGTCCTCGACCGGCACCCGCTCCCCCGGGCCGTGCGCCAGCCGCAGGTCCCCCGGGCCGTGGTGCAGCGCCGGGATCCCCGCAGCCGCGTAGAACCGCAGGTCGGTGCCGGCCGTGAGCGCCCGCTCCGGCGGCCTCGCGCCGCCGGCGTCGACCACGGCCCGCTGGACGGCCGGGAGCAGTGGCGCACCGGCCGGCAGGGCGCTGCCGGCGTACGTCCCGCCGACCCACTCGACGCGGGCCGGGTGGTCGGCCAGCCACGGGTGGGCGCTGCACGCCGCGGCCACGCACGCCTCGAACACCGCCCGGGCCTGCGCCACCGACTCCCCCAGCCGCACGCCGAAGCGCCCCTCGGCGACCAGCCGGTCGGGCACGGTGCTCGCCCAGTCCCCGGCCCGCAGCCGGCCGATCGAGAGCCCGTAGGGGAGCGGGTGGTCCCCGAACCGGGACCGGTCGGCGGGCTGGCGCTCCGCCTCCAGCCCCCGCAGCGCCGCGTGCACGTGCTCGAACAGCTCCACGGTGCTGACCCCGAGGTGGCGGTTGGCGGCGTGCGCGGCCAGCCCGGTGAGCGTCAGCCGGAACGTCAGCGCACCCGCGTGGGCGGTCATCACGGCCCCCGCGGTCGGTTCCGGGATGACGCAGGCGTCGCCGAGGTGCCCCCGCCGCAGGGTGGCCCAGGCGCCGAGCCCGCCGTCCTCCTCACCCGTCACGGCGTGCACCGCCAGCGGGCGGGCGAGCCGCACCCCCGCCGTCCGCAGCGCCCGCACGGCGGTCAGCGCGGCGACCAGGCCGCCCTTCATGTCGCAGGTGCCGCGGCCGTGCACGGCCCCGTCCGCGATGCGCGGGGTGAACGGGTCCCCTGGCCACTGCGCCGGGTCCCCGGCTGGCACGACGTCGGTGTGACCGCAGAGGATCAGCCCCGGCCGTCCGCCGTCCCGGCCGGGCAGCGTGCCCACGACGCCCCACGCCTCGCTGCGCTCGACCTCCTGGCCGGGGGCGTCTGGGTCGGTTGCGGCCTCGTCGAGGTCGATGGCCCAGCGGTCGACGTCGGTGCCGAGCTCGTCGAGCCGGCGCGCCACCAGGTGCTGGGCCTCGGCCTCGGCGGCCGTGCCGCCGAGCGAGGGGACCGCGACCAGCTCCACGAGCCGCTCGACGGCCCACGGCCCGTCGACGGCGTCGAGCACCGCGGCCTCGCGGGCGGACAGCCGGCCCGGCGGCGGACCGGACGGGGGCGGCGGGACCGGGGGCGCGTGGTGTGCGGACACGACGGCACCGTCCGACGCGATCCGGCCGGGGCGCAACCGCGCGCCGCGCTCCCGGCGCGTCGCACAATGGTGTTGTGCGCAGAGCGGGTCTCGAGGCCCTCGACCGGGCGATCGTCGGCGTCCTGCAGGAGCGGGGCGACGTGCCGAACGTCGAGCTGGCCCGCGCCGTCGGGCTGTCCCCGGCGGCGACGCTGCGGCGCGTGGCGCGCCTGCGCGCCGACGGGGTGATCACGGGGGTGCACGCCCGGGTCGACCCCGAGCAGGTGGGCGTCGCCCTGCAGGCCTTCGTGCTGGTGGTGCTGGACGAGCACGACGAGGAGAGCGCGGCGCGGTTCGCCCGGGCCGTGGCGCTGATGCCGCAGGTCGTGCGCGCCGACGCCGTCAGCGGGGCCGAGGACGTGCTCCTGCACGTGGCGGCCGCGGGGACCGCGGAGCTGCAGGAGGTCCTGCGGGCGCTGCCCCGCATCGGCGCCCGCCGCGCCACCACCCTGCTGCGCCTGGGGTCGGTGAAGGACCCGGGTCCCCTGCCGCTCCCCGTCCCGCTCCGGGACTGACGGGCCGCCGGCCGGGCGGTTCCGCTGGGCCGAACTGCTGGACCGCCCCCGGACGCGCGCCCCGGCGGGGTGGCGGTGGGCGAGACTCGGCGCGTGCGAGGTCCGCACCACGACCGGGAGGCCCCGTTGACCAGCTCCACCCCCCCGTCCCCGCCGCGTCCCCGGCGCCGCCGGGGCCGCCGCACGGCGGTCCTCGTGGCGCTGGGCCTCGTCGTCGTGGCCGCCCTGGCGGCGGCCTCGCCCCTGCGGGGCCTGCTGCGCGGCGCCCTGTCGGGGGG
>NZ_VWPY01000024.1 GCF_011839805.1 Kineococcus rubinsiae | reverse complement strand
GTTGCCGGCCGGGCGGGCGCCGGCCGGCTTGCGGGGCGCCTGCTTCGCGGGCGAGGACCCCTTCGCGGCGGCGGACCTCGCGCCGGAGGACTTGGCGAGGGGCGTCGACCCCTTGGACCCCTTGGACGCGGTGGAGCGCGGGGTCGTCCGGGTGGCCATGGCGTCACCGTACCCAGCGGGGGCCCCCGCGGCGGGGCGGCGCGCCCGCGGCCGGGGTGCGGCCGGGGCAAGGCCGGGGCACGGCCCGGCGGGGGGCAAGGCTCCGCCGTGCGTTCACGGTCGCGTCACCGGCGGGCACCCCGGCCGTTCGTGCACCGGGGCCACCGTCGGTCGCGGCCGGGACACAGCGCGTCCCGGGCCACCGCACAGCAGCGCCGCCCCGACCACCCGGTCGCGGTGCGGCGCGCCCCGCACCGACCCCCGGGAGTCCCCGTGTCCCTCACCACCCCGCCCCTGCCGTCCCCCCTCGCCCAGCCCGTCGGCCGCCGGGCGGTCCTGGGCGGCGGCGCCGTCCTCGGCGCCGGCCTGCTGACGAGCGGCGCGGCGCCCTCGCTCAGCGGGGACCCGTTCACCCTCGGCGTGGCCTCCGGGGAGCCGACCCCCGACGGCGTGGTCCTGTGGACCCGCCTGGCCCTGGAGCCCTACGCGCGCGACGGCCGGGGCGGCATGCCGGACCGGGCCGTGGAGGTGCAGTGGGAGCTCTCGGAGGACCCGCTGTTCCGTCGGCGCGTGCGCCGCGGCCGGGCGAGCGCCCGCCCCGAGCTCGGGCACAGCGTGCACGTGGAGCTCTCGGGCCTGCGGCCCGGGACCGAGTACTCCTACCGCTTCAAGGTCGACGGTCGTACGCAGCACGTCTCGCCCACCGGCCTCACCCGCACGGCGCCGGCCCCGCACAGCCGTGGCGGGGCGCTGACCATGGCGTTCGCCTCCTGCGCGCAGTACGAGCACGGCTGGTTCACGGCGTACCGCCGCCTCGCGGAGGAGCAGCCCGATGTCGTCCTCTTCCTCGGCGACTACATCTACGAGTACGCCCCGCGCGACTACGTGGCGCCCGGCGCCGGCAACGTCCGCGACCACCAGGGCCCCGAGACCACGACGCTCGCGGGGTACCGCCAGCGCCACGCCCAGTACAAGGCCGACCCGGACCTCCAGGCCGCGCACGCGGTGGCGCCCTGGATCGTCACCTGGGACGACCACGAGGTCGAGAACAACTACGCCGACCTCGTCGCGGAGGACCAGGACCCCTACCCGACGCTCGAGGCGTTCACGGCCCGCCGCGCGGCGGCCTACCAGGCGTACTACGAGAACATGCCGCTGCGCGCCGCCCAGCGCCCGAAGGGGGCCGACCTGCAGCTGTTCCGCCGCCTGGAGTGGGGCACGCTCGCGAGCTTCCACGTGCTCGACACGCGCCAGTACCGCGACGACCAGCCCGGAGGGGACCAGTTCCCCACCAGCGGTCCCGAGCGCGACCAGCCGCAGCGCACGATCACCGGCGCGGAGCAGGAGGCCTGGCTCCTGGACGGGATGGCCGGGTCGGCGGCGACGTGGCAGGTGGTCGGCCAGCAGGTCATGTTCGCCGAGCACGACTACGTGCCCGGCGCCGCCCGCGGCTTCAACCCCGACTCCTGGGACGGCTACACGGCGAACCGCCAGCGCATCCTCGACGGCATCGTCGAGCGCGGTGTCGAGAACCCGGTCGTCCTCTCCGGTGACGTGCACAAGCACTACGCGGCCGACCTGACGCGGAACCCGTCGGAGTCCGCCTCGGCCCCGGTCGGCGTGGAGCTGGTCTGCACCTCGATCACGTCCGGCGGCGACGGCGGGGACGCCTACGCCACGCGCGACAGCGAGCTCGCCGACAACCCGGACCTGAAGCTGGCCAACAACCAGCGCGGCTACGTGGTGACCCGCATCGACCGCAAGGAGCTGCGGGCGGACTTCCGGGTGCTCGACGCCGTGTCGCAGCCGGGGGCCACCGTCGGCACCCGCGCGAGCTTCGTCGTCGAAGCGGGGACGCCGGGGCTGCAGCAGGCCTGAGGCGAGGCGGACCGGGCCGGAGCGCAGAGGGCAGAGCCGGAGCGCAGGGGCCGGGGGCGCCGAGGGCGGGGCCGGGGGCGCGGCGGGCAGACTGGAGGGCGTGCAGGCGCCCCCGCAGACTCCCCCGCGCACCCGGCCGGACCGCGTCGTCGGCGTCGACCTCACGCGTGGGCTCGCGATCGCCGGGATGATGGCGGCGCACATCGTCTCGGCCCGGGACACGGGGGTCCCGCTGACGCTGTACGAGCTCTCCGAGGGCCGGGCGTCGGCCGCCTTCGCGGTCCTCGCGGGCGTCTCGCTCGGGCTGGCCCACCGCCGCGCGGACGAGCGCCGCGCCCGGGTCGCGGCCCGCGTCTCGATCCTGGTCCGCGGGCTGCTGATCGGGCTGGTCGGGATGCTGCTCGTCGACCTGGGCACGAACATCGCGGTGATCCTGCCGTACTACGGCCTGGCGTTCCTCGCCGTGCTGCCCGTGCTGTGGTGGCCCGCGCGGCGCCTGCTCCCGCTCGCGGCCGGCTGGCTCCTGCTGGCCCCGTTCGCGGCCTTCGCACTGCGTCGCCACCTGCCGCCGGGTCCGGGCGACCAGCCGACGCTCGCCTCGCTGCTGCACCCCCTCGACCTGCTGCCGACCCTGCTGGTGACGGGCTACTACCCGGTGATCGGCTGGACGGGGTACCTGCTGCTGGGGCTCGCGGTCTCCCGCCGCGACCTGCGCGACGCGCTGACCGGGGTGCGGCTGCTGGCGGGCGGGGCCGCGCTGGCGGCCGCCGCGTGGATCGCGAGCGCCCTGCTGCTGGGGCCGCTGGGCGGGCGCGCGGCCGTGGGCGTCCTGCGGGGTGCGGTGTTCTACGGCACCGTCCCGACGCAGACGTGGTGGTGGCTCGCGGTCCGCTCACCGCACTCGGGCACCCCGCCGGACCTGCTGCACACCAGCGGGTGCGCGCTCGCGGTGCTCGGCCTGACGCTGCTGCTGCCGCACGTCGTCGCGCTGGCACTGAGCCCGCTCGCGGCGTTCGGCGGCATGCCCCTCACCGTCTACACCGCGCACGTCGTGGCCATCGCCCTCGTCCCCGCGGACGGCTCGACGCGGCCCGGCGTCCTGCTCGCCGCGCACGTCCTCGCCGGGTGCGTCCTGGCGTCGGCCTGGCGGACGTTCGTGGGCCGCGGCCCGCTGGAGTCCGTCGTGCGCACGCTCAGCCTCGGCGCCGCGCTCGCCGTCGCGGGCCCCGCCCCGGCTGATCGCGCCCCGGCTGACACCGCCCCGGGTGACGGCGCCCCGGGCGACCCCGCCGCACGGGACGTCGCTCCCCCCGGCTGAGACGGCAGCGGGCCGCGGCCCCCGAGGGGTGCCGCGGCCCGCTGCGCGTCGGGACCGTCAGGCGGTGACGACGACCGGGACGATCATCGGGCGGCGGCGGTGCGCCTGGGCGACCCAGGTGCCGACGGTGCGCCGCACGATCTGCTGCAGCTGGTGGGTGTCCACCGGGCCGGTCGAGGCCTCGTTGATGGCGTTCTCGACCTTGGTGCGGATCGCGTTGAAGCGGTCCTCGCCGTCGCCGATGAACCCGCGGGCGTTGAACTCGGGGCCGGAGACGACCTTGCCGGTGACGGAGTCCACGGCCACGAACACCGAGATGAACCCCTCCTCGCCGAGGATCCGGCGGTCCTTGAGGTCGGCCTCGGTGATCTCGCCGACGCTCGAGCCGTCGACGTAGACGAACCCGACCGGGACCGCCCCGACGATCTTCGCGACACCGTCGACGAGGTCGACGACCACGCCGTCCTCGGCGATGACGACGCGGTTGCGCGGCACGCCGGTCTGGATCGCCAGGTCGCGGTTCGCCAGCAGGTGGCGGTACTCGCCGTGCACCGGCATGACGTTGCGCGGCTTGAGGATGTTGTAGCAGTAGAGGAGCTCGCCGGCGCTGGCGTGGCCGGAGACGTGGATCTTCGCGCTCTGCTGGTGCACGACGGTCGCCCCGATGCGGGACAGGCCGTTGATGACGCGGAACACGGCGTTCTCGTTGCCGGGGATGAGCGAGGACGCCAGCACGACGGTGTCGCCCACGCCGACTGAGATCCGGTGGTCGCGGTTGGCCATCCGGGACAGCGCCGCCATGGGCTCGCCCTGCGACCCCGTGCACATGAGCACGACGCGGTCGTCGGGGAGGTCCTCGACCTGCTTCATGTCGATGAGGACGCCCTTGGGCACGTTGAGGTAGCCGAGCTCGGCGGCGATGCCCATGTTGCGCACCATGGAGCGCCCGACGAGGGCCACCTTGCGGCCGTGGGCGTCGGCGGCGTCGAGCACCTGCTGCACGCGGTGCACGTGGCTGGAGAACGACGCGACGATGATGCGCCGCTCGGCCCGGCCGAACAGCTGCTCCAGGACGGGGCCGATCCCGCGCTCGGGGGCCGTGAACCCCGGCACCTCGGCGTTGGTGGAGTCGACGCAGAACAGGTCCACGCCCTCGTCGCCCAGGCGCGCGAACGCGTTGAGGTCGGTGATGCGCCCGTCGAGCGGGAGCTGGTCCATCTTGAAGTCGCCCGTGTGCAGGACGAGGCCCGCGTCGGTGCGGATGGCGACGGCCAGCGCGTCGGGGATCGAGTGGTTCACGGCGATGAACTCGCACGAGAACGGCCCGAGCTGCTCGGTCATCCCCTCCTTCACCCCGAGGGTGTAGGGGCGGATGCGGTGCTCCTTGAGCTTCGCCTCGATGAGCGCGAGCGTCAGCTGCGAACCGATGAGGGGGATGTCGTTGCGCAGCTTGAGCAGGTACGGCACCGCACCGATGTGGTCCTCGTGCCCGTGCGTCAGCACCAGCGCGACGACGTCCTTGAGGCGGTCCCGGATCGGCCCGAAGTCGGGGAGGATCAGGTCGACGCCGGGCTGGTGGTCCTCGGGGAACAGGACGCCGCAGTCGACGATCAGCAGCTTCCCGCGGTGCTCGAAGACCGTCATGTTGCGCCCGACCTCGCCGATCCCGCCGAGGGCGTAGACGCGCAGGGCGCCGTCGGCCAGCTTCGGCGGGGACGTGAGTTCGGGGTGGGGGTGGCTCATGCGGCTCCTCCGCGGCTCTCGCGAGCCGCCGTCGTGGTGGTGTGGATCAGGTGTCCTGGGGGTGGTGCCCGCCCGCGGCCGGGAGCAGCCGGGCGGCGTCGAGGTCGGTGCGCAGCAGCGCGACCTCCTCGTCCGTCGCGTCGAGCAGCGGGGGGCGGGTGGTGCGGGTCGTCAGCGCGCCGGTCAGCTGCAGCGCAGCCTTCACCGCGACGACGCCCTGGGTGCGGGTCATGATCGCGCGCACGGCCGGGAGCAGGCGCGTGTGCACGGCGCGCGCCGCGACGAGGTCGCCCGCGTCGACGGCCTCGACCATCTGCCGGTACTGCCGGCCCGCCACGTGCCCGACGACGCTCACGACGCCCGAGGCGCCGTGGGCGAGCAGGGCGAGGTTGAGGGCGTCCTCGCCGGAGTAGTAGGCGAGGTCCGTGCGGGCCATCACCCACGAGGTGGCGTACAGGTCGCCCTTGGCGTCCTTCACGGCCACCACGCGGTCGTGCTCGGCGATGCGCACCAGCGTCTCGGTGTCGATCGCCACCCCGGCGCGGCCGGGGATGTCGTAGAGCATCACGGGCAGGCCCGTGGCGTCCGCGGCCGTGCGGAAGTGCTGCAGGAGCGCGGCCTGCGGGGGCTTGGAGTAGTACGGCGTGACGACCAGCAGGCCGGCGGCGCCCGCCTTCTCCGCGGCGCGCGCGAGCTCGCACGTGTGCGCGGTGTCGTTGGTGCCCACGCCCGCGAGGACGGACGCCTCGTCCCCCACGGCCTCGAGGACCGCGCGCAGCAGGCGGTCCTTCTCCTCGTCCGACGTCGTCGGGGACTCGCCGGTGGTGCCGCTGACGACCAGGCCGTCGTGCCCCTCGGCCACGAGGCGCTGCGCGAGGGCCGCCGCGGCGTCCACGTCGAGGCGCCCGTCGGCCGTGAAGGGCGTGACCAGGGCCGTCAGGACCGCACCGAACGGGCGGGAGGGTCGCGGGGCGGTGGCCGTCGGCATGCTCCGAGGTTACCGCCGTCCCGGGCCGCGCCCGGCGACCGACCCGGCCGGGGCGTCGCGGGGGCTGCCGGATACCTCCGGACGTGCGAGGACCCGGTCGCTGCCCGCTCGGGGGTCCGGGCAGCAACCGGGTCCGGAGGCACCATCGGGCTCCGCCTCCGGGGCGTTACACGCGCCGGGTGTCGGGAGGCTCGGGCGGCGCGTTCAGGCGGCGAGGCTCCCGGCGTCGGCGGGCTCGGCGTAGCGCCAGCCCCAGCCGTCGTCGGCGACGAGCTCGACGGGCCCGGAGCGGGCCGGGACGGACGGCGGCCCGGCGTACTCGCGGTGCACGCCCGCGGCCCGGATGGACGCCACGGCGGTGCAGTGGCCCGCGTCGGCGTAGACGTGGTGGTGGGCGTCGCCGTCCTCGCAGCCGTCGACGCAGACGAGCCGGCAGTCGGCGCCGACCGCTGCGCTGCAGGCCAGCTCGGCGTGCAGGGACCCGTCGGCGCGGTGGGTCCAGGTGATGGTGTGGGTGCTGGTGGTCATGTCGGGTCCCGGGGTCGTCGTCCTGCGGTGCTCACCGTCGGCCGGGACCGCCGCGGGCTGCGCGGTCCGGCACCCCTGATGGTGCGCGCCCCTCGCCCCGGGACCGCGCAGGCCGCGGGGCGTGTCGCGCCCGCTGTCGTCACCCGGCGATGTCAGACGGGGCGATGTCGGACGAGGGCCTCAGACGAGGGAGACGCGGACCCCGTCGGGCCCGGTGACCAGGCGGACCGCCGTGAGGCGGTCCACGACGAGGTCGGCGTCCAGCGGCCCCTGCGGGTGGGTGGTGCGCACGGCGAGCGTCGCGCACCCCGCGGCGCGCGCCGCGCTCAGGCCGGCCGGGGCGTCCTCGACGACGAGGCAGTGGGCGGGGTCGACGCCGAGGCGCTCGGCGCCCAGCAGGAAGCACGCCGGGTCGGGCTTGCCGCGCTCGACGTCGTCGAAGGTGACCAGGGCCGACGGCTGCGGCACCCCGCCGGCGCGCAGGCGCGCCGCGGCCAGCTGGGCCCCGCAGGACGTCACGACGGCCCAGCGCTGCGGCGGCAGCGCCGCGAGGGCCTCGGCGACGCCGGGGAGCAGGACGACGTCGGCGACGTCGGCGGTCTCCAGCTCGTCGATGCGGGCGATGGCGCGCGCGACGTCGTCCGGACCGACCAGCTCGGCGACGATCTCCGCGGCGGGGCGGCCGTGGCCGTGGGCCGCGGCGATCTGCTCGGCCGTCACCTCCGCCTCGACCGCCCACGTCGTCCAGCTGCGCAGGATGGCCTGGCTGGAGTCCACGAGCGTGCCGTCCAGGTCGAACAGGACGGCCGCGAAGGCGCGCGAGGTCACGGCGTCCGCACCGGTGCGGGCGCCGGGGACGGCGGCGGTGGGCGGGCTGGGGTCGGTCGTCGGGGCCACGGCCCGACCCTACGAGGGCACCGGGACGCCCACCGCCCGCACCCCGCGGCACCCGGCCCAGCCGTCGGGGCACGGGTCGAGGAGGGCGGTGCCGGTCGCCCGGACGGTGGACACCGGGCCGCCTCGCCGCCTCCGCGGCGGCCCCGGGTGGCAGGGTGGAGGCGTGCGGACCTCCATCGCGACCGTCTGCCTGTCCGGTCCCCTGCCCGAGAAGCTGGCCGCGGCGGCGGCGGCGGGCTTCGACGCCGTCGAGGTGTTCGAACCCGACCTGCTGAGCTGCGCGCTGACCCCGGCCGAGGTGCGGCGCCGGGCGGCGGACCTCGGCCTCGCGGTGTCCCTGTTCCAGCCCTTCCGGGACCCCGACCACGTCGACCCGGCGGAGGTCGCACGTGTCCACCACCGCCTGCACCGCAAGTGCGAGGTCGCGCGCGAACTCGGCACCGACCTCCTGCTCGTCTGCTCCTCCGTGCACCCCGGGGCCGTGCGCGACGACGACCGGCTGGCCGCGCAGCTGCACGACCTGGGTGCGGTCGCCGCGGAGCACGGGGTGCGGCTGGCCTACGAGGCGCTCGCCTGGGGCAGCCACGTCGACGACTACCGGCACTCGCTGCGCATCGCGCGCGCCGCCGACCACCCGGCCGTGGGCGTCTGCCTCGACTCCTTCCACGTCCTCTCCCGCGGCGACGACACCGGCGGCCTCGCCGACGTGCGCCCCGGGGAGCTGTTCTTCCTGCAGCTGTCCGACGCGCCGCGGATGTCCATGGACGTGCTGCCCTGGAGCCGGCACCACCGCTGCTTCCCCGGCCAGGGCGCGTTCGACCTCGAGGGGTTCCTCGCCGACGTCCTCGCCGCGGGCTACACCGGGCCGCTGTCGCTGGAGGTGTTCAACGACGTCTTCCGCCAGTCCGACCCGCGCGGGACGGCGGTGGACGCCATGCGGTCGCTGCGGCAGCTGGCCGACCGGGTCGCGGCCCGGCCCGGGTGCGCACCCGCTCCCTCAGAGGCTCTCGCGGTCAGCGCGGTCGCGCTGCCGGTGCTGCCCGTCGCGCCCGCCCCGGCGTCCTGGGCCTTCGCCGAGGTGGCGACCTCTCCGCAGCACGCGGGTGACGTGACGACCCTGCTGGGGCAGCTCGGGCTGCGGCGCACCGGGTCCCACCGCAGCGGGCCCGTGGAGCTGTGGAGCGCGGGCGGGGTCCGCGTCGTCGTCAACACGCGCACGCCCGACGTGCGGGCGCGGATCTCCTCCCTCGGCGTGGAGACGGCCGACCCCGCGAGCCTGGGCGCCCGCGCCCGGCAGCTGCTGGCCCCGGTCGTCACCCGGGCCGTCGGCCCCGGTGAGGTCGACATCCCGTCGCTGGCCGCACCCGACGCGACGTGGGTGCAGTTCTGCCGCACCGACGGCGGCGCGGACGACAGCTGGCTGGCCGACTTCGTCCCCGACGCCCTCGCGGACGGGGCCGCGCCGGAGAACGGGGCGGTTCCGGAGGACGGGGATGCGACGGGTTCGGCGGGCGAGCTGACGCACGTCGACCACGTCGCCCTGCCCCAGCGGTTCGGGGAGTTCGACACCGCCGCCCTGTTCTTCCAGTCGGTGCTGGACCTGCTGCCCTCGGAGGTCACCGTCGTCCCGGGGCCGCAGGGGCTCGTCCGCAGCCGCGCCCTGCGCTCGCGCACGGCGGGGATCCGGCTGGTGCTCAACGTCGTCCCGTCCGCGACGCTCCTCGCGGGCCGCGCCACGGGCGCGGGCCACGTCGCGTTCGCGTGCTCCGACGTGTTCGCCGCCGCGGCCGCGTTCACGGCCCGCGGCGGGCGGGTCCTGGCCATCCCCGGGAACTACTACGACGACCTCGAGGCGCGGTTCCAGCTCGACCCGGACCTGCTGCGGCGCCTGCGGTCGGCGCACGTGCTGTACGACCGGGACGCGGACGGGGAGTTCCTGCACTTCTACACCGCGGCCCTGAGCCGGGAGCTGTTCGTCGAGGTCGTGCAGCGCGTGGGGGGCTACGACGGCTACGGCGCGGCGGACGCCGCCGTCCGGCTGGCCGCGCAGCAGGCCTGACCCGCGCGCGGCCTGCCGCTCAGGCGGTGGCCCAGTCCAGCAGCACGGGGACGCAGCGCTGCGCGAAGTCCTCGTAGTCGTCGGGGGTGTTGTAGGCGTGCGCGGACACCCGCAGGTACGCCGTGCCGTCGAAGGCCGTGATGGCGGTCTCGACGCCGAGCTCGGCGAGCACCCGGTCGCGCAGCACTCCCGCTTCGGCGTGCCCGCCCCGCCCGAACGGCGCGGGCAGCCGGACCAGCTGCTGCGGGCCGACGGGCATCCCGACGGCCGGCCGGTGGTCCTCGCCCGTGCGCTCGGAGAACGCCGCCGCGACCGTCGCGGCCCCGAACTCCGCCAGCTCGGCCAGGCTGCGACGCAACGACTCCCAGCCCCACGTCTGCTCGACGAACTCGAGCGCGACGGGTGCGGCGAGGTAGCTGGACTCGTCGAGGGTGCCCTGGTGGTCGAAGCGGTGCGGGAACGGCTGGTCGAAGCCCCACGAGTCGATGAGCGGGTGCAGCTGCCGGGCCAGCGGACCGCGCGCCACGAGGACGGCCGCACCGCGCGGGGCGCACGCGAACTTGTGCAGGTTCCCGACCCACACGTCGCAGGCCACGCCCGCGAGCGGGTCCGCGACGAGGGCGGGCACGTGGGCGCCGTCGACGAGGACGGCGATGCCGCGCTCCGCGGCGGCCGCGGAGATCTCCGCGACCGGCAGGAACCGCGCGGGTGGGCGAGGTGACGTGGTCGACGACGACGAGGCCCGTGCGGTCGCCGAACTCCGCGACGACCGCGGCGCACGCCTCCTCGGCGCTCGCCGCGAGCGGGACGTGGGCGCGGCGCACCGTGCCGCCGGCCCGGCGCGCGAGCCGCTCGGCCCCGGCCGTGACGGCGCCGTAGCCGTGGTCGGTCACGACGACCTCGAGGCCGGGGCGCGCGGGCAGGCTCGCGAACACGACGCTCGCGCCGCCGCTCGCGTTCGGGACGAACGCGAGGTCGTCGGCCCGGACCCCGAGGTGCGGGGCCACCCGGGCGCGCGCGGCGGCCAGCCGGGCGGGCAGCGTCGAGAATCACGTCTGCGGCGAGGCCTCCAGCTCGGCCCGCAGCCGCGCCTGCGCCTCCTGGGCCACCCGCGGGACCGCCCCGAACGAGCCGTGGTTGAGGTGCCGCAGGGCCGGGTCCAGCGTCCAGGCCGCCGCCGCCGGGCGCCCGTCGGGCAGCACCGCCCCGGCCGGGGCGGGACGCGGGGGTGCGGGCGACAGGGGCGCTGGGGTTGCGGGCGGCGGTGCGGCGGTGCGGCGGTCTCCTCGGGGTGGCGGTCCGCCGACCCTAGGGGCTGCAGTCGGGGGCCCGGCGTGCCGACACCTGACGGGAGTGACCGTTTCCGACCATGTCCCCGGGCCTCACCCCAGCCGCTTCGAGCGGCGAACCGCCGCGAGGCGACTGACGGACGGTCACCGGCGGACCGGCCACCTCGCCCCCGGGCGGGGTGGCCGTCTCCGCGTCCGGCACGGGCGACCCGTGAGGAGTTCACGGATCCTCGTGCGCCGCGGCACGGGTCCCCGCCCCGGGCCGCGGGCAGGCTCGGGGCATGGACCTCCCCGCGTGGAACCCCGGCCGGATCCTCCGTCCTGCGACCGCCGGCGCCGCGGCCGCGGTGCTCCTGCTGGCGGGCTGCTCCCCCGCGACCGCGGGTGACGGCACCCCCTCGGCGACCTCCACCACTCCGCCCGCCACCACCCCGCCCACCACCACCACCCCGGCCGCCGCACCGCTGCCCGCCGACGTCCGCGCGGCCCTGGACGCCCTCGTCGCGGCCGGCGCCGTGGGCGCGGTCGCGGACGTCCGCGACGGCGACCGGGTGTCCAGCGGCGCCGCCGGGATCGCCGACCGCACGAGCGGGGCTCCCGCCACGGTCGACGCGCCGGTCCGGATCGCGAGCACCACGAAGGCCGTGGTCGCCACCGTCGTCGTGCAGCTCGCGGAGGAGGGCCGCTTCGGCCTCGACGACCCGGTGGACGCCGTCCTGCCCGGGGTGCTGCCGCCCGAGCGGGGCGTGACCGTGCGCCAGCTGCTCGACCACACGAGCGGCCTGCCGAGCTCGAGCGCGCTCGACGGCTCCACCGCGCAGGAGCTGACGGCCGCGGTCGCCCACCGCTGGAGCGACGAGGAGCTCGTGGCCGACGCGCTGCGCCGGCCGTGGACGGCCGCGCCCGGCACGCGGTTCTCCTACTCCAACGAGAACTACGTCGTCCTCGGGATGCTCGTGCGCCACGTGACCGGGCAGGATCTCCCGGAGGTGCTGCGAGACAGGGTGTTCGGGCCCGCGGGGATGACGGCGACGGAGTTCCCGACCACGACGGCGATGCCCGGGGACGCCCTGCGCGGCTACCTGTTCACCGGCCCGGACCCGGCCGGTGGCGCCGTCGACACCACGGTGCAGGAACCGTCGGTGTGGTCCGCGGGCGCGGCCCTCGTCTCCACCGCGGGCGACGTCTCGCGGTTCTTCCGCGCCCTGTTCTCCCACCGGCTCGTCTCACCCGCCGGGGTCGCGGCGATGCAGGAGATCGGCGTCGAGGGCTACGGCCTGGGCCTGCTGGCCGGCGGCGACGCGTGCGGCGCCGTCCCGCCGGAGCTGGTGTTCGGCCAGCGCGGCAACGGGATCGGCTACCGCTCGATCTCGCTGTCCTCCCCCGACGGGCGGCGGCAGACGACCCTGGTCTGGACGGGCACGGCCACCGACCCGGCCGCCGACCCCC
This sequence comes from Kineococcus rubinsiae, assembly GCF_011839805.1. Lineage (GTDB taxonomy): Bacteria > Actinomycetota > Actinomycetes > Actinomycetales > Kineococcaceae > Kineococcus > Kineococcus rubinsiae. Next base: position 48,507 of record NZ_VWPY01000024.1, on the reverse strand, counting down.
TGGAGCGGCCGATGAACGCGGTCCTCGTCGCGGGGCTCGCGAGCACGTGCCCGTGAACCCCCCAGTGGGAGGACCCGCGACGGGTCCTCCCGCGGGGCGGGTCAGCCGCGGACGGGGGACCTCAGGTGCCACAGGGGGCTGGCGTGCAGGGGCTGCGTCGCCCACGCCGTGGTGAACGTGCGCCCGTCGAGCGTCAGGACCAGCACCAGCCGGTGCGGCGTCTCGAGGAACTGCACGGCGACCTCCAGCGCGCCGTCCGCGCGCCACCCGCCGCTCACCGCGACCGGCACGGCGAGGCCGTCGGGGCCCTGCGGTGCGGAGACGACCCACTCCCCCGTGCCGAGACCCGCCTCGAGGCGGACGTCGCCCTCGGCCAGGACGAGGGTCCAGCCGTCCGCCCCGCCGTCGAGCAGGACCTGCTGCGGTGCGGGCCCGGGGGCGCTCGCGTCGGCCGGCGCGAAGGCGCCCGCCCACGCGGCCGCGTCGTCGGGGGCGCTCGTCAGCGCCGCACCCGGCGCGGGCAGGGCGAGTGCCGCGAGCCGGGACGCCAGCGCGGTCTCGGCCGCCTCGTCGGGCTCCAGCGCGGCGTCGGCGAAGGCGGGGACGAGGTGCTCCCAGACGGCGCGGAGCTGGGCCTGCGTGTCCGTGGCCGCCGTCGTCATGGCGACGACGGCGTCGTGCTCGGGCAGGACGAGGCAGAACTGCCCGTAGGCCCCGTCGCCGCGGTAGCCGTGCGTGGACAGCCAGAACTGGAAGCCGTACCCGAGCGCCCAGTCCGGGTTCTCCTCCGCGGCGGTGCTGATGTGGGCCCGCGTGGCCTCCTCGACGTAGGCCGCGGGCAGCAGCTGCCGGCCCTGCCACTCGCCGCGCTGCAGGTACAGCTGACCGACGGCCGCGATCGCCTCGGTCGGGGCGTGCAGGCCCGAGTAGCCGATCTCGCGCCCCGAGGCGTCGCGCTGCCAGCCGACCTCGCCGATGCCCAGCGGGTCGAACAGCCGGGGCCGCAGGTACTCCGTCAGCGGCTGCCCGGTGACGCGCTGGACGATCGCCGCGAGGGCGAAGGTGCACGGCTGGTTGTAGGTGAACACGGTGCCCGGGTCCTGCTCGGGCGGCAGGCGCAGGAACCCGCGGACCAGGTCCGCCGGGTCCTCGCGGTGCGCGGCCTCGACCATCTCCTGCCGGTGCCCGCTGGCCATCGCGGCGACGTCGCGGATCCGCATCGAGCGGCTGCGCGGGTCGGTGACCTCGGCGTCGAGCTCCGGGAAGTGCGAGAGCACGGTGTCGTCGAGCGTGAGCAGGCCCTCGGCGGCGGCGAGGCCGACCGCGGTGGACGTCACGCTCTTGCTGAACGAGTAGAGGAGGTGGGGGCGCTCGGCCGTGTAGGGGGCCCACCACCCCTCGGCGACGACGTGGCCGTGCCGCAGCACGACCAAGCCGTGGGGTTCGATCCCCGGGGTGGCCTCGAGGGCGTCGAGGAGGGCGTCGATGCCGCGGGCGTCGACGCCCTGGGCGGCCGGACCGCTGCGCTGGAGCTCCGTCACGCAGGTGAGGCTAGGGCCTGTCCCCTCCCCCGCCCCCGGGGGCGCGCCCCACCCCGCCCGCCGCCGCCCACAGCAGCGCGCCGCGGCGCTCGGTCGCGACGAGGACGTCGACGTTGTCGACGCACTGCTCGAGCGACCCGACGCCCGGGGGCAGCGCGCGCAGCTGCGGGTCGCGCAGGTCCGCGCGGAGCCGGGCCACCACGTCGTCGGCGACCCCGCGGTAGGGCCGGTCGTGGAAGGGCTCCGTGGCCCGCTCCGGCGCCGGCAGGCCCGCGGCGCGCTGCACCCCCAGCAGGTCCTCGAGCGCCGCGACGAGGGCGGCCTCGCGCTCGGGCCAGCGCTCCGCCCGCACGGCCGCGGACAGCAGCGGTCCCACGGCGCCCGCGCGGGGCAGCCGGTCGAAGAGGGTGCCCGTCCACTTCGCGTAGGGCGGCCACGTGCGCTCCAGCAGGAACCCGAGGTGCACCGCGACCCGGGCCAGGCGGGCCGTGATGAGCCGTGAGCCCAGGTCGTCGCCGCGCTCGGCGGTGCGCCCCACGAAGGGCAGCTCCTGCTGCAGCCGCACCCAGTCGCAGGCCACGACGTGGCGCCACACCTCGTCGGGGTACCAGGTCAGGCGCTCGCGCAGCCGGGTCAGCTCCCCCGCGGTGTCGGTGAGGACCGGACCGGCGGTGACCTCCAGCACGGCCTGCCCCGTGAGGCTCAGCCAGTCCAGCGCGTCCCAGGGCCCCGTGGCGTCCAGGCCGAGGCGGGCGGTGGCCACGCCGGCGACGGTGGAGACCTCGACCCGGTGCCGCGCCGTGGGGTCCGACGTCGTGGCGAAGCGCGCCGGGTGCCCGGCCACCTCGGCGGGCAGCTCCGCGGCCAGGGCCTCGTCCACGGGGCCGACGTGGCCGGGCGGCACGAGCAGCGTCAGCCGCAGGCCCCAGTCGTGGTCGCGGGAGACCTCGTCGTCCAGGCCGAGGACGTCCGAGCCCGCGCCCCACCGCCCCGCGGCGTGGGGCAGCTCCGGCCAGTGCCGGTCGAGCAGCGGGCGGACGGCGCGGGCGTAGTACACCGCCGCCAGCTCGGCCCCGCGCACGTCCGTCCCCGCTCCGCGTCAGGGCAGCAGGACGACGCGGCCCAGCGGGTGGTGCTCGTCGACGTCGGCGTAGGCCTCGCGCACCGACTCCAGGGGGTAGGTGCCCGCGATCGGCACCTGCAGGCGACCAGTCGCGACGAGCTCGGCCAGCTCGGCCAGCACGTCCTGCGCCACGGGGCCGCCGACGACGACGAGGCCGCCACCGACGTCCCGGCCGTCGCCCGCACCCGCCGCGACGGTGGTGACCGTGCGGTGCGCCGGGACCCCGAGGGCGTCCGCGACGTCGGCGCCGCTCCCGCCGAGGGTGTCCACGAAGGCGTCCACGCCCTCGGGTGCCGCGGCCGCCAGCCGCCGGGCCAGGTCGGCCGCGGGCTCCCCCTCGGGGCCCGCCGGGCCGACGGCGTCCATGCCGTGGGCCAGGAGCCAGTCGTGGTGCTCGGGCGCGGCGACGCCGATGACGCGGGCCCCGCACAGGCGCGCGAGCTGGACGACGAAGGACCCGACGTCGGTGCAGGCCCCGGCGACGACGACGGTGTCCCCGTCGCGCACCCCCGCGGCGTGCACGCAGGCGGAGGCCGCGGCGCCCGCGACGCACAGCGAGCCCGCGACCTCCCAGGACAGGTCCGCGGGCTTGCGGACCACGTGCCCGGCCGGCACGACGACGGCGTCGGCCTGCCCGGCGAGGGTGTCGCTGAACCCCAGCACCTCGTCGCCGACCTGGACGTCCTCGACTCCGCGACCCAGCGCCGTGACCACGCCGGCGAAGTCGCTCCCGCCACCGGGGAAGGCGCCCGGGTAGAGCAGCGCGGTGGCCGGCGGGAGGGGGCGGGCCGTGGCGGGCGGCGCCCCGGTGATGCCGGCGGCGCGGACCGTCACCCGCACCTCGCCGGGCCCGGGCGCGGCGAGGTCGACGTCGACGACGTGCGGAGCTGCGGCGGCGGGACCGCCGAACTCGACTGCTCTGCTCACGTGCGACCTCCTCGTCGTCCGGTCGCCCGCCGTGGGAACCGGGTGCGCAGCCTGTGCGAGAGCGGGGCGGGGCGTCAACCCGGCCGTCGGCGGACCGTCACGACCCGGCTGCGCGACGGTCACCCCCGGCGCCGCAGCCGCCGTCCGACGACGACGAGGTCCGCGAGCGCCGCGAGCGCGAGGACGGCCAGCACCCACCCCGGCGCCCGCGCGCCGCCCGGGGGTGGGTCCGCGGTGAACCAGAGCACGGCGAGGACGGTGCACACCACGAGCCCGAAGGCCGCGAGGAGCAGTCGCAGGCGCAGCGGTGACCGGGCGGTGCGCGGTTCCGTGCCGGTCCGGCCGCGGGGCTGCGCGGGGTCTGGTGCGGGAGGGAGCTGACCGGCCACGACGCCTCCCTACCCGGGGCCGGCGGCGGGAAACGCCCCCCGTGAGGCTCCCGGGGGTTTCCCGGGAGGCAGACCGGGCAGAGGCAGCGCGATGTGCCGCCCGGGCCCCGGGGGGACCGCAGCGACGAGGGAGTGGGCATGGGAGCCGACCGCACGGACACGACGGACACAGCGGGCACCGGGGGGCGCGGGCCGACCCGCCGCGGAGTGGTGGCCGGTGCGGCCACTCTGGGGACGGCGGCGCTGACCGGTGCGACCGCGGCGAGCACCGCTGCGGCGTCCGGCCGCCACGAGGGCGCAGCGCGCACCTACCCCGTGGGTTTCGTGCTGTCGCACGAGCAGTTCCGCACCCAGGACCTCGTGCGCTGGGGGTGCCAGGCGGAGGAGGCCGGCTTCGGGTACCTCTGGACGTCCGACCACGTCCAGCCGTGGCAGGACGACCAGCAGCACTCCATGCACCCGTGGATCACGCAGGGCCTGCTGAGCCAGGCGACCCGCCAGGCCACCTTCGGCACGGGGGTGACGTGCCCGACCTACCGGCACCACCCCAGCGAGGTGGCCCAGGCCTGGGCGTCGCTGGGGATCCTCGCCCCGGGACGGGTGTTCCTCGGCGTCGGCACGGGCGAGGCGCTCAACGAGAAGGCGTCGACCGGGCAGTTCGGCCCCTACGAGGAGCGGGCCGCGCGCCTCGTCGAGGCCGTGCAGCTGATCCGCGAGCTGTGGACCGGCGAGCGCACGTCCTTCCGCGGCACCTACTACACGACCGAGCAGTTCAAGCTCTACGACGTCCCCGAGGTCCCCGTGCCGATCTACCTGGCGGCGAGCGGCCCGAAGAGCGCCTACAACGCCGGCCGCCACGGCGACGGCTGGATCGGCGCGGCGAAGGACTTCTCCGACCCGGAGCTCACCGACGCCTTCGCCCGGGGCGCGGCGGACGCGGGGAAGGACCCGGACACGATGCCGAAGCTGGGTGAGCTGTTCGTGAACGTGGACGAGTTCGACCTCGAGCACGCGGCCACGCTGTGGCGCTTCACGGTCGACTCCTGGGACCCGGGACTGCTGTACGAGCCGAACCCGGTCCGCATCCAGGAGAAGGCGGCCGCGAAGTGGCCGCTGGAGCAGGTGCACCTGTCGTGGCCGAAGGGCAGCCCCGGCAACCACATCACCGCAGTGCAGCAGCTGCTGGACGCGGGGGTGACGCCGATGGTGCACTCCGGCCAGCGCGACCAGTCCCGCGTGATCGACTTCTACCGCCGGTTCGTCCTGCCGCACCTGCAGGTGTGAGCGACGAGAGGATCGAGCGGCGAGGGGAATGAGCTGCGGGGCCGCGGGTAGAGCACCCGCATGGTCACCACAGACGAGGTGCTGAACCACCTGAACGACGTCACCTACCCCGCCGGGAAGGACGACCTCCTGGCCGCGGCGCAGGGCTCGGGGGCCGGCGACGAGGTCCTCAAGGCCCTGCGGGCCGTCCCGCCGGAGGAGTACGCGAACGAGGCGGAGGTCGCGAGGTCGCTCCCGACCGCGGAGTCCGAGGACGCCCGCACCGCGGCCGAGCAGGCCCGCGGGCAGGCGCGCTCGCACGTCGCGGCGCCGGAGCGCCCGGTGCCGCCCGCCCCGACGGACTACTGACCGCCACCCGCAGCGCGGGGTCACCGGGCCTCGCGACGACCACGAGGAGGACCCATGACGAAGCCGGGGCCGAAGAAGGACGAGACGGCCGCCCAGGCCGCGGCGCAGGAGGCGCGCGAGAACGGCACGAGCCCCAGCGCCGCCGGGGTCACGACGGGCGCCTCGAAGCAGATCGACCACCACACGCACAGCGAGCGGCACGACGAACCCACGCCGCGGGGCGGCAAGTCCTGACCTGAGCGGCAGCGCCGGGTGCGGTTCGCACCCGGCGCGCGGTTCACGTCCCGCGCACGGCTCACGTCCCGGGGCGCACCGCGCGGACGTCCTCGCGCAGGCTCGCGATGGTCTCCTCGGGCAGGAGCGGGCCGACCTTCTTCAGCTCCTCCAGCCCGACCGCCCCCAGGGCGGCGGCACCGCCGGCGTAGAGCGTCGTGGCGACGAGGGCGGCCGCCGGCTTCGGCAGGAACGTGCCCAGGGTCCGCACGAGGAGCGCCGCCGACGTGCCCGCCGCGAGGGCACCGAGGACGCCCGCGCCACCGAGCATCGCTGCGCCCCGCGACGCCTCGCGGGCCTTGGCCAGGAGTTCCTGCTGCCCCTTGCGCAGCTCGTCGCGCACGAGCCGGGCGGTGTCGGAGGTCAGGTCGTCCACGAGCTGTCCTGCGGTGCGGTTCGGCTGGTCGGTCACGGTGCGTCTCCTCGGGTGGGTCGGGTCGGCGATCACCGCTCCTCCTGCCCGATCCGCGCACCCTGAAACTCCGGCGGGGGCGCGCCGGAACCCCGGCGGGCGCCGGCCGGGAACGCGAGGCACGCTGGGCCCCATGACGACTCGCCCCGTGACCGTGGACATCTCGCTCGTGCAGACGGAGGACCGCGACCGGTCCGAGAACCTCGTGGAACGGCTGCGCGGCGCCCTCCCGGAACTCCTCGACGTGCCCGCCCCCGCCGGCGGGGACCCGCTGACGCGCACCGGGGACGGTTCCGGGGTGACGGCGCGGGTCGCGGTCGAGGCCGCCGACGACGCCGCGGCGGACCGGCAGGCGCGAGCCGCCGTGACCGCGGCGCTGGGGCGCCTCGGCTTCGACGAGGGCGACTACCTGCTCGACGTCGTCGTCTGAACGCACCGGTGGGGCCGGTCGCGGTTGACCGGCCCGGGGACGGGTAGGGGAACGCCGTGGCTGACACCCAGGACGGACCCGACCTGCACCCCACGACGAGGGAGCTGGCGAGCGGACGCAACTTCGCCGCCATCTCGACCCTGCTGCCGAGCGGCCGCATCCAGACGCAGTACATCTGGGTGGGCGTCGACGGCGACCGGCTGTACGTGAACACCGAGGACCACCGGCAGAAGTTCCACAACCTCGAGCGCGACGCCCGCGTGACGATCGCGATCCGCGACGAGGAGAACGCCTACCGCTACGCCGAGGTGCGCGGGCGGGTCGGCGACGTCGAGCGCGGGCAGGCCGCCCGCGACCGCATCGACGAGCTGTCGCAGAAGTACGAGGGGAACCCGTACCCGCCGGAGCAGATCAAGACCGAGCGCGTCACGGTGTTCGTCGTGCCCGAGCGGCAGACGATCTCCGGCTGACGCCAACCCGCTCCGCACACCGCTGCACCCACCACCAGGAGGAACATCCCTTGAAGGCCGTCGTGTACCGAGGACCGAAGACCGTCGCCGTCGAGGAGGTGCCCGACGCCCGCGTCGAGCAGCCCACCGACGCCGTCGTCCGCATCACCACCACCAACATCTGCGGGTCGGACCTGCACATGTACGACGGCCGCAGCACGGTCGAGGAGGGCAAGGTCCTCGGTCACGAGAACATGGGCGTCGTCGAGGCCGTCGGTGCCGGTGTGACCCGGGTGAAGGTCGGCGACCGCGTCTCGGTGCCCTTCAACATCGCCTGCGGCACCTGCCGCAACTGCCTGCACGGCTGGACCTCGTTCTGCACGCACGTGAACCCCATCGAGGGCATGGACGGCGCGGCCTACGGCTACGCCAACATGGGCCCCTACGACGGCGGCCAGGCCGAGTTCCTGCGGATCCCGTTCGCGGACTTCAACCTGCTCGAACTGCCCGCGGGCACGGAGCACGAGAACGACTTCACCATGCTGTCGGACGTGTTCCCCACGGGCTGGCACGGCGTCGAGCTCTCCGGCATGGTCCCGGGCGACGACGTCGCGGTGTTCGGCGCCGGGCCCGTCGGCCTGATGGCCGCGCACAGCGCCCTCATCAAGGGGGCGGCGCGCGTGTTCGTCGTGGACAAGGAGGCCGACCGCCTCGGCCTCGCGGCCCGGTTCGGCGCGATCCCCGTCGACTTCTCCACCGCGGACCCCGTCGAGCAGATCATGGAGCAGACGGAGGGCCGCGGCACCGACCGCGGCGTGGAGGCCGTCGGCTACCAGGCCCACGACTCCTCCGGCGACGAGCACCCCGAGATGGTGCTGGACAACCTCGTGAAGGTCGTCCGCACCACCGGCGGGATCGGCGTCGTCGGCGTCTACAACCCCTCCGACCCCGGTGCGGCGGACGAGGGCGCGAAGGAGGGCCGGATCGGCTTCGACTACGGCACCTTCTTCACCAAGGGCCAGTCGATGGGCACCGGCCAGGCGCCCGTGATGCGCTACAACCGGCAGCTGCGCGACCTCATCGTCGCCGGCCGCGCGACGCCGGGGATCATCGTCTCCCACGAGCTGCCGCTCGAGCAGGCACCCGAGGGCTACAGGAACTTCGACGACCGCGTCGACGGGTGGACCAAGGTCCTGCTGCACCCCTCGGCCTGAGCGGAGGGCGAGGGGTCCGTCCCCCGCTGCTCCCGCACGCTCCGGCGGCACCGCCCGGCCGTCCCTGGACGGTGCCGCCGCCGCGCTGCGACGGGTCGGGGCCGGGCGCGACGGACCACCGCTGGGCAGGGCCGGGCCCGCGCTCCTAGGCTCCCCCGTGCCCGGGGCTCCTCCCGGCGCGGACCGGTCGAAGGGACGACGACGTGGTGCTGGGACTGCCCGAGGGGACGAGGGCCTGCCTGTTCGACCTGGACGGCGTGCTGACGAACACGGCCGCGCTGCACGACGCGGCGTGGAAGGCCACCTTCGACGAGCACCTGCGCGAGCGGGCGCAGCGCGACGGCTCGGAGTTCACGCCGTTCGACCCCGACGCCGACTACGCGACGTTCGTCGACGGCAAGCCGCGCGACGCCGGCGTCCGCGACTTCCTGGCCAGCCGGGGCATCACCCTCCCGGAGGGGACGCCCGACGACCCCGCGGACCAGCCGTTCGACGAGGTGACGGTCGGCGGTCTCGGCAACCGCAAGAACCAGCAGCTGCTGCAGCGCATCGCCACCGACGGGGTCGAGGTGTACGAGGGCTCGCGCCGCTACCTGCGGGCCGCTCGCGACGCCGGCCTGCGGCGCGCCGTCGTGTCCTCCAGCGCGAACACCCGGCAGGTGCTCGAGGTCACCGGGCTCGCCGAGTTCATCGAGGAGCGGGTCGACGGCGTGACGCTGCGCGAGCGGCACCTGGCGGGCAAACCCGCCCCGGACACCTTCCTCGCCGGGGCCCGCGCGCTGGGCGTCGAGCCGGGCGAGGCCGCGGTGTTCGAGGACGCGCTCTCGGGCGTGGAGGCCGGCCGGGCCGGGCGCTTCGGGACGGTCGTCGGAGTGGACCGGGTCGGGCACGCCGACGCGCTGCGCGAGCACGGCGCCGACGTCGTCGTGACCGACCTCGCGGAGCTCCTGGCCGACGGGGACGGCCGGTGATCACCCAGGACGCCTTCCCCGTCGAGGACTGGTTCGTGCGCGAGACGCGCCTGGACCGGGCGCTGCTGGGGTCGGCGGAGTCGATCTTCGCGCTGTCCAACGGGCACCTGGGCCTGCGCGGCAACCTCGACGAGGGGGAACCGCACGGGCTGCCGGGCACCTACCTCAACGGGTTCTACGAGGAGCGCCCGCTGCCCTACGCCGAGGCCGGGTACGGGTACCCGGAGCTGGGCCAGACGGTCGTGAACGTCACCAACGGCAAGCTCGTGCGCCTCCTCGTCGACGACGAGCCGTTCGACGTCCGCTACGGCCAGCTGCTCGCGCACGAGCGCGTGCTGGACCTGCGTGCGGGAACGCTGACCCGGACGGCGGACTGGATCTCCCCCGCGGGCCGGCGCGTGCGGATCCGCTCGCGGCGGCTCGTCTCCTTCGTGCAGCGGGCCGTCGCGGCCGTCGAGTTCACCGTCGAACCCGTCGACGGGCCCGCCCGGCTGACCCTGCAGTCCGAGCTCGTGGCGAACGAGCCGATGCCGCAGCGCGACGACGACCCGCGCGTCTCCGCCGCGCTGGACTCACCGCTCGTGTCGCTGGAGCACTCCAGCTCCCAGCACGGCGCGACGCTGATGCACCGCACCCGCCGCAGCGGGCTGGGGATGGCGGTCGCCATGCACAACGACGTCGAGGCGCCGGGGCGCGTCGAGGTCGAGACGACGACGGGCGAGGACTGGGCGCGCACGACCGCGGTCTCGGAGCTGGAGCCCGGTCAGCAGCTGCGCCTCGTGAAGCACCTCGGCTACGGCTGGTCGGCCCTGCGCTCGCAGCCCGCGCTGCGCGACCAGGTGGCGGGGGCCATCAGCGGGGCCCGGTTCACGGGTTTCGAGGGGTTGCTGCGGGAGCAGCGGGAGTACCTGGACGAGTTCTGGCGGGCCGCCGACGTGCTGGTGGAGGGCGACCCCGAGATCCAGCAGGCCGTCCGGTTCGCCCTCTTCCACGTCCTGCAGGCGGGGGCGCGCGCCGAGCAGCGCGGCATCCCCGCGAAGGGCCTCACCGGCCCGGGCTACGACGGGCACATCTTCTGGGACACCGAGGCGTACGTGCTGCCGGTGCTCACCTACACCGCCCCCGAGGCGGCCGCCGACGCGCTGCGCTGGCGGTGGACGACCCTGGACCGGGCGCGCCGCCGCGCCGGGGAGCTGGGCCTGCGCGGGGCGGCGTTCCCGTGGCGCACCATCGCCGGCGACGAGTCCTCGGGGTACTGGCCCGCGGGCACGGCCGCGTTCCACGTCAACGCCGACATCGCGGCCGCCGTCGAGCGCTACCGCGTCGTCACGGGTGACGCGAGCCTGGAGGCCGACGGCGGCGGGGAGGTCCTCGTCGAGACGGCGCGGCTGTGGATGTCGCTGGGCCACCACGACGCCCGGGGCCGCTGGCACCTCACGGGCGTCACGGGCCCCGACGAGTACTCCGCCCTCGTCGACGACAACGTGTTCACGAACCTCGCCGCCGCCCACAACCTCGTGGCCGCGGCCGAGGCCGTGACCCGCCACCCGGACCTCGCCCGCGCGACGGGCGCCGACCTGGAGGAGGCGGCGACCTGGCGCGACGCGGCCCGCGACGTCCACGTGCCCTACGACGACGACCTGCGCGTGCACCCGCAGGACTCGCAGTTCACGAGCCACCCGGAGTGGGACTTCGCCGCCCACCCCGACTACCCGCTGCTGCTGAACGCGCCCTACGTCGAGCTGTACCGCCGCCAGGTGGTCAAGCAGGCCGACGCGGAGTTCGCCGTGTTCTGGTTCGGGCAGCGGTTCACCGCGCAGGAGAAGGCGCGGATCGTGGACTACTACGAACCCCGCACGGTGCGTGACTCCTCCCTGTCGGCGGCCGTGCAGGCCGTGGTCACCGCCGAGGTCGGGCACCTCGAGCTCGCGCACGACTACGCCTACGAGGCGGCGAGCGTCGACCTGCGCGACCTGCACCGCAACACGGGCGACGGGCTGCACATCGCGTCGCTGGCGGGGACCTGGATCGCCCTGGTGAACGGGTTCGGGGGGCTGCGCGAGTGCGACGGCGCCCTGAGCTTCGATCCCGCTCTGCCGCAGGGGCTCACGCGGTTGCGCTTCAGCGTGCGCTGGCACGGGGCCGCCGTGCACGTCGACGTCCGCCACGACCGCGTCGAGTACCAGCTCGCGGACGACGCCGCGGGCGAGGTCGTGCTGCGCCACGCGGGCGAGGAGCTCACCCTGCGGCCCGGCGGGGCGGCGACGCGGCGCCTCCAGCCGCGCAAGCCGCTGCTGGCCACCCCGCGCCAGCCCCCGGGCCGCGCGCCCGTCCACCGGGGCCAGGGGCACTGACGGAGGACCGCTGAGGGGCGGCCGCGGGTTCACCCGGCCCGCGGCACCAGTGCGCCCCGGCGGCCGAGCGCCCAGACCGCGAGGGCGAAGGCGCTGAGGACCGCCCCGGCGACGGTCACGGCGACCCAGCCGCCGTGCGACCACAGCACGGCGGCCGCAGCCGACCCGACCGCGCCCCCGAGGAAGTTCCCCGTCACGTAGGCGGTGTTCAGGCGGCTGCGGGCCTCCGCGGAGACGGCGAACAGACGCGTCTGGTTGAAGATGCCGACGCCCTGCAGCGCGATGTCCAGGAGCAGCACCGCCACGAGCACGGCGACGATCGAGTGCCGCCCGAACCCGGCGACGGCGAAGGCGGCCAGGGCGAGGACCCACCCGGCCCCGGTGGCGGGCAGCGACCACCCGCGGTCGTGCAGCCGGCCCGCGCGCTGGGCCGCGAGCGCCCCGGCGAGACCCACCAGGCCGACGAGGCCGATCACCGCGACGGGGTAGGAGAACGGCGGGGCGCTGAGCAGGAACGTCAGCGCGGTCCAGAACATCGTGAACGCCGCGAACTGCGTGGCGCCCAGGGCGAGCGTCCAGCGCACCAGCCGCTCCCGGCGCACGACCGCGCCCACGGAGGCGATGAGCGCGGGGTAGCGCAGCCGGGTCTTCGGCGGCAGGGACGGGATCGCCCGGCGCAGCACGGCGGCGAACACGACCGCGACGACCGCGGCCAGCAGGTAGACCGCGCGCCAGCCGGCGACCTCGGCCACGAGCCCGGCGAGCGTGCGGGAGACGAGGATGCCGGTGAGGATCCCCGAGACCACGGTGCCGACCACCCGCCCGCGGGAGTCGTCGTCGGCGAGGTCGCCCGCGAGCGGGACGAGCACCTGCCCCGAGACGGTGGTGAGGCCCAGCAGGGTGATCGCCGCGAGCAGCGCCGGGAACGAGGGCGCCAGCGCGCAGGCCACGAGCGCGACCGCCGAGCACAGCAGCACGAGCGGGACGAGGCGGCGCCGGTCCACGACGTCGCCGAGCGGGACGACGAGCAGGATGCCCACGGCGTAGCCGATCTGCGTGGCCGTCACCAGCCACCCCGCGTCGGCGGTCGAGGCGCGCAGGTCGCCCGCGATGAAGTCGAGCAGCGGCTGCGCCCAGTAGAGGTTCCCCACCGCGGCCCCACCCGCCACCGCGAAGAGGAACGTGCGCCCCCGGGTCATCGTCGTCGTCCGCTGGTCGACCGGTTCGCTCACCGCACCATCCTCCCGGTTCCCCGGCCCGCCCTCCGACCGGCCTCCCCTCCGACCGGCCCGCAGACGGAGCCGAGCAGGCCTGCAGACGGAGCGGGGGCGCCGGGACCGGCGGGTCAGCCGAGGACGGCGGTCGCGACCTCGCCCGTCCCCGGGCCGCAGCCCGCCAGCACGGTCCCCTCGCCCGAGTAGACGGCCGAGGCGCCGGCGGTGCGCTCGTAGCCCCGGCCCGTGGGTCCGGCGAAGCTGGCGAAGGCGACGGGCGCCCCGCAGGCGCGGGCGATGCGCCCGGCCCGCTCCCGCTGCACCGCCAGGTCCTCCGGCACGTCCGCCAGCCCCGCCGCGAACAGGTCGACGCCCAGCGCCGCGGTGGCCTCGACGTGCTCGCTCACCCCGGTGTCGCGGCAGATCCCCAGGCCGATGCGCCAGCCGTCCACCTGCAGCACGGTCGCTCCGGGGCCGCACCCGAACCGCGCCCGCTCCTCCCCACCCGGCCACGCCTTGCGGTAGGCGACCTGCACGCCCTCTCCGGTGACCGCGACGGTGGCGATGAACTCACCCGTCCCGTCGGCGACGGGGGCACCGACCAGGGCCACCGACCCCGCCTCCCCGCACGCCTGCACCAGCGGTCGCCACGACGCGTCGGCGAGGTCCAGAGCCGGCGCCTGCAGCTCGTAGCCGGTCAGCGACATCTCCGGGAAGACGACCAGGCGCGCGGCCGCGCGGCGCACCAGGTCGGCGTGGGCGTGGGCGTTGGCGACCGGGTCCAGCGCCACGCACACCGGCTGGGCGACGGCGATGCGCAGGCTCCCGCGCCGCCCGCCCCGGCTCTCGACGTCCCCGACCACGGTCATGATCGGATGCTAGCGACGGCGACCGGGGCACCTCCCCTCGCTCCGTCGATCGCACCGGGCCCCGCCCGGGAGGTCAGGCGCGCGCCGCGCAGGCCGTCGAGCACGACGCGCAGCCGGGCCTGCGCCCCCGATGAACCCCGGGGCCGCTCGGCGCAAGCGGCACCCCGCGCAGGTCGTCGACACGGCGTTCCGCGCCCTGCGGGGGTCGGCTCCCTCCGTCGTCGACGGCCGGGCGAACCGCCTCACGGCCGCGGTGTCCACCCGCCTGCTCGGCCGCCGTTTCCGGCTGCGCGTGGCCGAGCGCATGATGCGCGACAAGGCCTGAGGCCGGCGGGTGACCGGCACCGCGCGGCCGCGCGCCGTCAGGCGGCGACCGCGGCCAGGCCGCTGAGCTCGTCGCGGACGCTGCGCGGCGCGCGGCCGAGGAGGTCCGCGAGCAGCGGGTCGGTGCCGGCGAAGAACCCCTCCCCGGCGGCGACGGAGATCGACGCCGTGAAGCGGGCCGCCCCCTCCGGCTGCCCCGCGGCGACCTGGCCGGCCACCCACGCCTCCGGGCCGACGACGACGCGCTCGACGGGCCGTCCGGCCAGCTCGGTCAGGAGCGCCGCGACGTCCTCGAAGGTCGGCGCCGCACCCGCGGTGAGCGTCAGGACGCCGTCGTGCACCCCGTCGGAGGCCAGGACCAGGGCGGCCGCCTCGGCGAGGTCCGCGCGCGACGTCCACGACACGGGGCCGTCGGCGGGCACCTCGAAGCGGCCGGTCTCGCGCCACGACCCCAGCAGCCAGCCGAGGGTGTGGGCGTAGAAGCCGTTGCGCAGCGACGTCCACGCCAGGCCCGAGTCGGCCAGCAACTGCTCCGTGGCGAAGTGGTCGCGGGCCGGGGAGAACGGGCTGGCCGGGGCCGCGCCCTGGTGGCTCGTGTAGAGGACGCGCCCCACCCCCGCGGCGACGGCGGCCTCGATCGCGGTGCGGTGCAGGGCGACCGCGTCGGCCCGGGGGTCGCTGGAGGAGACCAGGAGCAGCTGCTCGGCGCCCGCGAAGGCGGCGGGCAGGGAGGACGGGTCGGCGTAGTCGCCGTGGCGGACCTCGATCCCCCGCTCGGCGAAGGGACGGGCCTGGGCCACGTCGCGCACGGCGACCGCGATGCGGTCGGCGGGGACGCGGGCGAGCAGGTGCTCGACGGTCGCGCCGTTGAGGGCGCCGGTGGCTCCGGTGATGACGAACACGTGGTCCTCCTCGTTGTTATCGCTGATACTCAGAGAACAGTAACCTCGGAAACACCGTGGTAGCAAGGGGCCGTTAGCATCGGTCCATGGCCGGAGCACCCCACCGCCGCGACGACGCGCGCTCGACGATCGTCGAGGTCGCCGCGCACCTCCTCGCCGAGCGCGGCCCGGCCGCCCTCACCACCCGCGGGGTCGCCGAGGCGGCGGGCGTGCAGGCGCCGACGCTGTACCGGCTCTTCGGCGACAAGGACGGGCTCCTCGACGCGGTGGCCGAGCACGTGATGGCCACCTTCGTGTCCGGCAAGGCCGCGGCCGTGCAGGCGGCGACGGTGGGTGAGGTGGACGCGCTCGACGACCTGCGCGCCGGGTGGGACGCGCAGCTGGAGTTCGGCGTCGCGAACCCGACGATCTTCCGCCTGCTCAGCGATCCGGAGCGCGGATCGCGCTCCCCCGCAGCGGAGGCGGGACGGCGGGTGCTGCAGGCGCGCGTCCACCGGATCGCCGAGGCCGGCCGGCTGCGGGTCAGCGAGCGCCGCGCCGTCGACGTGGTCCAGTCCGCGGGGACGGGCACCATCCAGGTGCTGCTGTCGACGCCCGTCGCCGAGCGCGACCCGGGTCTCGGCGACAGCGTCTACGAGGCCGTGCTCCGGCAGATCGTCACCGACGTCCCCGCGGCGGCCGGGGACGGGCCCGCCGCCCCGGCGATCGCGCTGCGGGCCCTCGCCCCGGAGCTCGACGTGCTGAGCGCGGCCGAGCGGGCGCTCTTCGTGGAGTGGCTGGACCGCGTGGTCGACGCCGCGGAGGCGCCCGCGCCGTCCCCCGGTCGCCACCCCCGGCCGTCAGGTCGCTGAGCGCTCCTCACCCGCTCGCCGCGGGGGCGTGGACGACCGCGAACCCCTCCTCCCGCAGCAGGTCCGGGTCCAGCAGGGAGCGGCGGTGCGCGAAGCGGGCCAGCACGTCCTCGGGCACCCGCTCGTCGTCCGGCCGGGACGCGTTGCGCCGCAGCAGCTCCGCCAGCGGCAGGTCGGGGAGCAGGACGGCCTCGGCGGCGAGCCCGGCGTCCGCCGCGCGCCCGACGTGCTCGCGCCGCTCGGCGCGGCGCAGGTGCGTCGCGTCCGCGAGGTAGCCGGTGCCGAAGGCGGCCAGCGCGTCCCCGCGGCGCGCGGCGCGGCGCACGGCGGGCAGCGAGTAGGCCTGCGCCTCACGCGCCGGCAGCCCGGTGGCCACAGCCGCCGCCCGGAACCGCCGCCGCAGGTCGTCCAGGCTCAGGACCGCGGCGGGGTCGAGCCCCGCGGCGAGCAGTTCGCGGCGCAGGGTCGTCTTGCCCGCCGCGGGTGGGCCGACGAGCACCACCACGACCCCCGGCGCCACCCCGGGGCCCGCCACCACGGGACGCAGCACCACGAGAGGACGCGGCGCCTCGACCGTCGCGCGGACGGGGGCCGCGGCGCGCGCGTCGCAGACGGCGCAGCCGCAGCGGGGCACGGCGAGCACCCCCCGATCCCACCACGGCCCCGGGAGCGGTGCGCGAGAGCCTCAGAGGCCCGGACCCTCAGAGGCGCAGGACCTTCGCGATCGTCCCGGTGCGCGCGCCCTCGTAGGCCGCGAGCAGCACCCCGAGCACGGCGATGCCCTCGGTCTCGGTGTGCAGCGGGCGCGTGCCCGTCTGCAGGCAGGTGGCGAAGGCGCCGATCTCGTCGACGAACGAGTCCGTCTCCCCGAACGCGAACGTCTCCTCCTCCCCCGAGCGCAGCCGGTACGTCACCGACGTCGCCGTCCCCGTGAGGGAACCCAGCTCGCCGACGACGGAGAACTTCTCGGTGCCGGGGGCCGCGTCGTAGGCCCAGCTGGTGGTCATCTGCCCCACGACGCCGTTGGCGAAGCGGACCAGCACCTGCGCCGAGTCCTCGCCCTCCATGAACTTCAGGCGGTGCGTGGACAGCATCGCGGTCGCCTCGACCGGTTCGGCGGCCGCCAGGTGCAGCAGCAGGTACGTCGGGTGGTAGCCCGTGTCGATCAGCTCCCCGCCGCCGCTCGTGCGCGCCGAGGCCCGCCAGCCCATGTTCGCGGGGTCGAAGTCGTTGTGGAAGCTGTCGGTCGTGCGCACCTCGTAGACCGTGCCGAGGATCCCGGAGTCGAGCAGTTCCCGGGCCTTGGCGACCGGGGGGAAGAACAGCTGGTTGTGCGCGCACATGAGGGTCACCCCGGCGCCGCGGACCGCGTCCGCCACCCGCCGCGCCTCCTCGGGCGTGAGGCACAGGGGCTTCTCGCACAGCACGTGCTTGCCGGCCTCGGCGGCCGCGACGATCGCGTCGGCGTGCAGGTGGTGGGGCAGGCAGATGTCGACCGCGTCGACGTCGCCCGTGGCGATCATCTCGCGGTAGTCGGTGTAGGCCTTCGCGCCGAGCTCGCCGGCGCGCTCCGCCGCGGCCGCGGCGTCGATGTCCGCGACGGCGGTGACCGCGATCCGGTCGGCGTGGGCGAGGTAGCCGCGCACGTGGGCGCGCGTGATGCCGCCGCCCCCGACGAGGCCGACCCTGGTGACGTCGCTCATCGGACGCCTCCTTCCTGCGCGGCCGCGTTGGACCGCTCGACGAGACGGGTGAGTTCGACGGCGCGGTGCAGGTTCTCGACGGCCTGCGTGCCGTCGCCGGCGTGGGTGACCCACTGGGAGAACGGGTCCGGGGCGTCGGCGGGGACGGCGACGTCCTCGACGCCGCCGTCGGGGCGGCGCAGCACCAGCCGTCCCCCGTCCTGGGTGTGGTGGAGGCTGCCCTCGGTGCCGTGCACGTCGATCGTGAACGCGTCGTTGCTGACGAAACCCGCCTCGACGACGCCGATGCCGCCGTCCTCGTAGCCCAGCGACACGACGGCGTGGTCCTCCACCGCGCGTCCCGTGACGCTCGCGTAGACGGCCCGCACGGTCTGCGGGGTCTCCCCCAGGAACAGCTGGGTGAGGTAGACGGGGTGACAGCCGAGGTCGGTCAGCGCCCCGCCGACGGCGGTGGCGGGGTCGTAGAACCGCTCGGGCAGCCAGCCGCCGCCCTGGGCTCGGTCGCGGCCGTGGACGGCGCCGTCGTGGGACAGGCGGACCCGGGCGTAGGTCAGCCGCCCCAGGGTTCCCGCGGCGAGGACGTCGCGCACCGCGAGGGCGTACCCGTGGGACAGGCGGGGCAGCGAGACGACCAGCGCGAGGCCGGCGTCGGCGGCCTGCGCGACGAGCGCCTCGCACTCCGCAACGGTGGGGGCGAGCAGCTTCTCGGTGAAGACGTGCTTGCCGGCCGCCAGGGCCCGGCCGATCACGTCGGTGTGGGCGGTGGTCTCGGTCGTCACGGTGACGGCGTCGACGTCCTCGCGCGCCAGGAGCGCGTCGAGGTCGCCGGTGGCCTCGACCCCGAGCTCGGCGGCGAGGGGGCCGGCGAGGTCGGGATCGCGGTCGTAGGCGGCGACGAGGGTGGTGTCGGGGTGCGCCACCGCCGAGCGGGCGTAGTCGCCGGCGTGCACGTGCCAGCAGCCGAGCACGGCGACGCGGAGGGGGGAGGGAGCCACGGTCCTCCTTCAGGTCGGGCGGCGGTTGTGCCGGGAGGGGGCGGGCAGGAGGTGGCGGGCGGGCGCGTGCCCCGTCAGCCCTTCAGGGCGCCGCCGAAGGTGAACGCCCCGCCGAGGCGGCGCGAGAGCAGGAGGTACAGGAGGATCACCGGCAGCGTGTAGAGCACCGAGTACGCGGCGAGCTGGCCCCACTGCACGGAGCCGTACTGGCCGAAGAAGGTGAAGATGCTCACCGACGCGGGCAGCCGGTCGGGCGAGAGCAGCAGGACGAAGGGGATGAAGAAGTTCCCCCACAGGCCGATGAAGGTGAAGATCGTCACGACGGACAGTCCCGGCCACATGAGGGGCAGCACGACGTAGCGCAGGGTCTGCATGGAGCTGGCCCCGTCGGTCCAGGCGGCCTCCTCCAGCGAGATCGGCACGCCGTCCATGAAGTTCTTCGTGAGGAAGATCGAGATGGGCAGCGACGTCGTCGCCATGAAGGCGATGGTGCCGCCGAGGGTGTCGATCAGGTTGAGCTGCACGAAGAGCCCGTACACCGGGACCATGATGGCCGTGATCGGCAGGCCCGTGGAGAACAGGATGGTCAGCAGGAACGGCCGCTTGTAGCGCGTCTGGAACCGCGACAGCGGGTAGGCCGCGAGCGTCGCCACGACGATGGCGATGGCCGCTGCCCCGACGCACAGCACGAGCCCGTTCCACATCGGCCGGTAGGTCGTCTCCGGCGTCATGACGGCCCGGAAGTTGTCCAGGCTGAAGTTCGATCCCGGCCACTCGACCTTGAGGCCGGCCCGGGCGTTGAACGCCGCGAAGACGACCCACAGCATCGGCACGAGGAACGCGAGGCCGATGGCGGCCGTGACGACGTTGACGACGCCCGTCGCCACCCAGGTGCGCGGGCCCCGCGGGTGGGCCGTGGCGACCACCTGCTTCGACAGGCGGGTGACGGCGGCACCGGGGACG
Organism: Kineococcus rubinsiae; assembly: GCF_011839805.1. Classification (GTDB taxonomy): domain Bacteria; phylum Actinomycetota; class Actinomycetes; order Actinomycetales; family Kineococcaceae; genus Kineococcus; species Kineococcus rubinsiae. Next base: position 28,971 of record NZ_VWPY01000024.1, on the reverse strand, counting down.
GTGGTGGTCTGTCCGCTCACGGTCAGGCCTCCTCTCGCAGCAAGCGCATGTAGACGACGGAGAACACGGCGCCGACCGCGAGCAGCACGAGCGCGATGGCGGTGCCGTAGCCGAGCTGGCTGAAGGAGAACGCCTGCTCGTACATGTACAGCGGCAGCGTCTGGCTCTTGGTGCCGGGACCGCCCTTGGTCATCGTGTAGATGAGCCCGAAGACCGACAGGGTCTGCAGCGTGATGAGCATGAGGTTGGTCGTGACGGTGCGCCGGATCATGGGGATCGTGACGTAGCGCAGCCGGGAGAACCCCGTGGCGCCGTCCATCTCGGCCGCCTCCTCGATCTCCTGCGGGATCTCCGAGAGCGCGGCGTTGTAGACCAGCATGGAGAACGCCGTGCCCCGCCAGACGTTGGCGATGGAGACCGCGAGGATGGGCAGCGTGTAGAGCCAGTTCTGCCCCAGCCCCAGCGTGCCGATGATCTCGTTGAGCGTGCCGTCCTTGGCCAGGAACGCGTACCAGACGTAGCCGGCCACGACCTCGGGGATGACCCAGGCCCCGATGACCGCGGTCCCGACGAGCATCCGCACGACGCGGGCGGCCCGCTTCTGCAGCAGCGCCAGCGCGAGGCCGAGGAGGTTCTGCCCCACCACGGCCGAGAGCACCGTGAACACGAGCGTGAGGACCACGGAGTTCCGGAACGCGTCGCTGCCGAAGGCCTGGCGGAAGTTGTCCAGGCCGACGAACCTCGTCGCCCCGGACCCGGCCCCCGTGAGGGCCGTGTCCGTGAACGCCGCGTAGCAGCACCAGAGGATCGGCCCCGCCAGGAACACCAGCAGGAGCACCACGGCGGGGGTGAGCGGCAGGGCCCGGGCGATGTCCACCCGCAGCGGGTGGGTGCGCCGGTGCAGCTCGGTCCCGGTCTCCGGCGAGCCGGGCCTGGTCAGCGTGGCCACGGGGCCTCCTCGGCCGTCGGGGTGGGCGGTGCCAGCAGGGTGGGTGGTGCGGTCGGCCTGATCGGTGGCGGCGGGGTGGGCGGGGCGCCCGGGCCGGCGGCGGCGGTCACAGGGTGGCCGTCTTGTCCTCGCCGACGATGCCCTTGACCGCCTCGTCGTAGGAGTCCGCGGCCTCCGACGGGCTGGCCTGGCCGGTCACGACGGCCTCCATCGCCACCTGGATCTCGTTGGAGACCCGCGGGTAGTCGGTGTTCTGGGGGCGGTACTGCGTGACGGGGACGAGGCTGGAGAAGAACTCCAGCGTCGGGTTGGACCCCGTGTACTGGGGGTCCTCCGCGACGTCCTTGCGCACGGCGACGGCCGCGGAGGCGATGTTGTACTTCACGTTGTTCTCGAACGACGTGAGGGTCGACATGACCTTCCACGCGTCGTCGGGGTTCGCGGCGTTCTTCGTCATCGCCCAGGTCCAGCCGCCGGACATGCTGATCTTCCCGTCCCCCGACGCGGTCTTCGTCGGCATGGGCGCGGTCCCCATGACGTCGTTCCACTCCGCCCACGGGGCACCCCCGGACTCCAGCCAGGTGCCGGACAGCCACGAGCCGTCGAGGGCGATGGCCATCGTGGAACCGGGGAGGAACTCCTCCTGCACGCGGGTGCCGACCTGCGCGTCGAGCGCGATCTGCGGGTCGGGGCAGAGCTTCTCGTCGTAGAGGGTCTTCAGCAGCGTGAGCGCGTCGCGGAACTCGGGGCTCGCGACGTTCCACTTGTCGGCCTTCGGGTCGTACAGCGTGCTGCCGGTGCCGTAGAACAGCATCTCGAAGCCCTGCATGGACGCGGCCTCACCGGCCGCCTTGCCGGCGTAGACGTTGATGGGCGTCACCCCGGGCAGCTTCCCCTTCAGCTCGCGCGCCGCGGCGAGGAGGTCGTCCCAGCTCGTGGGGGCCCAGTCCGCGGGCAGCCCCGCCTTCGCGAAGAGGTCCTTGTTGAACCACAGCGCGCGGGTGTCGGTGCCGTCCGGGATGCCGTAGGTCTTGCCGTCGGCGGCCTTCGCGGCGCCCTTGGCGATGTCCTGGAACTGGCTCCACTCGTCCCACTTCTCCAGCTGCGCGTCGAGCGGCTGCAGGTAGCCCGCCGTGATGTCGGAGTTGATGAGGAAGGTGTCCTCGTAGACCACGTCGGGCGACGTGCGCGGCGAGCGCATCATCAGCTGGAGCTTGGTGTAGTAGTCGTTCTCGGAGGCGACGATGGGCAGCAGCTCCATGGTCTTGCCGGAGTTGGCGCTCTCGTAGGCGGTCTTCACCCCCGTGAGGTAGTCCTTCATGATCGTGCCCGAGCCCCACTGCTGGTAGGCGACCTTGGTCGCGGCGGAGCCGGAGGACTCGGAGGAACCGCCGCCGCCACAGGCGGCGGTTCCGAACAGGGCACCGGCGCCGAGTCCGGCGGCGGTGAGGAAGCTGCGACGACGCACGACCCACTCCTTCGTGGTGTGTGGTGGAGCTCGGTCCGAGATGGGCCCGGAGGTCCCGGGCGGTGGAGCGGCGACGTCGCCGCTCCGTCGGGTTCGCGTTCGCCGAAAAACTAAATCCACTGGATTGACGTTGTCAACGGTTCGCGGGCATGGTTGTGCCGACGATCTCGGACAGGGACGTCCCGCCGCGCCCGGGACCCGTCCGGGGTCCCGAGCGCGAGGAGGCGCCGTGCGACGTGGCACGAACCTGCCCTGGGTGGGCGACTACAACCAGGCCGTCGTCCTGGACGGGATCCGCCGCTCGCCGGGGACCTCGCGCACCGAGCTCGCCCGCTCCACCGGCCTGACCCTGCAGACGGTCTCCAACATCGTGCGCCGCCTGCTCGAGCGCGAGCTCGTGCGCGAGGACGTCCGGCGCTCGGCGGCACCCCGCACGGCCGGCAAGCCGCGCGCCGCGCTCTCCGTGCGGCCCGGCACGGCCGTCGCCGCGGGCGTGCAGTTCGACCGCGACCACGTGGTCGCCGTGCTGCTCGACCTCACGGGCGACGTCCTCGACGTCGCGCGCGCCGAGCGGGACGGGGTCGGCCCCGCCGCGTCCGTGCGGGTCGCCGCGAGCCTCGTGGGCACCCTGGTCGCAGCGGGCGTCGAGCGCGGCACCGTGGAGCCCGGCGCGGTGCGCGGCGTCGGCGTGGCCGTCCCCGGTCCGCTCGACTTCCGCGGCCCCGTGCGGTCCTCGGCCATCAACCTGCCCGGCTGGCGCGGGGTGGCGGTCGCCGAGCTGCTGCAGGACCACCTGCACCTGCCCGTGCTCGTCGAGAACGACGCGACGGCCTGCGCGGTCGGGGAGCTCTGGCGCTCTCCCCCGGGCCCGCGCTCCTTCCTGCACGTCTACGTCGGCGCGGGCATCGGCGGCGGGATCGTGCTGCGCGACGAGGTCCTGCGCGGGGAGTCCGGCAACGCCGGGGAGATCGGGCACGTCGTCGTCGACCGCACCGGACCGGAGTGCACCTGCGGGTCCCGCGGGTGCCTGGAGGCGTGCGCCGCCCCGGCAGCGGTCGTGCGCAGCTACGTCGGCCTCGTGGGGGCGCCCGCCGCGCACCGCGCGGGGCTCGCGCTGACCGAGTCCAGCGTGCTGCCCGACCACGACCTGCTCGACGGGCTGGCCGCCGCCGGGGACGCCGCGGCCACCGCGGTGCTGCGCCGGGCCGACGAGGACCTCGCCGACGTGCTCATCGGCGTGGTGAACGTCGTGGACGTCGGGGAGGTCGTGCTCGGGGGCCCGGGGCTGCGGCGCGGGGGCCCGCGGGTGCGCGCGGTCGTGCACCGGCGGCTGAAGGCCGCCATGAGCCACGAGCTGCACGGCGTCGAGGTCCGCCTCAGCGACTCGGGTGAGCACGCGGGCGCGCTCGGCGCCGCCGGCGGTGTCCTGCACGAGGCGCTGTCCTCGAGCTGGTCCACGGCCCGCACCCCGCTGCGGGCGACCGTCATCTCCCCCGTGGCGCCCGTGCACTGACCCGCCCCTGCACCGACCGGCCCGTGCACTGACCCGCCTGCGCACCGGTGCGGGGCTACCCGGCGGTGGCCAGGGCGTCGAGCTCGGCCACGACGTCGGCGTCCAGCCGCAGGTCGGCGGCGGCGAGGTTCTCCTCGAGGTGCGCCACGGAGCTGGTCCCGGGGATCGGCAGCAGCGCCGGGGAGTGCTGCAGCAGCCACGCCAGCGCGAGCTGGGTGCGGGTGGCCCCGGTGCGGGCCGTGAGGTCGTCCAGGCGCTCGTCGGTGGCCACGGCGCTCGCCCCGCCCGGGGTCGCCCCCAGCGGGAAGAACGGCAGGAAGGGGATCCCGGCGGCGGCGCAGCGCTGCACGACGTCCTCCGACGTGCGGTCCAGCAGGCCGTACGCGTTCGACACGCAGGCCACGGGGGTCCGGCCCAGGGCGAGCTCGAGCTGCCCCGCGTCGACGTTGGAGAGCCCCACGGCGCCGATGAGGCCGTCGTCCACCAGGGCGGTCATGGCGTCGAGGGTCTCGGTGAAGTCCACGGGCGCCCCGGGCATCCACCGCAGGTGCGCGACGGGGACCTGCTCGACCTTCAGCAGCCGCAGGTCGCGCTCGGCGCCGGCGCGCAGCTCCTCCGGCCGCAGGGCCGCGATCCAGGAGGCGTCGGGGCGGCGGGCACCCCCGAGCTTGGTGACGAGGACGAGGTCCTCCGGGTAGGGGTGCAGGGCCTCGGCGACCAGCTCGTTCGCGACGTCCGGGCCGTAGTACCAGGCCGTGTCGATCGCCCGCACGCCCAGCTCGACCGCGCGGCGCAGCACGCGCCGCGCCTCGTCGGGGTCGGCGGGTGGGCCGTAGACGTGCGGTCCCGTGAGCCGCATCGTGCCGTAGCCGAGCCGGGGGACCTCGTGCCCCGCGAGCGTGGTGGTGCCTGCCGCGTCCAGTGCCATGGCGACCATGGTGGCCCGGGGCGACGACCTGCGCTCAGCGGGCGGCGTGCAGCTTCACGGCGTGGCGGGCGGCGGCGCGGCCACGGCGGCGGTCCCCCGCGGCGTCGTAGGCCAGGGCCAGGCGGAACCACGCGCCGGCGTCGGCGGGGGCGGCCTCGACCTCGGCGCGGTAGCGCTCGAAGAGCGCGGTGCCCGCGGCCCGGTCCACGCGCCCGGAGGCGGTGCGCTCGAGGTCGTCGACCGGCAGCTGCCCCGCGGCCGCGAGCTCCCCGCCCAGGCGCGCGGTGGCCCGGCCGAACTGGATCTCGCGCCACACGGCCCAGGCCCCGACCAGCGGCAGCAGGACCAGCGCGACCCCGAGCAGGACCCCGGCCCAGTTCCCCGTGCCGATGAGCCCGACGCCGAGGCGGCCGAGCAGCACGAAGTAGAACGCCAGCGCGAGGCAGGAGACGACGATGACGACCTTGGTGCGCACGGGGGCTCCGGGTTCAGGTCGGGCGGGGTTCGGGTCGGGCGGGGTTCGGGTCGGGCGGGCTAGAGGTCGAGGTAGTGCTCGAGGCCGACCGTCACGCCGGGGCGGCCCGCCACCGTGCGCACGCCGAGCAGCAGCCCGGGCATGTAGGCGGCCCGGTCGTAGGTGTCGTCGCGCAGGGTCAGGGTCTCCCCCGGCCCGCCGAGGACGACCTCCTGGTGGGCGGTCATGCCCCGCATCCGCACGGCGTGCACGTGGACCCCGTCGACGACGGCGCCGCGGGCCCCGGGCAGCTCCTGCTCGGTGGCGTCGGGCGAGGGGCCCATCCCCGCCTCGGCGCGCGCGGCGGCGATGAGCTGCGCCGTGCGGATCGCGGAGCCGGAGGGCGCGTCGACCTTGCCGGGGTGGTGCAGCTCGACGACCTCGACGGACTCGAAGTACTTGGCCGCCTGCTTGGCGAACTGCATGACGAGCACGGCCCCGAGGCCGAAGTTCGTCGCGACGAGGACCCCGAGGTGCGGGGCGGCGGCCTGCCACCGCCGCACCTGCGCGAGGCGCGCGTCGGTCCAGCCGGTGGTGCCGGTGACGACGTGCAGGCCGTGGGCCAGGGCCCACTCCACGGTGCTCATCACGGAGCCGGGCACCGTGAGGTCGACCAGCACGTCCGCGCCGAGGGCGGCGTCCAGGGAGTCCCCGCGGCCGATCTCGGCGACGAGGTCGAGGTCGTCGGCCCCGGCGACCGCACGGCACGCCTGCGCGCCCATGCGGCCCCGTGCGCCGACGACCGCGACCCCGGTCGTCACTGCAGGACGCCCGTGAAGGGGGTGTCGTCCGAGAACGGGCCCACCACGGCGACCGAGCGCGGCCGGGAGAGCAGCTCGCCCGCGAGGGTTCGCACCTCCTCGGCCGTGACCGAGCGGACCCGCTGCAGGACACCGTCGACGTCCAGGAACTGGCCGTGCACCAGCTCGGACTTGCCGAGGCGGTTCATCCGCGACCCGGAGTCCTCCAGGCCCAGGACGAGACCGCCCGCGAGCTGGCCGATCCCGCGCTGCAGCTCCTCGGAGTCCAGACCGTCCTGCGCGAGCTTCACCAGCTCGGCGAGCATGAGGTCGGCCACCTGCCCCGCCTTCGCGGGCGAGCAGCCGGCGTACAGCCCGACGTAGCCGGAGTCGGCGTAGTTCGCGTTGAACGAGTACACCGAGTACGCCAGGCCCCGCTTCTCGCGGACCTCCTGGAACAGCCGGCTGCTCATGCCCCCGCCGAGGACGGCGTTGAGCACGGACAGCTGGAAGCGCCGCTCGTCGGTGGCCGTGATGCCGGTCATGCCGATGAGCACGTGCGCCTGCTCGGTGCTGCGCTCCACGACCAGCGCCTGCCCGCGCTCCAGCCCGCCGGAGGGCGTGCCCCCGGTGCGCCGCGGTGCGGGTGCGGCCTCGCCGAGGTCGCCCGCGGCGCGCGACAGCTCGGCCTGCACGAGGTCGACGACCTCGTCGTGGTCGAGCCCGCCCGCGGCCGTGAAGACCAGCGTCGAGGGCCGGTAGTGCGCGCGGTAGTGCTCCCAGACGTCCCCGCGCCCGACGGCGCGGATCGTGTCCGGGGTCCCGCCGATGGGACGCCCGAGGGGGTGCGCGCCGAGCACGAGCTCGGCGAACTTCTCGTGCGCCACGTCGGCGGGGTCGTCGTCGTTCATCGCGAGCTCCTCGAGGATGACCTCGCGCTCGCTCGTGAAGTCGTCCTCGTCGAGCACCGCGGACGTGACCATGTCGGTGACGACGTCGATCGCCATCGGCAGGTCGGCGTCCAGGACCCGCGCGTAGTAGGTCGTGTGCTCCTTGCCGGTGGCCGCGTTCGCCTCACCGCCCACGGCGTCGAACGCCGTGGCGATGTCCATGGCGTCGCGGCGCTCGGTGCCCTTGAACAGCAGGTGCTCGAGGAAGTGCGTGGAGCCGAAGTGGCCCCGGTCCTCGTCGCGGGAGCCGACACCCACCCAGCACCCGACGGTCGCCGAGCGCTGACCGGGCATCGCCTCGGTGAGGACGCGCGCGCCCGAGGGCAGGACGGTGCGGCGGACCACCGCACCGTCCTGCTCGGACAGCGTCGTCGTCAGCGGCTCCCGGCCGGCTGCCACGACGGGCAGCTCGACCGGGGCGCCGGACGGGCCGGCGTGCTGGGCCGTCACCTCAGGCGTCGGCCGGCTCGGCCTCGGGCGCGGCCGCGGCGTCCGCGGCCTCCTCGGCGACGACCGGGATCAGCGAGAGCTTGCCGCGGGGGTCGATCTCGGCGATCTCGACCTGGACCTTCTGGCCCACGGCGACGACGTCCTCGACGTTGTCGACGCGCTTGCCGCCGGAGAGCTTGCGCAGCTGCGAGATGTGCAGCAGGCCGTCCTTGCCGGGCAGCAGCGAGACGAACGCGCCGAAGGTGGTCGTCTTCACGACGGTGCCGAGGTAGCGCTCGCCGACCTCGGGCATCGTCGGGTTGGCGATGGCGTTGACCGCTGCGCGGGCCGCCTCCGCCGAGGGACCGTCGACGGCCCCGATGAACACCGTGCCGTCGTCCTCGATGGAGATGTCGGCGCCGGTGTCCTCCTGGATCTGGTTGATCATCTTGCCCTTCGGCCCGATGACCTCGCCGATCTTGTCCACGGGGACCTTGACCGTGATGATCCGCGGCGCGGTCGGCGACATCTCGTCCGGGGCGTCGATGGCCTCGGCCATGACGTCGAGGATGTGCAGCCGCGCGTCGCGGGCCTGGGTCAGCGCGCCGGCCAGCACCGAGGCGGGGATGCCGTCGAGCTTGGTGTCCAGCTGGATCGCGGTGACGAACTCCTTGGTGCCGGCGACCTTGAAGTCCATGTCGCCGAAGGCGTCCTCGGCTCCGAGGATGTCGGTCAGCGCCGCGTAGCGGGTCTGGCCGTCGACCGTGTCGGAGATGAGGCCCATGGCGATGCCGGCGACGGGCGCGCGCAGCGGCACACCCGCGTTCAGCAGCGACAGGGTCGAGGCGCAGACCGAGCCCATCGAGGTGGACCCGTTGGAGCCCAGCGCCTCGGAGACCTGGCGGATCGCGTAGGGGAACTCCTCGCGGGCCGGCAGGACCGGGACGAGCGCGCGCTCGGCGAGGGCGCCGTGGCCGATCTCGCGGCGCTTGGGCGAGCCCACGCGGCCGGTCTCACCGGTCGAGTACGGCGGGAAGTTGTAGTTGTGCATGTAGCGCTTGCGCGTCACCGGCGACAGCGTGTCCAGCTGCTGCTCCATGCGGAGCATGTTCAGCGTGGTGACGCCCAGGATCTGGGTCTCGCCGCGCTCGAACAGCGCCGAGCCGTGCACGCGGGGCAGGACCTCGACCTCGGCGGACAGGGTCCGGATGTCGGCCAGGCCGCGGCCGTCGATGCGGACGCCGTCCTTCAGCACGCGCTGGCGGATGAGGGTCTTCTGCACCGAGCGGTAGGCCGCGGAGACCTCCTTCTCGCGCCCGGCGAACGACTCGGCCAGCGACGCCTTGACGGCGTCCTTGATCTCGTCGATGCGGGACTCGCGCTCCTGCTTGCCGGCGATCTGCAGCGCGGCGGTCAGGTCGGAGGAGGTCGCGTCGAAGACGGCCTGGTAGGCGTCGTCGGCGTAGTCCGGGAACGTCGGGAACGCGGCGGTGGGCTTGGCGGCCGTGGCGGCCACCTCGGCCTGCGCGCGCACGAGCTCGGCGATGAAGGGCTTGGCGGCCTCGAGGCCCGCGGCCACGACCTCCTCGGTCGGGGCGGTCTGGCCCTGCTCCTTGATGAGGTTCCAGGAGCCCTCGGTCGCCTCGGCCTCGACCATCATGATCGCGACGTCCTGCGACCCGTCCGCGGCGGTGACGACGCGGCCGGCGACGACCATGTCGAAGACGGCGCGCTCGAGCTCGGAGTAGCGCGGGAAGGCGACCCACTGGCCCTCGATCAGCGCGATGCGCACGCCGCCGATGGGGCCGGAGAACGGCAGGCCCGAGAGCTGGGTGGACAGCGACGCGGCGTTGATGGCCACGACGTCGTAGGCGTCGTCGGGGTGCAGCGCCATGACGGAGACGACGACCTGGACCTCGTTGCGCAGGCCCTTGACGAAGCTCGGGCGCAGCGGGCGGTCGATGAGGCGGCACGTGAGGATCGCCTCGGTGGACGGGCGGCCCTCGCGGCGGAAGAACGAGCCGGGGATCTTGCCGGCGGCGTAGCTGCGCTCCTCGACGTCCACCGTCAGGGGGAAGAAGTCGAACTGGTCCTTCGGGGACTTGCCGGCGGTGGTCGCGCTCAGCAGGAAGGACTCGCCGTCGAGGTAGACGGCGGCGGAGCCGGCGGCCTGCTTGGCCAGGCGGCCCGTCTCGAAGCGGACGGTGCGGGTGCCGAACCTGCCGTTGTCGATGACGGCTTCGGCGGCGGTGATCTCAGGACCCTCCACGGGTTCCTCCTCTGTGGTGCTCGGAGGACTGCGCGTCTCGGGACCGTGCTCTGCGCACGGACCCGATCCGGCCTTCGATCGAGGCCCACGGCTGCCGACGTCGTCGGCGTCCGGGGGCCACTACCGAGGACCGGCACGACGCTGCGGTCGCTCCTGGTGTCTCACGGCCGCGTGTGCGGCCGCGGTGGCGCGCCGCCGGCCCGGACGGGACCGGCTGCCGCGCGCAACGGCAGCAGGGGCGGTCCCGGTGCGGGACCACCCCTGCCTCGCCTCAGCGGCGGATGCCGAGCCGCTCGATGATCGAGCGGTAGCGGTTGATGTCCTTCTTGGCCATGTACTGCAGCAGGCGGCGGCGCTGGCCGACGAGCAGCAGCAGGCCACGACGGCTGTGGTGGTCGTGCTGGTGCATCTTGAGGTGCTCGGTCAGGTCGCGGATGCGCTGGGTCAGCATCGCCACCTGGACCTCCGGCGAGCCGGTGTCACCTTCGCTGGTGGCGTACTCGGTCATGATCTTCTTCTTGACATCAGCGTCGAGGGGCACGAGCTCTCCTGGTCCGTCGTTGCGCGGTGCCTCGGGGCTTGTCCACCCGGGCGCTCTGGATCCGCGGCCGCTAGTACGGCACCGCCCAGGCTACCAGCCGGGCGCCGGGAGGCCCGACGCAGGACGGCCCGCCACCTGCGGCGTCGCCCTCAGCCGCGGGCCGCGGAGCCCGCCCGGTCCACCCCGGTCAGCAGGCGGCGGGCCTCGTCGACGTCGCGGCGCATCTGCACCACGAGCGGGTCGATGCCGTCGAAGCGCAGGGTGGGCCGCAGGCGCCGCACGAACTCCACGGCCACCCGCTCGCCGTAGAGGTCGAGGCCGGTGCGGTCGATGCAGTACGCCTCGACGCGCCGCCCGAGGCCGTCGAAGGTCGGGTTGGTGCCGACCGAGATCGCCGACGGCATCCGGTCCTCCTCCGGCGTGCCCTCGCCGAGCACGACCCAGCCCGCGTAGACGCCGTCGGCAGGCACGAGGCCCTCGGTGTCGCCCTCGACGGTGGACAGGTTCGCCGTGGGGTAGCCCAGCTCGCGGCCCCGGTGGTCGCCGTGCACGACGACGGCCGTGACGCGGTGCAGGTGCCCCAGGACCGCGGCGGCCCGCTCGGCGTCGCCGGCCGCGAGGGCGTCGCGCACCGCGGTCGAGGACCACCGGGGGCTGCCGTCGCGCGGGTCGCCCAGGTCCTCCAGGACGGCGACCTCGAAGCCGTGCCGGGCGCCGAGCTCGCGCATGGTGCCCAGGTCGCCGGAGTTGCGGGAGCCGAAGCGCACGTCGTGGCCCACGACGACGACCTCGGCGCCGAGCCCCCGCACGAACACGTCCACGACGAAGCGCTCGGGGCTCCAGCTCGCGAGCTCGCGCGTGAACGGCATGACGAGGACGGCGTCGAGCCCGGCCGCCTCCATCAGCTCCAGGCGGTGGTCGATGCCGGTCAGCAGCCCGGGGGCGCGGTCGGGGTCCAGCACCTGCAGGGGGTGCGGGTCGAAGGTCACCGCCACGGCCGCGGCGCCGCGCGCGCGGGCCGTCGCCACCACGCGGGCGAGCACGGCCGCGTGACCGCGGTGGACGCCGTCGAAGTTGCCGATCGCGACCACCGAGGGCCCGAAGCCCGCCTCGACGGCCGACAGGCCTTCCCACCGCTGCACGCGCCCACTGTGCCAGCAGCCACGCGCGCGGTCCGGCGGTGGGCTGGCTACGGTCGTCCCGACAGTCGAGCGCAGGAGGACACGTGACCCAGAGCAGCAACGGCGGACCGCCCGTCGACCCCACGTCCACGAGCGCCTGGGCGGCCCTGCAGGCCCACCGCGCCGCGACCGCGCCGGACCTGCGGGGCTGGTTCGCGGCCGACCCCGACCGGGCGCAGCGCCTCACCTTCGACGCGGCCGACCTGCACGTGGACCTCTCGAAGAACCTCGTCACCGACGAGACCCTCACCCTGCTGCTGCAGCTGGCGGAGGAGACCGGGGTCGCGGGCCGCCTCGCGGGCATGTTCGCGGGCGAGCACGTCAACCCCACCGAGGACCGCGCCGTCCTGCACACCGCGCTGCGCCGCCCGGCCGGGGCGCAGCCGCCGCTGGTCGTCGACGGCCAGGACGTCGACGCCGACGTGCAGCGCGAGCTGGGCAAGGTCTTCGCCTTCGCCGACCAGGTCCGCTCGGGCGCCTGGACGGGCGTCACGGGCAAGCGCATCACGACGGTGGTGAACATCGGCATCGGCGGGTCCGACCTCGGCCCCGTGATGGCCTACGAGGCGCTCAAGCCGTACGTGCAGGCGGGCCTGGAGTGCCGCTTCGTCTCCAACATCGACCCGACCGACGTCTTCGAGAAGACCCGGGGCCTGGACGCCGAGACGACGCTGTTCATCGTCGCCTCCAAGACGTTCGGCACGCTGGAGACGCTGACCAACGCGCGCCTCGCCCGCAGCTGGCTGTGGGCGCACCTCGCGGAGGCGGGCGTCCTGGCCGACGACGACGAGGCCCGCCGCGGCGCCGTCGCGAAGCACTTCGTCGCGGTGTCCACGGCGCTGGAGAAGGTCGAGGCCTTCGGCATCGACCCCGCCAACGCCTTCGGGTTCTGGGACTGGGTCGGCGGGCGCTACTCGGTGGACTCCGCCATCGGCACCTCGCTCGCCGTGGCCGTCGGCCCCGAGCGGTTCCGCGAGTTCCTCAGCGGCTTCCACGCCGTCGACGAGCACGTGCGCACCACCCCGTTCGCGCAGAACGTGCCCGTCCTCATGGGCCTGGTCAACGTCTTCTACAACAACGTCCTCGACGCGCACACCCACGCGGTGCTGCCGTACTCCCAGTACCTGCACCGGTTCCCGGCCTACCTGCAGCAGCTGACCATGGAGTCCAACGGCAAGTCGGTGCGCTGGGACGGCTCCCCCGTCACCACCGCCACGGGCGAGGTGTTCTGGGGCGAGCCCGGCACCAACGGCCAGCACGCGTTCTACCAGCTGATCCACCAGGGCACGCGGATCATCCCGGCCGACTTCATCGCCTTCGCGAACCCCGCCCACCCCCTGACCGACGGCGACGCCGACGTGCACGCGCTGTTCATGGCGAACTTCTTCGCCCAGACCAAGGCGCTGGCGTTCGGCAAGACGGCCGAGGAGGTCCGCGCCGAGGGCACGGCCGAGGACGTCGTGGCGGCCCGCGTGTTCTCGGGCAACCGGCCCACGACGTCGATCATGGCGCCGGCGCTCACGCCGTCGGTGCTGGGCCAGCTCATCGCCCTCTACGAGCACATCACGTTCGTCGAGGGCGCCGTGTGGGGCATCGACAGCTTCGACCAGTGGGGCGTCGAGCTCGGCAAGAAGCTGGCGATGGAGATCGCGCCCGCGCTCACCGGCGACGACGCGGCGCTCACGGAGCAGGACGCCTCGACGGGCGCGTTGATCCGCTACTACCTGGCGCAGCGGAGCTGACCCCACCGCCGCCCGCGCACCGCCGGGCAGTTGCCTCGCGCAACTGCCTGTGGCGCGCGGGCGGCGCGGCGCCGGGGCGATGATGGGGGGTGTGACGACCCTCCCCCGCTCCCGGCAGTACCTGGTGCTGGCGATCTGCTGCTGCAGCCTGCTGCTGGTCTCGATGGACAACACGATCGTCAACGTCGCGCTGCCGGCGATCCGCGCGGACTTCGGCGCCTCCCTCGCCGACCTGCAGTGGACCATCGACGCCTACACGCTCGTGCTGGCCAGCCTGCTGATGCTGTCGGGGTCGACGGCGGACCGGATCGGGCGCCGCCGCACGTTCCAGACGGGGCTCGTGGTCTTCACGCTCGGCTCGCTGCTGTGCAGCGTGGCGCCCGGGCTGGGCTGGCTGGTCGCCGCCCGCGTCCTGCAGGCCGTCGGCGGGTCGATGCTCAACCCCGTCGCGATGTCCATCATCACCAACGTCTTCACCGACCCGCGCGACCGCGCCCGCGCCATCGGCGTCTGGGCCGGGGTCGTCGGGCTCGCGCTCGCGCTCGGCCCGGTCGTCGGGGGCCTGCTCACCGAGACCGTCGGCTGGCGGGCCAACTTCTGGATCAACGTGCCGCTGGGGATCGCGGCGCTCGTGCTGGCGGCCGTCTTCGTCCCGGAGTCCCGCGCGGCCCGCGCCCGGCGCCTGGACCCCGTCGGTCAGCTGCTCGTCATCGCCGGCCTGCTGACCGTCACCACGGCGATCATCGAGGGCCCCCGGCGCGGCTGGACGTCGCCGATGGTCGTGGGCGCGGTCGTCGTGGCCGTCATCGCCGTCGTGGGCCTCGTGCTCTACGAGCCCCGCCGCCGCGACCCGCTGGTGCAGGTGGAGTTCTTCCGCAGCGCCCCCTTCACCGGGGCCGTCGTGACGGCCGTCGCGGTGTTCTCGACCTTCGGCGGGTTCCTCTTCCTCAACACGCTGTACCTGCAGGACGTCCGCGGGTTCTCGCCCCTGGACGCCGGGCTCGCCACCCTGCCGCTGGCCCTGGCCTCGCTGGTCGCGGCGCCGCTGTCCGGCCGGCTCGTGGCCTCCCGCGGCGCCCGCCCGCCCTACCTCGTCGCGGCGGTCTGCCTGACGGCGTCCACGCTGGCGCTGACCACGCTGTCGGCGACGACCCCGCTCTGGTACCTGCTCGTCGTCTACTTCGTCTTCGGCGCCGGGTTCGGCATGGCGAACTCCCCCGTGACCAACGCCGCCGTCTCGGGCATGCCCCGCGAGCAGGCCGGGGTCGCCGCGGCCACCGCCTCGACGAGCCGGCAGGTCGGCTCCGCCCTCGGCGTCGCCGTCGCCGGGTCCATCGCGGGCGCCTCCGGCGGGACGATCGCCGCCGGGTTCCCCGCTGCGACGCACCCCGTCTGGTGGATCGCCGCGGCGTGCAGCGTCCTCGTCGGCGTGCTCGGCCTGGTCACGACGGGCGCCTGGGCGCGGGGCACGGTCGAGCGCGCCCGCCGCCCGCTGGAGGAGCCGGCGCCCGCCGGCGCCCTCTGACCGCGCTCCCCGGCGACGCCACCTCCCGGGGGGGGCGCCTGGTCATCGGCAGGCGACTGCGGGAGGCTGACCGCACGTTCCGAGTTCTCTGAAGGAGTCAGCGTGACGACGAGGTCCGTCCCCGCCACCATGCGCGCCAGCGTGCTGGTCGGCAAGGGTGTCATCGAGATGCAGGAACGGCCGGTGCCGGCGCCCGGCGACGGGGAGGTCCTCGTCCGGGTCGCCTCGGTCGGCGTCTGCGGTTCCGACGTGCACTACTACAAGGAGGGGCGCATCGGGGACTACGTCGTCGAGCAGCCCCTCGTCCTCGGCCACGAGGTGTCCGGGCTCGTCGTCGACGTGGGCCGGGGCGTGGACGAGAGCCGCGTCGGCGAGCGCGTCGCGATCGACCCGCAGCGCCCGTGCCGGCACTGCCGCGCCTGCAAGGCCGGGCGCTCCAACCTCTGCCCGTTCATGGAGTTCTACGCGACGCCGCCGCACGACGGGACGTTCTGCGACTACGTCACGGCCCCCTCCGACCAGGCGTACCTGGTGCCGGACAGCCTCTCCGACGACTCCGCGGCCCTGCTGGAGCCCCTCTCCGTCGGGCTGTGGGCCGCCCACAAGGCGTCGATCGGCCCGGGCGACCGCGTGCTCGTCGCCGGCGCCGGGCCCATCGGCGCGATGGTCGCCCAGGCCGTGCGCGCCCGCGGGGCCAGCGACGTCGTCGTCACCGACTTCGTCGACTCCCGCCGCGAGCGCATCACCTCCTTCGGCGCGACCCGCGCGCTGCACCCCGTCGCCGACGCCGCCGAGATCGCCGCCCTGCAGGCCGACGCCTTCGTCGACTGCTCCGGCGCCACCCCCGCCGTGCTGTCCGGCCTCACCGCCACCCGCAGCGGCGGCACCGTCGTCCTGGTCGGCCTGGGCGCGGAGCAGATGCCGCTGCCCGTGCAGGAGATCGCCAGCCGCGAGCTCAACATCACCGGCGTGTTCCGCTACATCGACACCTGGCCCCGCGGCATCGCCCTGACCACCGCGGGCACGGTGCACCTCGACGACATGGTCACCGCCCGCTACCCGCTGGAGCAGGTGGAGGACGCGCTGAACGCGGACTCCGACCCGCTGAGCATGAAGGCCGTCGTCGTCCTCACCCCCACCACCGAAGGAGCCTCCGCGTGAGCGTCCTGGACCGCTTCTCCCTGGCCGGCAAGACGGCCCTGGTCACCGGCGGCTACCGCGGGCTGGGCCGGGCCTTCGCCCAGGCCCTCGCCGAGGCCGGGGCCGACGTGGTCGTCGCCGCGCGCGACGAGGCCAGGTCGGTGCAGGCCGCCGCCGAGATCGCCGAGTCGACCGGCCGGCGCACCCTCGGGCTCGGGATGGACGTGACGTCGCGGCCCCAGGTCGAGGCCGCGATCGCCCGCACCGTGGACGAGCTGGGCGGGATCCACATCCTCGTCAACAACGCGGGCGCGTGCGTGCACCGGCCGGCGCTGGAGATCCCCGACGAGGAGTTCGAGGAGGTCCTCAGCACCAACGTGCGCGGCGTGTGGCTGGCGAGCCAGGTCGCCGCGGGGTGGATGGCCGAGAACGGCGGCGGCAGCATCGTCAACATCGGCTCCATCAGCGCGTTCATCGTCAACCGCCCGCAGATGCAGCCCATCTACAACGCGTCCAAGGCTGCGGTGCACCAGCTCACGAAGTCGCTGGCGGCGGAGTGGGCCCCGCTGGGGATCCGCGTGAACGCCCTCGCGCCCGGCTACGTCAAGACGGAGATGGCGCCCGTCGACGAGCCGCGGTTCCGGCGGATGTGGATCGAGGACGCGCCCATGCAGCGCTACTCCAGCCCCGAGGAGATCGCCGCGAGCCTCGTCTACCTCGTCGGGGACGCGGCCTCGTTCTCCACGGGGGCCGTCCTGGTCACCGACGGCGGCTACAGCCTGTTCTGAGCGGCGGCCGGGCCCGCTGCGGCGGGCCCGGCCGTCAGGTCAGCACCCGGGCGGTGGTGCCGCGACGGGCGCCCGTGCTCACACGGGCGCGAGGAGGCGTTCGCAGCCGGTGGCGGCGTCCGCGGCGTCCCGCAGGCAGGTGTCGTGCCCGAGCTCCGCGTCCAGCCGGTCGTCGGCCGGGCCGGGCGGGGACGCGTCCCGCGCGCGCAGGACGTCGTCGCCCGTCCCGCCCCGCAGCCGGTCGTGGCCGTCGGTGTCGGACAGGGAGTCCGCCCCCGCGTCGCCGCGCAGCAGGTCGTCGCCCGCTCCCCCCTGCAGGCTGTCCCGGCCCGCGCTGCCGTCCAGGACGTCGTCGCCGTCGCCGCCGAACAGCTGCGAGGGGGCCCGGTCGGCGGAGGAGCCGCGCCCGCCACCGCTGTGCAGGAGGTCGTCGCCGGCGTCGCCGTGCACGCGGTCGAACCCCGCCGACCCGCCCAGCACGTCGTCGCCGTCGTTGCCGTGGAGGAGGTCGTCGCCGTCGCCCCCGAAGACCGCGTCGTCGCCCGCGTCCCCGTGGACGGCGTCGTCGCCCGCGCCGCCGCAGAGCACGTCGTCGCCCCCCATGCCGTAGATGCGGTCGTCGCCGCCCAGGCCGTCGACGACGTCCGGGCCGGCTGTCCCGAAGATCTGGTCGTCGGCCGGGGTCGCCCCCGCGAGGGTCACCGCCAGACCGTGGCAGCGCCCCGCCGGCTCGCCCCGCGTGGCGGGGGCGGAGGGGACCGTGAGGGCGGTCACCAGGGCCGCGGCCGCGGTGGCGGTCAGGGCTGCCGTGACGACTCTCCTGGTGCTCATGGTGGCCTCGGGACCTGAGCGACAGCGTGCTCAGCGCTGTCTGACCGCACGATGGTAGGAGCGTCCGGGGCCCCTGTCAGGAGGGTTTCCCCTCCACCGCCGGGTTCGGGGCGGCTCACCGCCCCGGACGGCCCGCGGACCGTGATCCCGTTGCGCGGCAACGCGAGAGCGGTGACGGAGCGCTGCTCCGGGCACCGGTCGGTGACGGCTCGCACGGCGTGGCTCGCGGGCACGGTCGGTGGCGGTCCGGAACCGGTCTGTTTCAGCTCCGGACCTACGCCTCCGCCGGCACAGCCGGGAGCGATGACTGCAGTCAAACGTCCGCGGTCGCCGCGGGAGCGGTGGGAGCCGACGCACCTCGCTCCGCGGACGACGACCTCGCGATCCGGCCTACGATGCGGGTGGGCGGGGCTGCAACAGCCGGTTCCGGACCCGGGACCAGCAGGGGGTCCGTGTGAGCACCGGCAGCGACACCTCGCCGGGCGACGTCGTCCAGCGCTCGTCGATCGTGACCCGCGACGTCGCCGTGGCGGCCGCCGTCATCGAGCGCCTCTACGCCGACACCCGCACCGACCTCGGGCGCCCGGGCGCGGACTTCGAGTTCCGCCTGGCCTTCGCGAGCGCGGGCCCGCTGGCCATGAGCACCGTCCGCTACGGCTTCGCCGGCCGGGCGGAGGTCGCTCCCGTCACGACCTTCACGACGGCCGTGGTGCAGACCGGGACCCTGTCCGTCGCCGCGGGCGGTGCACCGCCCCGCACGCTCACCCCCGGGCAGGCGTGGCGCTGGAACACCGACCAGGAGCTGCACGCCGGCTGGCACGCGGACTCCGCCTTCGTCCTGCAGCAGCTGCCCCTCGTGGCCGTCGACGAGGCGGCCGCCGAGACGGGCCGGGCGGACGGGGAGGGCGACGGGCGCGCCGCCGCCGTCCGCTTCCTGGACACGGGGCCGGTGGACGCCGCCGCCGAGCGGTACTGGACCTCGCTGGTGCGCTTCGCCTACCAGCAGGCCGCAGCGCCCGACTCCCCCCTCACCAGTCCGCTCGTCCGGACCCAGCTGACCCGGACCCTCGCGCAGACGGCGCTGGTGACGTTCCCCAACACGACCATGACGACCGACTACCTCGCAGGGCCCGGGGAGGTCGGGCCGGCGACGCTGCGCCGGGCGCTGGCCCACCTGCACGCCCACGCCGCCGAGCCCCTCACCGTGGCCGACCTGGCTCGCGCCGCCGGCATCGGGGTCCGCGCCCTGCAGCAGGCCTTCACGACCCACCTGGGCGTCACGCCGCTGCAGCACCTGCGCCGCGTCCGCCTGGAGCGGGCGCACCAGGACCTGCGCGCGGGAGACCCCGGTGCCGGGGACACCGTCGCCGGCATCGCGTCGCGGTGGGGCTTCGCCCACCCGGGCCGCTTCGCCGCCGCCTACCAGGAGCAGTACGCGGTCAGCCCCGCCACCACCCTGCGCCGCTGACCGCGTCCCCGGAAGCGGGGCGGGAGGGGACTACTCCGCGGGCGTGAGCACGAGCAGGGGCTTCGCGCCGCGCGCGGTGTCGCCCAGCAGCGCCACGAGCGTCCCGTCCGGGGCGAAGGCCGCGACGGGGCCCGCGTCGCCGCACGGCTCGAGGAACCGCCCGTGCGAGACCATGTCGGCCTGCTCGTCGTCGATCTCGCGCACGGGGAACAGCCGGCGCGCGACGTCGGCCAGCGGGATCACCGACGGGTCCTGCTCCAGCTGCTCCAGCGTGCGGGCCTCGGCGAGGCCGAACGGCCCGGAGCGGGTGCGGCGCAGCGCGGTGAGGTGTCCCCCGACCCCCAGGGCCGTGCCGAGGTCGCGGGCCAGCGCCCGCACGTAGGTGCCGCTGGAGACCTCGACCTCCACGTCGAGGTCGACGAAGGGGGCCGCGTCGCGGCGGCCCACGACGGCGAAGCGGGTGACCGTCGCCGGCCGCGCGGGCAGGTCGACGTCCTCCCCGCCCCGCACCCGGGCGTAGGCGCGCCGGCCGTCGACCTTGATGGCGCTCACGGAGCTCGGCACCTGTTCGATGTCCCCCGTCAGCGCCGCGACGGCGGCGGCCACGGCGTCCTCCCCGAGCGCGGTGGCGTCCACCGTCTCCCCGAGGGCGTCGCCCGCCGCGTCGTCGGTCACGGTCGCCAGGCCGAGGCGGACCGTGGCGGAGTAGGCCTTGTCGTGGGCGACGAGGTGGGTGAGGAAGCGGGTGCCGCGGTTGGCCCCCAGGACGAGGACGCCCGTGGCGCCCGGGTCGAGGGTGCCCGCGTGGCCCACGCGGCGGGTGTTCAGCAGCCGGCGGCAGCGGGCCACCACGTCGTGGCTGGAGAGCCCCGCGGGCTTGTCGACGACGACGATCCCGTCACCGGTCACCGTGCTTGCCTCCACCGAGTCGCCGGTCACCGCACGCCCCCGGTCGCGCCGGGCTCCGCCAGCAGGGCGCCGCCGCCGGCCGCGGCGGTCATCGCCGCCAGCCCGGCGTGCTCGTCGAGGTGGTCGCGGGCGTCGACGGCCATCAGCACGTTGAGCAGCATGCCCTCCGCGACGAAGTCCACGGCCGCGCGGTCCTCGCCCAGCCGCTCGCGCACGATGGCGAACACCTCGCCCAGGCAGACGCGCGCCCGGCGGGCCACCGCGGGGTCGCCGGAGGTGAAGCAGTGCATGAGCACCATGAGGTTGCGCCGGTCGTGCATGAGGTCGACGTAGGCCTCCCCCAGGCACTCCTGCTGGTCGCCGTCGGTGGGGGCGTCGCGGAAGACGGCGACGATGCGCTCGGCGCAGCGCTCGGCCACGGCCTCCAGCAGCGCCTGCTTCCCGCCGAAGGTGCGCACCACGTAGGGCTGGCTCACGTGGGCGGCCGCGGCGACCGCGTCGGTGGTCGTCCCCGCGAAGCCGCTGACGGCTACGACCCCGCTCGCGGCGTCGACGATCTGCTCCCAGCGGTCCTCCCTGGACATGCGCCGCTCGGTCGCCGGACTCGTCGTGGTCACCACGGTTGACAAGGTATCAGTGGATGCCTAGCGTGAAGTAATCATCCGATGCCAACCACGGAGGACCCCGTGTCCGCGACCGTCCCCGCTCCTCGCTCGCACCGGCGCACCCGCCGGGTGCCGGCCCCCGTCGCCGTCGTCGCGGCGTCCCTGCCCGTGTTCATGGCGACGCTGGACAACCTCGTCGTCACCGGCGCCCTGCCCGTCCTGCACGACGACCTCGGCGCGTCCCTCGGGCAGCTGCAGTGGGTCGTCAACGCGTTCACGCTGTCCTTCGCCTCGCTCATGCTCGTGGCCGCCGCGGCCGGCGACCGCTGGGGCCGGCGCCGCGTCTTCCTGGGCGGTCTCGCCGTCTTCACGCTCGCCTCGATCGGCGCCGCGCTCGCCACGACCCCCGAGGTGCTGATCGCCGCGCGGGCCGTGCAGGGCGCGGGTGCCGCGGCCATCACCCCGCTGTCGCTGGCGCTGGTCGCCGGCGCCGTGTCCCCCGAGCGCCGCTCGGCGGCCATCGGGATCTGGGGCGGGGTGACGGGGCTCGGCGTCGCGCTCGGGCCCGTCATCGGCGGCGCCGTCATCGACGGGCTGAGCTGGCACTGGATCTTCTGGCTGAACGTCCCCGTGGCCGTCGTGGCCGTCCCGCTCATCCTGTGGGCGCTGCCCGGCACCCGCGGTGTGCGCACCGCGCTCGACGTGCCGGGCGCCGTGCTGGGCGGCGGGGCGGTGTTCGGGATCGTCTGGGCCGTCGTGCACGCCGAGGCCGACGGCTGGGGCTCGGCGCGCGTCCTGGTGCCGCTGCTGGGCGGGCTGGCCCTGCTGGCCGCGTTCGTCCAGCGCCAGCGCACCGCGGCCGCACCGCTGCTGCCGCTGCGGCTGTTCCGCTCGCGCAGCTTCTCCGTGGCCAACGCCATGATGTTCTTCTTCACCCTGGGCGCCATGGGCTCGGTGTTCCTGCTCACCCAGCACCTGCAGGTCGCCATGGGCTACAGCCCGCTGGGCGCGGGCGTGCGGACGCTGCCGTGGACCGCGATGCCCATGCTGCTGGCCCCCGTCGCGGGGGCCGTCGCCGGGCGCACCGGGCCCCGCCCCGTCCTGCTGGGCGGGCTGGCCGCCTCGGCCGCCGGGCTCGCGCTGCTGGCCACCGCCACCACGGCGACGGCCACCTACGCCGACCTCGTGCCCGGGCTCGTGCTGGCCGGCATCGGGATGTCGCTGGTCTTCGCGCCCTCGGCCACGGCCGTCCTGGCCGACCTCGACGCCGCCGACCACGCCACGGCCAGCAGCACCAACAACACGCTGCGGGAGATCGGCGTCGCGCTCGGCGTCGTCCTGCTCACCCTCGTCTTCGAGGGCGGGGGCGGGGACCTGTCCCCGGCCGGCTTCGTCGCCGGGACCCCCGGGGCGGTCTACGCCGGGGCTGGTGCGGTGGCGCTGGCCGGGCTCATCGCCCTGGCCCTGCCGCGCCGCCGGTCCGCGGCCCGTGGTGCGGGCGCGGACCCGGCGGGCGGGCTGGTTCAGACGGGGCGGGCCGTGCCGTCCGCGGCGGCCGCCTCCTCCTGAGCGTCGTCCTCGTCGTCCTCGTCGTCGTCGTCCTCGTCGTCCTCACCGAAGTCGTCGGTGAGGTCGACGGGCTTGCGGTACGGGTCCGCGTCACCCGCGGGCTTCGCGCCGGCGGCCAGCGCCGCGACGCGGGCGTCCTGCTCGGCCGCCGCGCGCAGGAGGTCCTCGATCTGCTGGGAGGTCTCGGGGATGTCGTCCGCGACGAAGGTGAGCGTCGGGGTCAGCCGGATGCCGGTGCGCTTGCCGACCTCGGCGCGCAGGACGCCCTTGGCGCTCTCGAGCGCCATCGCGGTGCCCTGGCGCTCCTCGTCCGTGCCGAGCACCGTGTAGTAGATCGTGGCGTGCTGCATGTCGCCCGTCACGCGGGCGTCGGTGACGGTGAGGAACCCCAGCCGGGGGTCCTTGATGCGCTTCTCCAGCGCCTCCGCCACGATCACCTTGATGCGGTCGGCGAGCTTGCGGGCTCGGGTGGGGTCCGCCACGGGACTCTCCTGTTCTGGCTTCGGGTCAGTCGTCGTCGGAGGACAGCAGTTGCCGTCGCGTCGACAGGATCTGGAACTCCGGGTGCCCGGCGACGGCGCGCTCGCACCGGTCCAGCACGTCGGTGCAGCGGGCGGCGTCCGGGGCGACCACGGCGATGGCGACCTCGGCCCGGCGGTGCAGGTCCAGGTGCCCGGTCTCCGCGGCGGCCACGTCGAACGCGCGGCGCAGTTCCGCGACCAGCGGCCGCACGACGCTGCGCTTGCCCTTGAGGGAGTGCACGTCGCCCAGCAGCAGGTCGATGGTGAGGGTTCCAGCGAACATCGGGGGGGTTTGCGTCCTCCCCCGCGGCTCCGGTGACCGTCCGCTGGTGCGGACGGAGCGGCCGGGGTGGGAGGGAGGTCCCACCCCGGCCGTCGTGCGTCGGGGCCCTTCTCGCGTCAGGCCCGCCCGCCCGTCACGACACGTCGTGACGGGCGGGGTGGTCGTGCGTCAGCCGCGCGACTTCTCCTGCATCTCGAACGTCTCGATGACGTCGTCGATCTGGATGTCGTTGTACGACCCCAGGCCGATGCCGCACTCGTAGCCCTCGCGGACCTCGGTGGCGTCGTCCTTGAAGCGCCGCAGCGACTCGATGGTGAGGTTGTCCCCGTGCACGACCCCGTTGCGCACGACGCGCGCCTTGGAGTTGCGGCGGATGAGCCCCGACCGGACGAGCGTTCCGGCGATGTTGCCGAACTTCGAGGAGCGGAACACCTCGCGGACCTCGGCGGTCCCGAGCTGGACCTCCTCGTACTCCGGCTTGAGCATCCCCCGGAGGGCGTTCTCCACGTCCTCGATCGCCTGGTAGATGACCGAGTAGTAGCGGACGTCGACGCCCTCGCGGTCGGCGTACTCCTTCGTCTGGCTCTCGGGCCGGACGCTGAAGCCCAGGATGATCGCGTTGGACGCCATGGCCAGGTTCACGTTGTTCTTCGTGATGGCCCCGACGCCGCGGTCGATGATCCGCAGCTCGACCTCGTCGCCGACGTCGATCTTCAGCAGGGCGTCCTCGAGCGCCTCGACCGAGCCGGCCCCGTCACCCTTGAGGATGAGGTTGAGGCTCTCGACCTTGCCGCGCTCGAGCGCCGCGGTGAAGTCCTCCAGCGTGATCCGCTTGCGCCCCTTGGCCAGGGCCGCGTTGCGCTCGGCGGCTTCGCGCTTCTCCGCGATCTGCCGGGCGGTGCGGTCGTCCGGAGCGACGAGGAACGTGTCCCCCGCACCCGGCACGGACGTGAGCCCGAGCACCTGGACCGGACGCGACGGGGTCGCCTCCTTGAGCGCGTTGCCGTGCTCGTCGAGCATGGCGCGCACCCGCCCGTACCCCGTGCCGGCGACGATCGCGTCACCGACGTGCAGGGTGCCGGACTGGACCAGGACGGTCGCGACGGGGCCGCGGCCCTTGTCCAGGCTCGCCTCGATCGCGATGCCGCGGGCGTCCTTGTCGGGGTTGGCCCGCAGGTCCAGCGCCGCGTCCGCGGTCAGCAGGACCGCCTCGAGCAGCGCGTCGAGGTTGAGCCCCTGGCGTGCGGAGACGTCGACAAACATCGTGTCGCCGCCGTACTCCTCGGCCACGAGGTTGTACTCGGTGAGCTGCTGGCGGACCTTGGAGGGGTTGGCCCCCTCCTTGTCGATCTTGTTGACCGCGACCACGATCGGCACGTCGGCCGCCTGGGCGTGGTTCAGCGCCTCGATGGTCTGGGGCATCACGCCGTCGTCCGCCGCGACCACGAGGATCGCGATGTCCGTGACCTTCGCACCGCGGGCACGCATGGCCGTGAAGGCCTCGTGACCGGGGGTGTCGATGAAGGTGATGGCCCGCTCGACGCCCTCGTGCTCCTTGGTGACCTGGTAGGCGCCGATCGTCTGCGTGATCCCCCCGGCCTCCTTGGCGACGACGTCGGTGGAGCGGATGGCGTCGAGCAGCTTCGTCTTGCCGTGGTCGACGTGACCCATGACGGTCACGACCGGCGGCCGCGACTCCAGCTCCTCGTCGCCCTCGGCCTCGAGCTCCGCGTCGAGGTCGATGGAGAACCCGGCGAGCAGCTCGCGCTCCTCGTCCTCCGGGGACACGACCTCGATGACGTAGCCGAGCTCGGCGCCCAGCGTCTGGAACGTGTCCTCGTTCAGCGACTGCGTCGCGGTGGCCATCTCACCGAGGTGGAACAGCACCGTGACGAGGGCCGCGGGGTTCGCGTCGATCCGGTCGGCGAAGTCGCTCAGCGAGGCGCCGCGACGGATGCGGACGACCGTCGAGCCGTCGCCGCGCGGGACCTGCACGCCGCCGACGGACGGGGCCTGCATCGCCTCGAACTCCTGGCGCTTCGCGCGCTTGGACTTCCGGCCTCGCACGGGACGGCCCGCAGCGCGCCCGAAAGCACCCTGGGTGCCACCGCGACCACCGCGGCCGGGACCGCCGGGACGGCCCTGGAAGCCGCCACCGGTGCCACCGGGACCACCGGTGCCGCCACCGGGACGACCGGCGTAGCCGCCGCCGCCACCACGGGCACCACCGGGACCGCCGCGGCCCGGCGCACCGGGACGGGCGGGACCCGCACCGGGACGGCCGACCGTCGGGCGCGCCGGCATCGAGGCCGGGCTGGGACGGGGACCACCGGGGCCGGGGCCACCGGGACGCGGGCCACCGGGACGCGGTCCACCCTGCGGGCGGGGCATCCCCTGGCTCTGCGCGAAGGGGTTGTTGCCGGGACGCGGCGCGCCGCCGGGACGGTCGCCACCGCCGGGACGGTCGCCACCGCCGCCCTGCGGACGCGGCATGCCCTGGCTGGGCGCGAACGGGTTGTTGCCCGGACGGGTCGAGCCGCCCGGGCGAGCCGCACCCGGGGCACCGGGACGACCCGCGGCCGCGGGGCGCTCGGCGCCGCGGTCGGGACGGTCGCCGCGGGGACGCTCACCGGGAGCGCCGCGGTCGGGACCGGGACGCTCGGACGCCGGACGGTCGGACCCGGGACGCTCGGAACCCGCGCGCTCGGGAGCGCCGGGACGACGGGCGCCGGGACCGGCCGGGGCACCCGGACGGGTGCCGGGGGCCGCGGGGCCACCGGGGCGGGCGCCCGGACGGGCCCCCTGACCGGGACCACCGGCGGGCGGCGGGGTGGACGGGCGCGCCGCGGGGGCGGCGGGACCCGGAGCCGGACGGCTCGCGGGGCCGGGACGCTGCGGCGCGGGGCGCGTGGGCGCCTCGGCCGCAGGGGCCTGGAACGCGGGGACCTCGGCGGCGGGAGCGCTCGGGGCCGCCGGCGCGCGGGGCGCCTCGACCTCGGGGCGCGGCGCGGGGGCGGGAGCCGGCGCGGGGCCCGGACGGGCACCAGCCGGCAGACGCGGACCCGGCTTGACGGCCGGGGCGGCGGACGGGGACGCGGACGTCCCGTCGGTGGGGAACTTGTCCTTCAGACGCCGGATGACGGGAGGCTCGACGGTCGACGACGCCGACCGGACGAACTCCCCCATCTCCTTCAACGTCGCGAGGACGGTCTTGCTCTCGACTCCGAACTCCTTGGCGAGTTCGTAGACCCGGACCTTGGCCACTTGTCTCCTGTCTCGGTCCGGGCTACCTCTCGGGGGCGCGGACCGTCGTCAGTCGGGGGTGTTCATCGCTGCAAGCTCATCGAGTGCTCATCAGCTGTTCGACCCGCTCTCATCGGTGGTGGTGGTGACGACGGCCTCCAGGTGCCTGCGCACGGCGGAGGTGTCGAGGGGACCAGGACGGTGGAGTGCGCGGGGGAAGGCCCTGCGCCGTTCCGCCTGGTCCAGGCACGCGAGGTGCGGGTGCACCCAGGCGCCCCTGCCGGGGAGACGCCCCCGCGGATCGGGGACGAGGAGCAGGTCCTCGTCCACCGCGGTGACGACCCTCAGCAGCGCCGACCGGACGTCCCGCGACCGGCAGCCCACGCAGGTGCGCACTGGTTCCGCGACAGCCCCCTCGGGGGCCGCGGACGCAGGGCGCGCGGTGGATCGCCGGTCGGGTCGACCGGTCTGGGTCAGTGTAACGATGTCCCGAGTGTAGACCCGCCGGGAGCACCGGCGCGCCCGCTCAGCGCTCGGGCCGGGC
Source organism: Kineococcus rubinsiae (assembly GCF_011839805.1). GTDB lineage: Bacteria > Actinomycetota > Actinomycetes > Actinomycetales > Kineococcaceae > Kineococcus > Kineococcus rubinsiae. Next base: position 2,321 of record NZ_VWPY01000024.1, on the reverse strand, counting down.
CCCCGCCGCGGGCCGCGAGCCCGCACCCGCGGACCCGCCGTCGGCCTCGGTGTCGGGGTGGATGTCGATGCGCCACCCCGTCAGCTTCGCAGCGAGGCGGGCGTTCTGGCCCTCCTTGCCGATGGCCAGCGAGAGCTGGTAGTCGGGCACGACGACCCGCGCCGAGCGGGCCTCCGCGTCCACGACCGTCACGGACGTGACCCGCGCCGGCGACAGCGCGCTGGCCACGAAGGCCGCGGGGTCGTCGTCGTGGTCGACGATGTCGATCTTCTCGCCGTTCAGCTCCGCCATCACGGCCCGCACGCGCTGGCCCATGGGGCCGATGCAGGCGCCCTTGGCGTTCACGCCGCCCACCGTCGCGCGCACGGCCATCTTGGAGCGGTGGCCCGCCTCGCGGGACAGGGCCGTGATCTCCACGGTGCCGTCGGCGATCTCCGGGACCTCGAGCGCGAACAGCTTGCGCACGAGCTGCGGGTGCGAGCGCGAGAGCACGACCTGCGGGCCCTTCGGTCCCTTGCGGACCGCGACCACGAAGCAGCGCAGCCGCGTGCCGTGCTCGTAGCGCTCGCCGGGGACCTGCTCCTGCGGGGGCAGGACGCCCTCGACCGCGCCGAGGTCGACCTGCACCATGCGGGGGTCGCGGCCCTGCTGCACGACGCCGGAGATGATCTCGCCCTCGGACTCGGCGTACTCGCCGAGCACCTGCTCGTCCTCCGCGTCGCGCAGGCGCTGCAGGATCACCTGCCGCGCCGTGGTCGTGGCGATGCGCCCGAAGCCCGAGGGGGTGTCGTCGTACTCGCGCAGCACGGCGCCCTCGGCGTCGCGCTCGGTGGCGAGGACGTGCACCTCGCCCGAGGTCCGGTCCAGCTCGACGCGCGCCTGCTGCTGCGCGCCGTCGGTGCGGTGGTAGGCGACCAGCAGCGCCTGCTCGATCGCGCGGACGAGCGTGTCGAAGGAGATCTCCTTCTCGCGCTCCAGCCCCCGCAGAGCGGCCATGTCGATGTTCACTGCTCGTCCTCGCGTCCGTCGTCGTCGTTCTCGTCGTCCAGCTCGTCGTCGTCGTTCTCGTCGTCCTCGTCCGTGGCGTCGTCGTCCGCGTGCTCGTCGAGGGCGTCCTCGTCGGCGCGGCGGAACTCCACCTGCACCTCACCGCGCGCGACCTCGGCCCACGCCAGGCGCACGGGGCGCCCGACGTCGGCGGCCCGCGGCGGGCGGCCCTTCACCGACTGCGGCTCGAGGTGCACCAGGACGCCGTCGGCGTCCACCTCCACCACGCGGGCCAGCAGCTCCCCGCCGTCGGTGCGCACGACGCGGACCAGCCGGGTCAGCGCGCGCCGCCAGTGCCGGGGCAGCGTGAGCGGGCGGTCGACCCCGGGGGAGGACACCTCGAGCGTGTAGGGGGCCTCACCGAGCACGTCGGAGGCGTCGAGCGCCTCGGACACGGCGGTGGAGGCGGTGGCGACCGCGTCCATGCTGACCTCGCCGGGTTCGTCCCCGGACAGGTCCACGACCACGCGCACCACGCGCCGGCGGCCCGCGGACGTCACGGTCACCTCGTCGAGGGTGAGCCCGGCCCGGTCGACGACCTCGGTCAGCACCCCGGTGACGGCCTCGTCGAGCGACGGCACGTCCGGCTCCTCTCCTCGTGCGCGCGGGCCCCGGACAGGGGCCTGCGACGACGCGACAGCCTATCCCGGCGGGCCCGGCCGGCCCGACCGCGCGGACGGGGCCCGGTGGCACCCCGCGGGGCGCGCCGCCGGCCGGGACGGGGGCGTCCCCGTGCGACGATCACGCCGTGCGACCTGCAGCGACCTCCCGCCGGGCCGTCCTGGGGCTCCTGCTGGCGGGCGGCCTCACGGGCTGCGGCGTCCGGTTCGTCGCCTCGCCCGAGACCACCCCGACGGTGCAGCGCGGGCCGGACGACGACGCGCGCGACGCCGCCGTCGCCGACGCCCGGGCCGTGGCGGCGCTCGCGGTGGCCACGCCCGGCACACCCCCGCAGGTCCAGGCCGCGGTCACCGCCGTCGCCACCGCCACGGCCGCCCACCGCCGGGCGCTCGGCGACGACCCGGCCGCGGCGGCCGTCACCGCGACGCCGAGCCCCGCCCCGCCCACCGCCTCCCCGCCCACCACCTCCACGGACGTCGCCGCCCTCCTGGCGCTGCTGACCCGCACGGCGGACGGCGCGCTGGGCACCGTCGCCGCGCCCGGTGCCGCCGGGCCGCCCGGGGCCGGGACGGCGCGCCTGCTCGTGTCCGTCGCGGCCTCGCGCGACCTGCTGGGCACCGCGCTCGCGACCGCGGCCGGGCTCCCCGCCACCC